>CALVHN010000003.1 GCA_944327845.1 uncultured Bacilli bacterium
AGGGAAGCATCCATGTTAGTCTTATGATATAATCCAGTTAACAAACATTTAATGTCTAGGAAACTGGGTACCTCTCATTATTAGAGGTTTTTTATTTGCTTTTAAATTAAAATTTATTGTATTTTAATTATTTTCCTTACTAATCTTAATTATTTTTACAATTTTTTAGGAGAAAAATATAAATCGTTGTTAGCTGTTAAATGTCCAACATTTTTAGAATTTAAATATATGTCACCATTTTCTTCAATGTGCCCAGCTTCATATTTTTCTTCAAGTAAAATTCTTCCATCATCAGTTAGATTTCCAAATTTTCTTTGATTAATATAGATAACGCCATGTTTATTTACATAACCAACTAATTCTTCACCTATATAAACATCTTTCCCAAAGCAATCAATAAATAGCATTTTAATTTTCCCTCTTTAAATTATTAAAAACCCTAGTTTTTGTCAGCTCAATTTGATAATTTTCATTTTTAGAAAAATATTCTTCAGCTTGTTTTGCTTTATTTAAATTAGTAGTTAAAGCAAAGACAGTGCTTCCAGCACCAGTCATTTGTACAAAATCAAAACCTAAACCAATCAATTTATTTTTAATATCAATAATTTCAGGAAGCATTTGGGATGCAGGAAGTTCAAGTTCATTATAGCAAATCTTATTTAGTTCTTTTAAAGAAGTGCAAGAAATTAAAGAATTAGCAATTTCTTTAATTGTTTTTTTATTATCAGAAACGTCATTTGATTTTATTTCATCAAACTTATCAAAAACTTCCTTAGTCGATAAACCAATAGATGGTTTTACTAATAAACAATGATATTGTTGTTTAAAGTTTATAAAATCAACTTTTTCACCTTTTTGTTCAATAATTGCAGGTTGACTAAATAAAGACCAAGGAACATCACTACCAATTTTAATTGAAAGATCAATAAGTTCTTCTTTTGTAGGTTTGATTTTAAATAATTTAATTATTCCAATTAAAGTTGCTGCAGCATCAGCACTTCCGCCTCCTAACCCTGCTTGAATAAAAATATTTTTATGAATAGAAATTCTTAATTTCTTTGTAAATCCCCATTTTTTTCTTGCTTCATCAATTACTTTATGACAAAGGTTGTATTTTACTGTTTTTAGACAAAAATCATCACAAGTTACAAAATCATCTGCAGCAAGATTATCAATTTTAATTTCAATTACGTCATGCATTTCTAAAGGTAATAAAATAGATTCAATATTATGATATCCATCATCCCTTTGGTTTAGTACTTTAAGTGCTAAGTTAATTTTGGCAAAAGCTTTTATATTCATATAAGTATTAAATATTATAATTTGAAAACTTGAAGTTTCAATAAAACATTTGTAATATTTTCAAAATCTTCAAGCTTTAATTGTTCTGCTCTTAAGTTAGGTTCTAAATTTGTGTCTTTTAGTACTTTTAAAGTATTTTCTTTATTTTTTAATAAAGTATTTAAATTATTAAATATAGTTTTTCTTCTATTTTGAAATAAAATTCTTGCTATTTTATATAAAATCTGTGCAAAACCTATGTTTTTTTCTTCTTTTTTAGTTAATTTGATTACAATCGAATTTACACTAGGGACTGGATAAAATGATGTTTTATTTACTTTTAAAACTTTTTCAATATTAAATAAATACTTTAAGAAAACATTTATTGAGTTAAAATCTTTTCCTTTTAAAGCTGTAATTCGCTCAAAACATTCTTCTTGCATCATAAATACAGCTAATTTAATTGATTCAAAATTTAACAATAAATATTCAATAATATCTGTAGTTATATAATAAGGTAAATTACCTATAACTTTATTTTGATAAATGTCTTTAAACTTCAAAATATTAGAATGAATAATTTTAATATTCTTCCCTTCATACGAATTATTTAAAAATTTTACAAACTTTGTATCATACTCAACAGCTGAAAAATCTATTGTTTTCCCGACTAAATCATCTGTTAAAGAACCAAGTCCAGGGCCGACTTCAAGAAGTTTATCCTCTTTTTTTAAATCTAAACTATCAATAATTTTTAATATTGCGTCGTGGTCTATAAGAAAATTTTGTCCAAGATCTTTGTTTGGACTGGAATTTTCTAATTTAAAATATTCCTTTATTTCATTAATCGTTAACATTATGTAATACCTCTAGAATTTTTTCTTTTGTTAAATTTAACATATTTAACTTTTTTAATAATGCCTTTCCATTAGAAACACCAATTTTTAAATAATTACATAAATAAACTCGTTTTATTTTCGAATTTTCTTTACCAATTAATCCTAAATCAAATAAATCTAAATAAGATAAATTATTGTTCATTGTTTTATCATTTTTAAACAAGATTAATGAATTTAAAGCCTTTAAAACTTCTTCCTTTGTTGATTCAGCAACACCAACTTTATTTCTTTTAATAGAAACTTCTTTATTTATATAAGCATTATAACAATTAGGGATGTTCTCATTTAAATAATTTCTTATTTTAGTTCCAGGATAATCTGGATCAGTTAGAATGATAATATTTTGATTTAATTGAGCTTGTTTTAAGAATTCAACATCATTCTTATTAACAGCTGAACCATTAACTGAATAAAAACTTGCATCTAAAAACGAACTTAAAAATGATATATCAGTTATTCCTTCAACAACAATTAAACCATTAATCTTTATTTTCATAAGTTTTCACGTGAAAAATATTAATTGAATTCATATATGTAATTTTACACAACTCTTCAAAACTAATATTTCTTAATTCTGAAGCATATTTAACTGTCTCAACAATATATTCTGGAAGATTTATTTTTCCTCTAAAAGGAGTAGGACTTAAATAAGGTGCGTCAGTTTCAAATACAATGTCTTTTAAATCTAAATTTAGAAATACATCTTTGCTTGTTTTAGCATTTTTAAAAGTCAAAACTCCTCCAAAAGCAATTTTATAGCCTAATTTGATAAATTCCCTTGCCATTTCTAAAGAACCAGAATAGCAATGCAAAATTCCTTTTTGATTACAAATACGACTTTTAAGAATATTATAAGCGTCTTGATGTGCATCTCTTATATGAAGTGATAGAGGTAAATTGTATTTATTTGCTAGTTCAATTTGTTTTATAAACATATCTTTTTGGATTGTTTTTATCTTTTCCTCTTTTTCCCAATAATAGTCAAGACCAATTTCACCAATGCATACTACCTTTTTTGAAGATAAAATAAGCTTTTCTAAATCACTTATACTTTGGTCATTATATTGCTTCCACTCTGTTGGAATAAGTCCAACACTAGCATAGACAAAATCAAATTGATCCGCAATTTCAATAGCTTTTTTACTACTTTCTATATCATAACCAACACACAAAAAATTAGTTACACCTTTATTTTTTGCATTATTTAATAAGTCTATTAAGTTATCAGTATATTCTTCAGAATTTAAATGGATATGAGTATCAAAAATCATATTATTTTCCTACACAAAAACGAGAAAAGATCTCTTTAGTAATATCAAAATCACAATCTTCGCCAGTTAAAGATAAGATTTCTAAATAAATATCCTTTATCATAACACTAATTAAATCAATACTTGTCTTATTTTGAACTTCATTTAAAACATCAATAATTGATTTTTTAATATTTTGTAATATTCCCAATTCTCTTGCATTATTAATTGAAGGATTTTCATAATTATCCTTGCTAATCTTAAATATTTTTAAAATTTGTTCTTTTAAAATATTAATATCATTCTTTAAAGCAGAAATATAGATTTTATCATCATCTAAATTAGTTAATTTATCCTTTTTATTATAAACAACAATATGTTTTTTATTTTTAACTAAATCTAATATTTCTTCATCTTCTTTAGATAAATCGGTGGAATCAAAAACAACAATTACTAAATCAGAAGATTCAATCTTTTGTTTTGACTTTAATATTCCAATTTCTTCAATTTCATTATCAGATTCTCTAATTCCTGCTGTATCAAAGAAATTTATAATTATCCCATTTAAATTAATTTTTCCTTCAACAACATCTCTTGTTGTTCCTTTAATTGAAGAAACAATAGCTTTATCTTCGTTTAAAAAAGAGTTAAGTAATGAAGATTTCCCAACATTAGGTTTACCAACAATTGCAATATTTATACCATCTTTAATAATTTTTCCTTGTTGACCATTATTAATTAAATTCTCGATATATTTTAAATTTTTATTGCAAATCTCAACTATTTTTTCAAAAGTTATTACTTCAATATCTTGATATTCAGGATAATCTATATTTACTTCGATGTTGCTTAATAAACTAGCAAAGTCTTCTTTTAAAGGAGCTATTAATTTAGATGTTTTCCCTTGTAAAGATAGTAATGATAATTTTTGACTTTCTAAACTTTCTGCATTTATTAAATCATTAATCGATTCAGCTTGAATTAAATCAATCTTTCTATTTACGTAACTTCTAAAAGAATATTCTCCACCTTTTGCTAACCTTGCACCAAATTTAATTGATAACTCAATAATTTTTTCAAAGATAAGAGGGGAGCCATGACATATAATTTCAACACTATCTTCTCCAGTAAAAGAATAAGGATTTTTATAAGCTAATAAAATTACTTCATCAATAGTTTCTTCTTTTTCTTTATCAACTATATATCCATAAAATATTTTATTTTTATCCTTAAATTTAATTTCTCTATTAAAAAAATTGTTTACTATCGTAAAACAATTTTCTCCGCTTAATCTTATTATTCCTAAGGCACTTTTTATTTGAGGTGTAGCTAAAGCGACAATAGTATCAAACATTTTTTATTTATTCAGAAATATTAACTTCATCATTTGAAGATACATTCACTTCTTCATTTGTTGTAGGAATATTATCGTTATTTACTTCTTGCTCATTTAATTTATTACTACGTTTATTTTTTACACCAGTATATTTGATAACAATAGATCTATCTTTTCCATCACCGACAGATTCTGTTTTAATATTTTTCCAACTAGAAAGTGCATTGTGAACTTTCTTTCTTTCATCTGGTGTCATTGGATCAAGTTTAGTATCAATATGAGTTTTTAAGACGTTTTTAGCAACTCTTTTTGCAATTCCAATTACTTTATTATATTTTTTGTTTTTATATTCAGAAATATCTAATAATATTCTAAATTTTCTTTTAAATTTATTTGATACTGCTAATTTAACAAGTTCGTTTAAAGCTTGTAAAGTTTCACCATTTTTACCTATTAAAACAGGATTGTGATTTGTTTCAATTAAGATTTTAATTAATCCTTCTTGAGCAATAGTTTTAATTGAAACTTCAATTCCAGTTGCCTTACAAATATTTGAAATATATGTTTCAGCGTAAGCTATTACATCAGGAATCTCAACAACTGATATTGTTGCACTTTTTCCTAAGCCAAATAATCCTTTCTTTTCTTCATCAACAGTATAAATAAGATCTTCAATTGAACAATTTAATTCTTTTGCTGCTTGATTTAAGCATTCTTCAACTGATTTACATGTAATTTGTTTCATTTTGAATCGTCCTTTCTATTTTCTCTTTTTTTCTCTTTTTATTAATATAAAATGTAATAACAATGTTTGAATAATACTAAATATTGCTCCACAGAACCAATAAACTCCCATAGCACTAGGAAGTGTAAAGCCCATAAAAATAACCATTATAGTCATAACCCATTGTACAATTTTCATTGTTTTTTGTTGTGAATTTTGATTTTGTACAACATTAAGTTTTGGAACATCCTTTAATCTTTTTTTATTTAAAATTTGAGGAATAAACATCGCAAGAATTTGTGCTGCTGACATTAAAATAATTAAAACTAAAGCAGTCCACCAACCTGGAACAGAAGGCCAGCCACTAAGATTGGTTAAAGTTGACCAAATTGTATCAGATAAAGTAAGACCTAAAACAGAATCTCTCGATAATGATGCAGCACCTTGCATAGCATTCCAAACACAAATAAATACAGGAAACTGAATAAATACAACAAGCAAAGATAAAAATGGATGTATTTTATGTTTTTTATAAAGAGCCATTTGTGCTTGGGCATATTTTTGTTTTTCAATATCGTTTGTATTGAAGTTTGGATATCTTTGTTGTAATTTAGCTAGTTCAGGTTGTATTAATTGAAGTTTTTGTTGGCTTAAAGTTGAAGGTAATGTAACTAGCATAAATAAACCTCTAACAATAAAAGTAACAAGGATAACACTTAATATTTGACCAACACCATTCATTCCAAAAGAATGAGAAAAAGTTTCAATCATCATCGAAATTGGATAGACAAGTAAACCTTCAAAGGGACCATGTTGAGTGAAAGCATTACCCCATCCAGCCCAGAAATCAATAGCTTTTCCTTCAATACGAATTGTACTATTTAATGGATCGTTATTAATATGACCATAAAAACCATCTTGTTGAGCTATACATGTTCTTATAGTACTAACTTGTCCGTTTAAAGTATTTTGATATAAATTTAAAAAAGAAGTAGTTGGTACTTGATCAAAACCGATTTTGTTTGAAATCTCTTTATTCCATTCTTCTATTTGTTGATAAAAATCAAAGTTTTCTTCGTCTAAATTAGAATTATCAAACTTTAAAAAACCAAGCGTTGTAGTTAAAGAATAATTACGACCAAATCCAATATTATTAGCTTCTGTTACATCTCTTGTTGGATTTCCTTTCCCGTCATCTTCACCAAGTAATAAATTTAAATTTTCTTCTGTTGGATTTTCTTCATAAGTTAAATAATTTTCATAGGTATAACCATAAATATCTTTAAAAGAAATGTTTTCTTTAGTTAAGTTTTGATTTTCTATCCATTCATAACCACAATCCTTACTTACCTCAATCATTTTATCAAGAGTAAGCATATCTAATTCTTCATAATATGAAAAAGAAGGAGTGATAATTCCTTGAGTTATAGCATTATTTATTAAAGAAATTGTAAATCCGCTTAATCCAACTGTAACAAAAGTAGTGTCAGTAACTTCTGAATCTTCTGACTGATAATTTACATAAACATTGTTTGGAACTAAATAAACTAAATTGTCGTTATATCTTTTAATGAGTAAATTAATGTTGGTATCGTTAATATTTTGAAGTGTTTTTTCTGTTCCTTCCTCGTTTAAAACATAAATTTGTAAATCAGAAATACTAATATCAGCTTTATCATCAATTTCTTCTAAACTTTTAACTTGATCAATAATGTAATCTTCTGCTTGTTCTTGTGTTTCAAAAAAAGTGGTGTTTATTGGATCATACCCATATCTAAAATGTGAACTATCTTCATTGGAACAAAAAGAATTACATGATGTTAAAATAACAGTTGTAAGAAGTAATGCACCGACACCTAATGTTGTTTTAATTTTTTTGTTCATTATTTTCCCCTTTTAAAGAAAAAAGTATTGTTTTAAGAGCTTTTTTATATTGATGAAAGCAATTAATATCATAATTTTTAGCAAAAGTTATAATAAAATCATATTCTTCATTAAATGATAATAATTCACTTATCATCTCTCTAATTTGTCGTTTTATCTTATTCCTGATAACCGCATTTCCATGTTTTTTAGTAATTAGAATCCCAACTCGTGAATAAGAATATTTTCTGTTGTTATAATAAATTACAAACGGGTAATTTTTTTTAAATTTTTTAGTATTTAAAATCTCTTGAAATTCGGAATATTTTTTTACGACATTCTTTTTCTTCATTAATCACTAACAGTTAATACTTTTCTTCCTTTTGCTCTTCTAGCAGCTAATACCTTTCTTCCATTAGCATCAGACATTCTAGCTCTAAATCCGTGAGTTCTAAGTTTGTGAATTTTGCTTGGTTGATAAGTTCTTTTCATAATTTTCCTCCGATAATCGTTTCGTATAAAATACGTGAGAATATTATATATTTATCTAACTATCTAGTCAATTTTAAAAATGTCACTTTTAACATATCCACATAGTATTAAATTGTTAGTTTAAGATATGTTAAAAACAACTAAAAAATTTGGTTTTATCATAAAAACTTTAATGTGGAAAATATATTTAATGTGGATTATTTTTAACCAATTCAACTTTTTCATTTTTGTGGATAATAATTTTCCACAAGTTTTCCACATTAAAGATGTTGAAAACTTTTTTTCTTCGATTATATCGATAAAATCGAGACTTTTTAATGTGGAAAACTTAAAATTGTGATTTTTAAAATTTTATTACTTAACTAAAAGTGATAATATTTAAATGTTTATGGCCTTACAAACATTAAATTCTCAACAAAAATTACGGCAACGCATATTAGAAAACTTAAAAGAAATAATAACTGATAAAAGTTATTATAATTTGTTTTTTAAAGATACCTATATTTATGCTGTAGATGGTAATAGAATTATTGTTTGTTGTGATAATAATGTATCTTTAATTGAAGTTATAAAATATTCTGATATAATCACAGAAAAAATACGTGAAGCAACTGAGACTGATTTTTCTATCGAATTTGTTTCAAAAAAAGATTTAGAATCAAAAAATAAAAAAGATATTCTTGGTTCAACTTATACTCAACCATTTTTTAAGAACGCAAAATTAGAACCTTCTTTTACTTTTGATACTTTTGTTGTTGGTGAAGCTAATAACGACGCTACTCAAGCAGCTTATGTTATTTCAAGAAACCCAGGACAATTTTATAATCCATTATTTATTTTTGGCGATAGCGGCTTAGGAAAAACTCATTTATTAAATGCAATAGGAAACTATATAAAACATAAATTTGTTACTTTAAAAGTATTATGTATTGGTGCAAATGACTTTTTAACAGAATATGTTTCTTATACAAGAGACACAAAAAATAAAGAGGATTTGCAAGGTTTTTTGAAAAGTTACGATGTTTTACTGCTTGATGATATTCAAATGTTAGAAGGAAGAATTAAAACTTTAGAATTCTTTTTTGATATATTTCAATATTTTATTCAAAATAAAAAACAAATAGTTTTAACTAGCGATAGAAAGCCTTCCGAACTTCAAGGAATAAGTGATAGATTGATAACTCGTTTTATGGACGGTTTAACTATTCAAATTACAAAACCTGATATTTCACTTATTGAAGACATTTTAAAAAAGAAAATTGAATTCAATAAAATGGATTTAAATTCTTTTGATAACGATGCAATCTCATTTATCGCTAATAATTTTCAAAATAACGTTCGAGAATTAAATGGTGCATTAACAAGAATTTTATTTTTTAATACATTAAACGGTATAACTCACGTCACATTAGAAACAGCTCAAAATGCATTAGCAGATTTAGTTAATGTTAAATCAAACAAAAATAAATCAAGTTTAACCCCAGAAACAATTATTTCAGTTGTTTCAAATTATTATCATCTTAGTAAATCTCAAATCACTGGAAAATTAAGAAGAGAAGATATAGCAATTGCTCGACATATTGCGATTTATTTAATTAGAACCTATCTTGATATACCTTATAAACAAATAGGTAAATATTTTTCTGATAAAGATCATTCAACTGTCATGAGTAGTGTTAAAAAAGTGGAAAATAAGTTGAAAACAGACACACAGTATCAAGCAGTTATAAATGAAATAAAAGCTCGATTAAATCTATAAAATTTCAATATTAGGAATTAAATTTTCCACAGTTTCCACTAATTAAACAGTGCTTATTATTATAAATATATTATTAAGAATAAGGAGATAAATTATTATGAATTTCACAATCAGTACACAAGAATTCTTAAAAACATTAAACATTGCAAATAAAGCATTTACACCTCGCCCAGTTAATCCGATTTATTCTAATTTTAAACTTGAAGTTGGAGAAAATGGATTAGATATAACTTCTTCAAACGGAGAATTATCTTTAATAACAAACATTCCTTTAATAAAAAATAATGTTCAAATTATTCGTGATGTATTACCTGGAGCAATTTTAGTAAAAGGAGATAAATTAACTAAAATTATTACAAACCTTATTGATGAAGAAGTTACATTCCAAGTTTTAATTGATAATATTGTTGAAATTAGAACAAAAAATTCTAAATATACTCTTAATTGCATTCGAGCTGATGAATATATGGATATTGATTTTAGTCTTGAAGGAACAAAAGTTACTTTAGATAGCAAGAAATTTATTGATGCAGTTACTCAGGTTGCATTCTGTGCTTCTCAAAAACAAACAAAATTAGCCCTTACAGGAATAAATTTAGAAAATAATGATGGCAATATATGCTTTACTGCAACCGATGGCTCTAGACTTGCTAAAACAACTATAGAAGCAAATACAAAAGATCGCTTTAATATTAATGTTCCGGTTAAAACTATGGTTGAAGTTGCTAGAACTATTTTTAACGAAAGTGAAATTGACATGTATGTTGGAATAAGAAGAATCTGGTTTCAATTAGATCACACATTACTTACTTCTACTCTAATTGAAGGTGATTATCCACGTACATCAAATATTATTCCAAAGAATTTTAGTGCTAAATTAGAAGTTAATTCTCAAGATTTTTTAAATATATTAAACCGCGTTTCATCAATTACTGATGAAAGAGAAAATATAGTTGCTATTACTATGAATGAAATGAAAGTAACTGTATCAACAAAAGCTTCTCAAGTTGGATCAGCAAATGAAGTTTTAACTAATTTTAAGTATTCTGGAGAAGAATTAACAATGGCGTTTAATTGTGATTATGTATCAAGTGCAATTAAAGCTTTAAAATCAGAAGATGTTGTTTTAAATTTTGTTGGCCAAATGAAGCCTTTTACAGTCTCTACAACAAACAATCCTGAAGTAATCCAATTAATTACACCAGTTAGAATTTATTAAGCGTTAAAGCGTGCTTAAAAGCGAATTATTCTTTAAATAAAAAACCCTTTAATATATAATATTAAAGGGTGTTTTTATGTTTGAAGAAAAATATCAAAAAGTAAAGATAAAAACTGAGTATATTACCCTAGGGCAATTTTTAAAATACCAAGGAATTGTTTCAAGTGGTTTTGAAGCAAAAATTTTTATTAACGAAAATAAAATTTTTGTTAATGGTGTATTAACTAATGCTCGTGGTAAAAAACTTTATCCTCAAACAAAAATAAATATTAATAACACCATGTTCTTTGAAATAGATTAATGATTGTAAAAAGTTTGGAACTAATTAATTTTAGAAATTTAAAAAAAGAGAAAGTTGAATTCCTAAAAGGTATAAATTTTCTTTATGGAAATAACGGAAGTGGTAAAACATCGATTGCTGAAGGAATTTATTATCTATCTTCAATGAGAAGTTTTAGAACTTCTAAAGAAAATTTATTAATTAATCAAGAATCGGATTATTTTCAAATTTTAGCTGAGATTTGCAATAATTTTGAAAAGAATAAGCTAATTATTACCTATGATTCAAAAGGGAAACACATCTTTTTAAATGGTAATAAAATTTCTAAAATTTCTGAGTTATTTCATTTAATTAATTGTCTTTATTTTATACCTAAAGATACCGAATTTTTTAAAGGTCCACCAAAAATTAGAAGAAACTTTATTAATATGAATATCTCTAAAATTGATACTGAGTATTTAAAATTATTAATGAATTATGAAAAACTTTTAAAAAGTAGATCTGATATTTTTAAAAAAGAAAAATTGGATTATAGATTAATTAATATTTTAACTAATCAAATGATTGAAATTAGTTATAAAATTTATCAAAAAAGAAAAAAGTATATTGAACAATTAAATACTGTTTTACCTACTGTTTTTAATAAAATAGTTGGGAAAACATATGGTAATATACATTTTAAATACTTATCTTTTATTGATAATAAATTAAATTATAAAGAAATTGCTAAAGCAAAATATCAAGAATCTTTAGAGGAAGATAAAATAAAGAAAATTACAACAATTGGTATTCATAAAGAAGATTATGCATTATTTATTGATGACAATAATATTGGACTTTATGGATCTCAAGGAGAAAATAGATTAGCAATCTTATCTTTAAAATTATCTCCTTATTATCTAATCGATAATAACAAACCAATTGTAATATTAGATGATGTTTTATCTGAACTTGATAATAACAATCAAAATAATCTACTTAATTTAATTAATGAATTTGAACAAGTTTTTATCACTTCTACAACAAAAATAAGTAATAAAAACATCAATTGTAATTATTTTAAATTAGAAAAAGGAAAAATTAATTTCGAAGGAGGAAATTATGAGTAAAGAAAACACTGTTGAAGAAAAAGTTAACGAAACTCCACTTGATTCTTCTGATAAAAATGAAGAAGTTTTAGAAGATGGAGAAAATAAAGTTAATGAAAATATCAAAGGTGATGTTATTGAATTAAAAGAAGATGAAGTATATGGTAAAGGTGATACACATTATACCGGGGGAAGTATTGAAGTTTTAGAAGGACTTGAACCAGTTAGAAAAAGACCAGGCATGTATATTGGAACAACTTCATCTACTGGATTACATCATTTAATATGGGAAATTGTTGATAATGCAATTGATGAAACTTTAGCTGGATATTGCGATACAATCGAAGTTATTTTAAATAATGATGGTAGTGTTACTGTTAAAGATAATGGACGTGGAATCCCAGTTGATATTGTTGGAAAAACCGGGTTAAGTGGTGTAGAAACTGTTTATACTGTTTTACATGCAGGTGGTAAATTTGGTGATGGTGGAGCTTATAAAGTAAGTGGAGGACTTCATGGAGTTGGTGCAAGTGTTGTCAACGCTTTATCAACTAAAGTTATTGTAAATGTTCATAAAGATGGTGGAATTTACGAGATTGTTTTTGAACATGGTGGAAAAACAACAAAACCTTTAACAAGAATTGGAGATTGTACTGATAGTGGAACTAGTGTTACTTTTTATCCAGATCCAGAAATTTTTAAAGAAACAACAACCTTTAATTATGAAACAGTTAAAAACCGTTTAAGACAAATGGCTTTCTTAAATAAAGGTGTAAAAATAATTTTAACCGATAAAAGAGATGATCCTGAAACAGTTGAAACTTTCTGCTATCAAGGTGGAATTAAAGAATATGTTCAATTCATAAATAGAAATTATCAAAAGGTTCATGATGATATAATTTATTGCGAAGGTGCACAAATTTTTGAAGAAAATGGTGTAGAAGAAACAATTTTAGTTGAAGTTGCTATGCAATATACAAAAGGTTATAACAACCAAATTCTTTCTTTCTGTAATAATGTTGCAACAGGAAATGGTGGAACACATGAAGAAGGTTTTACATTAGCTTTAACTAGAATTTTTAATAATTATGCTCGTGAATTTAAAGTTTTAAAAGATAATGATAAAGATAAATTTACTGCAGAAGATTGCAAAGAAGGATTAACTGCTATTATTTCTGTAAAACATCCTAATCCACAATATGAAGGACAAACAAAAGGAAAATTAGGAAATTTAGAAGTTAAAAAGATTACTTCAAATGTTGTTGGTGAACAATTAAATAAATATTTGTTAGAAAATAAACCAGAAGCAACCGCAATTTGTGCTAAAATCCGCTCTTCTTATGAAGGAAGACTTGCAGCACGTGCAGCAAAAGAAAATATCCGCAGAAAAACAGGTTTAGAAATTACAACTTTACCTGGAAAGTTAGCTGATTGTATTTCTAATAATCCTGAAGAATGCGAATTATTTATCGTCGAAGGTAATTCTGCAGGAGGTTCTGCAAAAGAAGGAAGAGATGTTAGAATTCAAGCTATTTTACCTTTAAGAGGAAAAATTTTAAACGTTCAAAAAGCACAAACACATAAAATATTTGATAATGCAGAAGTTGGCAATATGATTTCTGCGATCGGTGCTGGATATGGTGCTGAATTTGATATTTCAAAATCAAGATATCATAAGATTGTTATTATGACTGATGCTGATGTTGATGGTTCACATATTAGAATTTTGCTTTTAACTTTCTTTAATAGATTTATGAAACCATTAATTGAGCATGGATATGTTTATATTGCTCAACCTCCACTTTATAAAATTGGATATAAAAATAAATTTTATTATGCATATAGTGATGAACAACTTGATTTAATCAAGAAAACTCTAAACATTTCATCAAATGATATTAATAATAAGAAAGTTACTCAACAAAGATATAAAGGTCTTGGTGAAATGAATGCAACAGAACTTGAAGAAACAACAATGGATCCAACAAAGAGAAAAATGTTGCGTGTAACAATTGAAGACGCTGCAGCAGCTGATCAAGTTTTTAATGATTTGATGGGTGAAGAAGTTGAACCAAGAAGTGAATTTATTAAGAAAAATGCTAAATTTGTTAAGAATTTGGATATTTAAGGAGGTTTTTTAAATGGAAAACGAAAAGAAAATTGATGAAAATCAACAAGAAGAAGCAACACTTGAAGAAGAAAACGCTTCTTTAGAGTCAGGAATAACTGCTTCCTTAGAAAATGTTGAAATAGTTGGTGAAGTTCAACAATCGTTCTTGGATTATGCAATGTCTGTCATTATTTCAAGAGCAATTCCAGATGTTAAAGATGGTTTAAAACCTGTCACTAGAAGAATTATCTATGGTATGTATAATGGTGGTTATTCTAGCGATAAGCCTACTGTAAAATGTACTAAAATTGTTGGTGAAGTTATGGGTAGATATCACCCACATGGTGACTCAGCAATTTATGAAGCTTTAGTAAGATTAGCTCAACCATTCTCAATGAGATATCCTCTTGTCCAAGGACAAGGTAACTTTGGTAACGTCGATGGAGATGATGCAGCTGATGCTCGTTACACCGAAGCTAAAATGAATAAACTATCTTATGAGATGGTAAAAGATTTAAAATATGAAACCGTTGATACAATGCCAACATATGATGGAAGTGAAGAAGAACCTACTGTTTTGCCATCTAAATTACCAAATTTATTAGTTAATGGAAGTGATGGTATTGCTGTTGGTATGGCTACAAAAATGCCTCCACATAATCTTGGAGAAGTTATTGATGGAATTAATGCTTATGTTCATAATAAAGATATTTCAATTGAAGAATTAATGAAATATATTAAAGCTCCAGACTTTCCAACAAGTGGAATTTTATATGGATTAGGTGGAGTAAGAGACGCTTATTTAACAGGAAGAGGAACTTTTAAATTAAGAGCAAAAACTGAAATAATTCAACTCGAAAATGGAAAAAGTAAAATTATAGTTAGTGCAATTCCTTATCAAGTAAGAAAAGCTGATTTAGTTAAAAATATTGGTGAGTTAGCTAGAGAAAAAGTAATTGATGGAATTACATCGATTAAAGATTTTTCTAAAAGAGATATTAGAATTGAAATTGAATTAAGAAGAGATGTTGAACCACAGGTAATTCTTAATAAATTATTTAAAGCGACACAACTTGAAATCTCTTTTGGTATTATTAATTTATGCATTGTTGATGGTGTTCCAAAGATTTTAGGGTTAAAAGATATCCTTAAAAACTATGTTGATTTCCAATTAAGTATTATTAAAAGAAAGACAATATATTTAAAGAATCAAGATGAAGCAAGACTCCATTTAATTGATGCTTTATTAGTTGTAAGAGCTAATATTGATGATGTAATACAAATGGCAAAAGAATCTGAAAACCCAGCGATTTTTGGAGAAAAGCTTGCAAAAGCCTATAATTTTGATGAAAAACAAATTCAAGCAGTTGTTGCAATGACACTTGGAAGATTAACTAATATTGAATCTCAAAAATTAATTGACGAACAAAAAACATTAACTGATAACATAAATCGTTATATTAAGATTTTAGGCAGTGAAGAAGAACAAATTAAGATTTTACTTGACGAACTTGATCAACTTAAAAAGAAATTTAACGATCCAAGAAGAACTGAAATTTCAAATACTATTACATCAATGGATGATGAAGATTTAATCCCACATGACGATATCGTTATTTGTTTAACCAAAAATGGTTATGTAAAACGTATGTCGACTTCTGAATTTAAAGCTCAAAATAGAGGTGGAGTTGGTGTTAAAGGTATGAGTATTTATAATGATGATTCAGTTATAAAAGTAGAATATGCTTCAACTCACGCTGATATCTTATTCTTCTCTTCAAAAGGACAAGTTTACCGTAAACGCGGATATGAAATAGTTGAAGCTAATAGATTAGGTAAAGGAATACCTTTAGTTAATTTATTAAATCTTGAAAAAGATGAAAACATTGTTTCAATTATTTGCATTCAAGATAAAAATGAAGAACAAGAATATCAAGATAAATATCTATTCTTTGCAACTAAACAAGGTATTGTTAAAAGAACATCATTATCTGAATTTAAGAGAATTAATGTTAATGGTAAAAAAGCTCTTACTTTTAAAGAAGATGATTGTTTACTTGATGTTAAAGAGACAAATGGAGAAGCTAAAATCTTACTTGCAACAAAGGATGGTCAACTTTGTATGTTTGAAGAAACAGAAGTTAGAAGCATGGGAAGAAATGCAGCTGGTGTCATTGGAATGAATATTAAAGATAGTGAACTTATCGGTGTTGCAACATCTTTAGAAGGCAATAAAGTACTTGTTTTAAGTGAAAATGGATTAGGAAAATATTCTGATATTGAAGAATATCGTTTAACTCATAGAGGTTCTTCAGGCGTTAAAACAATGAAGATTAATGATAAAACAGGTAAAATTATTACAATGAAAGTTGTTAATGGTGATGAAGATTATTTAGCTATTAAAACAAACGGAGTAATTATTAGAAGTTCATTAACACAATTAAGAGAAATTGGAAGAAATACTTCAGGAGTTAAAATGGTTAATCTTCAAAACGATGAAAAAGTCTCATCTTGTGCTATTCTTCCAAAAGAGGAAGATGAAGAAACTTCATTAGAAGAAAACACAAATGAAGAAAACAAAAATTCTAATCAAGAGGAATAAAGACTCTTGATTAGAATAAAAAACTATTGTTTTTCCACATGAATTTATTAAATAAGTAATTAACAAAGATAAAAAGTTTTATAATCATAAAATTAAAGGAGAATTTATGCTAGATATCAATTATATTTTAAAAAATAAAGATGAAGTTAAAGAGTTGCTTAGAAGAAAAGAATTTGAAGCTGATATTGATGGTCTTTGTGAATTAATCGAAGAAAAAAGAAAAATTCAAAAGATGGTTGAAGACAATAAAGCTGAACAAAATAGATTATCAAAATCTGTTCCTCAAGTTAAAAAAGAAGGAGGAGATGTTAATGCTTTATTTGCAAAAGTTAAAGAATTAGCAAAAACAAATTCTGAAAATGAAGCAAAATTAGCGGACTTAGAAAATAAAATTAATGCTATTTTATTTGCTCTTCCTAATTTACCTGATAAAGATTTATTAGAAGGTGGAAAAGAAAACAATAAACCTATTTATTTTTATAAAGAAAAACCTGAATTTGACTTTGAAATTAAATCTCATGTTGATTTAGCTGAATCTCTTCATTTAATTGATTATGAAAGAGGTGCAAAGGTTGCAGGACATGGTTCTTGGTTTTATACAAATTTAGGAGCTAGACTTGAATGGGCTTTAATAAATTATTTTATTAGTGAACATTTAAAAGATGGATTTGAATTTATTCTTCCTCCACATTTATTAAATTATGAAAGTGGATTTACTGCAGGACAATTCCCAAAATTTGAAGAAGATGTCTTTGTTTTAAAAGATGTTTCTCCATTTAAATTTTTATTACCTACCGCAGAAACAGCATTAGTTAATTATCATCGAAATGAAATTTTAACAAGTGATCAACTTCCTAAAAAATATTTTGCCTATACACCTTGCTATAGAAAAGAAGCAGGAGCATATCGTTCTGAAGAAAGAGGAATGATTAGAGGATATCAATTTAATAAAGTAGAAATGGTCGAATATACAGAAGATAATGATTCGGATAGAGCTTTTGAAGAATTAGTAAATAAAGCAAAGAACTTAATGGAGGGTTTAGGTTTACATTTTAGAATTTCAAAACTTGCTGCCGCAGATTGTTCTCATTCAATGGCAAGAACTTACGATATCGAAGTTTATTTACCTTCATTAGGAATATATAAAGAAGTTTCATCAGTTTCTAATGCAAGAGATTATCAAGCAAGAAGAGGTATGATGAGATATAAAGATAAAGATGGTAAAACCCATTATTGTCACACTTTAAATGGTAGTGGTTTAGCAACTAGTAGAGTTTTTCCAGCTATCTTAGAACAATATCAACAAAAGGATGGTTCTGTTTTAATTCCAGAAAAATTACAACCATTCATGGGTGGAATTAAAGTAATTAAACCTGTTAAATAATTAAGAAAATATATATAATAATGATTGCCACTGCGATTTATAACTTCGAACCAGGTCAGGATGGGAACATAGCAGCCTTAAGATACTTATAATTGTGCGGTGGTTTTTTAATTTTTATGGATAGATATCAAGACGAAGAATTTATGAAATTAGCTTTAAAAGAAGCTAAAAAAGCTCTTTTAATAAACGAGATTCCAATTGGATGCATTATTGTTGATGAAAATAATCAAATAATTGCAAAAGCTCATAATATTAAATATAAAAATCATGATGCATCAGCTCATGCTGAAATTTTAGCAATCAGAAAAGCTGGCAAAAAAAGAAATGATTGGAGACTTGATGGTTGTACAATGTATGTTACAGTTGAACCTTGTTTAATGTGTGCAAGTTGTATTTTACAATCAAGAATATCAAGACTGGTGTTTGGTTTAAGGGAAGAAGAAAGTGGTGGATTTGGTTCAAAATACGATATTTTGGAAAAAGAAATCTTTAATTTTGATGTTAAAAAAGATGTTTTAGCAGGTGAATCTAAGCAACTTTTGCAAGGTTTTTTTAAAAATAGAAGAAAAAATCAATAAAAGTTTATGACAGTGTAAAAATTTGTTGCTTTTTAAATTTTTACTTTTATACTTTTATTGAGGTTTCTTGATGCTTGAATTAAAAAATATATATAAAGATTATTATGTAGATAAAAAACCTATTAGTGCACTTAAAGATATAAATTTATTTTTTCCAATATCGGAATTTTGTGCAATTTTAGGTCCTTCAGGCTGCGGAAAAACAACTTTATTGAATATAATTGGCGGTTTAGATCGATATACAAGTGGAGATTTAATTATCGAAGGAATTTCCACAAAAACATATACTGATAGAGAGTGGGATAATTACCGTAATAAGAAAATTGGTTTTGTTTTTCAAAGTTATAATCTTATTCCTCACCTTTCAATATTGTCTAATGTTGAATTAGCAATGAATTTAAAAGGTGTAAGCAAAAAAGATAGAATTAAACGAGCAAAAGAAGCATTAAATAAAGTAGGCCTTTCTGATATTTATAATAAAAAACCTAATCAACTTTCTGGTGGTCAAATGCAACGTGTTGCTATTGCTAGAGCATTAGTTAATGATCCTGATGTAATTTTAGCAGATGAACCAACTGGAGCTTTAGATTCAAAAACCTCAATACAAGTAATGGAAATTTTAAAAGAAATTTCAAAAGAAAAACTTGTAATTATGGTTACACATAATGAAAAACTTGCTTATTCTTATGCAGATAGAGTAATTATCTTTAAAGACGGTGAAATTGAATCTGATTCAAAAGATGGCGAAAAAGATGTTCAAGAAAAAGAAAATCAAATTTATTATAAAATGACTGAATTAGAGGTAATTGACGAAAAAGAAAAGTTTAAAATTAAGAAAAAATATAAAAAAGATAAGTCTCGAATTTCTTTATTATCAACTATAAAACTCTCGATTACATCGATGTTTCAGAAAAAAGGAAGAACAATTTTAACAAGTATTGCTGCCTCTTTTGGTATTATTGGAATAGCTTTAGTTTTAGCTTTAAGTAATGGATTTAGTAATTATGTTTCTCGAATCGAAGAAGAAACTGCATCATCTTTACCAATCAATGTTCCGAGTTATACTATAACTAATTCAAAAATTACTTCAATTAACTATAATTCAACTGATAGATTTACAGATAAAGAAGAAATTTATCCTTATATACCTAATCAAACAACTGCATCTTATGAATATAAATATAATATTTTTTCTAATAAATACTTTGCATATCTTGAATATTTAAAAAATAATTTAGGTTTAATTAATGATTATATTGTTAATTACAATTATAACTATGAATATCATTTATTAACTGAGTTTCCTGAATCTATTGATAAAGAAACACCAAGTAATATTAGACAAGTAAATACAAGTTATCGTTCTTCTTATTCGTTATCATCGATAATTAATTCAACTACAGGAGTTCCATATAATGCTTTCCATACTTTATATGGAGAAGAAAAATATATTCGACAAAACTACGATCTAATCGAAGGAAAATATCCAACTAAGAGTGATGAACTTGTTTTAGTTGTTGATCAATATAATCGAATAAGTTTTGAAACATTACGAGCACTTGGCTTTTTCTCAAGCCAAGATTCGATATCTGATATTATTTCTGAAATTGAAAAAAATGATGATGATAAAAAACAAGTAAAAGGTTTTTCTTTTAATGATCTATTAAATAAAACTTATAAAATTTATAGTAATGATGAATTTTATGATATTAGACCAATTTATTCTGGAGATACATTTAAAGGAAATGCATATTTGCAAAAAAACTTAAGAACTATCTATGAAGATGAAAGTTTAGGTAGAGAATTAAAAATAGTAGGTATTTTAAGACCAACAAGATCCTCAACAATTTCTTTAATGGCAGAAGGATTATGCTTTTTACCATCTTTACAAGAAGAAATTGTAAAAACTAATAATAATTCCTATCTAGCAACTCATATTTTAGATAATATTACTTTAAAAAGTGGAATGACTTTTGATGAATTTTCTAGAAACTTAATTTCTATTATTCAAAGTGGTGACGTTTCTACAAATTCTATTTACAGTTTATTTAATACTTATTTTGATACTCTTAATTATATTCCATCTAATGGCGATTACGCTTATTACACAACAATTTCTTCTTTTATTTCAAATTGTCGTTATTTTGGACTTGATTTAATTCCTCTTGAATTAAAAGAGAAGCCATTATCAAATAATGAAGAATCTATTTCTTATTTTATCTATTATGTTTTATCAAATATTGTATTTGATAATGATGTTAATAATCAGAAAAAAGCTTTGTTAGGTCTTTTAGCTTATTTAAATAATTATAGCGATATTGCAAATGTTGTTATTTTTCCTACTGATCTAAGTAACAAAGAAATTTTACTTAATTATTTAAATGAATATAACGATATAACTTTAGCAGATGGAATAGATGATCCATATCATGCAATAAATAGTAGTGAACAAGTATTTTTTAGTGATATTGTTGGCACTGTAACTGATACTTTAGCTCAAGTAATTAATGTTATTACTATTGTTTTAGTAATTTTAGCTTCAGTTAGCTTAATTGTTTCTTGTGTAATGACTGGATTAATTACATATGCTGGAGTTATTGAAAGAACTAGAGAAATAGGAATTTTAAGGGCAATAGGTGCTAGAAAAAAAGATGTTGGAAGAATATTTCAATCAGAAAGTGCAATGATAGGCCTAATGGCTGGAGTAATTGGATGTTTAGTTGCTTTTATTGTGTGTTTTCCAATTAATTTTATTGTTAATAGCATCTATTATTCTTATAACATTGGAAGTATTGCTAGTTTAAATTGGATTATTATTTTGATTTTAATAGCTATTTCAATGTTATTAACTTTTGTATCTGGATTAATTCCTGCAAGAGTTGCAGCTAAAAAAGATCCTGTTGAAGCTTTAAGAAGTGAGTAAAATTATGTTTAAAAAGAGAAAAAATAAAGAAATTGAAAATATTAAAAGATACAAAGTTAAATACAACCGAGGTTTAACAACTTATCAAGCAAATAAAAGAGAAAGCGAAGGTTATCTTAATGTAAATAATGTTGAAACATCAAGAACTTATCAAGAGATTATTATTAAAAACTTATTTAGTTTCTTTAATATTTTATTAGTTATTATTGGTATTATTTTAATTGCTTTTGGTCTTTGGTCAAGTTGTGTATTTTTACTAATTTTATTAATGAATGTGATAATTGGTTTAGCTCAAGATATTCGTTCAAAAAGAATTGTTGATAAATTATCTTTATTAAATGAAGAAGAAATTACTGTAATTAGAGAAGGAAAAGAAAGAAAAATACCAAGTTCTAAATTAGTATTAGATGATGTTTATATTATTAAAAAAGATATGCAAATCCCATGTGATTCTAAAATTTTATATGGCGATTGTTTAATAAATGAAGCATTAGTCACAGGAGAATCTATTCCACTTAAAAAAGAAGAAGGAGATATAGTTTTAAGTGGAACTTATGCAACAAATGGAAGAGCTTATGCTCAAGTAGAGCAAGTTGGGGATAAAAATTATGTAACTCAACTTCAAAAAAAATCTAAGCTTAAGAAGACTCCTAAATCAAAAATGTATGTTACTTTAAATAAATTATTTAAAGTTATTTCATTTTTTGTCATTTTATTAGGGATATTTGAAATTGTTTTAATAAGTACTGTAACCTATTCAGATATTACTCAAGGTACGAGTATTTATGAACGGTTAAAAGAGGATGTTGTAAGACAAGTAAGTGGTGCATTAATTTCAATGATTCCAAGTGGAATGTATTTATTAACTTCAGTTTCTTTAGCAGCAGGAGTCATTGCTTTATTTAATCAAAAAATAGTAGTTCAAGATATGTATAGTATTGAAACTATTGCTCGAGTTGATACTTTATGTATAGATAAA
The DNA here is from genome assembly GCA_944327845.1 of uncultured Bacilli bacterium. Taxonomy (GTDB): domain Bacteria; phylum Bacillota_I; class Bacilli_A; order RFN20; family CAG-826; genus Onthovivens. The sequence continues at coordinate 22,768 of CALVHN010000003.1, forward strand.
ACAGGGACCATCACCGATGGGACAATGTCAGTTTTTAATTATGAGATTATAGACAAAAATATTAATGAAAATTTATTTAAAGCTTTAATTGGATCTTATAATGGTGCAATAAAAGAAGATAATTATACTGCAAAAGCTTTAATTGAAAAATTTGGTGAAGAGATTTTATTCGATGTAGACGAAACAATTCCGTTTAATAGTGTTTTTAAATATGGTGCAGTTTCGTTTAAACAATATGGAACAATAGTTGTAGGAGCATATGGTTTTGTTCCTTTAAAAAACAATGCATTAAAAAAGAAAATTGATGATTATTCAAAACTTTCTTATCGTTCTTTAGTAGTTGCAATTAGTGATAATAAAATTGTTAATGGAGTTTTACCAAATGATTTAAAACCATTAGGCATTGTTGTTTTACAAGATAGAATTAGAAATAACGCAAAAGAAATAATTTCGTGGTTTCAAGACAATGATGTTAATGTTAAGGTTGTAAGTGGAGATAATGAGCTTACTGTTAGTGAAATTGCTAAAGCTGTTAATATAAAAAATGCTGAAAAATATATTTGTTTAGCAGGGAAAAGTGATGAAGAAGTTGAAAAAGCGGCTTTAGAATATAATGTTTTTGGTAGGGTTTCTCCAGAACAAAAAGAAATAATTGTTAATGCTTTAAAAAAAGAAAAAAGGACTGTTGCAATGTTTGGTGATGGAATGAACGATTTATTAGGATTAAAAAGTGCTAATGTTTCAATTTCAATTAATTCCGCAGTTAAACCGGCGAAAGATATATCCTCATTTGTTTTAATGGATAATGATTTTGCTAAGTTAACTAACGCTGTTGCTCAAGGTAGAAGGGTAATTAACGATTTAGAAAAAACTTGTTCATTATTTTTGACTAAAACTTTATTTTCAATAATTTTAAATATCTTCTTCTTAATTTTAGGAAGTGTTATGTTTTGTTTTTATAATGAAACAGTTTTATGGCCATTTTATCCAAACACTTTCTATGCATGGGAAATTGCAACAATTGGCTTATCATCTTTCTTCTTAGCTTTAGAGCCTAATAAAGAGAGAATAAAAGGGTCGTTTACAAAGAATATTTTAAAGAAATCTTTCCCAACAGGAGCAATTTTAAGTGCAGTAATTATGGGATATTATTTATTTTCTAAATTTACAAATTTTAGTAATAATCCTGATATAGATCGAACAATTTCAACTTATGTTATTTCTCTTGCTTCAATTGTTATTTTATTTGAAGTATGTTTCCCATTTAATCTTTATCGAGGAATGGTGTTTATTGGTTCAATATTAATTGTTACGCTTATGTTTATTTTCTCAATTTATACAATTCCAGCCTTAAATATTTTAGAGTTATATCCTAATGATGCTCCTAGATATTTAGATTTAAAATATAATATTGCAATTATTATATTAATTCTTATTTCAATTACTTTATTGTTATTAAATTTCTTTATAAAAAAATATATAGAAAAACATAGGAAAGGAAATAAAGATGAAAGCAACTGAAACACTAATTCAAACTAAATTTTTAAAGTTACTTAACAAGTACAAAATCGATGAAATAAATGTTGATAAGCTTTGTGAAGCAGTCAATATTAAACGACAAACTTTTTATTATCATTATAAAAATATATACGATGTAATTTATTCTATTTTTTATTCTAAAAGACTGGAAACTACTAATCCAAAGGTTTACGATCAAATTATTTTAGATTATTTAAATTTCTTATTTTCTGATGATGTATTTTATCGAGAGATTAATGAATCAAATGCTAAAGAGGTTTTAATTGAGTTTTCAGTATCTTTTTTATATCGTTCAATGCTTGTTTATTTATCTAAATATAAATTATCTACTGAAATAAAAAAAGAAATTAGTCGTTTTGTTTCAACTTCAATTGCTCAACAAGCTCTTTATTATTATGCAAATCCTGATTTAAATAAAAAAGAAATAAAACAGCGTCTTTCTTTATTTATTAATGAAAAATATATTGAAGATGTAATTTATAATTACATGAAGGCAAATATTTAATTGTTAATTTATAGTATTAAGTATAGACTTATAAAAGTTTAACTTAATTCTTATTAATAGACGTATTGTCATTAAGGAGGATTAATTTATGACAAAAGAAGATGTATTTAGTTTAATTATCTATATTGGAATGCTTGGTATAGCTCTTACTGTTGGATTTTTGGTAGTTATGCCTGCTTTTAATAATGGATCTTTATTTGATGATTCTGGAGCAAGAATCGGATTTTTATTAGGAGCAATTATTGTTGCAATTTTATTTAATGCTATATTACTTGAAGGTGGACATTTAATCGGCTCAAAACTTGGGGGTTATACTATTTTAAGTTTTAATCTTCTTGGATTTTGCTATTATAAAGAAAAAATGGATGATGGAAGTTATAAAGGAAAATTTAAATTTCCAAAAAGTTTTGATGGATTAACTGGAGAAACTCAAATTTATCCTAATAAAGAAAAAGCAAATCCAATGTTTTGTGTTTTTACACCTTTAGTTTTATTTTTATTAGAAATTGTTGCAATGTATATCTCTATTATTATGATTCCTGATACAGTAAATGGAATTGCTAATGATTTAAATTGGATAAAATACGGCTTAATTATTTTTGCAACAATTGGTTGCATGTTTATTTTATATAATTATTTTCCAACAAGACTTGATAGTTTAACAGATGGTTATAAATTAACTTTGTTAACTAAAAAAATAAATGTTGAAGCATATAATGAATATTTAACTATTTTAGGTTTAGGTTTAGTTGAAGATGAAACAAAAGAAATTAAAACATTTGATGAATTAACTGATTTTACAGCAGATGTTAATATGCTATCAGTTTATCAGGCGATGATTTTTGATAAATACGATTATGCAAATACCTTGCTTGAACAAATGATTTTAAATGGAAAATTATCAAAATATACTGTTTTAGAAGCAAAAATTGAAAAAGCTTTTATTTATTTTTTAACTGAAAATAATGAAGAAATGCTTAAAAAATACTTTAATGAAACGTTTAATAGTGAAGAAAGAAAATATATTAAAAAAGTAAATTGTTTACAAACTTTGAGATTATATTTACTTTTTGAAGGATTGATTGAACAATCAAAATCTGAAATTGAGTATTGTAAAAATAAATATAAAAAGTTAAAAGATAACGAAAACTTAGCTTTAGCTAATATTGAAGAAAAACTTTATTTAAAGGCTTTAAAAAGAATTGAAACTAAAAACAATAACTAATTGTTTTTAGTTTCTTCTTTTGTATTGTTATTTAATTTTGATGCATTTAATTTCTTTAATTCGTTATTAATTTCAGATAATAAATCGAGTTCTGTAGGTTTTTTCTCTTCAACAACAGGAGTTTCTTCTTCTTTTGCTTCCACTTTATTCTTTTCTTGTAAAGCTTTTTCAATGGCTAATCTTTTATTTTTAAGGTAATTATATATTTTTAAAATAACAAATAAAGTTAAAGCAATGATTAAGAATGAGATAATTGCATTAATAAATGATCCCCAATTAATTATTGAAGCTTGATTATAAGCATAAGTATCTCCGAATAAAGTATAATTGCTTGTTATTGTAGATTTAACACTTTCAATTGTTGTTGAATCAACACCTGTACCATAAAGACTTTGAGCATACTTTTCTGCTAAGGTGTTAAGTTCATTTTTATTAAAGCTTTGATCTAATCCTAAAGAAGGATTTATACCTTGTTGAGAGGCACTTACTGCAGGTAAAATTGTGATTAACCCAGTTAATCCACCTGGAACGCCCCATGTACATACACTTAATAAAATATTAACTAATGATGTAACAATAGCTGAAAAAGCACCACCAATAACTACACCAACAGCCATATCAACGACATTACCTCTTGATATAAATTTTTTAAAATCAGCCCATAATGATTTTACTTTTGTAAATTTTTCTTTTTTGCTTGTTTTTTCCATATTAATCTCCTTTTATAAAAACAAAATATTTAATTTATTACTGTTTTAACTGTAAAATATTATAGTAGAACAAAAGAGGTAATGCTAATGAATAAAATTTTAATAATGAGTGATTCAACTTGTGATTTAGGAGAGGAATTAACAAAAAAATATAATATAAAAATAGTTCCTTTACATGTTTCTTTCCCAAAAGAAAATATTGATTATTTAGATGGAGTAACTTTAACAGCAGAAGATGTTTATAAAAAAGTTGAAAAATATAAAGAAACCCCTAAAACTGGAGCAAGAAATGTTAAAGAATTTTTAGGTGATTTTAAAGAAGCTTTAGATCAAGGTTATGATGTAATTTATACTGGAATAGGAAGTGGTTTATCTTCTTCCTATGCAAACGCTTGCATTGCTGCAAGAGAATTTGAAGAAGGAAGAATTGAAGTAGTGGATTCACAAACCCTTTCAACAGGAATATCCCTTTTAGTTGTTAAAATGGCAGAACTTAGAGAACAAGGAAAAAATATTCATGAAATTGCTGATACCGCCAGACAACTTGTTCCACAATTAAGTGTTAAGTTTTGTATTGATAAATTAGATTATTTATATAAAGGCGGAAGATGTAGCGGAATGGCAAAATTATTTGGTGGAATTTTAAATATCCATCCAATTGCTAAAACAATTGATAATAAATTAACTGTGTATCGTATGCCACGAGGAAAATATAGAAAAGCAGTAGATATGCAAATCAAAATGTTCGTTGATGACCTTGACTATATGGACAAATCCATCGTTTTTGTTACTGATAGTGGCCATATGGATGGAGAAGATGAATATGTTATTAGTGAATTAAGCAAATATATAGATCCTAAAAACATTGTTCATACAAGAGCAGGTTGTGTCATCTCTTCACATTGTGGTCCAAAAACAATAGGTATATTATATATTGGAGAAAAACCAAATAAATAATTAAGATTTGCAAGGTTTTTAAAATTTTTAGTAAATAATTAGTAAAAAAATAGAGGTTACTAAACCTCTATTTTTAAATGTTTTCTATGTTTTAAATTTTTTAGCTCGCAGAAACCATTATATTTTTAAATGCGATTGAAGGAGAAGTTACTGCAGAGAAACTTGTCTCTGAGTCATTACCAACTGCAATTATTTCATTAAATAATTTAAAGAGGTTTCCACTAACAGTAATTAATGTAAGTGGTGAAGTTATTTTACCATCTTCTATTAAAAATCCTTCAGCTTGTAAAGAAAAATCACCACTATTAGAATTTAAACCAGCGTGTAATCCTTGAATTGAAGTGATATATACACCATTTTTGATTTTGTTGAATAAATCATTTAACGAAGATTTTCCATTTGAAACAAATAAATTTAAAAAGCTAATACCAATTCTACTACCTCTACCAGAAGCATTTCCTGTTGAAACAGTGTTATCTTTTTTTGCTGTTGTTAAATTATATAAGTAGGTTTCAATTACACCGTTTTTGATAAGGGTTTTGTTGTAGGTTGCAACTCCTTCATCATCAAAATATTTAAAGAATAAATTTTTATTTAAAGGTAAATCTTTAACGGTTAATTTAGAAGAAAATACTTTTTGGTGTAATTTACCTTCTAAATGAGATGAATGTTTTTGAATTTCTTCCGCTGAAAGCGAATCACAAATAGCTTTAATAAAACTTGAAACAACATTTCTTTTTAAAACAGTTTTATATTTTCCGTTTTTTATTGTTTTTCCGTTAAATTTAGCTGAAACTTTTTCTTTAACTTGTTCAACTAATAAATCAATATTAAAATCATCAGGATTAGAAGATAAAACAAAAGAATAATCATCTTTTACTTCTTCATCAACCTTCATTACTAAGGAGGCAACTACTAAAAAACTATTGTTTTTCTGCTTCAAATTTAATCCAAAAGAATTTTTAAAGACTGTTTCTGTTTCGTCTTTTGAAAAATCAACAGTGACTTCACTAACTCTTGGATCGCAATCTCTTAATTTATCTTCAAGTTTATGAAGTTTTGCTAAAATATCATTAACATCCCAAGCTTCAAGTGCTTTTGAAAAAACATTCTTTTTGTAATATTTTTCACTACCTTTAAATATAATAGGTTCTTCGTTTGTTTCAATTAATTTAGCAGTTTCTTTTATTCCATTTATTAAATAATTAAAAGAAGAAGAATCGATATTTTCAGTTGAGCAGAATCCTGCTTTATTATTAAATATTCCTCTAGCTTCTAGTTTAGAAGAATTAGAAATAGAATAATTAGATATTTCTCTATGAAAAAGTGAAATAGAAAGTGAATTATTTTTTGTATAAACTAGCTCACAATCATTAATTCCGTTTTCTTTTGCTAATTCAAAAAACTTATTAGAATTCATTTATTGATCCTCCTCTTCCGCCAACTACAATATCATCAACTCTAATGGTTGGTTGACCTACATTAACAGGGATTGAACCGCTACTTGCTCCACACATTCCTTGGCCAAGTGCGACATCATTTCCAACCATATCTATATGTTTTAAAATGTCTTTTGCGTTTCCAACTAATATTGCTCCACGAACTGGTTCTAATATTTTTCCGTCTTTAACAATGTAAGCCTCTGAACAGCCAAAGTTAAAGTCTCCGGTTGTTGGATCAACACTTCCTCCATTAAAAGAAACAGCATATAGGCCTAACTTGGTATTTTTAATAATTTCATCTTTTGTAGATTTTCCTTTTGCAATATAAGTATTAGACATTCTAGAAGTTGGTTCATATTTATATGATTCTCTTCTGCATGCTCCATTTCCTTTTTCGTTCATTAATCTACCATTAAAATCATCAATTAAATAACCAACAAGAATACCATCTTTAATTAAACAATTGTTTTGAGTTGGGTTTCCTTCGTCATCAACATTGTTTGAACCCCATTCATTAGACATAGTTCCATCGTCATAAGCTGAAACTATATCGTTAGCAATTTTTTGACCTTTCATGTTTGAAAAAACTGAAAGATTTTTAGCAACAGAGCTAGCTTCTAATTGGTGGCCACATGCTTCATGAAAAATAACTCCACCCCAACCATTTCCAATAATGACAGGAAATCTTCCGCTTGGGCATTCTTTTGCATTTAACATTAAAATAACTTTTTTGGCATTTTCATATGAAATCTCTTCTAAATTGATGTTTTTTGTAAAATAATCCCAACCTAATTGGCTACCAGGACCATCAAATCTTGTTTCGATTTTTCCATTTTCGCTAGCAACAGAATTGATTCCTAATCTTGAATATTCTTTAAAGTTTTTGATTATTTCGCCTTTAGAATTAAAGATCACATTGGTTGTATCTTTAACAGAAAAAGAAGTGGTACAACGAACGATTCGAGGATCGTAATTTAAAATTGTGTTAGAACACTTTTTTAATAAATTAACAATTTCTTCGTTTTCAACATCTTTTACGAAATTAACTTTTTTATTTATTTTATTAATTTTTTTTGCATGAAATTCTTTAATTTCAGGAATTTCTCTTTCACTATTGAATGAAACGGAAAGTTCTTTTGTTAATTTTAATAAACTGTTTTTTGATAAATCGTTAGTATATCCATAAACAGATTGAAATTTTTTTAATAAACGAATTCCAACTCCGTAAACATTAGTTTCACTCATTTCATTTAATTCTTTATTTTCTAATACATATAATTTTTTAAATGTATTTTCAAAAAATATTTCAACAAAATCAGCGCCGGTAGAAGAACCTAAATTAATAATTTCTGCAGCAAGTTTATTACTAATCATCTTATTACCTCTCAAAATACAATGTTAATTATAATAAATATCTAAAAAAATAAAACATAAAGACTTTGTAAGTCTTGTAAACTTTCAAAATAAATGATATATTCTAATAACTTTCTTAAGAGAATGTAATTTAAATCTTAGGCTGGAGGTGGAAAGAAATGAAAAAAGATATTCATCCAAATTACCACAAATGTACTGTTACTTGTATCTCTTGTGGAAACACATTTGAAACAGAATCAACCTTAAAAGAAATAAGAGTTGATACATGTTCAAATTGTCATCCATTTTATACAGGTAAACAAAGATTTGTACAAAATGATGGTAGAGTTGATCGTTTCAATAAAAAATACAATAGAAAATAAGAAATTAAAAATGGTCCTAACGGATCATTTTTTATTATTTAAAAACATATTTTAATTTAAATTTAAAAAACTAATGTTTTCCTACTTTATTTTTATATAGAAACTTATAAAACGATAATAAATCTACAATATTAAATAAAATTTGATTATAATTTTGAAATATGAATAAGAAAAGATTTTATATTACAACACCTATTTATTATACAAGCGGAGAACCACATATCGGACACGCTTATTGTACTACACTTTGCGATGTGTTTGCTCGTTCAAAAAGAATGAGAGGATATGAGTGTTTCTTTTTAACTGGCGCAGATGAGCATGGTCAAAAAATAGAACAAAACGCAGAAAGTGAAGGTAAAGATCCACAAACATATGTAAATGAAAAAGCTTTAATTTTTAAACATTTATGGGAAGCCTTAAAAATTAGTAACAATGATTTTATTCGTACAACTGAAGAGAGACATATAAAAGTTGTTCAAGATACTTTTACTAAGTTTTTAAATAATGATGATATTTATTTAGGTTCTTATAAAGGTTGGTATTGTAAATATTGCGAATCTTTTTGGACAGATACACAGGTCGGTGAGAATCGTCTTTGCCCAGATTGTGGAAGGGAAGCAATACAAAACGAAGAAGAGGCATATTTCTTTAAAACCAAAAAATATTTAAATGTTTTAGAAAAATTTTACGAAAATCCAAAATCAATTACCCCGGTTTCTAGAAAAAACGAAATGATCAATACTTTTATTAAACCAGGCTTAGAAGATTTATGTGTTTCTCGTACTTCCTTTAAATGGGGAGTCCCAATTAAAGAGAATGAAAAACATGTGGCTTATGTTTGGCTTGATGCGTTATTAAATTATATTTCAGCTTTAGGATATGATTCTTCAAATGAGGAATTATTTAAAAAATATTGGGAAGATGAAAACACTGAAATTATTCATGTAATTGGAGCTGATATTACTCGCTTCCATGCTATTTATTGGCCAGAATTTTTAAGTGCTTTAAATTTAAGACTTCCTGATAGAATATTTGTTCACGGTTTGTTAATGATGAAAGATGGGAAAATGTCAAAATCTAAAGGAAATGTTGTTTCACCTTATCCATTAATAGATAGATATGGTGTTGATGCTTTAAGATATTATTTGGTTAGAGAAGTAGTTTTTGGAAGTAATGGACAATTTACCCCAGAACAATTTATTGAAAGAATAAATGCAGATTTAGTTAATAATTTAGGAAATTTATTAAGTAGAACTGTTTCAATGATCGCTAAATATAATAATGGTATAATTCCTGAATTTGTTGAAAAAACTACTGTTTTCAATACTGAATTAGAAAATTTAGTAATAAATACTGTTAAACAATACGAAGAATATATTGATGATTTAAAAATTACTGAGGCTTATATTGAAGTATTAAATTTAACTGGAAGAGCTAATAAATATATTGAAGATACCAAACCTTGGATTTTAGCAAAAGACGAAATAAAGAAAGAAGAATTAAATCAAATATTAACTCATTTAGCTTATATTTTATTTGTTGCTGGCAAATTATTAGAACCTGTTTTAGTTACTAAAGCTAGTGAAATTTATGCTCAATTAGGTTTAAAAGAGGAAGAAACTTCTTATAAAAATATATTAAATGTTTCACTTTTAAATAACCGTATAGTTAAAAAAGGAGATGCTTTATTTCCTAGGTTAGATAGTAAAGTAGAAGTAGAATACATTAAATCTTTAATGAATAATAAATAATATGAAAGCAATAATTGAAGGTAAATGCGTTGATTATACACATGATGGACAAGGAGTAGTTAAGATAAATAATCGTGTTGTTTTTGTTCCTTCATTATTAATTGGAGAAGTTGCTGAAATAGAAATTCTATATCGTAAAAAAGATTTTGATGTAGGTAAAATTAAAAAAATAATTAAATTTTCAGAAGATAGAATCACTCCCAAATGTCAATGTGCCACTGCTTGTGGTGGATGTTCTTTTCAAAATTTAAATTATAAAAAACAACTTGAATTAAAATATAATTTAGCTAAAGAAACTTTAAAAAGAATTGGTGGTATTGATTTACCAATTACTAAAATATATGGAATGGATGAGCCTTATTATTATCGTAATAAAATCCAAGTCCCATTTGGTTATGACAAACAAAAAAGATTAGTTTATGGTTTTTATAAATTTAAAAGTCATGACATAGTTCCTTTTAAAGAGTGTGTTATTCAAGATAAAGTTCATATAAATATACTCTCTACAATTAAAAAATTAATGTTTGATATGAATATTAAAGCATATAACGAAGATGATGGAAGTGGAGTATTAAGACATTGCTTAATTCGTGTTGCAAAAAAAACAAATCAAGTAATGGTTGTTTTAGTTGTGAAAAGTTTAAATTTTCCTTCTAAAAATAATTTTATTAAAGCATTAATTAATGAGTGCAACGAAATTAATACCATTGTTTTAAATGAAAATCCCCGCAAAACTAATGTTATTTTAGGAAATAAGGAAAAAATAGTTTTTGGAAAAGGTTATATTATTGATGAATTATTAGGTATTAAATTTAAAATTTCTTCTAAATCTTTTTATCAAGTAAATCATTCTCAATGCGAAGTTTTGTATGATTTAGCTTTAAAAGAAGCTAATGTTAATTCTAATGACGTGATGTTAGATGCTTATTGTGGTATTGGCAGTATTGGTTTAATCTTTTCAAAATTTGTTAAATGTGTCGATGGCGTCGAAATAATTCCTAAAGCGATAAAGGATGCTAAAGAAAATATTAAGCTTAATAACATAACTAACGCACATTATTTTTGTAGCGACATAAACAATTTTGTTATAAATAAGCACTATGACCTTATGATAATTGATCCTCCAAGAAAAGGGATTGATGATAAATTCATGAATTCAATTTTAAAATTAAAACCTACTAAAGTAGTATATATTTCTTGTAATGTTTCTACTTTAGCTAGAGATTTAAAGATTTTATCAAAATTATATAAAATTAAATCCATCAATTTGGTTGATATGTTCCCTCATACGTTTCATATTGAGAGTGTTGTTTCTCTTAGCTTATAGTTATTATCCATTTTTGTTTTTTGTAATTGTTCAGACCAATATATCTTGAATTGCACAAATTAATTTATAAAAAATAGAATCGCTGTCTTCGACGACAGTTTTTCTTTTTATGCCCCCGCATATAGTTTTCACCCTTCACCATATTTTCATTACCCACACGCCTACACGAAAAAGAAAAAATATATATCTTTGTGATATATATTTAATTTCTTAGTTTTGATAGATGTGTAAGATGAAGATATTAGAATCTGAGTATTGATTATAAATTGAGTCTAATTGATCTTCAGATAAGATCATGTAAATTACTTTTGTTGAAGTATAAATTACTGATTTAATCCGCATGCGACTTCCTCCTTTAAAAAAGTTGTTGTACTATACAGTTCACACAGACCTTTTTTTCACACGCCAAAACTTTTATATACTTTGTATATAACTTTTTTCAAAAACTTTTTCCGTCGCTGTTGGACGCTGCCACAGCAAGCTTTAAACGACCGCTGTCAGACAAAACTACCACCTTAAGCAAATGTGTGTCGGGTCTCAAAACAGCTCCCAAAGCGCCCCGTTTCACAACAGCAAAAGAAAAGCTGAATTCGTCTACCCGCATACGCTTCAAAACTCGACATAATATTAATGAAGCAACTTGTGCAAAACTGAATGAATGGCTTTAAATAACGACATTATTTTTAATAAAAAATCTATATTTTCGAATAAAGACACGACCCATAAATACTACTTTTACTTAATAGAAATTTTATTTAGTAATTATACAAAGAGGATAGCCTATATATGGTTGTCAGTGGTAACATGTCTTTTATCTTTTTGTTGAAATGCAAAATGTGTTGTTTTATCATACAAGGATTTAAAGCGATACACTTTATGACAATAAATTCCAAATCGATGAGCCAAAAGTCCTCTCAGAAGCCAAAAAACAATATAAAAATGATAATGACTGTCTTCAACAATTCATCAGTGAATGTTGTAAGAGAGAATCAACTGCTAAAGTAGGTGCTGGAGAGCTTTATGAAAAGTATCGAACCTATGCACGGAAGAGAAATGAATATGTTCGACAAGTACTGACTTTAAAAAAGCAATGGGAAACTGCTGGATTTATAAGCACTCATCCACACAACAAAACTTTCTATCATGGCATTAGATTACTCACTAGTGCAGAGAACGACTTTGCTGTTCCTGAGGATGACTTTCTAAATTAATAGGGTTAGGGGCTGTTAGGTTTCTATCCACTAATCGTATAAGGAAATAAGTTTTTAATTGTCCTTATTACAATAGTGGTAGTCTGGGACCTAACGTGACCTAACCTTTTAATATTTATCCCCCCCGGTCTTGAAAATCTACTATCTTTGATAGTACCGTCGTCCCTACCTCAGAAATGTGCGGGACAGAATTTTTCAAAAAATAGATATTCCCTGGCCGTAAAATAGGAGGGGAGGTCAATATCTCTACAGCAGCATAGACGGACATCGGACCGGGGTTTCACGCGAAAAAATCGCGAAATCAAGAACGTAATAGGCTAACGCCAAACTATGATATTACTTGAACAAAACAGGTTTTTGAATGATATGTGTTCAAGAGGAAATATTTATGAGAAAAGAAGATATTGAAACAGGCTTCATTGTAAAGGCAGTTTTTAGAAAATATGGCAATCATATTATTGTTGGCGAGGTAATAGAAATCTGCACTAATGAGCACGCTCTTGATGGCGATTGGGCCGGCATTAGAGTTACTGGAGGAGACACTGAGGATAAACATGTTAGGTGGATGTTAAAAAAACGAATTTGTTCTTTAATTCCTTGTCGAGACATAAAAGAAATTGTTCATAAATAAAAAAACTTAACAATAATAAATGTAATTTATAATTTTCCGGTTAGCATTTGTTAGTGCAAATATGGTTTTGAAAGTGATAGAATAGTGATACTGATTATGGATTACTCAAAGATTATTTATGAATTAAGACAAAGATTTTGTCTAACACAAAGCGAAATGGCAAATTTACTTGGTGTTGGTATTACTTCCATTTCGCGCTGGGAACAAGGTCATTTTGAACCTACAATGCAAATTAAGAAAAAAATCAAACAGATCATTGAAGAAAATCATTTATCAGAAAAAGAACTTGGGAATAGCAACAACTCTTTTAATGCTCGTAATGAAAAAACATCTAAATCCAAAGGAGTCTCTCCAAGGACGTATATCAGTTTGTTTAGTAGCGCAGGTGTCGGTTGCTTTGGCTTTAAAAAAGCTGGCTTTCAATGTGTAGCAACAAATGAGCTATTGGAAAGAAGACTCAACATCCAAAGAATTAATAAAAAATGTAAATATGAGCATGGGTATATCGATGGCGATATAACTCAAGTTGAAAATCAAAAATTAATACTTAATGAAATTGAATTTTGGAAGAAAAACGAAAACGTTAACAAAATTGACGTTTTGATGGCGACCCCACCTTGTCAGGGCATGTCATCAGCAAATTATAAAAAAGGCGACGAAATCGATAGAAACTCTTTAGTTGTTGAAGCGATTCATTTAGTAAAAACGATACAACCACGTATTTTTGTTTTTGAGAATGTTAGGGCTTTTTTAACTACGATGTGTATTGACAAAGACAACGAAGCCCTTGTTATTTCAGAATGTATAGATAAAAATCTAAGCCAAGATTACAACATATTTAGAAGAGTCGTTAATTTTAGTGAGTTTGGCATACCATCAAGCAGACCAAGGACTCTAGTCATTGGAACATTGAAAACTGAGAGTAATTTCTCACCTTTGAATATTTTCCCATTGCGTTCAAAAACCGTTACTCTTAGAGAAGCTATTGGAGACCTTAGGTCTTTAGAATATGGTGATCGAGATCCTGATGATCTTTACCATTCTTTTAGAACCTATCCTAAATATATGCAGGATTGGATTCATGAATTAAAAGAAGGTGAAACTGCATTTAATAATTCTCCTGATAAAGTTCCTTATAAGTTTGTTAATGGTGAAAAGCAAACACTCAAATCCGGTTTTATGGGGAATAAGTTTTGCAGAATGTACTGGGACAAACCAGCTCCTTGCATTACCACACGTAACGACCAACTGGCAAGCCAGTCAACAATCCACCCTGTCGACGATAGAGTTTTATCCATTAGGGAACTTATGAGAGTAATGAGCATTCCTGAGGATTTTAAATGGACTTTCGCAGAAAATGCTGAAGATATCGATGATGCAGAAACCTTGATAAGACAATCGATTGGAGAAGCTGTTCCAACAGGAATCATTCTTCAAATTGCAAACAACATAAACAAAATGTTGGATTATGACGAATTCATTAAAAACTACAGCAGTAACACTGCTTATGCTGATAGTGATAATTTCTACATCAACGCCTTTTTATACGAAAAGAAATTAGCTGATGTAAATGAAACTGGATCTTTTTATACTCCACAAATCGTTGTTTATAACACGATAAAAGACTACGTGCCTAAATCTGAAAATCAAAAGATTTTGGAGCCTGCAGTTGGTATGGGCGCTTTCATTCCTCAATTTTTGCGACTAATTGACACTTGCAAAAAAGTTGATATAGATCTTGTTGATATTTCTTACGGTTGCCTTTCTTTATTAAAGAAAGCGTTAACAAAATATAGCACCAATAAAGCAGTCAAATTTAATTATATTAATGATGATTTTTTGACTCATAATTTTTCAGGAAAATATGATTGTATAATAACTAATCCACCTTATTTTAAGATGAATGCCCTACTCAAGAAAAAATATAGTGACTATTCATTCTTGAATACAGATAACATCTATTGTCTTTTTATGCACAAGTATTCCCTTCTTTCTGATGAAATAATGTGCGTAATTCCAAAGACATTTATCATGATTCCTGATGCGAATGAAATAAGGCTTGAATATCAAAACAGCTATTATGTCTCCTCGATTTATGATTACGGAGTCAAATTATTCAAAGAGGTTTTTATTGAAATTTTATCTATCTCTTTTTCAAAAACTAAAACAGAAACAACTTATGTAGAAAACCGCTCATTTAATATTTTTAGATATTTAAAACACGGATATATATTTCACGATAAAATGTGGCTAATATATCGAGATGAATGGTTTGATGAGTATATTAAAAAGCTAAAACTTGACTGTTTTGATTTTTTCAGGGATAGACAACTAACAAACAAATATCTAAAGAACTCTGGCAAAATATGGGTTTTGCGCTCTAAGAATCTTCTTGATGATGGGACCTTTATTCACAAAAGTGGTTATGACAAATATGTCGATTCTCTCGATGGATTCCAACTCTCAAAATATTACGGGAAAGAGAACTATGTGTTTATAAACTTTACATATAACACTAGAGGGGCGGTCTTACCTAAAAATTGCACAGTTAATGGTTCATTTTGTATCCTTTTACCTAAACAGAAAGATTTAAAAATTAATCTGTCACTTTATGCAACCGAAGATTTTAGAAGATATTATGCTATTGTTAAGAATTTATCAAAATTTACGATTAATGTTGATAGCAATTCAATATATTATATAGGAGTAGAGAATTATGATTAAAAAATTGCTTAAAAAACTAAATTCAGTTTCAATGAAGAGTGGTCGCTTTTTTGCTGATAAGAGCTATAAGTACGATACTATCTTTTTCGGGGCGAAATTCATCCTAGAACTAGATGATGGGTCTCACCAAATTGATTTAAACACTAAACAGTCTGAACTCGTCGATAAGTTTGTTGAGGCATTTACATTAGATCCAAATTCTGCAGATGCAAATAGAAACTATGTGCTAGAGTCATTTGCTTTCTTCGAATATATAGGCGCAATCAGAAAAGTTGGCCAAAAGCTATATCACATTACTGATATTGAAATGTTGGAATACGCCACAGTCTCAATTGAAAATGCGTACATCCTTCAGTACCTAACAGCTTATAAAACTTTCCTCAATGATGATATTTGGGATAAATATGTAGAATATGCTAATGATCATAATCTTTCTACTAAGTCGAGCAAATTAATCTCCTTAGCAGATACCATTAAAGAGTGTGCTCATAGTGTCGGAGAGAATCAAGATACCTCTTGGGCAAACAATTTTGTTAAATTTCAAATCTGCGTTTTAGCTTTGGCTAACGAAGACAATTATATTTCTAGAACTTTGAATATTTCAGATTCTATAATTACTCCGCAACAGTTGTCTGCAAATGTTGAAGGAACACGATCCACATCAACAAAAAATAATTTCTATATCCATGACTTTAGAATGTCTTATGTTTTGAATACTCTACAGCCTTATTTGGCGAGTGTTAAAAAAGAAGCGTTTTTGCCTTCCTTCGATAAAAGGACTTATAAAGAGTATCCGTTGAACTTTATTTTGTATGGTGCCCCAGGAACAGGAAAGACTTTTTCTACAGTAGAATATGCAGTCTCAATTATTGAGAAAAAACCAATCGACGCTATTAAAGTCAAATATGAAAACAGGCAAGGCATAAAAAAAGTCTATGACAAATATTTGAAAGCTGGGCGAGTGGTCTTCACCACATTCCACCAGAATTATAGCTATGAAGATTTTATTGAGGGACTAAGGCCAGATTCTAATTCCAATAAATTTAAATTTAAAGCAGTCCCTGGTGTATTTAAGAGAATAGTGGCAAGCGCTTTAGAAGATAAAAATAACAATTATGTTCTCGTTATTGATGAAATCAACAGAGCAAACATTTCTAGAGTGCTTGGTGAATTGATAACGCTTTTGGAAGATGATAAACGCTGGGGTGAAGAGAACCAGATGATGGTTGTTCTACCTACCTCTAAAGATGTTTTTGTTGTTCCGAACAACCTATTTATCATTGGAACAATGAATACTGCTGACAAGTCAATTTCTATGATTGACGTGGCTTTGAGGAGAAGATTCTCTTTTATTGAGACTCCTGTGGATTTTTCCTTGATTAGCAACAACGCGTTAAGGGGAGTGCTTGAAAAAATAAACGATGGCCTTCAAAAAGACTTTGGTGATGGAACAGACTTGCTTGTTGGTCACGCGTATTTCATTAATAAAAATGAAAACGATCTCGATCTCATTATGAACCAATCTGTTATTCCTCTATTGTATGAATATTATTTTGATAAGACATCAAAGGTCAAATCTTTGGTAGAGACATCCCTTGCTGGAACCAATTTTGAAATTGATGGTTCCGCAACAGGACGTTTGAGAATTAAAAGAAAATAGATCCTTATATGCAGCCATTTTGTTACTACGAAGAAACAGAAATAAGAAAACATGATTTACCTGAATCGTGGAAAGACGAAAGTGTCCAGGAGAACTTAAAAGATTTTTTACAAGAAAACTGGAACCAGAGAAAAAGCTTTTATGATGACGGAGACAACAACTCAAATCAACAATTTTTAACTTTCTTAAATTTTGGAAGCATTAGGACTAATGAGTATGTTGGGACGATTGTTTTTAACGGAGAACAAGTTAATATCTTCCCAAAGGTTTTTGAGACAAAAAATAGTTCCAACAGTATAGATCATCTAATGTCAAACTTAGTCCAGTGGTTGGACTATTGTTCTAAGCTAGATTTTCCTTTTGTTTCAATTAAAAGTGATTTAACCGGTATTGATAATTTTAAAGAACTGTTCATTACACTGTTTGCAAAAAAACTGTCGCAGGTATTAGAACACGGCTCATATTATAAATATGAAGATGTTGTTGAAGACCTTAGAGTAATAAAAGGTAGATTAGACATCAACGATTATATTTCAAGAAAAATACCAAATGGTCAGTATGATGTTTTCAGATGTGAATTTTTTACATTCGAGTATGATAATTTGTTCAATCGCATCATCAAATATGTGTGTAGAAAGCTTTTTAATCAAACCAGACCGGTAAATCAAAAAATATTTAGAAACGTTATCCTCAGAATGTCTGATGTTTCAGATGTCGTATGTATTGCAAGAGACTGTGAAAAAGTAACTTTAAATAGAATGCAAAGTGAGTATCGCAGCATTCTGTCTCTTTGTAAGATCTTCCTACTAAATGATTTGCCTGGATATATGATGGATACAAACGATTCATTCTGTTTCTTGTTTCCAATGCCTTTGCTTTTTGAAGGATTCATTGGAGGATTCCTTAAATCTATCCTAGATGGTAAGGGCAGAGTTGAATTGCAAAAGAGTGATCAACCGCTTATTAACGACATTATATATGCTGGAAAATCATACGGTCCTGCTTTTATGATGCGTCACGATATACTTTGCACGATAGAAGATAAAGTATTTTTGATGGATACAAAGTATAAGAAAATACAAAGATTCGAGGATACAAAAGAAGATGAAACTCTTTGGAAAATGCAATTGATTCGAGGCGTTAACCAACAAGATTTGTATCAGGTTTCTACATATGCGGCAAAAAGAAATCTAAAAAAAGCCTATATCTTATATCCTTTGTTAAGATTTGAAGACGTAGAAAGCGATATGCCAATTTTACAAGAGCTAATACTCACAGGAAATTCATCTCTCGACGATATTAAATTTGTAGATGTTGTTTTAGTTAGAGTTCCATTTGTTTTTGAAGATGATATAGAAAAAACTAAAGAAGCTCTCACAAAAACGTTATTAAAGATATTTGAATAAGAATGAACAACAAGGAAAAGCGAAAGTACATGTCAGATTTGTTGATCTTTCAATCAACGCCTTTTATGTCTGAATTTGAAACAAGGAAAGATTTTTTAAAAAAGACTCCTATTATCCTATATAAGTATAGAGCGTTTGATAAATATGCTTTCGAAATGATTGATGATGGATATGTATACTTGGCCCCAGTCAAAGGACTCGATGACCCGTTTGATTGTCTTAACGATTTCACAATAAATGATTTTTATAACGAAAAGACTCATAAGATTACCCCTAAAGCGGTTGATTTCATAATTAAGTTTGCTCGCACTAAAGGTATTCAAAATTTGTCGGCAAAAGACGTTAAAAAGTTTGCGCTCCAGTGCATAAAAGAAGACGGCATAGATTATGATAAAGTTCCTAAGATTGTCACCTCTAACGGAGTTCTGACCAGAACAGAGGTTGAACCGTTATTTGTTGTCCTCAATACCTTTAACGAAAACTTTGAAAAGGTAATTGAAAGCGCAATGCTTGATGGTTTTGTAAAGAGTGCCATGTCTCCTGGTGATAGGGTAGGTATCTGCTCATTTTCAGAAAAAAGAGACAACAAAGTCATGTGGTCCTTATACGGAAAGAACTATGAGGGTTACTGTATTGAGTATGATATCCCTAAAAGACAAGAGATCACTCCAAATCTTTACCCAGTAATTTATACAAAAAGAAACAACAACAGATTTATTGAAAAAATGATTGAATACGCTATGAGTGCATTCATGCGAGCTGTTACTGATGGCCACCTCAACGGAAACATCGGTGCTTCAATGGAATTATTCTGCACAAAAGATACTGATTGGTCATATCAAGCAGAATGGCGTTTAATTGATAATGCAGATGGCAAATGTGGATTCTTGAATATCAAAGCAATTTATCTTGGGTTCAAAGTCAAAAAGTCAAATGAAAATAAAATGAAAAAGCTGGCGAAGGAAAAAGGATTTAACTTGTTTAAAATGAATCCACCAAACGGAAAAAAGAAAATCACTTACACCAAAATCGTATGAGTGGCGAAATTGCCACTTTTCTTTTGACATCGGCGCGATATGTTTTAAGGTCAAAATGCCACTTTTATATAATACAATGCATTATATAAGTCCAAGGCCTTACACCCCGTATCAGAGAATATTTCAATTAAACACATGGTACCGGAATAGCCTCTACGTGTACGCTCATTGTAGCACTCCCGCGTAGCAAGGCACGTGGAAACAATCGTTAGCTTGATTTTAAAGAAATAAAACTTATTTATTTGTAATTGTTCAGACCAACTTATCTTGAATTGTGCAAATCAATTTATAAAAGAATAGAATCGCTGTCTTAGATGACAGCTTTTTATGCCCCTGCCTGCATATAGTTTCCGCCTTTCACCATATTTTCATTGCCCACACGCCTACACAAAAAAAAGAAAAAATATATATCTTTCTGATATATATTTAATTTCTTAGTTTTGATAGATGTTTAAGATGAAGATACTAGAATTTGAATATTGATTATAAATTGAATCTAATTCATCTTCAGATACGATCACGTAAATTACTTTTGTTGAAGTATAAATTATTAATTTAAACCGCATGCGACTCCCTCCTTTAAAAAAGTTGTTGTACTATACAGTATGACCAGACCTTTTTTTCACATGCCAAAACTTTTATATACTTTGTATATAACTTTTTTCAAAAACTTTTTCCGTCGCTGTTGGACGCTGCCGCAGCAAGCTTTAAATGACCGCTGTCAGACGAAAGCTACCGACCTAAGCAAAATGCCTGCCGCTCCCCATGCGCCCGTTTTCAAACTACTCAAAATTGCTAAAGTGGGGGCTCGCAAACGCATCCGACCACGACATAATATTTATGAAGCAACTTGTGCAAAACAGAATGAGTGGCTTTAGATAACGACAGTTTTGTATTAATTTTTAAAACTAATAATATTTGAAACTGAAAAAATATTTTTGCTTTGAAAAAATTTTTACCATAAAAGTGATAAAATAAAACAAAAAACCTACTAAACACTATTATTTTTTGATTTTTCTCATAATTTTAATAAACTATTTTTTTAAATTAAATAAGCCTTATTTTAAAAAATAAGTTATCATAAATAAGATTATGAAAAAGAAAAAGAGAAAAGTAAAAAGTGAAACAGAGGTGATGTTAAGAGACTATCGTAAACTTAATGATAGTATTAACACTTTTTATGATATTCTTTTAAATAAAGAATATAAAAATAATAAGCAATATTTTACCGTTTCATTACTTTCCGAAGCTTTTATAGTTTTAAAAATGATTGCTTTTTCTTTTATATGTGAAGATTCTGTTCCTGAATTAACTTTAATTAATTATAGAAAAATGATTGAAATTCTAGCTATTAGTGAAACGTCCGAAAAGATGGATGATACAAATTACCAACTTTTTAAAATTCAAGCAGAGCAAAGAGATATTGGAGAAAGGGAATTAACTAAATTAAGTAAAAAGTTAAATTTTAAACCAAATATTTTTAGAAGAATTGTTAATTTAAACCGTTGTTTTTATTTAATAGGAGCAACCGAAAATCATGAGAAATTTAGAGAAGTAGTTGCTTGTAATACAGATGCAAATCTTTTAAGCGTTTATGATGTTTTAGGTATAGGAATTCATTTAGCACCCTCATTTCATTGTTTAACTGCTATAAAGAAAATTTTGGAGAATAAAGCTTTTTCAACGTGTTTTGACTCGTTTTTTGAAGTGTCAAATAAAATTATGACAGTAAATAAAAAAATTATTACACCTATTCCTAAAATAGACGAAGACTTTTTATTGGATTTTGGTGAGATAGGATTAAGATTTTCGATGTTAAGTGAACATTTTGAAGATTTGAAAGATTATTGTTTTGATAATAGTCAAGTAGATAATCAATATTTAATCGAAACAGCTTCTTTTTGTATTTCTTCACTTAAATCATTAATTTATTCCTATTATAAAAACGAATATTTTGGTGTTATACCATTATTAAAGGTATCTTATGAAAAGGTTTCTTTATATAACGAACTATTAAAATTAAATCCTGAAGATGCATCTATTCGTTTTAATACTTTATATTCAATAATAATGAGAACATTTATGGATGTATTAGGTTCAGGAAATGATAGTTTAAGTGATAAAATATTTGATGTTGATTATAACTATTTTAAAGAAAAAACTCATTTAACAATGTCAGAAACTAAAAGAATTATTAATAAAAGTCCTATTTTTGCGGTTACTTTAAAACATGAAAGTTTTATTGAACTTGTTAAAAGAAATATCGAAGAAATAGATAAAGAAAATATTGAAGGACATCTTGATGCATATTTAAAAGGTGTTGAATATTCTCATGCAACAGGATTTTTAATTCATAGAAATAAAGAAGAATTTAAAGGAAATATTTTATTTGGAATTAAATACCTTATGATTTTCCTATTAAATGCATTTGAAAGCTTTGAAAAAGTGGAAAGAACCACGGAAATTGAAAGGGATGTTAAATCAAAAATAATTACTATGCTTAGTCAATGTTCAAGTGATTTAAGAATATTATTTAAATCTTTTATTTCTTTTTATAATAGTGATTTTGAAAGATATTTAAAAGTTGTTAAAGAAAACGAATCCAATATTGAAGAGCTTGAACATGAAATTAGTGATGATTTAGATTAAAAACCTTGCAAAAACCTTATATTTTTTTTAAAAAAATAATTTATTTATTTTGACTTTTTTAAAAATATGTTAAAATGAAAAAGTGATAAAAGAGATATTAAAAAAAGTAAAAGATGCTTCATTTTCAATATTTCCAATAGTATGTATTATTATTGTTCTTTTTTTGCTTTCTTTAATTCCTAATGTTTTCCCAACTATTAATAATGAAAAGTTAATTGAAACAGATACTTTTTTGGTATTTTTACTTTGTAGTATCTTTTTATTACTTGGTTTTGTTCTTTTTGATATAGGTGCAGAGAACGCTCTAGCTAAAGTTGGTTCTTATGTAGGTGCCAATATTTCAAAAAGAGGAAATATTATAATAATCGCGTTTATTACCATTTTGCTTGGGATTTTAATCGCTATTGCTGAGCCGGATTTATCTATTTTATCAGATCAAATTGTAAATAGTATCAACCCTTGGGTTTTTAAATTAGCTGTTGGAATAGGACAAGGAGTATATTTCTTTGTGGCTATTTTAAGGATTTTATTTAATAAAAGTTGTAAGCATTTATATTTATTCTGCTATTTGATTGTATTTGCAATTGGTTGTTTTTATGGGCCAGGTAAGGATGCTTCGGCGTTTATTTCTTTAAGTTTTGATACTGCAGGTGTTTCAACTGGTGCAGCTACCATACCTTTTGTTATCGCTTTTGGCGCTAGTTTTGCTTCAACAAGAGGAGGTAAAGATCAATCCTCTAACTCTTTTGGATATGCTGGTCTTATGTCAGTTGGACCTGTTACTATAATGCTTTTGATGTGTTTACTTATTCAAAACGATGTTGTTTTGAGCAATACTCAAGAATTACAAAGTGTCACACAAGTTTTAAGCGATTCTTTACTTGAAGTCTTACTTGGAATCGCACCAATATTTATCTTTTTTATTATTTATAATTTATTTTTCTTAAGAATAAACAAATTAGAGTTTATCAAAATATTTGTTGGATTTCTTTTTGCTTATATTGGTTTATATTGTTTTGTTTGCTCGGCAAAAATTGGATTTATACCTTTAGGGTATAATTTAGGACAAACATTGGCAAAAAATGAAAATTTATATTATTTATATGTTCTTTTACCATTAATTATTGGTATTGTTTTAGTTTTAGCAGAACCATCTATTCATATATTGAATGAACAAGTTGAAGAAATTAGTGGTGGTGTTATTACTAAAAAAGGAATGATGCTTTCTTTAGGAATAGGAGTTTCTTTAGCCATTACTTTAGAAGTTTGTAGAATTGTTTTTTGGGGATATTTTTCGGTTTTATATATTTATGTTCCATTACTTTTAATTACTTTATTATTAGCTGTTTTTGTTGACGATATTTATGTTGCACTTGCCTTTGATAGTGGAGGAGCAGCAAGCGGAACGTTATGCGTTTGTTTTATTTTACCTTTTGTTTTAGGAACAATTGAAATTTTAAATGAGCAAAACGGAACAAATTATTCTGGATTTGGAATAAGTGGAATAGTTTCAATTTTTCCAATCCTTTCGGTCATTATTATGGGATTAATTGCTAAGATTAAAGGTAATGCATTACAAAAACGTGCAAGAAGAAGAGTTTACGACGAACAAAACGATGCTCAAATTATTCATTTTTAGGGTTTGATATGATTAAAAAAGTAAAGAATTTAAGAATTAAGAAAACAACTAAAGTTAAAGAAGATCTTCCTTTTGAAAAGAGGAACGAAATTTTACCTTTAAAATTGATGATTGTTATTGTTGACCATGGGCAAGGAGAATATTTTTTAAATGGATTTTCTGAACTTAATGTTTCTTGTTCACTTTCTTTATATGGGAAAGGAACTGCTCCAAAAGAATTATATGACGTTTTAGGATTTGGTTCTAAAAAAGATATTGTTATTGGTATTGTTAAAGAAAACGAATTAGAAAAGATTAAAGATTTTATTAAAAACAGATTCAATGTTTCTAAAAAAGCTAAAGGCGTAGCTTTTAGTATAAAAATCAATTCTATTGTTGGCGTTTTAATTTATAAGTTTTTGACAAATACTAGAAATTTTAAATAAAGAGGATATGAGTATGAACATTAAAGGTGAATTAATTGTTGTTATTATCAATAAAGGTTATAGTGATTTAGCAATGAATGCTGCAAGAAGCTGTGGAGCAAGAGGAGGTACTATTCTTAATGCTCGTGGAACCGGAAATGATGAAATTGAAAAATTTTTTGGTGTTCCAATACAGCCTGAAAAGGAATTAATATTAATTGTTGTTGATAAAGAAATTACAGAAAATGTTTTAATGCAAATTTATAAAGAAGCAGGATTAGAAACAAAAGGACAAGGAATAGCTTTTTCAATCCCTGTTGATGATATGATTGGTTTTCAAGCTTTTGAAGAGGATTTATCAAATTTAAAACTTGAAAACGAAAATAAAATTATCGAATAAACTTTGCTATTTAATTTTTAAAAATCTAAGTATAAAATTATCAAATGTTTAAGAAAATTTTTTCATACATAAAACCATATAAATGGAAACTTATCATTGCAATATGTTGTGTTGTAGTTGAAAGCATTTTGGAGATGTTTGTTCCTTTTTTAATGAATTATATTATTCAAAATGGTGGAGGAATAACTTACGAACCTGTTACTGGCGAAGTGTTATCTATAAATTTAAATTATACTTTGTTTATTGGTGGATTAATGATTGGAGCTGCCTTAATTGCTTTTATCATAGGTATAATCAGTTCAAAAATGACAGCAATTGTTGGACGTGGATTAGGAGCAGAGATAAGAAAAGCAGAATTTAAAAAGGTTCAAGAATATTCTTTTAATAATTTAGATAGCTTTAGAGCAAGTAGTTTAATTACTCGCTTAACTAATGATGTAACAATTATTCAAGATTCTTTTTGTCAATCTTTTAGAGCAACATTAAGAGCGCCTACAATGTTAATTTCTTCAATTGTTTTAGCTTTTATTGTTAATCCATTTTTAGGTCTAATTTTTTTAATAATCGTGCCAATCTTAGGTATTTTATTATATATTGTTGTTAAAAAAGCTGCTCCTAAGTTTGTTATTTTACAAAAAATAGTTGATAAATTAAATCGTACAACACAAGAATCAATAATTGCTATTAGAACAATTAAAGCTTATGTAAAAGAGGATTATGAGCAGGAAAAATTTAATAATGTAAATGATGAATTAGTTAAAACCTCTACTTCAGCTTTTTCTACAATTGCCTTAAATATGCCAATAATGCAACTTATGACTTATTGTTGTACTATTTGTATTCTTTTATTTGGTGCATATTTTCTTACAGAAGGATTAATACGTGATGTAGCAAACATAACAACATTTTTAACTTATATAAATCAATTATTAGCTTCTTTAAATATGTTATCTAACGTATTAATGAATGTTAATAGAGCATCTGCAAGTGTAAGAAGGGTATATGAAGTTTTAAATACTGATAGTGAGATAGTAGATAATAAAAATTCTCGTGCAACGATTAATAGTGGAGATGTTACCTTTAAAAATGTTTATTTTAAATATAAAAATGATGCAGAAAATTATGTTTTAAATAATATAAATTTGGATATAAAATCTGGCCAATTTGTTGGAATAATTGGTCAAACAGGAAGTAGTAAAACCACATTAATAAATGTATTAGAAAGATTTTATGATATTACAAGTGGTGAAATTTTAATTGATAATAAACCTATTAAAAATTATTCTTTAGAAGAAATTCACCGCAAAATCGCTATATCTTTTCAAA
This sequence comes from uncultured Bacilli bacterium, assembly GCA_944327845.1. Lineage (GTDB taxonomy): Bacteria > Bacillota_I > Bacilli_A > RFN20 > CAG-826 > Onthovivens. The sequence goes on from CALVHN010000003.1 coordinate 49,047, forward strand.
ATCCAATATTATTTAGCGGAACAGTTAAAGAAAATTTATTATGGGGAAATAAAAATGCAACTGACGAAGAAATAATAAACGCTTGTAAAATTGCTTGCTGTTATGATTTTATTATGAATCAACTTCCAAATGGTTTTGATACTGTTATTGGACAAAGTGGAACAAATGTTAGTGGTGGACAAAGACAACGATTATGTTTAGCTAGAGCAATACTTAGAGATCCTAAAATTTTGATTTTAGATGATTCTTTTTCTGCTTTAGATCGAATTACTGAAAAAACAATCAAAGAAAATTTAAAGAATCAATTAAGTGACAAAACAATTATTGTTATTTCTCAAAAAATTTCGTCAATCCAAGATGCTGATGTTATCTATGTATTAAATGAAGGAAAAATTAACCATTTTGGCAATCACAATGAATTAATGGAAAGTGATGATATATATAGAAGTATTTTTACTATTCAAAATGAGGGAGGTTTAAGATAATATGCTAAATAAGTCAAGAAATCGCCCTCAAAATTTCCTTAAAACTTTTATAAGGGTTTTATCTTACTTTAAAGGCATAAAAGGTTTTCTTTTATTTATTGTTATTTTATTAACAATTTTTTCATCAGTAGTTTCTATAATTTGTACTTTCTTTTTACAAGATGTTATACACACGATTGAAGGATTAGTAAATGGTACAAACACTTGGAATGACTTATTTAGCATTGTAGGTTTAATTGGTGGGTTATATGTATTAGGCGTAATTTCAACAATTTTATATCCTCAAATTATGATTCGTTTATCTCAACAAATTATTGGCAATATTAGAAAAGAGCTGGAAAAACATATGCTTTATATGCCTTTAAGTGAATTTGATAAACATCAACACGGTGAAATAATGAGCTATTTTACAAATGATATTGATACATTAAACATGGCATTAAACGATTCTTTTGCTAATATTTTTCATTGTATTGCAAATATCATTGGAACTTTAATAGGAATGTTTTTAATTAATGTTTATTTATCATTAATTGTTGTTTTCTTTTTAAGCTTAATGGTTTTATTTATTGTTGTTAATTCAAAACTTTGTCAAAAATATTTTAAAAAACAACAAGAAGAGTTGTCTAAAATGAATGGACTTATTGAAGAAAATATTAATGGAATAAAGGTTGAAAAAGCATTTAATCACCAAGAAGAGGATTTTATTAACTTTGAAAGACAAAATATAAGTTTGCAAAAAGCATCTACTAGCTCGTTCTTTCATACACAACTTAATATTCCGGTAATTGTGTCTTTATCGTATTTTAACTTTGCTGTAAGTTGTGTAGTTGGAATTGTTTTTGCATATAATGGTTTATTAATTGGGGGTGTAGCGGCTTTAACTTCTTATTTAGTTTATGTTAGACAATCAGGTCAACCATTTAATATGTTTACACAACATATGAATAGTATTTTAACTGCTGTTGCTGGTGCTGAAAGAATATTTACTTATTTAGATCAAGAAGAAGAAATTGATGAAGGGAAAGTTAGATTAGTTAAAATAAATAATGAAAATTCAAATTTCAAAGATCATTATGTTTGGGAAGTCCCTTTAGAAAACGGATTAACAAAACAGATTCCTTTAAGAGGAAGTATTGAATTTAAAAATGTTGTTTTTGGTTATAATGATGAAAAAATAGTATTAAATAACATATCTTTTTGGGCAGAACCAGGTCAGAAGATTGCTTTTGTTGGTTCTACTGGAGCTGGAAAAACAACTATAATTTCATTGATTTCAAGATTTTATGAAATTAATAGTGGAGAGATTACTTATGATGGAATAAACATTAAAGACATTAAAAAAGAGTCTTTAAGAAGATCCATTTCTATGGTTACTCAAGATACCCATTTATTTACTGGCACAATTAAAGAAAATATTAAATATGTAAGAAGACATTCTACTGATGAAGAAATAATTGAAGCGGCAAAAATAGCAAATGCTGACAGTTTTATAAAATTATTACCTAATGGTTATGATACTGAACTAACTGATGATGGTCATAATTTAAGTGAAGGACAAAGACAACTTTTAGCTTTAGCAAGAGCTGCAATTTCTCAGCCTCCTGTTTTGATTTTAGATGAAGCGACTTCAAATATTGATACCCACACTGAAAAGCTTGTTCAAAAAAGTATGGATAAGTTAATGGAAGGTAGAACCGTTTTAGTTATTGCTCATAGACTTTCAACTGTTAGAAATAGTGAAGCAATCCTTTGCTTAGAAAAAGGGAAAATTATTGAAAGAGGATCTCACGATAATTTATTACTCGAAAAAGGATATTATTATCGACTATATCATGGAATAAACGAACTCGATTAATAACTAAATACACTAGTTTTGCATTGTTATTATTTAAAAAAAGGAAACAAATTTATTATTAATTAAATTATTAAAGTATTTAATTAACTATGGTAAAATTTTTTTATGAAACAAATTAACGACAGTATTAAAGATTTATATCAATATTTAGAAAAGCTAGAAAATTTTTCTTTGCCTACATATAAAGAATTACCTTCTATTCCTTTATATATGGAGCAAGTAGTTAGTTATATTAGCGAAATTCTTGGGCCTTTATTTGATAATAAAGATCAACAAGTTATTACTCCATTCATGATTAATAATTATGTTAAAGCTAAAATTATTTCAGCTCCTGATCAAAAAAAATATAAGAAAAACCACATCGGATATTTAATTGCTATTTCTTTACTTAAAAATGTTTCTTCAATAAAAGATATTGCAACTTTAATTGAAGTAGATTCACGTTTTAACAAAGAAGATAAAGAGAACTTATTTTTTAAATTTAAGACAATGCAAGATGAAGTAATAAAAAACCAATCAAGAAAGGTAATAACAAGGCTTGACGCTATTTCTAAAAAGAAAAATACTGATGAAGAGGAACTTGTTGCTTTATCATATATTGCTTTAAAACTTTATATAGAAAGCGAAGCTACAAAATTATTAGCAGATACAATTACTAACAAGATTTTCTCTCATTTATTTGAAAAAAATAATGATTTAGAAAAAGAAGAGAAGAAAGAGCTAGAATTAAAGAAGAAAAAAGTAAACGAAGAAGTTAATCAATTAAAAAAGACTAAAAATTAATTAAAAAGGGGGACTTATGAAAAAAGTACTTGTTACAGGTGGGTTAGGTTTTATTGGAAGTCATACTGTTGTTAATTTAATTGAAGAAAAATATGATGTTGTTATTATTGATAATCTATTTAATTCAAAACTTGAAGTTTTAGATAGAATTGAACAAATAACAGGAGTAAGACCAAAATTTTATCAATTTGATGTTCAAAATATTTCAAAACTTGATGAAGTTTTTAAAAATGAAAAACCTGATGTAATCATACATTTTGCGGGATATAAAGCAGTTGGAGAAAGCTGTAAAAAACCTTTAATGTATTATAAAAATAACTTAGAATCTTCCTTTGCATTAATTGAGATGATGGAAAAATATAATTGTAAAAACATAGTTTTTTCATCTTCTGCTACAGTTTATGGAATTCCTAAGAAAGTTCCTTTAACTGAAGAAGATCCAGTACAAAGTTCAACTTCCCCATATGGTGAAACTAAAGTAATGATTGAAAGAATTCTTGAAGATGAAAGTAAAGTACATCCTGAATTTAATATTTGTTTATTAAGATATTTTAATCCTATTGGAGCTCATAAATCTGGATTATTAGGTGAAGATCCTAATGGTATTCCTAATAATTTATTACCTTATATTAATAAAGTTGCAGTTGGAAAATTAGATTGTGTTCATGTTTTTGGAAACGATTATCCGACTGTTGATGGAACAGGTGTAAGAGACTATATCCATGTTTGTGATTTAGCAAAAGGACATGTCTTATCTTTAAATAAATTAAAAGAAAATCCTGGTTTATGTATATATAATTTAGGAACAGGTAAAGGGACATCTGTTTTAGAAATTATTAAACTTTATGAAGAAGCTACAGGAGTAAAAATTCCTTATGTAATTGATCCTCGAAGAGATGGGGATGTTGCAATTAATTATGCATCAAATGAAAAAGCTAAAAAAGAATTAGGATTTAACTGTGATTTTGATGTAAAGCAAGCATGCTTAGATGGATATAATTATCAAGTAGCAGAAGAAAAGAGAACTAAAAAATAGTTCTTTATTGGGGTGTCGACAAGTGGTAAAGTCACAAGTCTCTGAAACTTGTATACGTTGGTCCGAATCCAACCACCCCAGCCAATTTTTATTAAGATTAAATTTCAAAATAAAATATATTCAAGTAAATTTTTAAAAAATATTCAAGTTTAGCAAGGATTTTTATATGTTTATGCATTTAAAATTAAAACTTCATTTAGAATAATTGTATTTTAATTTTTTTATATTATAATTTTAACAATTTCAGGAGAAATTAAGTGGACCCGTATTCGTGTTTTATATTCAGTGATGTTATTGAAACTAACTACTCTCAAGTATGGGGAGTAGATTCATATATTTGGTGGATTATAATTGTTATTTTACTTTTAGTAAGTGGTATTTTTTCTGCAAGTGAAAACGCTTATTCTAATTGTAATAAATATCATTTTAAGAATTTAGCTAATAAAGGAAGTTTTACTGCTAAATTAATTTGTCGCCTTATTGATAAATTTGATAATACATTAATAACAGTTTTAGTTAGTAATAATATAGTTCAAACATTTATTTCTTATTTGGCAGCATTACTTTTTTATAATATTTGTCATCAAAACGGATGGGGAAGCGGAATCGAAGCTATTTTATCAACAGTAATTGTTGCGTTTTTGGTTTATATTGTTTCAGATACTGTGCCTAAAATCTTATCAAAAGCTATCCCTAATAGAATGGCTTATATTTTGGTCTATCCTGTTACTTTTTTTAATATAATTTTGTTTCCAATAATTTATTTATTTAAAGGAATCTTAGTACTCGTTCATAAAATTTTTAAGGTAAAAGATAATAATTTACTTTGGAAAGAAGAATTAATTCATTCAGCATCTATTGCGATTAATGATGAAGAAAATAATGTGAATGATGCTGAAGAGCAGGAAAAATTATTTGAAAGTGACGAAAAAGACATTCTTAATAATGTTTTTGACTTTGATAAAGTATTAATTAAAGAAGTATATACTCCTAAAGATAAGGTTTTTTTATTAGATATTGATGATTTAACTAGCGAAAAGTTAAATAGCTTATTATTAGATTTAAGATATTCAAGAATCCCTGTATATGAAGGAAATAAAAATAATATTATTGGTGTTTTGGTTGTTAAATCATATTTAGAAGAATATTTTAAAGATTCCCATTTAGATATAAAGAATAATCTTGAAGATGTTGTTGCAGTTGATATTAATGATAATATTGATGATGTTTTTCAAATGCTAAATAAAGAAAAAATTCACCTTGGTATTGTTTATCAAAATAACGAATTTGCTGGAATCGTTACCATGGAAGATATTTTGGAAGAATTAATTGAAAATATCGATGAAGCACCATTTGATAATTTAGCAAAAGGAGATGATAAATAATGAATCCTATTGTTTTATCGATTGTTTATGGTGTTGTTTTATTAATTTTTATTGGTTTAAGTTTTTTCTTTTCATCTTCTGATATGGTATATGGTAGTGTAGATACTTATTTACTTGAAGATAATTTAAATAAAAATCCAAAAAAGAAAAGTGCAATTTATTCAACAAAACTTTCTCGAAATTATGATCAAACTATTTCAACAATCTTATTATTAAATGATACTGTTAATGCCGGTCTTGATTCTATTACAACTCTTTTAGGTGTTAATCTTTGCTATATAATTCTTGGAACAAATACTCCTGATATAATTGCTGAAATGTGGGGCTTTGTTGCTTCTTTAGTTTGTTTAGTTATTAAAATTATTTTTGGAGAAATTGTTGCTAAATCAATTGGAAAAATTTATAACTTTAGACTTTCTTTAGCTTATTCGCGCGTAATTAATGCCTTAACATATGTTTTTTATCCTATTACATTTTTTGTTGCTGGTTTTGGTAAAGGAGTTTCTTTTCCAATTACTCACAATATTAAAGATGTTGGTATAAATGAAGAAGATCTCCATGAAATGGTGGATGATATTGAAGCTCAGGGTAGTGTTGATGATAAACAAGCTAATTTATTGCATGATGCAATTACTTATACCCACACCGAAGCTTATGAAATAATGACTCCTCGAGTTGATATGTTTGCAATTGATATTGATGATGAAATAGAAAATTATATAAACGATCCAAGATTATATAAATTTACACGAATACCTGTTTATCAAGAAACAATCGATAATATTATTGGTTATGTTAATTCACGTAATTTAATCTTATTATACTTAAATAAAAAAGAAGTTAATTTAAAGGAATTACTTTTAAAACCACTACGTTTTCCAAGATCAATTGAAATAAATGACATTTTAAAAATCTTTAAAAAGGAAAAACAACACTTTGCTTTAATAATGGATGAGTATGGTGGTGTTGAAGGTTTAATTACAATGGAAGATATTTTAGAAGAAATTGTTGGTGATATTTGGGATGAGAACGATGATAAAAATGATAGTTATTCTATAAGAAAAGATGGTTCTTATATTGTAGATGGAAAATTAAATTTAGAGGATTTTTGCGACTTATTTAATATAAATCACGATGATATTGAAACTGAGTATGTTACAATTGGTGGATTTTGCGTAGAATTATTAGACGATAAATTTGCTAAATTAAATGATGTTATTCATTTTAAGAATTTAACTATGCGAGTAATTGCTATTGATAAAAATAATGCAATTGAAAAATTGCATGTGAAAATCGATGATGAAATAAAAGAATAGTTAACAAAACGTATATTTTTTGTTAAAGTATTTAACTGACTCGAGTGTCTTTCCCATGACTAACCACTCGTAAAATTTAACAGGGGGATTTTTTATGAAAAAAGAAAGTAAATTTCTTTTGTGGTTTAAAAGAAATTTAACAATCAAAATGATTGCAGCAAATGCATTAATTGCTACACTTTATGCAGTAATTACTGTAATTTGTGGACCGCTAAGTTATGTAGGCGGTTCATTACAATTAAGATTTTCTGAAATCTTGAACTTACTAGTGTTCTTTAATCCTATCTATTCTATAGGTTTGACTATCGGATGTTTGATTGCGAATCTTGTTTCACTTTATGGAATTTTTGATATCGTTTTTGGAACATTAGGAACACTTATTAGTTGTTTACTCATTGTTTTAATCTCGAAAACAATTAAAAATCTACTTGTATCCGGCTTAGTACCATGCATTATTAATGCTTTAATAGTACCGCTAATTGTTTATTTATATACTCCAACAATGGAAATGAATGCCTTAATATATTTAACCTTCTTTGGTTGGACTTTTTTAGGTGAATTTATATGTATTATATGTGTTGGATATCCTATTATTTTAGTTTCTAGTAAAAAATATAAGGGATTCAGTCAATTAATAAATTCTACGCAAAATTTTACCTATAAATTTTAATTTTTAGAAAATAATTAAGTTTAGCAAGTTTTTTTAATAAAATATTGAATTAATTTAATTTATTTTTAGTTTTAGTTTAAATTATATCTGTGATATAATTTTTTGTATGAGAATTGCATTGATAGCACACGATAAAAAGAAACAAGAAATGATCGAATTAGCTTCAAAATATGAAAGCGTTTTAAGAGAACATGAATTGTTTGCAACTGGCACAACTGGAATGCTTGTTATGGGTGCAACAGGCTTGAAACTTACTTGTATGAAATCAGGTCCTTTAGGTGGAGATCAACAAATTGGGTCTATGATAGCTGAGAAAAAATTAGACATGATAATTTTTTTAAGAGATCCTTTAACATCTCAACCTCACGAACCTGATGTAAGTGCGCTTTTAAGGTTATCAGATGTTTATTGTATTCCTTTAGCGACAAACCATGCTAGTGCAGAAATTATGTTAGACTATTTAAAAAGTCTTAAATAATTGCTTAATATTTTAGGAGTTTTTCTATGGATCAATTATTTATTGGTGTCGATATTGGCGGCATGTCAATTAAAGCTGCTTTAGTAAATCGACAAGGGGAAATAAAATATAAAACACACTGCAAAACGGATGCAAAACAAGGTCCAGGTGTTTTTTTAAAAGACGTTAGAAATTTAATTCTTGAAATCATTGATTTTTCAAAAGCTCATGATAGCTTCGTTGGCGGCATTGGTTTTGGTGTCCCGGGAGTTGTAAATAATATAAAAGGAACTATAGATTATGCTCCTAATCTCTACATGGAAAATGTTTCTTTTAAAGAGTATTTTAAAGATCTTAATATTCCAATTTTTCTTTCAAATGATGCAAATGTTGCATGCTTAGCCGAAGTTAGATTTGGTGCAGCTAAAGATTATAACAATGTTGTTTTATTAACTTTAGGTACTGGTATTGGTGGCGGAATCGTTATTAATAATGAACTTTATGAAGGAAACGAAGGAAAAGGCGCTGAAATTGGTCACACTGTTTTAGTAGTTGATGGGGAACAATGTGGATGTGGAAGAAAAGGGTGTTTTGAGGCTTATGCTTCTGCAAGTAGTTTATTAAGATATACTCGCAATGAAATGATTAATAATCCTAACTCTTTGATGTGGAAATATTGTAAGGGCAACATTGAAAATGTTGATGGTAAAACTTCTTTTGAATGTGCAAAAAAAGGTGATATTTCTGCTAATTTTGTAATTGATAAATATATAAAATATTTATCTGAAGGCGTTTTAAATATATGTAATATTTTTAGACCTGAAGCAATCTTAATTGGTGGAGGTTTATCTAATCAAGGAGATTATTTATTAAGCAAAATTATTAAATATTGTTCCGAAAGAGATTATGGTTATAAAAATACTCCTAAACCTGAATTCTTAATTTGTAAGCTTAAAAATGATGCCGGTGTTATTGGTGCTGCTGCATTAGCAATGGAAAAAATGGATTAACATTATGAAAAAAGAAATGAAATTTATATTTGTAACAGGCGGAGTTGTTTCCTCTTTAGGTAAGGGGATAAGTGCTGCAATGATTGGCAGGCTTTTAAAAAGAAGAGGATTAAATGTTTTCTCTATGAAACTAGATCCTTATTTAAATATAGATCCAGGTACAATGTCACCTTATCAACATGGTGAAGTTTTTGTTACAAAAGATGGTGGAGAAACTGACCTCGATTTAGGGCACTATGAAAGAATTATAAATACATCATTAACAAAAGAAAGTAGTGTTACTAGTGGTAAAGTTTATTCAACTGTCATTGAAAATGAAAGAAAAGGCTTATATTTAGGCGCTACTATACAAATTATTCCACATATTACTAACGAAATAAAAAGAAGAATTATTGCTGGTTTTAATGCAAAAGATGATACAGATGTTTGTATTGTTGAAATTGGTGGAACAGTTGGTGATATTGAATCTTTACCTTTCTTAGAAGCGATTCGTCAAATGAGAAGAGAACTAGGATATGAAAATACCTTTTTTGTTCATAATACCTTAGTTCCATATTTACATACTACTGGTGAAATTAAAACAAAACCTACTCAACATAGTGTTAAAGAATTAACTGGATTAGGAATTCAACCTGATGCTTTGCTTTTAAGATGTGAAAAGAAAGTTGATAAAGCTAGTAAAGAAAAAGTTGCTTTATTCTGCAATTTAGCTACAAATGCTGTTTTTTCTGTTGAAGACATGCCTTTTATATATGAAGTTGCTATTTGTTTACAAAAGCAACATCTGGATGATTTAATTGTTAAACATCTTCAATTAGATTGTGAACCAGAAGCCAAAATGGATGATTGGATCGAATTTATTAATCGAATCAAAAAGATAAAAGAAAGTGTAACTATTGCACTTGTTGGCAAATATGTCGAACTTCACGATGCTTATATTTCTGTTTATGAATCGTTAAAATATGCAGGTTATAAATATAATAAAAATATTAAAGTTTTATGGATTGATTCTGAACAACTTGAAACCGATGATGAACTCTTTGAATCTTTAAAAAGTGCAAGTGGAATTATAATCCCTGGTGGTTTTGGAAAAAGAGGAGTTGAAGGAAAGATTAAAGCTATTCATTATGCTCGTGTTAATAAGATTCCATTCTTAGGTTTATGTTTAGGTATGCAACTTTCATTAATTGAATTTGCTCGAGATGTTTTAGGCTATAAGGATGCTAATTCGACTGAATTTGATGAAAATACAACTCACCCAATTATTGATTATCTTCCAGAACAATATAAGGGTATAAAGATGGGTGGAACCATGAGACTTGGTGACTATGATTGCGAATTAACAGAAGGCACAAAGACCTATGATTTATATCAATCTAAATTTATTAAAGAAAGACATAGACACCGTTATGAATTTAATAATAAATTTAAACAAGATTTTATCGATAATGGCGTTGTTTTTTCAGGAATTAATCCTCAAACCCATTTATGTGAAATAATCGAATTAAAAGATCACCCTTATTTTATTGCTTGTCAGTTCCATCCAGAATTTCAATCCCGCCCTTTAAAACCACATCCTTTATTTGATGGTTTTGTCAAAGCCGCAATAGAATATGAATAAAAACTATAAAGATAATTTAAAAAAAAGAGACATTAAAGAAACTAAAAAAAATATAGATTTTAAAGAATATAAGGTTAAAAGTGAAAGTATTTTAATCGTTTTTTTGATGAAGGAAATTGGTTTTTCTAGAAACAACGCTAAAAAAATATTATCACATCATTTAGTTAGTGTTGATGGTGCTCCTGTATCTCAATTTGATTTTTCATTATTTAAAGGTGATACAGTAATTATTGCTAAAAGACCAATTAGAAAGAAGGAAAATAATTCTTTAAAAATCATTTATGAAGACGACGAGATAATTGTAATAAATAAACCTTATGGAGTGCTATCGGTTGCTTCTGATAAAGAAAAATGCATAACTGCATATCGAATGGTTACAGATTATGTCCAACAAAAAGATAAACATAATCGTGTTTTTGTTGTCCATAGAATAGATAAAGAAACATCTGGAGTTTTAATGTTTGCAAAAAATAACAAATTAAAGGAAGAATTGACAAATAATTGGAATGAATTAGTACAAAAAAGAGGGTATTATGCAGTTTGCGAAGGTGTTTTTAAAGAAAAAAGCATGCATATTGAAAATTATTTAAAACAAAACTCCTTAAATTTAGTTTATATTACAAAAAATAGTAAAGGTGCTCAAAAAGCTATAACAGATTATAAAGTTATCAAGGAAAACGATAAGTATTCTTTGGTTGATGTTGATATTAAAACTGGTAGAAAAAATCAAATAAGAGTTACTCTTGGTAGTTTAGGTCATTATATTTTGGGTGATGATAAATATGGTGAGCCAGCAAATCCAATAAATAGATTATGTTTACACGCTTATGAATTAAAATTAACCCACCCTTTAACTAAAAAAACATTAACTTTTAGAGCACCAATTCCTAAAGAATTTTTGAATTTCTTTAAAAATTAAAGCATATTCTTTTCTTTTAATAAATCATAAAGTTCATTTTTTCTTATATTTAAAGATAATGAAGTTGCTAGTATAGAATCCTTTTTTGAAAAACCATTTTCTAAAAATTTATTATATAAATTGATTATTGAATCTTTATTAATTTCTTCTTTTGTATTTTGAGCGCCTTCGATGACAATAACTAATTCACCAATTAAGGTTTGATTTTGTTCGATAATATTTTTAAGACTATCGCGAATAAATTCTTCATGAAGTTTTGTTAATTCACGAGCTATTGAAACTTTTCTATCTCCAAATACATCATATATATCTTTTAAAGTTTCTTTAATTCTATGTGGTGATTCATAAAAAATAATGGTAAATGGAATGGTTTTTAATGAAAATAGCTCTTTTTTTCTTTGTGAAGATTTTGCTGAAAGAAATCCGTAGAAAAAGAAGTGGTCAGTATTTAAACCACTACCAACTAAGGCATTTAACATTGCATTTGGACCAGAAATAGGGACAATTGTTATTCCTTTATTAATTGCTTCTTTAACTAAAATATAACCAGGATCAGAAATGCAAGGATAACCTGCATCAGATAAATAACCTATTGTTTTCCCATCTAAAATATCATTTATTATATTAATTGAGGAAGATTTTTCGTTGTGTTCGTGACATGAAATGCATTTTTTTGAAATATTTAAGATGTTTAAAAGTTTTAAAGTGTTTCTGGTATCTTCACATGCTAAATATGAGCAATCTTCAATTGCTTCAAAAAATCTAGGAGAAACTTCTTTTAAGTTTCCAATAGGGGTAGGGATTAAATATAATTTTCCAATCATTTTTTCTTTTTGTTATTCAATTTATTAAACTCTTCAAGAGTTAAAAAGTCGATATTTTCTTCATTTTCAATTTTTATTGTTTTAGAAATAATATTTATACCAGTTACTTTATATTCTTTTTTATCATAGGTAATAATAGTTCCAATTTGTGGGAAATTTTTCTTTTCTTCTGTATAAAGATCGTCTTCATATTTTAAACAACACATTAATTTGCCACATTGTCCAGACAATTTTGGAAGATTTATTGAGAGCATTTGATTTTTTGCTTTTGATAATGTTATTCCTTCAAATACATTTATAAATTTTGTGCAACATAATTCTAGACCACAAATTCCAATTCCACCGATTTTTTGGGCTTTTTCACGTGGGCTTATTTGTTTTAATTCAATTCTACATCCTAATTTATTTGCTAAAACTTTTAATAATTCTCTAAAATCAACTCTTTCTGAAGCTAAATACGTAAATAATATTTTAGTTTTATCTAAAGTATATTCAGCATTTAATAAATTCATATCTAGATTCAAACTCTTAATAGATTCATTAAAGATAGTCATTGCTTTTTTTGCAGCTTTATCGTTTTCTCTTTTTTGAGTTATATCAAATCTTGTAGCTTTTCTTAAAATTGGTTTAATTTGTAGGTGAAAATTAATCTCCTCTAAAGGTTTTATTTCGCCTACAACTTTTCCTATTTCTATTCCGACAATAGATTCAACAACTACATAATCATTTTCTTTAATAGTTTCATCGTCTGTTTTGAAATAGTATGTTTTATTAGCGTTAGCAAACTGTATATTTAAGCAATATTCCATATTGTTATTCTCCATAAACTTTATTTATTAAATTAATTATTAATAGATTAACGTTAATATTATAATTCATTTCTTCTTTTAAATTCATTAATAAGAGTATGGCTTTATTTATATTTGAAATATATTTAATGATGTTGGTTAATAAATCTATTTCATTTGTTAATGCTGTTGAATTTGTAATTTTATAATTGAGACTTTCTTTAAACATTATAATTAATAAATCTAAAAATAATTTAATAACATTAAGATTTTTTGAGTTAACGCTTAAAAAATTATGTTCAATACTCAATCTTAATAGCTTTCTATTTGGTAAATTTTCGATAAATAAAATCATGCCATCTTTTGATTTTAAATAATCTTCATTTAAAGAAAATTCTTTAATTGCTTCTTCGCTATTAAACATGTTTGAAAGTAAAAAAGCATCTAATTGAGAAATCCCTAAAACAATTGAATTTTCGATTAAAACCCTTCTATTTAAAGGTGAAAATTTAATAATTTGTGTTCTAGATTTTATTGTTGGTAAAATTTTATATTCATTTTCTGTAGTTAAAAATGCATAAGTATCTTTAGGTGGTTCTTCTAAAAATTTAAGTAAAACGCTAACAGCATTATCTCTTAAATTCTCAACACAGTTAATAATATAAATTTTAATATTATTTTTACTAGCAGTAGTTTTTGAAAATATATTTTCAAGATTTCTTATTTCATCAATTTTTATTTTTTGATCTTTTCCATCGATAATTAAAAAATTATCAATGTAACTATTTTTTAACTTTTCTTCAAAATTTTCATCATAATTATAAAAAGTATGATTATCTTGATAAATAGATTTTGCAATGAAAAGAGCAATATCTAAAAGAGGAGTTCCTTGTTGACCACTAAGTAGGTAAGCGTGCGAAAAACTATTGTTTTCTAATGCCTTTTTAAATAATTGATAAGGAATTTTTTGATAGTCTTTTAAATAATTATATATTTCCATTTGTTAATTTATTTGTTATTACTAAATATGTTTCATTAAAAACTTCATCTATCGATTTTGATGCATCGATTATGTAATATCTTTCAGGATATTTTTTTGCTAAATCTAAAAAGGTATTACGAACCGTATTATAAAAGGATAAAGATTCAAGATCCAAACGATTAATTTCTCTATCTTTATTGGCAGAAATTCTTTCTAAACCTAATTTAGGATCGATATCAAACAATAATGTTAAATCTGGAAAAGTGTTTTCTGTTGCAAAAAGATTTACTTTAAGAATTTCTTCAACCCCTAAATGTTTTCCTCCGCCTTGGTAGGCTAAAGAGCTATCAATATAACGATCGCATAAAACAATTTCACCTCGTTTTAATGCAGGCCAAACTTTTTCGACTAAGTGTTGTCTTCTACTTGCTGCAAATAGTAAAGCTTCTGAACGATCATCTAATGTTACATTTTCTTTGTTAAGAATAATTTTTCGAATATCTTCAGCAATTTTAACTCCGCCTGGTTCTCTAGTTAACATTACTTGAAAATTATTTTCTTTTAATTTGTTATATATTAATTTGGCAATTGTTGATTTTCCACAACCTTCCACACCCTCAAATGTAATAAACATATTGAAAAGTCTCCTTAATTTATTTTTTTTCTTTGTTCAATCGCTTTTGAAATAGTTAATTCATCAACATAATCTAAGTTGCTTCCCATAGGAATACCAAAACCTACTCTAGAAACTGTTACATCATAATTTTCTAAGATACTAGCTAAATATAAAGCGGTTGTTTCTCCTTCTAAAGTAGAGTTAGTTGCGATTATAATTTCTTTAATATTTTCTGATTTAATTCGAGATAATAATTCTTTAATTCTTAGTTCATCAGGACCTATACCTTTTAAAGTTGAAATCTCACCATTAAGACAATGATAAATACCTTTGTAAGTATTTGATTTTTCAAAAGGTAAAACATCTTTTTGAAAAGATATTACTATACAAGTTGAATGATCTCGGTTTTCATCGGAACAAATTGAACAAACTTTTTCATCGGTTAATAAACCACAATTAGGGCAAGCATGAATATTACTTTTTGCATCTTTTATTGATTTAACTAATTCATTAATATCATTATCTTCCATATTTAAAAGAGCATAAGACATTCTTTCTGCTGTTTTGTCCCCAATTGATGGAAATTTTCTAAAAGCTTTGGTTAATTGTGTTAAAGTTTTTAATTCTTTCATTAAAACATTTTACCGAGTGTCGATTGATTTTGATATTTTTCAAGTAATTCGTTTTCTGCATCATTTATTTGATTTTTAACATTATCAAAAGCAATCTTAATCATATCAATTAACATATCTTTATCATCTTTATTTAAAATATCATCATCTAAAATTTCTAAAGATACAATTTCAAGGTTTCCTTTCATTGTAAGTTTAACAATGTTATTTGCAGTATAAGTAAATTCTTTTTCTTCAATTAATTTACGTTCTTTCTCATACATTCTTTGTGTTTTTTGCATTGCTTGAATCATTTGTTGCATATTCATAGTGAAATCCCTCCTTAATTTATTTTAAAACAATTTTTTTAATATCTTCTATTGCAGGCAGCTGATTTATTTGTTGCAAATTGCAATAGTGTTGATAATAAGTAGTTTGTTCATCTCTATTTAAAGCATAAGTTTCTAGCTTTAATGAGAAAGCTTCTTTTATAATGCTTGTCATAATTTTTTGATTAGCTTTAATGTTAGCAAGAGTAGCTCTATTTTTATTGTTATAACTTAAAACTAAAATGGAGCTTCCTATTATATATGGAATTCCTTCACTTAATAAAGTGGCGAATGCTCCAATTTTTGGATTGTATTTAAAATTTTCTAATTCTCCCCAGTGTTCGATAAGATATTTTCTAGTTTCTTTTTCTTTTTTACCGAGGACCATTAAGTTTACAATCTCATCTTGAGTTAAATGATAAAATTCACCTTCGTTAAAAAGTGGAATAAAGTTAGTTGTTTGAGTAGCGTTTTCCATATGTTTTTCCGTATCTTTTTCTACTTTAGATGAAAAAACAGTAGGTTTTTGAGTAACGCTTGGCGAAGGCTTTTCTGTGATTTTTGATTCGTTTAAAAGTACTTTTTCAACTACTTTATTACTATTTGGAATT
Organism: uncultured Bacilli bacterium; assembly: GCA_944327845.1. Lineage (GTDB taxonomy): Bacteria > Bacillota_I > Bacilli_A > RFN20 > CAG-826 > Onthovivens. The sequence goes on from CALVHN010000003.1 coordinate 65,348, forward strand.
TCATCCATAATTTTAGATTTTTGTTCAGGTTTTGCAGGGTTTTTGGTTTCATTTTGAGGGATTTGTTTTGTTTTTTCCAATAATTCAAGTAATGTTATTTCTAAAACAAACCCTGGATTTGAAGCTTCTTTTATCTTACTTTGGCAAGTTAAAAACGTCTCAATTAAATTTAACAAATCAAAAGAGTTATAAATATTAGTTACTTGTTTTACTTCTTCAATAGTTGAAACTTGTAGTAGTTCGCTATTTTCAGTCTTTAAATATATTAAACAGTCTTTTAAAAGGTTTAATAAATCTAAAACAAAGCGAGAAATATCAATATTTTTGTAATTTAATTTTTCTAAAAAATTGATAGTTGATAATGTATCTTTTCTGTATAAATAATTTAATAAAATTATTTTATCTTCGTTTGTAACAAGTCCAAAAACTTCTCTAACTTTGTCTGCAGAAATGTAACCGTCAGAATATGCAATTAATTGATCTAATATACTTAATGCATCTCTTGCACCTCCATTTGCTAAATTTGCAATTATTGAAAGTGCATCGTTATCAAAGGAAATTAATTCCTGTTTTAAGATTTTTGTTAATAATTTTATTAAATCAGGTTGATCAATCTTTGTTAGGTTGTATCTTTGACATCTGCTAAGAATAGTTGGTAAAACTTTATATGGATCAGTTGTACATAAAATAAAAACAACATTTTGTGGTGGTTCTTCAAGAGTTTTTAATAAAGCATTAAATGCTTCCTTTGTCATCATGTGAACTTCGTCAATAATATATACTTTATATTTTCCGAGTGTTGGTAAATATTTTACTTGTTCGATGAGATTTCTTACTTGATCAACGCCGCTATTACTTGCAGCATCAATTTCAAAAACATCTGGGTGTGAAGAATTATTAATTGCTAAACAATTTTCGCATTTATTACAAATTGAACCTAAACCTTCTTCACAATTTAAAGCTTTAGCGAAAAGACGAGCAAGACTTGTTTTTCCTGTTCCTCTTGGACCAGAAAATAAGTAAGCGTGAGCAATTTTATTGGTTAAAAGTGCATTCTTTAATGATTGGACCGTAGCTTCTTGCCCAACAATTTCATCAAATGTCTTACTTCTATATTTGTTATATAACGCTTTATATGCCATAAAATATCCTCAATATTATATAATAAGTAAGGTAGAATATAAAGATATGATACTTTAATTGAACATATGTTTTTGATATAATTTTTTGGATTTTTGGAGTGGATTTATGGATAAAAGCATGAGAGATAGGCTTGATACAAGTCAAGAAAGGTTAAAAGAAATAGATGATTTATTACTAGACGAAAACACTGTTTCTGATATTAATAAATTTAGAAATTTATCTAAAGAAAGAGCTAAATTAGCTCCAATTGTTGAAAAATATAATGAATTTTTATTTGCTGAGAAAAATAAAGAAGATGCTTTAATAATGTCAAACGATTCAGATCCTGATATTTCTTTAATGGGCAAAGAAGAATTTAAAAAGAATGAAGAATTAATTGTAAAAATCGAGGAAGAATTAAAGATTTTATTAATACCTAGTGATCCAAACGATGGAAAAGACATCATTTTTGAAATAAAAGGAGCAGTTGGTGGCGATGAAGCTAATATTTTTGCGGGCGACCTTTTTAGAATGTATATCAAATATTGTGATTCAAAAGGATGGAATTACAAAATTATTGATGAAAATCCTTGCGGGGTTGGAGGATATTCCTATATACAATTTGTAGTTAGTGGAGACGATGCTTATTCACATTTAAAATTTGAAAGTGGAGTACACCGCGTTCAACGTGTTCCAAAAACTGAAGCTAATGGAAGAATACATACTTCTACAGCTACAGTTGTTGTTATGCCAAAAATTGAAGTTAATGATGTAAATATTCGAAATGAAGACTTAAGAGTTGACCGTTATCGTTCACAAGGCGCTGGTGGACAAAATGTTAATAAAACGGAGTCTGCTGTTAGAATTACTCACATCCCAACAGGGATAGTTGTTTCTTGCCAAACTGAGAAATCTCAAATTCAAAATCACGAGATTTGTATGGAAATGTTAGCAAGTAAACTTGCTCAACTTGAGGAAGAAAAGAAAGAGAAAAATGAAGCACAATATCGTAGTAAAATTGGTAGTGGGGATAGAAATGAAAAGATTAGAACTTATAATTATCCTCAAAATCGAGTTACTGATCATAGAATTGGCTTTACGTTACAACAGCTTGATCGAGTAATGGAAGGAAATTTAGATCCGATAGTTGATGCTTTAATTAATTATGACCAACAACAAAAAATTGCAGGCGAACAAGCTAATTAAAACTAACAGAGAATATTTAAAATATTCTTTAGATTTTTCTAATGAGAATAATTTAAAAATTTCAAAAAATATAATTTATCAAATTTTAATAGATGTAAATAATTATAAAAATTATACAGATTTAGTCATTAATTTTGATAAAAACCTTGCAAAACCTAATGATTTTATAAAAAAAATTAATTTAATTATTGATGGGAAACCTCTCCAATATGCTTTAGGATATTCATATTTTTTAGATTTTAAACTAAAGGTGAATAAAAATACTTTGATTCCAAGAGTAGAAACTGAAGGTTTAGTTTTGCTTACAAAATCTTTAATAGAAGAATATAAAATCCAACCAAAATCAATTGTAGATTGCTGTGCTGGGACTGGTTGTATAGGAATTGCATTAGGAAATTCTTATAAAAATAGTAACTTATTTTTTATTGAAAAATATCAAAGAACTATTGATGTATTAAACTATAATGCTTCGCAATATTTAAATAATTTTCTTATTTTAAGAGGTGATAAAACTAAACCTTTATTAAAATATAATATAAAAGCAGATGTTTTTGTCTCTAATCCTCCTTATGTTGATAATTTGAATACGATTGATGAGATGGTTTTAAAAAATGAACCTTTACACGCGATTTATGTAAAAAACGGAATACCTTTTTATAATAATTTTTTTAAATATCATAAATTATTTATGAATGAAAATTATTTAATGGTTTTTGAAATTGGTGAAGATCAAAAAGACGCATTAACCAAACTTATTGTTAAATATTTTTCAGATGAAAAAATAGAATTTCAATTTAAAAAAGATATCTATAATAAAATTCGATATCTGTATATAAAAGGGTTTGGATGTAAAATATAGTTATGAAAATTATTGCACAACGTGATTATAAAGAAGCAGTTAAATTATTAAAAGAAAATAAAATTGTTGCTTTTCCAACTGAAACTGTTTTTGGGCTTGGAATTTTAGCAAATTCAAAAGAAAACTTTGAGAAACTTGTAAAAGTTAAAAAAAGACCAAGCGATAAACCTTTTACCTTAATGTGTTATTCTTTAAATGAGTTAAATAATATTATAGAAATAGATGATTTTTTAATTAATTGTGTAAATAAGTTATGCCCAGGAAAAATAACAATTGTGACAAAAGCTAAAAAAAATATTGCTTCCTTTTATGATTTAGGAAGTGGTTTTGTTGGATTTAGAATACCTGATAATAAAATGATTTTAAATATTCTTAAAGAAATAAAGGAACCACTTTTTGTTCCTTCTGCAAATATTTCAAATTATCCTCCAGCAAAAAATATAAATGAAGTTTACGAATATTTTAATGAGGAAATTGATGGCGTTATTGAAGGGGAAATTAAAAACGGCATTCCTTCAACAGTAATAAAAATTGATAATGGGAACATTTCTATATTAAGAGAAGGGGAATTAACATTAAAGGAAATTAAGGAGAAATTATGATAAAAATTGCAATTGGATCTGATCATGGTGGATTTGATTATAAGGAAAAAATTAAAAAAGAGCTGGGAAAACAATATGTTTTTATCGACTGTGGTTGCTATAAAAAAGAAAGTTGCAACTATGCAGAATATGCAATTAAAACAGCTGAAGTAGTTGCAAGTGGTGAAGCTGATTTTGGTGTATTAATATGCAATAGTGGAGAAGGTGTTTCAATAGCAGCAAATAAAGTTAAAGGTATAAGATGTGGCATAGGTTATAACGATGATGTTGCTAGTTTATTAAGAGAACATAATAATGCGAATATGATTGCTTTTGGTGCACATTTTATGAGTTATGAAGAAGTCATAAAAAGAATTGAAATTTTTGTAAATACAAAATTTGCCGGTGAAAGACACGAGATTAGGGTGGATTTTATAAAAAAATACGAAAATAAAAATTAATTTGGGAATTTTATTTATCTTCTTGCATCTTGTTATATGAAAGGATGTAGATTATAAAATGTGAATTATGTGGAAATGAAGATCCTCTTTATTTTGCTAAACATAAAGATGGAACAACCTATTGTCGAAAATGTGTTTCATTTATTGGAGAAAGAGTAAAAGAGGGTGATTTTGATTTCCATAACGACATTAAAATAGACATTAATTATTCTTTAACCACAGAACAGTTAAGAGTTTCAAAAAGAATTCTTGAAAATTATAAAAATAAAATTAATACCTTGGTCTATGCGGTTTGTGGTGCAGGTAAAACAGAACTAGTTTTTGAAGTAATCAATTATGCATTGCATAATAAACAAAAGGTTGGATTTGCTGTTCCAAGAAGAGATGTAGTTATTGAGTTAGCGAATCGTTTTAAAAATACTTTTAAAGAAGCAAAAGTTATTTCTTTATATGGTGGTAATACAAAAGAAATTGATGGTGAAATCATATGTTTAACGACACATCAACTGTATAGATATTCATCTTTTTTTGATTTATTAATCTTAGATGAAATAGACGCATTTCCTTTTTATAAAAACGAGGTTCTTGAAGCACTTTTTAAAAGAAGCATTAAAGGAAATTTTATTAAAATGAGTGCTACACCAGATAAAAAAACACTGGATGATTTTAAAAAAGAGGGCTATGATGTTGTAACTTTATTTATAAGATATCATAATAAACCAATACCTGTTCCAGTTGTAAAAGTGAGATTTTGGATTTTTAAGTATTTATTTTTAATTGCAAAATTAAAAAAATTCATCAAAGAAAATAAGCCTTGTTTAATTTTTGTTCCTACAATTGAAGAGTCTGAAAATCTCTATTGTTTTTTAAATATCTTTGCAAAAGGTGGATATTTTGTTAATTCAAAAATAAAAAATAGATCTAAAATTATTGAAGATTTTAGAAATAATAAATATAAATACTTAGTTACTACAGCAATTTTAGAAAGAGGAGTTACTTTAAAAAACCTTCAAGTTATTATATTTAACGCCGATAATTCGATATATAACGAGAATAGTTTAATTCAAATTTCAGGAAGAGTAGGTAGAAAGATTGGCTATGAATCTGGGGAAGTTATTTTTATTGTTCAAAAAAATACAAAATTTATTAAAACAGCAATCAGTACAATCAGAGAAGCAAATAAACATTTGCAAGGTCTGCTTTAAAGAAATCAAAATAAATTCTTTACATTCTTTTAATCGATCTGAATTGTTCATCTGTAATAATTGTTTGAAACAAATGAATCCAATATTTTATTCTTTTGAATTAGAAGGAATTAGAGGATTAGCAATTTATGAATATACTGATGTGATTAAAGATAAATTATTTCTATTTAAAGGCTGTAAAGATTATGTTTTAAAAGACGTTTTCATTAACCCATTTAAATCAGAGCTTTCCTTACTCTATAAAAAATACATTTTAATTCCTGCGCCTTCATTTTTAGGAAGGCTTAATGAGAAAGGGTTTAATCATGTAATATCAATGTTTGAATGTTTAAATTTAAAAATTATTGACGTGTTTATAAAAACAAAAAATATTAAGCAGGCTAATCTTTCTTATAAAGAAAGAAAAAAAGTTTCAGAAATAATTGAATATAAAAAAGATTTTAACTTATTTGAATTAAATAATAAAAAGATTTGTTTAATTGATGACGTATGTACAACAGGTTCCACATTAAAAGCGTGTATAAATTTACTTAAAAAAGCGAATCCAAAAGAAATAAAAATATTAGTAATGGCAAAACGAATTTTATCAAAAGATGAGAAAGAATTAATGAGTGATTCCATTGAAATTATTGGATAGAATAAGGCCATTTGAAAAGTTGAAGAGAACGGCCATTAGTGATATAATTTTTATGCATTTTTTGAGGATAGTAAATTTATGAGCAATGTTATTAACAAAATATTTAGAATTGATCAAAGAATTTTAAAAAAATATGAAAAACAAGCCAAAAAAGTAGAAAGTTTTGCTGCAAAAATGGCAGATTTAACGGATGATCAACTAAGAGAAAAAACAAAAGAATTTAAAGATAGGTTAAAAAATGGAGAAACTTTAGACGATATTAAGTATGAAGCTTTTGCGGTTGTTCGTGAAACTGCAAAAAGAGTACTTGGTATGTATCCTTTCCATGTTCAAATTATTGGAGCTTTAGTTTTACATGATGGCGATATTGCTGAAATGAAAACTGGTGAAGGTAAAACCTTAACTGAAACAATGCCTGTTTATTTGAATGCTTTAGAAGGCAAAGGTGTCCATGTTGTTACTGTTAACGAATATCTTGCTCAAAGAGACGCTAATGAAATGGGCCAAGTTTTTAGATTTTTAGGATTAACAGTTGGCGTTAACCTTCATAAGTTAAATAGTGAAGAAAAGAAAAAAGCCCATCTTTGTGATATTACTTATACAATCAACTCTGAATTAGGCTTTGATTATTTAAGAGATAATATGGCTCCTACTGTAGGTCAAAGAGTTTTAAGAGGGTTAAACTACGTAATTGTTGATGAAGCTGATAGTGTTTTAATTGATGAATCAAGAACACCTTTAATTATTTCAGGTGGTTCTAAAGCAAGTGCTTCTCAATATAATGTTGCAGACAGATTTGTTAAGATGCTTCGACCTTCAAAATATGTAGATGAAGAGTTTAAAAGAAAACATCCGGACTATGTTCCAGACGGTGATTTTGAAGTTGATATAAAAACAAAATCTTGTAATTTAACTGATAAAGGTGTTGATAAAGCAGAAAAAATGTTTGGGATTAGCAACCTTTATGCTCCACAATACCAAGATTTAGTACATAGAATTCACCAAGCTTTAAAAGCTAATTATATTATGACAAGAGATGTTGAATATTTAGTAGACCAAAATAATGAAATTCAACTTATCGATCAATTTACAGGACGTGTCTTAAAAGGAAGAGAATATAGTGATGGTTTACAACAAGCTATTCAAGCTAAAGAAGGTGTTAAAATTAAAGAAGAAACTGTCACATTAGCTACAATTACTTATCAAAACTTCTTTAGATTATTTAAAAAGCTTTCTGGTATGACTGGTACAGCAAAGACAGAAGAAGAAGAATTTGAAAAAATTTACAATATGAAAGTTGTCTCCATTCCTACAAATAAGCCTGTTATTCGTAAGGATGCAACAGATTATGTTTTTGCAACTAAAATTGCAAAAATTAAAGCTCTTGTTAAAGAAGTTAAAGAAAGAAATGAAATTGGACAACCTATTTTGATTGGTACACCTTCAGTTGAAGCTAGTGAAGAGGTTGCTAGATATTTAGATGAAGCAGGTTTGAAATATGAAATGCTTAATGCTAAAAACCACGCACGTGAAGCAGAAATAATTTCTCATTCAGGTGAATATAAACATATTACTCTTGCAACTAATATGGCTGGTAGAGGAACTGATATTAAATTAACTGAACAAACTAGAGCATTAGGTGGATTATGTGTCTTTGGTTTAGAACGTCACGAATCAAGACGTATTGATAACCAACTTCGTGGACGTAGTGGAAGACAAGGAGATCCTGGATTTTCTAGATTTTATGTATCCCTTGATGATGAATTAATGGTAAGATTTGCAAGCGATAGTTTAAGAAAAAGATTTGCTGCTTATGGTGATGAAGCAATCGAATCAAGGATGCTAAGTACAGCTATAACTAGCGCACAAAAAAGAATTGAAGGACAAAACTTTGATGTTAGAAAAAATCTTTTAGATTATGATGATGTTTTAAGTAAACAAAGACAAATTATGTATGCAAAAAGAGATCAAATTCTCTTTGCAGACAGCATTGATAGTTTGTTAAGTGATACATTTAGTGATTGCGGATTAGCTTTAACAAAAAGAGCTATTAAACAAAACTCACCTGATAAAACAATTGATGGCGTTGAATTAGTTAAACTTTTAGTTCCACGTTTCCTTCCTGAAGGTATTGTAAAACCTTCTTTATATGATGAAGCTGTTCCTGAAGAAGCTGGGGAAGATTTAGCTGAAGTTTTATATGAAACTTATTTAAATAAGAAGAAAATGTATGATGAAGATCAAGTTAATCGTGTAGAAAGACAAATTACTTTAAGATGTATCGATAGAAACTGGACACAACAAATTGATAATATGAATCGTTTTAGAGAATCTGTTTCTTTAAGAGGATATGCACAAACCAATCCTTTACAAGATTATGTTAATGAAGGCTGGGCTATGTTTAGAGAAATGTTAGAGGTTATTTCTTTAGAGGTTGTTTTAAATTTAATGAATATAAAATTTGAAGAAAGAAAACAAGAAAAAGCTGGTTTTACCATAAATGTAGCTCCAACTAATAATGATAATAATGTTTCTACTAATGACAAAAATAGTGAAAATAATTCACCAGTTGTAAATGTAGTTAATACAGACAAAGCATCATTAAATATTTCTAATATTGATAAAGGTAAAGAAGCTGCACCAGAATATGAACATGATGATATTCATACAAATTAGGAAAAATTAAAATGGAATATTATTTATTGAAGGAAGGATTAAATGAGGCTTTAGTAACATTAAAAAAGCTCGGTGATTCTCTTTGACTTGTCCACTATTGAAAATTCAATTGATGAACTTGAAAAAGAAATAAATTCAAATAATTTTTGGAACAATCAAAGAAGAGCAAACAAGATAATTCAAAAGAAAAATTTACTAGTAAATAAGCTTGATACCTATATTAAATTAGACAAATCATTTAAAGAACTATACTCGTTTTTTTGTGAAACGAATCCAGCTGATATTGATATTTTAGCTTTAATTAGTGAGGAATTTGAAAAAAATAATCAACTTTTAAATAAATTTAAAGTTGAAGTTTTATTCTCTGGGGAATATGACTCATTTGATTGTATTCTTGAAATACATCCTGGAGCAGGAGGAACTGAGGCATGTGATTGGGGACAAATGCTTTTAAGAATGTATGAAAGATTTTGTCAAATTGAAGGGTTCAAATTTTACGTTATTGATTATTTAGAAGGAGAAGAGGCTGGGTTAAAATCTGTTACAGCTATAATAAGTGGTAATAACGCTTATGGTATGCTTAAAAGTGAGAAAGGAGTTCATAGATTAGTTAGAATCTCTCCTTTTGATGCTAACTCTAGAAGACATACATCTTTTGCAAGTGTTAATATAACTCCTCAATTTTCTGATGATATTAATATTGAAATAAAAGAAGATGATTTACAAGTCGACACTTATCGTAGTGGCGGAGCTGGCGGACAAAACGTTAATAAAGTTGAAACTGCTGTTCGAATAACGCATATTCCTACTGGAATTGTTGTATCTTCTCAAATTGAAAGAAGCCAATTGAGAAATAAAGAAATTGCTTTAAATATGTTAAAATCTAAACTATACAACCTTGAGCTGGAAAAGAAAAATGAAAAATTAAAGGGTGTAATAGGCACTCAAAAAAATATTGAGTGGGGATCACAAATTAGATCTTATGTATTTTGTCCTTATACTTTAGTTAAAGATAATCGAACAAATTATTCTGAAACTAACATAGAAAAAGTCATGGATGGAAATATAAAAGGTTTCATCTACAGTTATTTAGAGGAGAGCAGTAAGAAAAATGATATTAAACAAGATTAAAAACGAAAAAACTAAGAATATTTTAAAAAGAATATATCATTTATTATTAGTTCTTATAGGAACTTTTATACTTGCTTTTGCGAACGCTTTTTTTCTAGTTCCTTTTAATATTATTAGTGGTGGAATAAGTGGTATTGGTATTATATTTTCTGAACTTGGAATATTAACAGTTGATATTTGGCAATATATTCTTTGCTGGGGCCTCTTTTTAATTGGTTCTTTGATTCTAGGATTTAAATTCACATTAAATACCCTATTATCAACTATATTTTATCCAATTTTTCTTTCAATTCTTGTAAGAACACCTGTTGGAACTAATTTAGTAGATTTACTTTATGGACAAGAAGGGGTTACACAAATTATTGAAGGCGTTTTAACTATCAATGCTGAACCTTTAAACGACGCAGGGAGATTACTTATTATTTCTTTATTTGGTGGAAGCTTAGTTGGCTTAGGATGTGGAATTACTTTTATTGGTGGTGGTTCAACAGGCGGAGTTGATATAATTTCGTTCATTATTAATAAATATACAAGTTTTTCTATTTCAGCTTGTACTTTTATAATTGATGCAATTGTAGTTGTTGTAGGTTTAATTCTTGACTTATGTATGCCTGGAGAATTCGGAGAAACTAGTAGCTTGTTCTTGGCTGGTTTAGTTGGTATTATCTCAGCTTTTGTTTGTTCGTTTGCTATTGATAAAGTTTATACAACATCTAATAAATCTTATATTTGTGACATTATTACTGATAAACCAAACGAAATTACCGAATATGTTAATAGAGAATTAGATCGTTCTACTACAATTTTTACAGTTGTTGGTGGTTATACAAAACAAGAAAAAACAATGGTTAGAATAGTTTTTTCTAGAAGAGAATATATTAAAGTTAAGGATTTTATTGCAGAGATTGATCCTAATGCTTTTGTTACTTATACTCAAAGTCAATTTGTACATGGGGAAGGATTTAAAAAAAGTGAATCATCTAAAACAAATTCATTAACTGAAGTCAAAAAATTAATAAATAAAATTAAGAATAGAAAAGAAAAAGATGGGAAATAATAATTTATTTAAAATTGAAAGTCCATTTAAATTAACTGGTGACCAACCTAAAGCGGTTGAAAAATTAGTTCAAGGTGTAAAAGAAGGGAAAAAATGGCAAGTATTATTAGGTGCTACTGGAACAGGTAAAACTTTTACAATGGCAAACGTAATAGAGCAGACACAAAAGCCAACTTTAATACTTGTACATAATAAAACATTAGCCGGACAGCTTTTCGCTGAAATGAAAGAACTTTTTCCACACAATCGTGTTGAATATTTTGTTTCAAATTTCGATTTTTATCAGCCAGAAGCTTATATTCCAAAATCTGATACTTATATCGATAAAACAGCTTTAATGAATGAAGAAATTGAAATGATGAGAGTTAGTGCAATAAATTCAGTTGTTTCAAGGAGGGATACAATAATTGTTGCTTCGGTTGCGTCGATTTATGGATTAACCGATCCAGATGAATATAAAAAATTGATTTTTGATTTGCGTGTTGATGATGAAATAAACAGAAAAGAATTATTTAAAAAATTAATTGACTCTCAATACACAAGAAATGACATCGAGCTTACGCCAGGTTGTTTTAGAGTAAGAGGAGATATAGTTGATATAATGCCTCCTGAAAGTAAAGATTGGTATATTCGTATATCTTCATTTGGAGATATGGTAGAAGAAATCTCAAAAGTTAATTATTTAACCGGAGAAGTTATTGAAAAATATAAAGAATATTCAATGTTTCCAGCATATGACCACGCTTCAACAAAAGAAACAATCGAAAAGGCTTGTGAAAGCATTCTAAGTGAGCTTGAAACAAGAATTAAATTTTACAATGATGAAAAGAAACCTTTAGAAGCGGAAAGAATTGAAATGAGAACACGTCAAGACGTGGAAAGCTTGAAAGAATTTGGAATGTGTCATGGAATTGAAAATTATTCAAGGCATATTGATGGAAGAAAACCGGGCGAGAAATGTTTTTGTTTAATGGATTATTTTCCAAAAGATTATCTTTTAATTGTTGATGAATCACATGTAACTCTTCCTCAAATTAGAGGCATGTATAATGGAGATCGTTCAAGAAAAGAGGTTTTAGTTGAATATGGATTTCGTTTACCTAGTGCTCTAGATAATAGGCCTTTAAATTTTAATGAATTTGAACAAGAAATTAATCAAATTATTTGTACTAGTGCAACCCCAGGTGATTATGAAATAGAGAAGGCTAACGGAATTGCAGCAGAACAAATTATTCGTCCTACAGGATTATTAGATCCTGAAATTTTTGTGCGACCATCTTTAGGACAAATTGATGATATTATTTTCGAAATTAAAGAAGCAATAAAAAGAAATGAGAGGGTAATGATTGTCGCTTTAACAATTAAAATGGCAGAAGATTTGACATCTTATCTTAAAGATAGGGACATTAAGGCGGTTTATTTACATAGTGAATGTAAAACTTTAGAAAGAAGTGAAATTATTTATCAATTAAGAAAAGGAAAATATGATGTTTTAATTGGTATTAATTTATTAAGAGAAGGTTTGGATATACCTGAAGTAAGCGTTGTTGCAATATTAGATGCAGATAAAGAGGGATTCTTAAGAAGCTCACGAAGTTTAATTCAAGTTGTAGGAAGAGCAGCAAGAAACGAACACGGCAAAGCTATTATGTATGCCGATTCAGTTACTGATTCAATGAAATATTGTATCGATGAAACAAATAGAAGAAGAAAAATCCAAAAAGATTACAATGATGACAATGGAATAATTCCTCAAACTATTATTAAACCAATAACTCCTCCTATTTCGATAAAAGAAAAAGAAGTTGAAAAGATATCTAAGGGTAAATTAACAAAATCTGAACTCGAAAGAAAAATAAAAGAAATTGAAAAAGCTATGAATAAAGCTGCTAAAGAGTTCGATTTTGAAAAAGCAATAGAGTTAAGAGATTGTTTATTTGAATTAAAAGAATTACGAGTAAAATAATCTATTTTTTATCGATTAGTTTTACATCATTTTCTTTTGATTTTGTTTCTGCACTTACATCAATAACATTGGATTTTACCTTCTTTTTAGATTTTGTTTTTACTAATGCAGTACTTTTTGTTTGAGATTTTCTTAAAGAAGTTATTGTTAAAATAAATAAACAAATACCAACAATTATTAAAATAGTGCCAATAAGAATGTTAATAATTTGAGAAACTCTTTCAAGGAAGCAAACAACTAAAATGCCACCAACAAGAAGTAAAATTGATAAAATTAAGTAGCCAAAGAATTTCAAAGTTGCCCCTTTATTTATTTTTAAGTTAAGTCCAATGTTAAAGGTTTCTATTAAAAAAATAACTGCATAAACAATTAAAAGAATTCCAAAAAATAAAGGAATAAAATCAGTTACTATATTTGGATTTACAATTATTAATATGCTTAGTGATATCATGAATGTTCCAGAAATTGTATCAATACTTCCTATACCTTTTGAGAAAAGATAAGAAAAAGCAATTGTTAAGAGACCAAATACCAATGCAATAATTGCAACACAATAACTTATTGCATTTTGTAAATTTTGATTTCCAGAAAAAATACAAATTATTATTCCAATTATTACAAGAATTAAAGATTCTAAAATCTTGATTGCCTGATAAATTACGTTAAATTTTTCTTTTGTATTTGCCATAAATTAATTCTCCTTGTGTTATATTTTAAATTTTTTTATTCGTTTTGTGTATAATATTAAATGTTTTTGAGGTAAATTATGGAAAAAGAAAAATTAGTAAATTATGCTAAATTAATTGTAAAAACAGGTGTTAATTTAAAACCAAACCAAGATGCATTAATTGTTGGTTCTGTGGAAATTTATGAGTTTATTAGGATTTTAGTAAAAGAACTTTATGAAGCTGGAGCAAGAAAGGTATTTATTGATTATACGGATGATGATATTTCAAATTTTCACTATCAATATCAAAAAGATGAGGCTTTAAAAAAAGTTGAAAACTTTGAATTAGCTAAACAACAATATATAGTAGATAATTTGCCTTGTAGAATCTATTTGGATTCAGAAGTACCTGATGAAAATATTTCTTTTGATATTAAGAAGTTAGGTGTTTATTCAAAAGCAAGAAAGGAAGCTTTTAAAAAATACCGCGATATTTATGAATATAAGATTCAATGGTGCATTGCTGGTGTTCCATCTAAAAAATGGGCAAAAAAATTATTTCCGGCTTTAAATGATGAACAAGCAGTTGAAAAGTTGTGGGAAGAGATTTTAAAAGCAAGCAGATGTTTTGATGGCGATCCATTCAAAAACTGGGAATTACATGATAAAAACCTTGTTAAACACGCAGATTTTTTAAATAAATTAAATTTAACAAGATTAGAATATAAATCTAAAAATGGCACAGATTTTAAAGTATGGCTTAGTAAAAATGTAAATTGGGAAGCTGGTGGAGAATATACACAAGACACAAAAATATATTTTCAACCTAATATTCCAACGGAAGAAGTTTTTACAAGTCCAATAGCAGGAAAATGCGAAGGAGTAGTTGTTGCAACAAAACCTCTATCACTTAACAATACTTTAGTTGAAAATTTTAAGGTTTATTTTAAAGATGGAAAGGTTGATAAAATTGAAGCTGAAAAAGGTGAAGAAGCATTTGAAGAATTATTTAAATCAGATGAAAGAAGTAGGATGCTTGGAGAATGTGCTTTAGTTCCTTTTTCAAACCCTATTAATAATTCTGGAATTTTATTTTTTTCTACTTTGTTTGATGAAAATGCCTGTTGTCATTTAGCATTAGGTGATGCATTTAAAAACTTAATTAAGGGTTATGAAACAATGAGTAAAGAAGAAATTGATTCTGTTGGATTAAATAATTCTATTAATCACGTAGATTTTATGATTGGTTCTAAGGATTTAACAATTAAAGGATATGATGAAGAAAACAATGAATATTTAATTTTTAATAATGGTGAATGGGCAATATAAGTTGATATGAATTTAAAATACGAAAGAGAATATACAATTACAACGAATTTACTTGATAAAAACGATTATTTAAAACCAAGTTCTATACTTGATTTTTGCCAGCATATAGCAGGAGAACATGCTGATATGTTAGATTGTGGGTTTGATCCTTTTATTAAAAAAGGATATATCTGGGTTGTTGTTAGAAATTTTATTGAAATCGTTAAACAAATCAAAAACTTAAAAAAAGTTAGACTTGTGACATATGCATTAAATCCTCAATTTGTTGAGATGCCTCGAGATGTAGAAATTTATTCAGGAGATACACTTTTATATAAAGTAAGAATGGTATGGATGATAATTGATATTAAAAATAATACAATCGTTAATCCAAAAGAGGCACCTAATTTTTTCATTGAAGGTAAGGGTTTATTTGAAAGAAGAATTAAAAAACTTCCGTCTATCGATTTTAATTTGCTAGAATTATATCGTAATCAAGATATAACTTATTCAATGTTAGATCATAATGGTCATATGAATAATACACGTTATTTAGAAATTTTCTTGGATAAGTTCAAAGACAATAATGGTAAATATTTTTTAACTTATCAAGTTGAATATTTAAAACAATGTTTTGAAAATGAATGTTTAACTACTTATTCATACGAAGTTGAGAATGAGAAGTATTTAATCGGATATAAAGATAACGAAATAAGATTTATCATTAAAGGGACTTATTAATAAAGGAGAAACCATGATAATTAGTAAAAAAGTTCAAGAAGCTTTAGAAAAAGGATTTCCAGTTGTTGCTTTAGAAACTACAATTATTTCACACGGGATGCCTTATCCTAAAAATGTTGAGTGTGCATTACAAGTTGAAAATGTAATAATTGAAAATGGTGCCATACCTGCTACCATTGGTATCATTAATGGCGAGCCTGTTATTGGAATGAGCCATGAAGAAATTGAATTATTTGGAAAAAAAGAGGGGATTAGAAAGGTTTCAAGAAGAGATTTAGCGATTTGTATTGCTAATAAAGAATGGGGTGCAACAACTGTTAGTGCCACAATGTTACTTGCTAAAAAAGCAGGAATTCAATTTTTTGTTACTGGTGGAATTGGTGGAGCACAAAAAGGAGCCGAAAAAACATATGATATTTCTGCAGACTTGGAGGAACTTGCTAAGACTGATGTAACTGTTATATGTGCCGGACCAAAAGCAATATTGGACTTAAATATTACAGCAGAAATTTTAGAAACAAAAGGTGTTCCTATTATTGGTTATAATACTGACAAAATGCCTGCTTTCTTTACTCCTACATCAAATATTAATGTTGATTTTAATGCTAGGTCACCCTTAGAAATTGCTAATATAATTTATACTAAAAATAATATGAATTTAGAAGGTGGAGTGTTAGTTACTGTTCCTGTTCCTAAAGAATTTGCAATGGATGAGAAAATTATTAATTCTGCTATTAGTGATGCTCAAAAAGAAATGGAAAAAAAGGGAATCAAAGGAAAAGACGAAACGCCTTTCTTGCTTAAAAAAATTAATGAGATTACAGAAGGCAAATCTTTAGAAACAAATATCTATTTAATTAAAAATAATGCTAAAATAGGGGCTAAGGTAGCTGTTGAATATTCAAAATTAATTAAAGGAGAATAAAGTATGCAACGTGATATTTTATTAATTGGTGGATCAAATATTGATTTTATTGCAAATCCGTTTAATAAAATTATTCGTAAGGTTTCAAATATTGGAAAAATTAATGTTTCTTTCGGTGGAGTGATGAGAAATACAACCGAAAACCTAGCGCGTTTAGGTAATAAATGTACTTTTTTAACAGCTCTTGGAAATGATATTTTAGGATCAAAATTAAGAGAGAATCTTTTATCTTTAGGAGTGACTGTTTATTCACCAACCACTACTGAAAATAGCTCACTTTATATTGCTTTAAATGATGTAAATAAAGATTTAGATACTGGTATTTGTGATAATTCTGTTATTAATTCACTTGATTCATCATTTATTGAAAAAAATAATGAAATTATTGAATCACATGAATTTATAATAATTGATGCAAATTTACCACAAGAAACAATAGATTATTTATTTGAGAAATATTCTTCAAAGAAATTTATATGTGAGGCAATTTCACCTGAAAAAGTGAAAAAATATAAAAATCATCTTGATAAAATATTCTTATTAAAATGTAATATTTTTGAGGCTCAATCTTTAATTAATATCAAACTTGTAGAAAAAGACTTAGTTGGTGCATTACTTGCAAAAGACATTGGAAATGTAGTTGTTTCAAATAAAAGTAATGATATTTATTTTGGAAAAAATAGAAGAGATATAGGGTTAGTCCATGTAGAAAAAGTTGAAAAATTTGTTAACACAACTGGCTGTGGAGATGCATTATTTGCTGGAATAATAGATCGCTTTTTAAGAGGCGAAAGCCTTAAAAAATCTATTGAATTTGGAAATAACCTTGCAAAAGTTACATTAATGTCAGAAAAATCTGTTTCACCTGATATATCGAATTATTTTTATAATCATAATGATTAAAGTGTGCTAATTTTATTTAACTTAGAAGAAAGATAGGCGTTTAATTTTCCAAGCTTTTCTGAGTTTGAATAAAAAATAATGTGATGGTTTCCTAGGGGTTTTGTTAAAAAGTATTTTACATTCGAATCATTATCTAATTTGACTAATATTTGAGTGCGACAAAGGTTTGTTTGATTTAAATTTTTAACTATTTCTCCGGTTAAAATAACATATTTATCTAAAGTAGAAGCAATTCTTAAAATTCCTATTTTTTGTGGTAATAATTCCCCTTTTATTGCAACACCTATTCTACTTTCAAAATGAGTATCTAATCTAAATGAAGTACACATTTCTAAAGGAATGGTACAATGAGCTAAAATTATTTCATTATTTTCGACTATTATTTTTGATGGATTTGCTTGAAAAGACTCAGAATTTGCAAGGTTTTTAATTAAAAACATTGAGATTAATGCAGGTACATCTCCTTCACAAGTTCCAATTATTCCTTCATCATTTAAAAGGCCTAAAGCTAAACAAGCAGTGGATTTAATTGGCTCAAGAAGATCAAAACAACGAATTGTTAAGCCTTTTAACTTATATTTCTTGACTATTAATTTAAGAGCTTCATAGATTTTTAAAGCTTTTACTAATTCATTTTCATTAAATAAGTTTTTAAATTTATTAAGCAAATTTAAATCTACATCAACTTTATTATATAAGTCTTTAACTTCATTAATATCTATATCAATAAGGTTAATATTAAAAATTTCTTTTGCTTTTGAATAATTAACATTTGAACTAATTAACCAGTCGGAAGGTTTACCGATAACACCTAAATTTACCATATATTTATTCTCCTAATAATTCTTTTATTCTTTGTGATAAGTAGTGTACATTTCCATGTAAAATTTCGCCATTTTTATTTTGTAAATTAAGATATGTTAAAATTTCAAGTGAAGCAGCAAGCGAATTTGAATGATCTACTGTTAAAAAATAGTAAGACTCTTCCAGCTTATCAATTATCGATAGAAAAGTATTCTCTGAGCCACCAGTTCTAACAAATATTAAAGCAAGGTCTGAATCATAAAGTTTATCAACGTCAAAACAAAGTTCAATTTGACAATCTAGTTCCTCTTTTAAATCATTAATTAATTTATTAGTGTCTTTAATGACTGTTTGTTCATCATGGAGAGGACTTGTTATAGGAAATACATTTATTTTCATGAAAACTCCTTTATTCGTTGTATATTATTTTAAAGTAATTTTATAATATTTTCATGAATGAATATATAAAGAAAACACATTTAAAAAAATATCTTTGGGCAATAAGAAATTCTAATTTAAAGTACATTACCTGTAAGGACCTTTCAGCAATGACCGGCTACAAGGAAAGTGTTATATTGGAAGATTTAAGTTTCTTTATTGAACTTGTTAGATTTAATCCAGATATAAATGTTCTTGAAGTTAAAGATCAAATGGAAGAAGCACTTAAAAGAGTTGAAGAGTTAAAAATGAAAGAAGCAACATCTAATACTCCAAAAAGATATTATATCCGTAAAAAAGATGCTGATTCCTATACTGGTGTAGTCGATTATATCGAAAGATATATGACCTTTGCTGGCGGAATGTTGAACTTAGGTTATAGGTTAACTAAAAAGGATGTTAGAATTTTAAGAAAATTACTCAAAAAAGAAGAAGAAAGAATTAAGAAAGGTGGTTAGGAATAGCTAACTTTTATTGATAAAATCGCACTTTTTGTAATTGAAATATTATCTTAAGAATACTAAAATTTAATGTGTTCAAAGGAGATTTTTTCAATGGCTGAAGTCAAAAAAACAATGATAAGTGTTGATGGCAATACGGCTGCTGCAATGATGAGTTATAATTTCACAGAAGTTGCTGCAATTTTCCCTATTACCCCATCTTCACCTATGGCAAATAGTGTAGATATTTATTCTTTTCAAGGAAAAGAAAACTTTTTCGGTAATCAAGTAAAAGTTTGTGAAATGCAATCTGAAGGTGGTGCAAGTGGTGCTGTCCATGGTGCTTTACAAGGTGGTGCTTTTGCTACAACTTATACAGCTTCACAAGGCTTACTTTTGATGATTCCAAATATATATAAATGGTGTGGTGAATTACTTCCAGCAGTTTTACATGTTAGTGCAAGAAGTTTAGCAACAAGATCGCTTTCAATTTTTGGAGATCACCAAGACGTTTATTCTATTAGACAATCAGGAATTGCTATGATTTGTAGTGATTCTGTTCAAGAAGTTGCTGATTTAGCTAGTGTAGCTCATTTAGTAGCAATTGATGCAGAATATCCTGTATGTCATTTCTTCGATGGATTCAGAACTTCTCATGAAATTCAAAATGTTGAATTTTTAGATGATAGTGAATGGAAAAAACTTGTCCCATGGGATAAGGTTGAAAAATTTAAACAAAGAGCATTAAATCCTCATGGACATGCTGTCACAAGAGGTGGTGCAGAAAATGATGATATTTATTTCCAAGGTAGAGAAGCTCAAAACACTCACTTTGAAAATGTTTTATCTGTCGCAGAAAAGTATTTTAAAAAGGTTTCTGAATTAACAGGAAGAGAATATGCTCCATTCGTATATTTTGGTGCAAAAAATGCAACAAAAGTAATTATTGCAATGGGTAGCGTAAATGAAACAATTTATGAAGTTGTATATGATTTAAATAAAAAAGGTGAAAAGGTTGGTATGATTAGAGTCCACTTATATCGACCATTTTCAGCAAAATTATTAGTTGAAGCTTTACCAAAAACTGTAAAAGAAATTGCTGTTTTAGATCGTTCAAAAGAATTAGGCAGTGTTGGTGAAGCATTATATGAAGATGTTGTTACAGCTTTAAACTTAATGGAAGTTAAAGATGTTAAGGTTATTGGAGGACGTTATGGTCTTTCTAGTAAGGATACTCAACCTAAACATATTAAAGCTGTTTTTGATTGGATGTTAAGCAATAATGAACATCATAATTTTGTTGTTGGAATTAATGATGATGTAACTCATTTATCAGTCCCAATTGTTGATGAAAATTATGAAATTGCTCATAATTTAACAGCATGTTTATTCTACGGATTAGGAAGTGATGGTACAGTTGGCGCAAATAAATCATCAATTAAAATTATTGGTGATGCTACACATCAATATGCACAAGCTTATTTTGCATATGATTCAAGAAAATCAGGTGGCGTCACACGTTCTCACTTAAGATTCGGTAAAGAACCAATTCATTCAACTTATTATGTTGAACATGCTGACTTTATTTCATGTTCTCTTGATACATATATCTTTAAATTTGATATGCTTAAGAATTTAAAGAATGGCGGTACTTTCTTACTTAATACTGATATGGATGATGAACAACTTATTAAATCTTTACCAAATCGTGTTAAGTACCAATTAGCTAAGAAGAAAGCAAGATTCTTTGTCATTGATGCAAATAAGATTGCTCTTGAAATTGGCATGGGAAGACATACAAATACAATTCTTCAATCTGCATTCTTCTATTTAAATCCACAAATTATGCCTTATGATGAAGCAAATAAATGGATGAAAAAACTTGCAGAAAAGACATATTCTAAAAAAGGTGAGGAAATTGTTAAACGTAATTTCGAAGCTATCGATAAAGGAACTGATGGTTTAAGAGAAGTTAAAGTTGATCCATCATGGGTTGATTTACCAAAAGTTAGAGAAAGAGTCATCACTGATGATGATTACTTTGATAATTATGTTGATTATATTAATACTTTAGATGGAAACGATCTTCCAACTTCAACATTTACAAAATATGAACTTCTTGATGGTACAATGAGAGAAAACATTACTTTTAAAGAACAAAGAAGTATTGCAGACCGTGTACCTGTCTGGCATAAAGAAAATTGTATTCAATGTAATCAATGTGCTTTCGTTTGCCCTCACGCAACAATTCGTCCATTCTTATTAACAGATGAAGAAGTTAATAAAGGTCCAGAAGGATTAAAAGATAGAGTCAAACCAGCAATGGGTCCAAATGTTTCTGGATATAAATTTGCTATTTCAATTTCTCCAAAGAACTGTGTTGGCTGTGGTCTTTGTGTTAAAGAATGTATGGCAAATAAAAATGCTTTAAGACTTAATAATGGCAAATTTGCTCTTGAATTAGTTGAATCAAAATCTCAATTTGATGAAGAGAAATATGCACAATATTTATTCAAGAACGTCGAATATAAGAGCGATAAATTCCCTCTTACAACAGTTAAGGGTGTTGGATTCTTAATGCCTTATATGGAAGTAAGTGGAGCTTGTGCTGGATGCGGTGAAACTCCATATTATAGATTATTAACACAATTATTCGGAAAAGATTTAATGGTTGCTAATGCTACAGGCTGTTCTTCAATTTATTGTGGCTCAACACCTTTAACTCCATTTGTTAATGATAAAAATAATAACGGACCTGCTTGGGCTAATTCCTTATTTGAAGATAATGCTGAATATGGCTATGGTATGAGACTTGCTACAGATTATAAATTAGGTGCAATTAGCAAGATCTTAACTAACGCTCTTAATTCAGATAAGATCGAAGATGAATTAAAGAATGTTATTAATGACTATCTTGGAAATATCAAAAATAAAGATAAAGCAAGAGAAATTATTCCAAATCTTGTTAAATTAGTTGAGAATAGCAAGGATAATGGTGTAAAAGAAGTACTTAAATATAAAGAAGATCTTCTTGATAAATCAATTTGGATTATCGGTGGAGATGGATGGGCATACGATATTGGTTATGGTGGATTAGACCATGTTATTGCTAGTGAAGATGATGTTAATATTATGTGTTTAGATACTGAAGTTTATTCTAATACTGGTGGCCAATCTTCTAAATCTTCTCAAACTGGTAGTATTGCACAATTTACTGCAAGTGGTAAGAGACAGGCTAAAAAGAACCTTGCTTTAATGGCAATGACTTATGGTAATGTCTATGTTGCACAAATTGCTTTAGGTGCAAACCCAGTTGCAGCTATTAAAGCATTTAAAGAAGCTGAAAGTTATAATGGACCATCATTAATTATTTGTTATGCTCCTTGTATTAACCAAGGTATTAAAGGTGGTTTAGTCAATAGTATAGAAACTGAAAAAGCAGCTGTTGAATGTGGCTATTTCACAACATTCAGATATGATCCTCGCTTATTAAAAGAAGGAAAACCAGCTTTACAACTTGATTGTAAAGAACCTGACTTTACTAAGATTAGAGATTTCATAATGAAAGAAACCAGATACTCACAACTTCCTAAAGTTAACCCAGAACACTATGAAGAACTTTTCGAAAAGAATGAAAGATGTGCAAGGGAAAGATGGGAAAGAATTAAAAAGTTTGGTTTATAAAAAAGATTATATTCTACTTATTAATTAATTAGGCTTTCTATGAACTTTGTGTTTATAGGAGCTAAAAATTAAAAACATTTAAAATCTGTGGGGATGACTCCACAGATTTTTTATTAATAAAGTTTTTATTATCTTTAAATCGGACTTTTTGTGCTTTTAATTCAATTTTAAATGAAATCGAAACGATTATTAAATTTTTATTGAAAAACGTATATAAATACATACTCATTATTAAAATAAAAAAATTTTTAAAAATATTAGCAAACCTATTGACAGAGTGCTAAATAAGGTATAAATTATAGTTAGCACTTGAGAAGTAAGAGTGCTAAAAGTAAATAGGAGGATATATTTATGTACGAATTAAAAAATAAAAAATATGACTTATTTGACGATTTATTTGATTTTCCATATAGTGAAAGACGTTATTCAGATTTAATGAAAACCGATATTGAAGAATATGATGATTCATATCATATTAATGTTGAAGTACCATCAGTTAAAAAAGAAGATGTTAAAATTTCATTAGAAGATGGTTATTTAACTATTTCTATTGAAAAGAAAAATAATAACGATCTTAAAGATAAAACTGGTAAAGTAATTCATAAGGAAAGATATTTTGGTTCTATTAAAAGATCTTATAATGTCGGTGATGTCAAAGAAGAAGACATTTCCGCTAAATTGGAAAACGGTTTATTAACTGTTGTTATTAAAAAACCTGAACCAGTTAAAGAAGAAGAAAAAAGAAAATATATTGATATTCAATAATTTTTAAGCGTTTCTCCCTTAAAAGCCTGCAAAAAAAGCAGGCTTTTTCTTTTGTTTGATAAATGTTAATTAAGCTATTTACATAATTAAAAAAATAAGATAATCTAGTATTCATAACGAGGAGAATTATGAGTATAAACGAGATTGAATTACCAAATTATAAATTAAGACATGAGTTATGGAATTCAATAAGCCACGGTTTAGGAGGCTTATTTGGAATCGTTGCTTTTATTTTAATGATTTTAAAAATTTGTGGTGTTTATCCAAATGAAACAGTAATTTATGATGAAGAATTTATTTATAAAATCATCGGAGCATCAATTTATGCTTTTGGAATTATTTCTTGTATGACAATTTCTTGTTTATACCATGCCTTAGCTAAAAATAATGGAAAAAGAGTTTTTCGAATAATTGATCACGATTTTGTGTTTGTTTTAGTCGGTTCAACTTATTCAATTTTTTGTTTAACAACATTAAGAGAAACTACAGCTTGGGGCGGTATATTACCTTATTCTGGATGGATTATATTTGCTCTTGTCTGGGCTTTAATAGCATTAGGTATTACAATGAACTCGATTAATATCAAGAAATTTAATGTACTTTCAATGATAATTTATATTTGTGCTGGATGGTCGATTCTTTTAGTATGTGATGCCTTATATAATCAATTAACTTTAAATGGTTTTATGCTCTTACTTGGAGGAGGAATCTCTTTTACAATTGGTGCAATATTATATGGATTAGGAAAAAATCATAGTGTTTGGTGGCATACTGTTTTTCATTTTTTCGTTTTAGCTGGAATTATTCTTCAATTTTTATCAGTTTATTTATATGTTCTTTAATAATATAAAGAACATTAATTACTTTATGAGTTTATTTTTTTGTATATAATTTTAGCATGGCAATTAATGAGATTACGATTAAAGGCGCTAAAGAAAACAATTTGAAAAATGTTTCTTTAACATTACCAAAGAATAAATTAATAGTGTTCACAGGTTTATCAGGAAGTGGAAAATCTACTTTAGCTTTTGATACTATTTTTGCTGAAGGGCAAAGAAGATATGTTGAATCATTATCTTCTTATGCAAGGATGTTTTTAGGAAATTTTGATAAGCCAGATGTTGAAAGTATTGAGGGATTATCTCCAACTATTGCAATAGATCAAAAATCTGTGTCACATAATCCTAGATCTACAGTTGGAACTGTAACTGAGATTTATGATTATTTAAGATTGCTTTATGCTAGAATTGGCATACCTTATTGCCCAAACCATCACGAACCAATTGTTGCAGTAACTCTTCAGAAGATTACTTCAATTATTATGGAAAGAAATTTAAATGATAAGATACAAATTCTTGCACCTATCATTCGTAATGAAAAAGGAACTCATAAAGACACAATTGAAAAAATTAAAAAAGGCGGATTTACTCGATTAAGAATTGATGGAGAAAATTATTTAATTGAAGAAGTTCCATCTTTAGAAAAAAATAAAAGACATAACATTGATATTGTTGTAGATAGAATTGTTTTAAAAGAAGACAGTAGAAGCAGAATTTATGAAGCATGTGAATTAGCAAGCGATTGGGCTTCTGGATATGTTTTAGTTTTAACAAGTGATGGAGAAAAACTTTATTCTGAACACAATTCGTGCCCAATTTGTGGATTTACAGTTCCTAAACTTGAGCAACGTCTTTTTTCTTTTAATTCTCCTTTAGGTTGCTGTCCATCATGTAATGGACTCGGTATTAAAAAAGAAGTTGATATTGATTTATTAGTACCTGATAAAACATTATCAATTGATCAAGGAGCAATTATCTACTTTAAAAATACTGTAGGAACTACTAATTTAGAGTGGCAAAATTTTAAAGCATTATTAGATCATTATAATATAAGAACAGATGTCCCATTTAATACTTTATCTAAAGATGAAATAGATATAATAATGAACGGTTCGAGAGAACCGATTTATTATGAAATAACCTCGATTAGCGGGAATATTTCAAAAAAGAACGGGTATGCAGAAGGCTTAAAAGATAAGATTGAAAGAAGATACACTGAAACTACAAGTGAGTTTCAAAGAGAATATTATGAAAAATTCTTAAAAGATAATGAATGTCAAACTTGTCATGGAGCAAGACTTAATAAAGAAGTTTTAGCAGTCAAAATTGATAATTTAAATATTTATGAGCTATGTTTATTACCTTTAAGCAAATTAAAAACATTTTTTAATGACCTTCCTAATAAATTAACTCCATATCAAAATGAAATATCTTCTCAAATAATTAACGAAATTAAAAATCGTATTAAATTTTTAACTGATGTTGGGTTAGATTATCTTACACTTGCCCGTTTATCAATGACTTTATCTGGTGGAGAATCACAAAGAATAAGATTAGCAACTCAAATTGGTTCTAAATTAAGTGGTATTTTATATGTTTTAGATGAACCTTCAATTGGATTGCATCAAAAAGATAGTGAAAAACTGATTAAATCATTAAAAGAGATGCGAGATTTAGGCAACACTTTAATTGTTGTTGAACATGATGATGAAATGATAAAAAGTGCCGACTACATCGTAGATATTGGGCCAGGAGCTGGAGAACATGGTGGTGAAGTTGTAGCTTATGGAACACTCGAAGATATAAAAAATAATCCTCGTTCAATTACCGGACAATATTTAAGCGGAAAAAAAGAAATACCTATTCCAAGTATTAGAAATAAAGGAAATGGAAAATGGTTAGAAATTACTGGGTGTACTTTAAATAATTTAAAAAATGTTGATTTTAAAGTACCTTTAGGATGCTTTGTTTGTGTAACTGGAGTTAGTGGAAGTGGTAAATCTTCCTTAGTTAATGAAACCTTATATCAAGCTGTACATAAAATTATCGATAATGTTGATTGTTTTGTTGGACCATATAAAAAATTAAAGGGTGTAGAAAACGTTGATAAAATAATTAATATTTCTCAAGAACCTATTGGAAGAACGCCAAGAAGCAATCCAGCAACTTATGTAAAAGCTTTTGATGATATTCGTGATATCTTTGCTAATACAATTGAAGCTAAAGCACATGGTTTTAATAAAAGCAGATTTTCTTTTAATATACCTGGCGGAAGATGTGAACATTGTTATGGTGCAGGAGTTAGTAGAATTCCTATGAATTTCTTACCTGACGTATATGTTAAATGTGATGAATGTGATGGAAAAAGATATAATGAAGAAACTTTAATGTGCACATATAAAGGCAAAAATATTTATGATGTTTTAGAAATGACAATTGAAGAAGCATATAGTTTTTTCAAAAATAATGTAGGTTTAGCAAGGAAATTAAAAACATTATGCGATGTTGGACTTGGATATGTAAAACTTGGACAACCAGCAACTACTTTATCTGGTGGCGAAGCTCAAAGAGTTAAGCTAGCTTACTATCTTCAAAAGAAACCAACTGGAAAAACACTATATATTTTAGATGAACCAACCACAGGATTACATGTTGATGATGTTTCAAGATTATTACAAGTTTTAGAATCGATTGTAAAAAATGGGGATTCAGTTTTAGTAATTGAACATAATCTAGATGTAATAAAGGTTGCAGATTATATTATTGATTTAGGACCTAATGGAGGAGATGGTGGAGGAGAAATTATTGCTACCGGCACTCCTGAAGAAGTAAGTAATAATCCTAAGTCATATACAGGCGAGTATCTTAAAAAGATTCTTGCTAGAAAGGAGAAAAACTAATGAATTCTGGCTTATTTACAGTTTTACTTGCTGTGCTATTTACTTTTGGTGGAATAGGAATTTATTCTTATTTCCAATATAGTATAGTAAAAAAGCAAGATGTCTTAGAAAAGAAATTATTTTTTAAAAATTTTACTTTCGCTTCTATAGGTTGGCTAAGCCTTATTATTGGGCTTATCTTATTTTGTGTTTCTTATTTTATAAGTGATGAAACAATAGACTATTTTACAAAAAACAACATTGTTTTTGATGGTGTACATGGAACAATGACTTATTTTGGAATAATATTGTTTTCCTTATTTTTATATATTTTAGCTACATCATTAATTTATATTTTATATATAAAAAGACTTGAAAATACTAAAGCAAGAAAATATTTAAAGTGGATTATGTGGATATCTATTCCACTTGTAATTTTATTTTTATTATTATTTGAGGAAGGAATAGCGCCGTTTTTACAATATCCGCTTGCGAATCAAATATTATTTTCTTCAAATGGAGTTGAATTAATTTATTCTGTTGGTAAATATCAAACCGAAGGCTTTTCATTATCTATTGCTTTTTACGCTATCTTTATAATTTTAGGCGCTTGCTTAGTTTTATATATTTGTGATTATCAAATTTATAAAAAATATGGTGATCATGGTTTAATAACTGCATGTTTCTTTATTGCTTTTCCATGTGGAATCATTGGTGCCCGTGCTTGGTATGTAATTGGTGACTGGTATCGCTTTGCAGATAATCCAATTTCTATGTTTTATATTTGGGATGGTGGTTTAGCAATTATGGGTGGAGCAATTTTTGGAGTAATTGCCGGTGTTACATTCATGATTATTCGTAAAATTTATAATCCTAGATTTAAAAAAATTGATTATTTTTTATTAATTGATTTTATTGTTCCAACAATTTTAGTAGCTCAAGCTATTGGAAGAATTGGTAATTTTTTTAATACTGAAGTTCATGGTGAAGCAGTTAGTATTGCTGCTTGGAGCTTTTTACCAACATTTATAAAGAATAATATGCATTATTCTTCTTCTGCGCCTGATTTAGGGCCTGATCAAATATATGTTCCTTTATTTTTAGTAGAAGCTATTGTTAACTTAGCTGGTTATTTTGTTATTGAATTTGGTATTAGACATTTATTTGGCATAAATAAATTCCTAAAACATGATTATCACGCTAATGGTAGCTGTGTTGGATGGTATATTGCATGGTATGGTGCAACTCGTGCAATATTAGAACCTATGAGATATGGTGCTTATAATATGGGTGATGATGGAAATTGGTCAATAATTAGTGCTTATTGGATGATTGGTATAGGTTTATTTATTGTATTAATTTTCATTGTTTTAAAAGTACTTAAAGAAAAAGGAATTATTAAACTTCAATGGGATAAATATAATGAGGAAAATACTCATTCTGAGGAAATAAAACAATAATAATGATCAAAGTTTTAATATTTGATATGGATGGGACTATCATCGATAGTGACCAAATTATTATAAATTCTCGGATAGAAATGATTCATTGCTTTAAAGAAAGTGATTATAAAATTGATATTGAGAGATTGCGTTCTTATTCTGGACCTCCTGTTGAATATGCGATAAATGATCTTTTTCCTGAAAAAGATCATGATTTTATTTTAAAAGAATATCGAAAAAGAACAAAAAAATATTATGCCGACTTAAAGCTATTTGATAATGCTTTTGAGATAATTAATAAGCTTTATTTAGATGGATATAAACTTGCAATTGTTACATCTAAAAATAAAGAAATGTGTTTAAAAAGTTTAAAGAAATTTAATTTAGATAAATTATTTTCTTTTATTATTACTTGTGAAAGTGTTAAAAATCCAAAACCTAATCCTGAAGGAATGCTTAAAGTATTAGATTATTTTAAAATAAATTGTAATGAAGCAATTAGCATCGGCGATAGTGAATATGATTATTTAGCAGCAAGAGGCGCAAATATTCCTTCAATTTTACTTACAATGTGCAAAAGAGTTTACAAAAATAAAATAAATCCTTTATCTTATATTAATAATTACTTGGATTTATATAGGGAGATTAAAAAATATGATAGTAAATAAAGATGTTTTAATTATCGGAGCTGGTCCTGCAGGAATGAGTGCAGCAATATATTTATCAAGAAGCAAATATACTTTTTCTATCATTGATAAAAGTGCTGCAGGAGGAAAATTATTAATTACTACTCGTATTGATAATTATCCTGGAGTAAAGAGAATTAGTGGCTTTGATCTTGCAAATTTATTAGTCGACCAATTAAAGGATTTAAATATTAAAATAGAACACGATGAAATTATTGATTGTGAAAAAAATGATAAAGGATTTTTCGTAAAAGGCAGAAACTCTGATTATCAAGTTAAAAAAATTATTATATCTACAGGTTCATCTAACAAAAAAACTGGTTTAAAAAATGAAGAAAATTTAATAGGGAAAGGAATTTCTTATTGTGCGGTTTGTGATGGGTTTTTCTATCGAAATAAGGAAGTAATGGTTTTTGCTAACGAAACAAAAGGTTATCTTGAAGCTTTATATTTAACTGATTTAGTAAAAACATTATATTTAGTTTCTGATAAAGATGAAGATGATTCATTAGAAAATTTAAAAATATTAAAAAATAAAGATAATGTTATATTTTATCCTTATTATAAAATTGCAGATTTTATCGGTGATGAATATTTAACAGGTGTTAAAATTAAATCTTTAAAAGATGGAGAAATAAAAACTCTTGAGGTAGAAGGTTGCTTTCCTTTTGAAGGAGATATTCCTATGAATTATTTTTTAAGAAAACTTAATGTTTCAACAGAAAAAGGTTACATTGTTACAGATATTAATATGAAAACTAACGAAGAAGGGATATATGCAGCAGGTGACATTGTAAATAAATCTTTAAAACAAATTGTTACTGCTTGTAGTGATGGAGCTATCGCTGCTACAAATGTAATAAAAAGTCTAAATTCAAAGTAAAAACCTTGCAAAACTAATATATTTTATAAAAATATGAAAAATGATATATCTTTTACAGCTCAAATTAAAGAAGAAATTTCTACATTTTCTTTACAAAAAGATGAAGCAAGATCGTTAATTGCTGGTTTTTTAACAAACGCTGGAACCATATCATTTTTAAAAAATAAAAAGATAGTATTATCTTCAGAAAATTCAAATGTAATAAAGTTTATTTATAAATTATTAAAAGAATTTTATCCTGAGTTAGCTGTATCTTTTGGATTCAGAAAGCAAATGAAACTTTATAAAAATACAGAATTTTTAATAAATATATTAGAGAATTCCGAAGTTTTATTAAATGATATTGAGTATGATTTATTAGAAAATAAAATTCCCTACTCCTTACAAAACTCTCAAACAAAAATTAGGGGTTATATTACAGGAGTATTCTTAGCGTGTGGAAGTTGTACTGATCCTATCTCTACTAATTATCATTTTGAATTTAGATTAAAAGACAAGAATTATTCACAAGTATTTTTAAAGTTAATAAGTAAAATAAAATCCTATCACTTTGAATTTAAATTTATAGAAAGAAGAGGGAAAGCAATCATATATTTAAAAAAGAGTGAGCAAATCAGTAGTTTTTTGGCTTATTTGAATTGTGAAAATTCTTGCTTAAATTTTGAAGATGTAAGAGTCGCTAGAGATATGTCTAATAGTGTTAATAGAATGTATAATTGTGATTTATATAATTATAGAAAAAGCTTGAATAATTCAAAAGAACTGTTAGAAAAAATTGATTTAATTGAGAAAAAAATAGGAAATTTAAAATATATAACCAATGATAAGCTTCGAGAGCTTTGTTTAATAAAGAAAGAATATCCTGAAACTTCTTATGAAGAACTTGCCGAATTATTATCTAAAAAATTTGGTAAACCTATTTCAAAATCAAATGTTAATCATTTGGTAAGGAAAATTAAGGAGATTGCAAACAAATATGAACAATGATAATTTTATTAAAATAAATTATGAGTTTGGAAAAAGAGTACGTTTTTTAAGAGAACAAAGAAAATTAAGTCAAGAAGAGTTAGCACTTTTGTCTGATATTAACAAAAATTATTTATCAGATATTGAAAGAGGCGAAAGAAATCCAACCTTAGTTGTCATTAAAAAAATAGCAAATGGTTTAAATATTACCCTTGAAGAATTATTTAAAGGAATCGGTGGTAATAGTAAAAAATCATCAAAATTTAACAATTTGTTCAATAATTGACATAATAACTTCAATTGTTTAATATTTAACTATGAATTTCGTTGAAATTTTTAAAAAGTATAAACCTGCAATTTATATGTGCTTAACTATTGCTGTTGCTGGTTCTGTTGGTGGAGTTGGTGGTTGGTTTATGGGCAACTACTTTAAACCTGTCGTTTTAACCGAAGGTAATGAAATAACAATTGATGATGAGCTTTATAAAAATTTTGAGAATTTTGTAAAAAATAATGGAAATGATTTAAGTAGTATTGATTTAACAAACCAAAATGAGTTTTCAATACCTGAAATTGCAAGTATTGCTTTATATAAGTTTTGTTATATTAATGATAATTCTACCTTTTATTCTTTTTGTAGAGCTGATTCATTAGGAATAAATGTCCAATATACAATAACTAGTTGGCAAAAAAGAGGAAGCAATTTTTTAAAGGAAGTTATTTCCGAATCTAGCTTTGTATATTTTGCAGATCGCATATACAATTTTAATAAAACAAGTGGAAAAACATATGAAAATCAATATGATACGTACCATGTAATTGGATCAGAAAATGTCCAAGTTGGTATTGATAAAAATGAAAATCCTAATGTCAATTATTCAAACGCGAAGGAAACTAAAAGGACAATTCAATCATTTATTAATCGTTTTGCTTTAAATCCTAATTATGTTTCAAATTATTTACTTAATAATGAGACAACTGACTTTGAAAATGAGTTGAATTTTACTTCTACAATTAATAAAGATAAACACACATATAAAACAAATTTAGTTAAAAATGCTGATAATAGCTATACTTTAAGCCTTGCTTTAAATAATAAAGCATGTGAATCTTATGCAAGATATATGCAAACAACTACTGAAGATTTTTCTATTGCAAAAATGAATGAACCACCAGATTTTGATAATGTCGGAATAAAATTTATTCTTGATGATGAATTAAATCTTATTAATGGAGAAGTCGATGAGAGTTATTTAGTTCATACAAATCTTGCTAACGCAAAGACAAGTGCAAGTTCTATTTACGTTTTTGATTCTTCTAATAACAATAAAATTCCAATTCTTGATGAGATGATTGATTATAGCTGTTTATTTTTAAACAGCAGCGGGGATTAATTATGAAAAGAATTAAAGGAATTTGGTATGTTTTAGCGGCTATTTTAGCCTTAGATGTCTTTTATTTAATCTTTTTCTTTGTTTTTTATTTTATTTAATTTTTATAGTTAATAATCTTAATGAATTTAAACTACATAAAACAGTAACACCAACATCTGCAAATATTGCTAACCACATAATTGATGAATCAATTCCAAAATGGAGAAAGGAATTTAAAACTGAAAGAATTAAAATAAGAAGTTTAATTCCGATAGAAAATATAATATTTTGATAGACAATGTTATTTGTTCTTTTTGCAAGTCTTTTAGTAAAACTAATTCTTTTTAAATTATCGTCCATTATAACAATATTACTTACTTCAATTGCTGCATCGCTTCCAATTGAACCCATAGAAATTCCAATATCAGCCATAGCAAGAGAAGGAGAATCATTTATTCCATCTCCAACGAAAATAACTTTTTGTTTAGATTCTGCACAGATTTTTTCTAAAATTGTGACTTTATCTAAAGGTAATAGCTCAGAATAAACGTGATCAATATTAGCTTCTTTTGCTATTTCATTTGCAATTAATTTATTGTCACCAGTTAACATATAAGTAGAGTTTATTCCAACATTTTTCATGTCTTTTATTGCTTCTTTACTTGTTTCTTTAATAACATCTTTTATTGTAATACAACCAAGATAGACATTATCGTATGCAATATAAATATTAGTTCCAATATTTTTTGTTTCTAAGAAATGTATATTATTTGAAACCATTAATTTTTTGTTTCCTGCAAGTAATACCTTATCTTTGTAGTAAGTTTTAACACCAAATCCAGGTATATCTTGATAATCTTTTAATAAACTTTGATCAATTTCTATATTTTTATATTTTTTAATAGCTAAAGCAATTGGATGGTTTGAATGATATTCTGCATAAGAAGCTAATTTTATTAATTCATCACTTGAATAATTATTATTAGTTTCAATATTAGTTACCTCAAAATTACCTTTAGTGATTGTTCCAGTTTTATCAAAAACAATAGTATTAGCTTGATTAATTAATTCCAAATAATTTGAACCTTTAATTAATACTTTATTTTTACTTGCTTTTCCAATAGCAACAAAATAGGCCATTGGTACAGATAAAACTAATGCACAAGGACAGGAAATTACTAAAAATGAAGCACCTGTTCTAACCCATGAAATCCATACATCAGGATCGTTTATCCCTATAAATAAAGGAGGAATAATAGTAAAAATTAAAGCAAGAATACATACAATTGGAGTATAAATTTTTGCAAATTTTGTAATAAATTTTTCTGGTTTTGATTTATTAGATTCAACATTTTCTACAAGCTTTAAAATGTGAGCAACAGTTGAATTTTCATATTCTTTTTTAACTATTAATTTTATAGGAGAAGTTAAATTAATAACTCCACTTAAAATTTCATCATTTTCTTTTTTATAAACAGGTACAGATTCACCATTCATTGAAGAATAATCAAAAGATGAAGAACCTTCTAAAATTACACCATCTAGAGGTACTCTTTCTCCTGGATTTATCAAAATAACATCATTTACTTTAATTTCTTCAGGCTTTTTACTTTCTGGAACATTATTTACAAGTAACCTAACCATATTAGGTTTTAAATCCATGATTGCTTTAATAGAAGTTCTTGATTTATTAATAGCATAATCTTCAAAATATTCTCCAATTTGGAAGAAAACAATAACAGCTAAAGCTTCAACATATTCACCAATTAAAAAAGCAGCAATTGTTGCAATTAAAGTTAAAAATATTTCATTAAAAAATTCTTTTTCTTTAAAAGATTCAATTAGCTCAAAGAATAAATCATATCCTACAAATATATAAGTAAGGAGGGATATTGGCAAAATTATCGATAAATCAATTGTGACAGTATTAAAAATTAGATTAGAACCTATAGTGTAGTGCAATATTAATAAAATTATTGTTATTGCGAATGAAATTGAAACTCTGAATACCTTAAAATTAAACTTTTTCATAATAAAACTATTTCTCCTTTAAATGTTCTCTAGCGGTTTCAATAATTATTCTTACGTGATTATCCGATAAAGAATAAATTACGTTTTTCCCGACTCTTTTATATTTAACTAAATTATTGCTTTTTAAACATTGAAGTTGATGAGATATTGCTGATTTTGTCATATTTAAAACATTACACAAATCATTTACACAAAGCTCTTTATTATCTAAAGCCCATAATAATTTTAGTCTTGTAGAATCACCAAAAATTTTGAAAAAGTCGCTAATTCTATATATTTCTTCATCTTTTAGCAATTCTTTTTTTGCTCTTTTTACTTCTTCTTCATTTAAAATTGAATCCATAATTCTTACCTCTGTCAATTATTATAATTGAGCAACTATTCAACTGTCAATAACTATTTATATTTTTTTTACATTGCTCTTAATGTATAATTTATAAACATATGAATACAATTATTTTTTATAAATCAAAAACCGGTTTTACCAAAGAATATGCTGAATTATTGGAGAGAAGATTAGTTGATTCTGAAATTCAGCCTATTGAAAAAATAAATAGAAAAATCTTATTAGATAAAGATTTTGTTTTCTTTGGCGGACCTTTAAGAGGTAATGTAATATTAGGTTTAAAAAAGTTCTTAAAACATTATAAAGAAATTAAAGATAAAGATATCTTTGTTTTTGCTGTTGGAATGCAACCTGTTGATCAAGAGAAAAAAGATTTAGTTATTACTACAAATAATCTTGATAGTTATCATATACGTTTATATTTTTTACAAGGTGGATTAGATTTTACAAAATTTGGAAAATTTAAAAAGAAAATTATCATGTATGCTTTAAAAGAAGAATCAAAAAAATCAGATAGCGGTATACCTTTTGAACAAATTGAATCTAGATTAAATGAAAGAATTTCATTTGTTTCTTCGTCAAATCTTGACCGAATGGTCGATGTTTATCACAAGGTGAAAATTTCAAAATCAAATAAAAATAATGGATAAAGATAACGGAATTAAAATAATTATTACTAACAAAAAAGCTTCATTTAATTATTTTTTAAGTGATTTTTTAGAATGCGGAATTGAGTTAAAAGGAACAGAAGTTAAATCTATTTTAAATCATAATGTATCAATTAATGATTCATATGTTGTTATAAGAAATCAAGAAGCTTTTATTATTAATATGAATATTGCTCAATATGAAAAAGGGACTTATTTTAATCATGAAGAATTAAGGAAAAGAAAATTATTGATGCATAAATATGAAATAAGAAAATATGAGCAAAAAACTATTAAGGGTGGTTATACAATCGTTCCAACTAAAATTTATTTTAAAAATGGAAAATGTAAAGTAGAGATAGCTCTTGCTAAAGGTAAAAAACTTTTTGATAAAAGAGAAACAATTAAAAAAAGAGATCAAGAGTTATATCTTAAAAAAATGGGTAAATAATAAATGAAAAAAATGACAATTGTTTACAAGATATCGTTTGCAGCTTTAATGATTGCACTTTTTATTATTCTTTCTAGAGCATTATCAATACCTTATTTTTTTGGTGTTCCTTTTTTAAAAATATCGATTGCGTCGTCAGTTGCAGCTTTTTCTAGTTTTTATTTAGGTCCTTTTTTTGGGTTCATTGTTGGGACATTTGGAGACATTATTGGAGCTTTAGCTTTTCCTCAAGGCGAATTTAATATTTTGTTTACCATTGCTTCATCGCTTGGTGGGTTGATGCCTTATTTTATATATAAACTTTTAAATTTAATTAAGTTTGAAAAGAAATTTCCTTTTATTTTGATGTTTTTATTGATTATTGTTGCAACATTATTAACGATATTTCTTTCTTTAAATGATACGATTTCAAGTTACTATTCATCAAAAGATTATTTTCTAGAGCCTTGGATGCGTGGTTTAATTATAGGAGCTATATGGTTAATTATTGGTATATATTTAGTAGGTATTTTTCTTACTAATAATAAATATAAAGGGACAAACTTTTCAAATAAATATAATGTATCAATGATTGTTACTTCAATTTTCTTAACTTATTTTATTTTTAAAATTCCGATTTCTAGTATAGTATTTACTTTTGTCTATCAAATTGATTTCTTAGTAGTGTATTCATCTAGAAATTTATTAGGATTTTTTGATAGCTTTGTCGATTCGTTATTGGTAATTATTGCCTTAAATGTCTCACTAAAATTTGGGGTTCAAAGTGCATTATTATCAGAAAGCAAATTAAATTTTTGGAGGAATTTAAAATGGAAGAAAAAGAATTAAAAGAAAAGGATGAAAAAGAAAATGAACCAAAAATAGTTAAAGAAAAACCTAAAAAAGGAATGTTAATTTTTCTTGTAGTTGCTTTTGTTGTTTTAATAATTTTGATTATAGTTGTCGCAGTTTTAAATTCTCTTTCAAATCAAAGTAATGGAAGTTGTAATGATGATTCTTGCACTGGAATTCATTATATTTTAAGCTTATTAACACTTTTAAAATAATTATGAGAAAAGGACTTTGTATAATTAATACATTTAATAAATCGGAAGGCTATCTTTATCAAGGAAATCGTCTAAAAGAGGCTTTTAAAAATCTTAATGTTGAGCTTGATATCGTTACAACTGAAGATTTGTATCTTCATATTGAAAATAATGGCAATATAAAACTTAACTTTAATTTAAAGGAATATGATTTTGCAATCTTTAATGATAAAGATACAGTTTTATCAAGGATGCTTGAAAAGAAAGGATTAAGAGTATTTAATAATTCAATTGCAATTGAAACCTGTGATAATAAATTTTTAACACATGTTTGTTTATCTGAAAATAATATAATGATGCCAAAAACTTATCCATCTTTTCTTTGCTATTCTAAAAATAACTATGCAAATCCTAACTATTTTTTAAAAATTTCAAAAGAAATTGGTTTTCCTTTAATTTTTAAAATTAATTATGGATCTTTAGGAGCAAATGTTTTTTTAGTAAATAATATTGATGAATTATTAGAACTCGCAAATAAATATAAATATCAATCATTTTTAATTCAAGAATATATAGAAAAAAGTAAAGGTCAAGACATTCGTGTTATAGTTATTGGTCATAAAGTTGTTGCTTCAATGTTAAGAAAAAATGAAAACGATTTTAGAAGCAATATTGGACTTGGAGGTAAGGGATATAAAATAGATTTACCTCAAAAAGCTAGTGAAATCGCGGTTAAAGTATCTAAAATACTTAATTTAGATTATTGTGGAGTTGATATATTATTTGATGAAAATAATTATTATTTATGTGAAGTTAATAGCAATGCTTTCTTTCAAGAGATAGAAAAAGTTACATCTATTAATGTTGCTGATTATTATGCAAGGTATATTTATGATATAATTTATAAATAAGGAAATTATAATGGCTGAACAAAATTTAAATATGAATAAAAAGAAATATAACTTACCTTTAATAATTACTTTATCAAGCGGAGCTTTATTTGTTGTAATAGGTATTTTAATTTTAGGAATTATGATTGGACTTCAACCAAACTATTCTCAATTTAAAAATGATGTCGATGTTACTCGACTTGAAAATCAAGTTAATGGAAAAATAAATGAGGATAAGTATTATATTTTAGAAGATTTAGATGTAACTCTTGATTTAAAAAGTGAAAATCAAACTTTATTAACTCTTAATATTGAGTCTGTTTTTAATGACAATCCATCTTATTCAGAATTAGATTCTTATATGATTCAACTTAATTTTTCTATTTATTGTAAAGATGAATTTGCTTATCCTTTAGTTTTAAATGATAACTTAAATAAAACATTTAATTTAACATTAAACAACTCTTATTACACCCAGATAGATTTTAATAACGATTTAAAAACGTATTCAATAGTTTACGATTCAAAAAATAATTTAGAATTTGAAATTGAAAGTATTAACCTTAGTATTTCAAATATTTATTTTGGATTTTATGGAGCTTAGTTATGGAAGATTTAGTATTAAGATTTATACGTTATATTGCTATAGATACACAATCAAGTGAAGAAAGTGGAACACATCCTTCAAGTAATTCACAAATTGAATTTGGAAATGTATTAGTTAATGATTTAAAAGAATTAGGAATCACTAATATAATTCATGATGAATTTGGTTATATTTATGTATTTATTGATAATAATAAAGATAAAACAATTGGATTAATTTCCCATATGGATACTGCTCCAGATTTTGTTGGTGGAATAAAAGAACCTAAAATTATTGAAAATTACGATGGGAACGACATTCTTCTTGATGATTCTGCTAAATTATCGATAGAAGAATTTCCTTTTATGAAAAACTTAATTGGTGATAAATTGATAGTAACAGATGGAAAACATTTATTAGGCGGAGATGATAAAGCAGGAATAGTTATTATCTTTGAGTTTTTAAAATATTATTTATCTCATAAAGAAGAATTTAGATATAATTTATCAATTTGTTTTACTGTTGATGAAGAAATTGGCGAAGGTCCATTAAATTTTGATTTAAAGAAAATGAACGCTGATATTGCTTTTACTTTAGATGGTGGAACAATATATGAAGCTAATTCAGAATGTTTTAATGCTGCATCATGCACAATTGAAATACAAGGAGTAAGCGTTCATCCGGGCGATGCTAAGGATGTTATGGTTAATGCCGCTTTAGTCGGAACTTATTATGCTAATTTATTACCACTTAATGAAACACCAGCAAATACATCTGACTATGAAGGATTTATTCATTTAACTTCTTTTAAGGGTGATGTAGAAAACGCAAAATTGACTTATATTTTAAGAGATCATGATTTAAATTTATTAGAAGAAAAAAAGAAAT
Organism: uncultured Bacilli bacterium; assembly: GCA_944327845.1. Taxonomy (GTDB): domain Bacteria; phylum Bacillota_I; class Bacilli_A; order RFN20; family CAG-826; genus Onthovivens. Next base: position 104,856 of record CALVHN010000003.1, read on the forward strand.
TAATGCTTAAAACTAAGGAAATTGCATTAAAAACCTTTCCAAAAGCCATTATTTCTATTAATTTTAAAGATGAATATCGCAATATGATAAGTTATTTTATTAAAGATCCAAGAGCTTTACAAATGATAAATAATGCTTATTTAAAACAAAAAATTAAATTAAAATATACTCCAATTAGAGGGGGAACTGATGGAGCAACAATAACTGAGATGGGATTACCATGCCCTAATTTAGGAGTTGGTGATTTTAATCCTCACGGAAAATTTGAATTTGTTTCAGTAACTCAAATGGAGAAAATGGTAGAAATAATTAAAGAAATTTTTAAAGGAACAATTTTATGAAAAAATGTTTAAAATGTAATAAAACATTTAAAGATGAGGAAAAATTCTGCAATCAATGCGGTGAAAAATTAGTTGATATTAATAATGACAAAAAAAGATTTTGCCCAAATTGTGGTAGCCTTCTTAATGAGAATGGAGAATGTGAAAATTGCTTAAAAAATACCGCTAATCTTAAAGAAAATTCATTAAAAAATACGGAAAAAGCTAAAAAAAGTCAAAATAATTTTAGAGTATATTTTACAAATATTTTTTATATTATTATTGCAATTTTCACAATAGTTTTACCTTTCATTAACTGGACATATATTGAGACATCATCTGTTAATTCAGAAGTCTCATTTTTAGGACTTTTAAATCTATTCTCTCAAATTAAAGAAGTCAATTTCTCAGATGGTTTATTAATATGTACTTTTGTAGTTTTTATTTTGTTAATTTTAAATGGAATATTTATGTTAGTTAGAGCAGTTAAAAATTTATTTAAAGGAAAATATATTCACCGATTTGATTTTAAAATATTTGTATATTTTTTCTTAATAACTGTAATTAGCGGAGTTATTGGAATATTTACAGCAGAAACATTCTTTTTGCTATTTTTAGGAACATTATTTATTATTGCACAATATTTAATGTACTTATTAATTGATAGTAAAAACATTTCTATGCCAAGAAAAATTATTAATTTTGTTTCTTCATTTCTTATTTTAATTTCATATTTTGTTTTTATATATACTCCAATTGATAGAGGTGTTAATAATGAATTTTTCTATGATTTCCCACATGGAATTGGCCAATTATTTGCAAATGGCAATATCGGAAATTATGGAAGTGTATTATTTATATTTTATGTTTTATCTTTGTTAGGTATATTTTTAAGTTTAATTTATGCATTTTTAATTCATGATTCTAAAATAACTGGCATATTAAATATTGCAACAAGTATTGCTATTTTAATTTTGATTATTTTATTAACTACACTTAATATTAGTTATAAAATTAATAGTTTTTATGGGTATTGTGTCCCTCTCGTTTTTACTTTAATTTCCGGAGTTTTATTGTTGGTTTTAAATTTATTTGAGAAAAAACCTATTGAAAACAAAGCTTAATTATTAATTTTTATTTAAATATAAATAATTGATTAATTTTTTACGTGTAATAATACCAATAAATTTTTTACGGTCATCTAATACAGGGACAAAATTTTGATTAGTCGCAGTAAGAATTAATTCATCCATCTCAAGCTGAGAAGGGACAGGCAAATAATCACGATGACGTTGAACATTTAAAATGTTTATTTTATTAAATTCATCTAATGAAGAGAATGGGTGATCTTTAAGATAAAATAGTAAATCACCTTCACTTAATGTTCCAACATATAATCCTTCTTCATCTAATAATGGAATGGTAGTAAAACGATAATGCTCCATTACTTCCAAAACTTGTCTTATTGACATAGAAGTGTCAACACATTTAATTTGACTTTTTGGAGTTAAAAAATAGATAACGTTCATGCATAAATATTATCATTTTTAATAAATCCTAAAAAGTAGTAAAATACTTAAATGATTTAGAAAAAGGGAGTGAGTATGGAAAAAGATCGTGTTACTTGGGAAGAATATTTTATGAGTTTAGCTTTACTTAGTGCTAAAAGAAGCAAGGATCCTTCAACACAAGTCGGAGCTTGCATTGTTGATGATGATAACAAGGTTGTTTCAATTGGTTATAATGGTATGCCTCGAGGAATTAAAGATGAGGATTTATCATGGAATAAAGGAGAAGATTTAGATTCGAAATATTTATATGTTTGTCATGCTGAGTTTAATGCAATTTTAAATACTCGAAATGGTTCTGCTTTAAATGGCTGCACTCTATATGTTACTTTATTCCCTTGCAACGAATGTGCCAAAGCAATTGTTCAAACAGGAATTAAGAAAATAATATATTTATCTAATAAATATGAAAATTCACTTGAAACTAGAGCTAGTAAAAAGATATTAACTTTAGCTGGTGTTAAGATTGAAGAATATAAAGGAAGATTCAAGAAAGTTATCTTAAAATAAATGAATAAACCAATAATTGAATTTAAAAATATTAATTTTAGTTATGACCAAGAAGATGAATTGATCTTGAAAAACGTATGTTTTTCGATAAATGAAGGGCAATATGTTTGTTTAATTGGACATAATGGAAGTGGCAAATCAACTATTGCCAAGCTTTTATGTGGGTTGTTAAATTATCAGGATGGAGAGATTTTAATTAATGGAATAAAACTTAATGATGAAAATCTTGAGGCATTAAGAAAAGATATTGGTATTGTTTTTCAAAATCCAGATAATCAATTTATAGGAAGCACAGTTGAAGATGATATTGCTTTTGGATTAGAAAATCGTTGTATTGAAAGAGAAAAAATGATTAGTCTTGTTCATGATTTTTCTAAACGTGTTGGGATGGAAAATTTTTTATCTAAACAACCAGAGGAATTAAGTGGAGGACAAAAACAAAGAGTTGCTATTGCTGGAATTTTAGCTTTAGATTTAAAAATTATTATTTTTGATGAAGCTACTTCAATGCTTGATCCACAAGGTGTAGAAGAAATAAGAAAATTAGTGTTTGATATGAGAAAAAAAGATCCAAAATTAACATTTATTTCTATTACTCATGATATGGAAGAAGCTTATCTTGCTGATAAAGTTATTTGTTTAAAAGATGGAGAAGTATTTTTAAATGATACTCCTGAGAATGTTTTTAAACATGAAGAAGAGTTAAAAAGTATTGGCTTAGGTTTACCTTTTATTGTTAAGATAAAAAATGATCTTTTAAAGCACGGAATCAAAATAGACGAAAATATTAAAAATATTGAGGATTTAGCAGGTTTTTTATGCAAATAAAAGGATTTAACATAAAGTATATATATAACGAAAATTCAATAGATAGAAGTACAGCCTTAAATGGAGTAAGTTTTACTTTTAATCAAGGTGATTTTATTTGCATTGTTGGAAAAACTGGAAGCGGTAAATCCACACTTGTTCAAACCTTAAATGCTTTACTTTTACCAAGTGAAGGTTATGTTAATATTGACGAATTTTTTATAACTGGAAATAAGAAATTAAAAAAAGAGTTATTAAAAAAGAAAGATAAGAAGCAAAAAAAAGATAATAAAAATTACTCAAATTTAAGGAAGAAAGTTGGCCTTGTTTTCCAATTCCCTGAATATCAATTATTTTCTAACTCAGTAATAAACGATGTAATGTTTGGACCATTAAATTTTGGCTTTTCAAAAGAAGAAGCAAAAACAATGGCAATTAAAGCATTAAGTGATGTTGGATTAAACGAAAATTATTATGAAAAATCACCCTTTCTTTTAAGTGGAGGAGAAAAAAGAAGAGTTGCTATCGCTGGAATTTTAGCTTCTAATCCTGAAGTTATTGTTCTAGATGAACCAACAGCTGGACTAGATAATAAAGGAAAGGTTGAAATCATGAAAGTTCTTACAACTTTAAATAATCTTGGAAAAACTTTAATAGTAATAACACATGATATGAGTGTTGTTCAAAATTATGCTAAAACTGTAATTGTTATGAGCGAAGGTAAAATAGTACATAAAACTATACCAGATAAATTATTTGATGAAGTTGATTTAGAGGAATATTCATTAGAAGTTCCTCTATTCATAAAATTCAAAAAATTATTAAAAAACAATGGTTTTGAAGGGAATTTAGAAAAAATATCAAGTTATCAAGACTTAATTGATGAAATTATTAGAATAAAAGGGAGTAAATTAAATGGATAGTGTTTTTGGTAAATATCGTAATTTAAATACCCCAATCCATAAAATGGATGCTCGTTTAAAGATTTTTGCTTTAATAATTTTAATGGTGGCTTGCTTTTTACCTTATGCAAGAAGCTCAATTATAAATAGTGAAGGAATCCCTGAATATTTTGGATACTATGCAAATACTTTTTTAGTTTTAGGAATTTTAGCACTCATAATTTTTATAATCATGATTATTTCTAAAACCTCTTTTAAAAGTTTCTTAAAATCACTTAACGCAATTTGGTTAATGATCATATTTTTATTAATTTTTATGGTCTTTATTCCAAGAACTACAAGTACTGAGACATTACATCCAATCGTTACTTTTAGTAATGGCTATGCAATTTATTGGGATGGAGTTTTACAGTGCTTACACGTTGTTTTACGTATTATTTTAATGTTAGCTTTAACCTTAATTTTAACTTCAACAACAGCCCCAATGGATATAACCTATGCTCTTGATTGGTATATGAAACCTTTATCGCTTTTAAAAATTCCTACTCAAATTTTTACTATGATAATTTCTCTTGCTTTAAGATTTATTCCTACATTATTAGAAAAATCTCAAAGAATAATGAAAGCACAAAAATCAAGAGGAGTTGATTTTAATAAAGGTTTTATTAGTGCAAAAGTTAAATCAATTACAACTTTAATTGTCCCTCTTCTTGTAAGTTGCTTTTCTATTTCTGATGATTTATCGGTTGCAATGTATGTAAGAGGATATGAACCATATGGAAAAAGAACGAATTATAAAGTTTTAACATTTAAATTATCTGATTTATTAGCATTTATTATTTTATTAGTTATATTAGGCTTCTTTATTTTCTTATGTGTAATGGCTCAACATTACCATATAAATTTTTGGGAATTTTTTGGAATTAAAGGTACTTGGTAATGAAATATAAAATAATTTTTTCTTACGATGGGACAGCATATTATGGTTATGCTAAGCAAAGCGGCTATTTAACTGTCCAAGAAACAATCGAAAAATTTTTATCAAAAATTTTAAACCAAGAAATATCAATATATTCTAGTGGACGAACAGATAAAAATGTTCATGCACTTAATCAAGTGGCAGATTTTAAAACAAATTCAGAAATTAAAGATCTTTCATTATTACAATACTCTTTAAATAGATTATTACCTGATGATATTTATATTAAATCAATTAAACTTGTTGATGATAATTTTTCTTCAAGGTTATCAGCAAAAAAGAAAGTTTATCAATATATTATTAATATAGGTGAATACGATCCTTTTAAAAAAAATTTTGAAATTAATCTTACTAATTTAGATCTTAAAAAAATGGAAAAAGCTTCAAAATTATTTATTGGAACTCATAATTTTATGAATTTTACTTCTAAAGAAGAAGATGGTGATAATTTTATTAGAACGATATATTCAATTGATTTCATTTATAAAGATAATAGATTAATTATTGAAACTACTGGAAATGGATTTATGCGATATCAAGTAAGAAAAATTGTTGGGACTTTAATTGAAATTGGAAAGAATAAAATAAGTGAACAGTTTATTATTGATAATTTAAACGCAAAAGAAAGGAACATTATCCCTTTTACCGCATTACCTAAAGGATTATTTTTAAAGGAAGTTATATATTAACCTTTAATTTTAAAAACTTTTGATGTGAATATTTAATTATGAAAATTAATAAAGTAAAATTAAAAATATAAATAAGAGGAATTTTTTATGCCAAATTTTGATACTAGAGTACAAGAATTACGCTACACAGTCCTAAAAGAAGTAGCAAAACATGCTTATAAAGGCGATTTATATGAATCACTTTATGATATTCCTAAATCGATTATGCCTGGAAATAAACCAACAATGAGATGCTGTGTTTATAAAGAAAGAGCAATTATTGAAGAAAGAATTAAGATAATTGTCAAAGCTAAAAGTAAATCAAGCGGAAATGTTATTAAAGTTATTCCAATTGCATGTGATGAATGTCCACAAGGAGGATTTGTAGTTAGCGATGCTTGTAGAGGTTGTATTGCACATCGTTGTATTGAAGCTTGTCCTAAAAAATGTATAACTTTTGATAATAATTTACGAGCTCATATTGATAAAACAAAATGTGTTAATTGTGGAATGTGTGCAAAGAGTTGCCCATATAGTGCAATTGAAAATAGAATTAGACCTTGCGTTAAAGCTTGTAAAAATAAGGCAATTAGTGAAAATCCTGAAACAGGTTCTGCTTTAATTAATGATGATAAATGTATCCATTGCGGAGCTTGCGTTTATATGTGTCCTTTTGGTGCAATTGTTGATGATTCTTATATTTTAGAAATCATTAATTGGTTTAAAAATAAAGAAGAACTTTATGCAGTTGTTGCCCCATCTATTGCTGGTAATTTTACTAATTATAAATTAGGACAAATAATAAAAGCTTTAAAAATGTTAGGGTTTAGAGGGGTTTATGAAGCAGCATTAGGTGCTGATATGGTTGCTCTTCATGAATCAAAAGAGCTCGCAGAAAAAGGTGAATTAACAAGTTCTTGTTGCCCTGCATTTAGATATTATATCGAAAAGAATTATCCTACATTAATTAATAAAATATCTTCCTCTTTATCTCCTATGGCAACAATTTCTAAGGTAATCAAAGAAAATCATCCAAATTCAAAGGTTATTTTTATTGGACCATGTACTGCTAAAAAAGAAGAAATTAAAGAAGAAAGCGTTACAAAATATGTTGATTCAGTCATTACATTTGAAGAATTACAAGCATTATTTGATGCTAATGAATTTAAAATCAATGAACTTGAAGAAGATTCATTTGAATCTTGTGCATCATCCTTTGGTAGAGGCTTTGCTAAATGTGGTGGTTTAACAATGGCAGTTAATGAAGCTTTAGAAGAACAAAATGTTGATTTTGTCGCAAAAGGAATTGTTTCAGATGGCGTTGATAACATCAAAAAATCTTTAAATTTATTAAAAAATGGTAAAGCTGAATTTAATTTTATTGAAGGAATGATGTGTGATGGAGGTTGCATTGGTGGACCATGTAACTTAAATCATCAAATGAGAAATAAAATTTTAGTTGATAAATATTCAAACGAAGCAACAAAAGAAATTAAAAAAGCTACTGAGGAGGCAAAAGTTTAATGAAGGAATTTAGGGACTTAATATCCGATAATTTAAATGAAGCCAATATATTATTATGTGGTGTTCCTTTTGATGAGAATGCAAGTGTTGGAAAAGGAGCAAAGCTTGCTCCACAAGTTTTAAGAGAATTATCTTATGATTTACCAGCTTTTACAAAAGAAGGGTTTAGCTTAGAAAAAACAAAAATATATGATTTTGGCGACTTTTTTGTAAAAAAAGAGAACTTTTTTGAGTTGGAAAATCATTTTGATAAATTCTTTAATGCAAAAGAAGAAGCTTTTTCTTTAATTTTAGGTGGAGATCATTCAATAAGTATTTTTAGTGAACGTTCTTTTTATAAAAGAGCAATAAAACATAATAAAATCCCTGTTATTATTCATCTTGATGCACATCCTGATATATGTGATGTTTATGATGGAAGTAAATATTCTCACGCTTGCACAAATTTCCGCTCTTTAGAATATGGATATAAGGACGAAAATATGGTTTTAGCTTGTATTAGAGGATTTGAAAAACAAGAGGTCGAATTCTTAAAAAACCATACGAAAATCGATGTATTTAAAGCTAAAGACATTCAACTTTTAGGTGCAAAAAACTTTGTTAATTTAATGAAAAATAAGTTTTTAGATGAAAAGTATGAGATATATTTAAGTTATGATATCGATGCAAATGATCCAGCTTATGCTCCTGGAACTGGAACTCCTGAAGCTTTTGGTTTAACAAGCTTAACAATTTTAGAAATAGTGACTGGATTAATTAAAGAATTAAATGTTAAAGCTTTAGATATTGTTGAAGTTGCTCCACCTTTAGATGTAAATAACATTACTTCATGGCTTGCTTTAAAAACAATTTATGAAGTTTTCTATACTTTGCAAAATAAAAACATTTAATTATGTATTCAAATTGGTCTAAGTTATTTCTTGAATTAGATAAGCAAGATTTTTATAAAAAACTAATCAATTTTATTAATAACGAATACGAAAATAAAACAATTTATCCAGAAAAACATAATGTTTTTAATGCCTTTAAGTTAACTAAACCAAAAGATATAAAAGTGGTAATTATTGGACAAGATCCTTATCCAAACCCAAATCAAGCAATAGGTTTAGCTTTTGCTGTTAATAAAGATATTAAATTACCTCCAAGTTTAATAAATATTTATCGAGAAATAGAAAATGAATTTGGTAAAAAATTTGTTAATAAAGATGGAGATTTAACTTATCTTGCTAAGCAGGGAGTTTTATTATTAAATTCGATATTAACTGTAGAACAAGGAAAACCTCTTTCTCATGATATTCCTGAATACCGTATTTTTTTTAAATATGTGATGGAATTTATTGATAGTTTAAATCAACCAATAGTGTTCATGTTATGGGGAAATAGTGCAAAACAATATGAAAAATATATTAAAAATCCAAATCATTATGTTTTAAAAACGAATCATCCTTCTCCATTAAGTGCAAATCGTGGTGGTTGGTTTGGAACTAATGTATTTATTAACTGCAATAAAATATTAAAAGAAAATAATATTAAGGAAATCAACTGGTTAAAATAAAAAATATAATAGTTTTATTTTTTTTAAAACATAGGCTTTTCTCACTTTTTAAAAATGTAAGCGCTAACATTTTACGCTTGAAAATAATAGAGGGGGGGGTATATAATTTTCTTGACTTTAAATTGTGCTCTAAAAATATTGAATTTCAAAAAATCATTAATTCAAGTTATTTGGAGTGCAATTTTATTTTCAAAAAAGGAGACAAAAATGAAAAAAAGAAAATTTGGAAAATTTATTGCAATAGCTTGTTTAGGCTTAGCTTTTACAACAGTAAGTTTAACAGGCTTAGTTTCTTGTGATAATGAACCTCAAACAGAAGAATCAGGTGGAGAAACCGCAACTCTTTCGTCAATTAGAATTGATTCAAGCGCATGCAAAACTACATTTGAATATGGCGAAGAATTTACTTATGATGGGTTAAAAGTATTTGCAGTTATGAGCGATAAAACTGAAAAACAAGTTAATTTGTCAGATTGTCGTATTAACGAACCAAATATGACAACACCAGGTAAAAAGAATGTTGTTGTAGTTTATCAAGGAAAGACTGCACGTTATGAAGTAACCATTAAAGAAAGGGTTATGGCTGAAATTGATACAAATTCAATTGTATCTTTAACAACAAATGAAGATAAGGCTTTCCGTGTTGAAGCAGAGGCTATTAATCTTGCTCCATCAAAAATTACTTTACCTGATGGTGAAACTGAAACTAGTGTTACTGTTCCTGAAACAGATGAAGTTACAAGCGGAGGAAAATATTTATCTAACTATGGTGTAGTTGGTAATAATTTTGGTTTTACTTTTACTTCCGATGCTGAATATACTGATGTAACAATTGCTATAAATATGGCATGGGGTGGTTTTAATTCATTAGATTTAGGTTCAAATTTAGATATTTATTTAAATTATGAAAATCATGAAAACACTAATTCAATTGGATTAGAAGGAAGAACAATTTTAGCTGGAAGTAGAGTTGAAATTGATGAAGAAACCGAAGAAGAGGTTGAAATCATTAATGAAACTCAATGGAAAGAAGTTGTTTTTAGAGATATTACTATTAAAAAAGGAACAAATACTCTTAGATTTGATGTTTTAGGAGAAGAAGTTCCAAATATTGATTATATTGATTTTTATGTTGGTAGAATGTATAAATCAACAGTAGTTGAAATCGAAGAAGTCGGACAAAAGATTGTTGATTTAGAGGATTTTGATACAGAAAAGGCAACTACAAGAAAAGATTTTGCTGATGCTCATGGGGTAAAACCAGGTGAAGTTTTCTTAGAATCAACTTCAAACCCAGAAGAAACATCGAAAGGTACTTCAATCGCTGCTATTGTTGCTCCATCTGAATTCTCAACAACCATTTCTAATGCAGAAAATATTACTCTTAATCTTAAATTTAGACTTGCATCAGTCGAGCATCTTATCGCTGATGATATGTATGAGTTCTATATTGACGGTGTTAGACTTGAACAAGTTGAAAGAGTAGATATTAAAAAAGGAAATCCAGCTGCTAGTGAATACTGGGAATGGTATGAAACTGATTTTGGAACATATAATATTCCAGCTGGCGACCATTTATTTAGCGTAAAATTAGTTGGTGGAAACGGTGGAAATATTGACTGTATGATATTTAATACACTTTCATATGGTTCTTATGATCCATCAGGAGTTGATTTATATAATCAACCTATTCAAAACGAAGAAATTACACCACAAGATCCAAAAGCTTTCACAATTGATAAAAAAGCTGATTATTTAATTCAAGCTGAAAATTTGGATTTAAGTCAATTAACTTTAAGAAGTGATCAAACAAGCTTAACAGAAAATTGGAATAACGATTTTGGAAGCGGAGCTTGTGTTAAAGGATTTGCTGTAGGTGGTGTTTTAACTTATAAATTTACTTTATCAGATAAAGCAACTGTTAATCTTGGAATGAGAATGTCTCACTATGATAGTGAAGATTATGATTTTGTTAAAAATACTGAAATCACTTTAAACGAAACTTCTTTAACTGCAACTGCCAAAGATAAATTTGGTCATCGTGAAGGCCAAGATTATTGGAAATGGGTTGAAGTAGATTTAGGAACTCATGATTTAGAAGCAGGAGAATATATATTTACTATTAAATGGAAAGAAGATACCGATTATGGAAATGCTTCTTCTGTAAATATTGATCGCTTTACAGCTAAAGTTAGTGCTTATGGCGAATTCTCTAAATAATTTGTTGATATTATGAGGGTTTTATAATGAAATTTAATAGAAAATTGATTCACCCAATTGTTGCTGGAGCAGTGACATTAGGTGTGTTTGGTGGTCTTATATTTGGCAATGTTTTGTGCTATCAAAACCAAAACGTAATTACTGCATACCTTTGTGGTCAAGGGTTTAAAGATGATACTGAAGAATCTAAAGCTGCAAGAGAACAAGGTATGGCTTTAGCAGAAGATGTTGTTGAACAAGGTGCTGTTTTACTAAAAAACAATAATAATGTTCTTCCATTAACTGGAGAAAAACCAAAAGTTAATGTTTTTGGATGGGCAGGGAGCGATAATGGTTTCCTTGTTCAAGGTACAGGTAGTGGAACCGGATCAAGAAATGATTTAGTTACATTCTATGGTGGCTTAAGAGAAGCAGGTTTTCAAATTAATGAAGAATTAGCTTCTGCTTATAATGAATTATCTTTTAGAAGAGTTAATGGTGGTTCATATGTTATTGAAGCTTATTCAGAAGAACTTTATGATAATTTTTATGGAGTTACAGAAGCTGATGATAGTTTTTTAAATGACGAAAGAATTAATCAAGCAAAAGGATTTTCTGATACTGCAATTATTGTTATTGGAAGATTACTTGGCGAAGGTAACGATTATTCTAAAAAACAATATATTTCTACAGGTGAAGATGATGAAACAAGAAAACTTCAATCAATTTCTGCTCGCGAAGAACAAATGATTGCAAAAGTTTGTGCTAACTTTGATAAAGTAATTTTAGTTACTAATACAACTAATCCAATGGAAGGCAGTTTCATAGAAAACGATAAAATCGATGCTGTTATTCATATGGGTACTCCAGGAACTCGTGGAACAATTGGCTTAGCTAATATTATCAAAGGTAAAGTTTCTCCTTCTGGACATTTAGCTGATACTTGGGCTTATGATTTATCAACGGCAGCTTCTTATGCAACTTCAGGTAGAGAAGGTGTTGGAAGTTATTTAGATATTTCTCCTGATACGAGTTTAGGAACTAGAGCTAATAAATATTCTGAATATCTTGAAGATATTTATGTAGGATATCAATGGTATGAAACTGCAGATGCTGAAGGTTTCTGGGATTCAGATTTTGCAAAAGAAACTTGGGGCATAGAAAACGGGTATGAAGATGTTGTTCAATTTCCATTTGGTTATGGTTTATCTTATACAACATTTGATTGGACTGTTGATTTAGAAAAAACAGAACTTGCAAATAATCAAGTTTTAGCAAAAGATGGAACTATTAAAATAGTAGTTAATGTTACTAATACTGGTACTGTTCCAGGAAGAGATGTAGTTCAACTTTATTATTCTGCACCTTATACAAAAGGTGGAATTGAAAAATCAGCAATAAGATTAGGTGCTTTTGCAAAAACTGGTGAAATTCAACCTGGTGAATATGGTGTTGTTGAACTTGAAATGAAAGTTGAAGATATGAGATCGTACGATTGTTATGATAAAAATAACAACGGTTTCATGGGATATGAACTTGAAGGAGGAGATTATACTCTATCTTTAAGAACAGATGCTCATACTATTAAAGATATGGGAATGAATTCAACTTATACTGTAAAAGTTCCTAATGAAGGATTTAAGTATGAAGTTGATTCTACAACAAATTATAAAATTGAAAATCAATTTACAAATTACAAAAATACTACAAGTGGTGCATCAAGCACAATTGATGATTCTTTAACTTTTAAAGCTCACTCAATTGATGGAAGCGAAAATGCAGGCGATAAACCTGTTTATCTTACAAGATCTGATTTTGCTTCAACATTCCCTCTTGAAAAACCAAAAAATAAAAATGCAGAAAGCTTAATTGCTGATATGCATAACTCAAGAGTAACTTATCCAAGTGATGATTCAATAACTAAAGCCCCTATTTTTAATTCAGATGAAACTAATTGGGTAATTCAAGATTTATATGGTGTTGATTATAATGATCCAATGTGGGATGAAATTGTTTCACAATTATCTATTGAAACTTGTGCAACACTTGTTGCTAGAGGTGGATTTGGAACAATTGAAATTCCTGAAATTGAAAAGGATAGAACATCCGAAACTGATGGTCCTAGTGGATTTAACAATAATGTTATCGGAAATAATGGATTAAGAGCTGTTTGTTATCCATCATCTACTATATTAGCTCAAACTTTTGATTGGTGGATGGCTTATCAAGTTGGACAATCAATTGGTATTGAAGGGCAAGCTTTAGGTATTACCGGATGGTATGGGCCTGGTGCTAATTTACACCGTTCACCAATGGGAGGAAGAAACTTTGAATATTATTCAGAAGATCCACGTTTAGCAGGGATTATGTGTGGATATCACGTTCTTGGTGCTAAAGAAAAAGGTGTTACTGCTTATATTAAACACTTTGGACCTAATGAATTAGAATCTGGAAGAAATGGTGCTTATAAATGGTTAACTGAACAATCATTAAGAGAAAATTATTTATTACCATTTGAATTAGCGGTCAAAATAGGTAAATCAAATGCTATGATGTCTTCTGTTGACCGTGTTGGTGGAGAGAGAGTTTCTGGAAGCCATGCATTATTAACCGAAGTATTAAGAAATGAATGGGGATTCCATGGTTCTGTAATTACTGATTATTATCAAGCCGCAAATGTTTCTGGTACTGGTCATACAATTCATGACGTTGATGAATGTATAAGAGCAGGAAATGACTTATTATTACATCCAGACGGAAATACTTCTTGGTTTGATGATTTATCAAGCAAAGAAGGTTTACAAGCATTGCATGATAGTGCAAAAAATATCCTTTATAATTATGCAGATACAAGAAATTATGCTGAAACTGCACAAGGATTAGAAAAAGGTGAACTTTCTGGTACAACTACTGATGTCTTTGCTTGGTGGATACCATTATTAATTAGTTTAGATGTAGTTATTGTTCTTGGTATGTTAAGTTGGACTGGTCTTGCAACATATTTTGCTTTAAGAAAAAAGAAAGATGATGCTAATAAAGAAGATTCAGTTACAGAATAATTAATCTCAATATGTTCCTAAATAATATGTTAATGGAAAAATCTAGGCGTAAAAAACCTAGGTTTTTCTTTTTTATATAAAAATCATTTGAATTTAAGAATTTTAAGAGATATATTTTTTATGGGTGCTTTAGCAAAGGCTGAGATAAGTGTGTTGCTCACTTGACCGTTTAACCTGATCTAGGTAATGCTAGCGTAGGAATTTTTTCTTTATAGTTTATCTATTTTAGGTAGGAGGAACTATATGGAAAAAATTAAAAACTTCATTAAAAACTATTCGTTCGAAATATTATTTACAATCCTCTTTTTAGGATTGTTTTTTATTTCTTTTTTAAATTATGCAACCATTCCAACAAGCGATGGGGTTGGAGTTAATTTAAATCTTTTTGAGTTATATAGTGGAATTAATGTAACAGTTGATAGTGAAATTTATTCATTAAAATCTGCATCAATTCCATTTATTTTAGGTTTAATCTTTTATTTAATTTCATTTGTTTTAGTAGTTATAAATTCCTTTATTAAAGATAAAAGGAAAATTCAATATATTTTATATATTGTTTCTTTAATTTTATTAGTAATTTTTGGATTTATTTATGTTTTAGGTGGTTTATTAATTCCTGTAATTGCTGGAGTTCCTGTTGGAGATTCGAATTTAGGAACAACAAATTTAGGTTTTGGTATATATCTAATAGTATTTTTGATTTTTATGGGAATTTTATTATTTAGTAAAATCCTTGAAAGAAACCAATATAGTATTAAAGAACTTTGTGAAACTGCTATTTTAGTAGCAGTTGCCGTTGTTTTAGATCAATTTGCAAAAATTCCAGTGCAAGCTAATGGTGGTTCTATTTCTTTAAGTGCTGTTCCATTATTTATTATTGCTATCAGATATGGTGCATTTAAAGGATTTATGGCTTCATCTTTATTCTTTGGGTTTATTACTTGCTTAGCAGATGGCTATGGAATTCAAACCTATCCTTTTGATTATTTTGTTGCATTAAGTGGTTATGGAATTATTGGTCTATTTTATAATTTAAATACAAAATACTTTGAAAAACATACGGAAAAGCAAAATAAATTGAAAATTCCAGGTTACATTATTTCCTTAATTATTTCAGGAATTATTATCATGATTGTTCGATATATTGGACATATCATAAGTGGATTAATTCTTTATCCTACAATGAGTTTACTTGATAATTTTATTTATCAATCAACTTACGTCCCACTAAGTGTTTGGACTTCAATTGGTGTTACTATATTCCTTCTTGGACCAATAATGTATATAAATAAAGTTTATCCTGTTAAGAAGAAAGAAATGTCAAAAGTTGAGAATAACCAAAATGAATAAATGCATTTTAATTGGAGCTGGAGAATATAATAACGAGAAAATAACTAAAGATAAAGGTGACTTATTAATTGCTTGTGATGGTGGATTTGATTATTTAAAAAAGTTAGATTTAGATATAGATTATTTACTTGGAGATTTTGATAGCATAAAAGAAATTCCTAATAATATAAAGATATTAAAATTTCCAAAACAAAAAGACGAGACTGATATTTTTTTAGGCTTAAAATTAGGAATTGATAAAGGCTATAAAAAGTTTTATTTATATGGTTGTTTAGGGGGAAGAATAGAGCATTCCTTAGCGAATATTCAACATCTTATTTATTTAAAAAAGAGGGGTTTAGAAGGGTTTTTAATACAAAACAGTAGAGTTTTACAGGTTTTATTTAATGAAGAAATATGTTTATCATCATTATGTTCAGATAAATTATTTTCTCTTTTTTCAATAAGTGAAAACGCTATTATTTCTATTAAAAACGCTAAATATGAACTTGATAATCATCTTTTAACTAATTCTTTTCCTTTAGGTATTGATAACGAATTATTAGATAAAGAAGTTAAAATATCAGTGAAAGAAGGGATGGTTTTATTAGTCAGACCATTTTAAGAATTATATATCTAAACATATAACAAAATCTTTATAAATAAGCTATAATTAAGCAATTAAAGGAGCTTTCGTATGGGTTTAAAAAAGTTTGATGAATATTCTACAAATCAAATTGAAGAAAACATTGAGCAATCTCAAGAAGATAAAATCAATGCATTAATTGATGAAAATACTAAAAAAGAGGAAGAATTTAAAAACCTTCCTTTAAATGAACAAGAAAATATCATTGTTGAAAGAATTAATTCTTATCGTAAAGATTACAATGCTTATGTTAAAAAACAAAAGTACATTAATTTTGCAATAGTTGGTGTTTTATTAGCTTTAATGATAACAGCTTTTGTTTTAATTATTGTATTAGGTGAAACTTATCCTTGGTTAATGTATCTTTCATTAGGAATAGTAGTTGTAGCTTTAATTGCAACATTTGTTTTTAATAAGATTTTTAGAAATAAACTTAATGAAAGAGCAAATGATTATATTGGTAAAGTTTGCAATGAAACAGCAAAATACTTATATCAAGAACCTGATTTTACTAATTTACAAGTTTTACCTGATAAGCCTTTACAAGATTCAGTCTTTTTTGATGCACATATATATAAAGATTTAAAAGGGACAAAATCTAGAAACCTTGTATTTGCAAACTATAATGGTTTAAATTTTGTTTCTGCTGATTTAGCTGGTTTTATTTTAGTTAATAAAAGAACTGCTCCAATGTTTTTAGGAAAGATATTTGAAGTAGATAATAATTACAATTTAGATGGAAAATACATACTTTTTCAATTAAAAGGAGGCCAATTATCTCGACCAATAGATGATGTTGATGATTTAACTTTAGTTGAAGGAAATGACACCTATTGTATTTATTCTAATGACGAAAATTGGAGAGCGGTCTTAAATAAAAAAGTATTAACTGAATTAAGAAAATTTAATATTGATTCAACCTTGATCGATGTCATCGTTTCAATTAGAAAAGGAAAAACTCTTATAGGAATTGATTATGAAGATAATTTCATTAATATTCCTGTTAGTTCAGATTTTGAATTCCATAATACTAGAAGAGTAAAAGAAGATTTAAATATTGTTTTAAATGTTGTGGATTTAATTAATAAAAAATAGGTAAATATTGTGTTAAGAATAGAAAAATTTATTAAAATAAGAAAGTTTTGCGAAGTTATTTTTAAAAATAATAAATTTTTTTATTCTTTTTTCTTAGTTTTTTCTTTTAGAGGTATTAAGTGATGAGTTCTCTTAAAGGAAAATGGATCGAAGTCCAAGGATATAAACATGATGGCGGCATGCATCGTATTTGGGATCCTATTTATGTTGTAAATGAGGAAGATGATTTTGTTATTACTTGTTCAAAAACAACAAAAGTTATCGAACATAATTTTCGTATGTGGAATACAAAAGAACCTGCTATTATGATTTTTTCTAAAAGTAATTGGTGGAATGTTATTGCGATGCTTAAAAGCATAGGAATTGTCTATTATGTTAATCTTGCTTCCCCAATAATTATCGATAATATGAAAATAAAATATATCGATTATGACCTTGATTTAAAACTTTTTCCAAACAATAAAATTAAATTAATTGATGTTAGAGAATATGATTTACATCGTAAACTATATAACTATGGCGAAGATATAGATAAGATTTTAAGATTTAACATGAAAGAAATTAAAGAATTGATGGAAAACAAGAAATTTCCATTTAATGATGAAATTATCAAAAATTATTATCATCAATTTTTAAAGGAGATAAACATTAAGAATGCAAATTAAAATTATTACGAATAGTGAAATTGAAACAATAAATTTAGGAGAAAAAATATCTTCTTTACTTTTTCCTGGAGCAATATTAACACTTGATGGAGATTTAGGTGCGGGGAAAACAACATTTGCTAAAGGAATTGCAAAAGGTTTGAAGATAAAAGATGATGTTAATTCGCCTACTTTTAATATTTTAAAATGTTATTTCAATAAAAACGGGTTAAATTTTTATCATATTGATGCATATCGCCTTGAAGATGTATCTAGTGATAATAAAAATATAGGATTAGAAGAAGTAATTGAAGGAGATGGAGTTTGCTATATTGAATGGCCAAAATTTATATCTGAATTTATTCCAGAAAATAAAACTTTAGACATCTTGGTCCATATTCTTGAAGACAATAAAAGAGAATTTATCTTCTCAACAAACGATTCCAAATATTTTAAAATAATTGAGGATTTGAGAGGGTTTTAATATGTATAGCTTAATTTTAGATACAACTTATAAAAAATTGTTAGTTGCTTTAGCAAATGAAAATGGCGTTTTTGATAAGATTGAATATAATGCATGGCAACAACAATCTGAATATACAATTCAAGAAATTGAAAATATTTTAAAAAATAATAATCTTTCTCCAAAAGATATTAATGAAATACTTGTTACAAATGGACCTGGATCTTATACCGGGGTAAGAATCGCTTTAACAATTACTAAAATATATTGTCTCGCGCTTAATATTCCTTGTTATGTATTTAGTTCACTTGAAGTATTACAAGAAGAAAACAAAACTTCAATTTGTTTAATTAACGCTCGTTCTAATAGGAGCTATATTGGAGTTTACAATAACAAAGATATAATCTTGCCAGATCAAGTAATGAAAAACGAAGATGTTATAAAATATATGGAAAAACATAAGGATTTTGCTATTTGTGGCGAATTATCTTATTTAGGATTAAATGATAATTATCAAGATTTAGCAAAAAATATGGTTAGATTAAAAGATGATAAATATAAAATTTCTGACATTTTAAAACTTAAAGCTGTTTATTTGAAGGATTAAATGTATGGTGGTTATTAAGGCAGATCTAAATTATATAGATGATATTTTAAAAATAGAAAATGAGTCATTTATCGATCCATTAAAAAAGGAAGATTTAATTTATGAAATAAATGACAATCCATTTTCTAATTTTTTATTGTTAAAAAACGATGAAAATAAAATTGTTGGATATTATAACTTCTGGATTACCTTTGATAGTGCTACAATTTATCGAATAGCAATTAAAAAATCTGAAAGAAATAAAGGTTTTGCAAGGTTTTTGCTTCAATATGGCGAAAAAATGTTAAAAGAAAAGGGTGTAGAATTTTTAACTTTAGAAGTTAGAACGTCTAATACATCAGCAATTAATTTATATAAATCTTTTGGTTTTCAAATCATTACTCTTAAAGAACATTATTATGAAAATGGTGAAGATGCATATTATATGATGAAAGGACTTATTTAATATGAAAGATGTCATTATTTTAGGAATAGAATCAAGTTGCGATGAAACAGCATGTGCTGTAATTAAAAATGGTCAATTATTAAGCAATATTATCTCAACTCAAATTGAAATGCATAAGAAGTATGGTGGAGTTATGCCAGAAATTGCATCAAGATTACATCTTGAAAATATTGGAATTGTAATTCAAGAAGCTTTATTTAAAGCAAATATTAGTTTTAATGACTTAACTGCTATTGCAGTTACTAGAGGTCCAGGATTAATTGGTGCATTGCATGTTGGTTTACAAGCAGCTAAAACAATTTCATTAATTTATAACATTCCATTAATTCCTGTTCATCATCTTGCAGGACATATATATGCTAATGAATTTGTTAAACCTTTAAAGTTTCCTTTACTTGCGGTTGTTGTTAGTGGAGGCAATACTGAACTAGTTTATATGGAAAAACATATGGATTTTAAAGTAATTGGAGAGACACAAGATGATGCAATAGGTGAATCTTTTGATAAAGTTGCTCGAGTTTTAGGTTTACCTTATCCTGGAGGAGTAGAAATCGATCGACTTGCAAAAAAAGGCGAACATACCTATAACTTGCCAACTCCATTACATGATAATAGTTTAAATGTGTCTTATAGTGGATTAAAAACTGCAGTTATTAATTTAAAGCATAAATTAGAAACAAACGGAGAAGTGATAATTAAAGAAAATATGGCTAAATCTTTTCAAGATGTCGCAGTTGGATTGATTTTAGATAGAGTGAAAAAAGCAGTTCAAAGATATAAAGTAAAGCAAATTGTTCTTGCAGGTGGAGTAAGTGCAAACTCTTATTTAAGAGAAGAAATTGTTAAAATGTTTAATAATACAAATATTGAAGTTATTATTCCTCCTATTTGGTGTACAACTGATAATGCAGCAATGATTGCAAAGGTTGGAGAGTACTTATATCAAAGAAAAGTGTTCGCTGATTTATCTCTTGGAGTTGATCCATCTTGGAGAATTGAAAATTATTTAGAATATTAAATATATTTCTTTTAAAAATCTTTTATTTAATTAAAATATCTTATGTAAAAAGGAGTTAAAAAATGTCACAACAAAGAAATGTAACAAACAAAAAATTATTCTTAAAATTAAATAATGATAATTTAAAAAATGAAGAAACCATTCATCTTGAAGGATGGGTACGCTCTAATAGAAATAGTGGTAGCATCGGTTTTATTGAATTTAATGATGGAACATATTTTAAAAATGTCCAATTAGTCTATTCTTTAGATACAATAAATTTTGAAGAGATAACCCATTTTAGAACAGGATCAGCAATTTCAGTTGATGGAAAAGTTATTTTGACTCCAAATAATAAACAACCTTTTGAAATCCATGTTGATAGCGCTAAGTTACTTGGAGATTGTAGTGAAGATTATCCTTTACAAAAGAAAAGACATTCATTTGAATTCTTAAGAGATATTGCCCATCTTAGACCAAGAGCAAATACTTTTAATGCTTTATTTAGAGTTAGAAATGCTTTAGCTTTTGCTATACATAAATTTTTTCAAGAAAGAGGATTTATGTATGTTCATACCCCTATAATTACTGGAAATGATGCTGAAGGTGCAGGGCAAGTATTTCATGTAATGAGCGATATTAAAAATCCAACGGCTTTCTTTGGAGGGAAAAATGCTTCCTTAACTGTTTCTGGACAATTACATGTTGAAGCATTTGCTCTTGCTTTTAGAGATGTTTATACTTTCGGTCCTACTTTTAGAGCAGAAAATTCTAATACAACAAGACATGCTTCAGAATTTTGGATGATTGAACCTGAAATTGCTTTTGCTGATTTAGATGATGATATGGAATTAATTGAATCATTTTTAAAATATATTATTAAATATGTTATGGATAACTGTAAGGATGAGATAGCTTTCTTTGATTCAATGATTGAAAAAGGATTAATTGATAAATTAAATCATATATTAAATTCAAAATTTGAAAAATTAACTTATACAGAAGCCATTGAAATTTTAAAAAAAGCCGTTAAAAGTGGTGTAAAATTTGAAAATAACAATATCTATTGGGGTCTAGATCTTCAATCAGAACATGAAAGATATTTAACGGAAAAACATGTAAAAGGACCTATGTTTTTAATTGATTATCCAAAAGAAATTAAAGCTTTCTATATGAAACAAAATAGTGATGGCAAGACAGTTGCTGCTTGTGATTTACTTGTTCCACAAGTTGGTGAGATTTGTGGTGGCTCACAAAGAGAAGAAAACTATGATGTTTTGAAAAAGAAAATGGAAGAAATTGGAAATGTTAATGAATTAGAATGGTATTTAGAATTAAGAAAATATGGTGGATGTATCCATTCTGGATTTGGATTAGGCTTTGATCGTTTATTAATGTATATTACTGGTTTACAAAATATTAGAGATGTTGAACCATATCCTCGTACACCAGGGAGTTTGAAATTTTAATGAAAAAAGAAGATTTAGGAAGAATTAAAGACGAAGAAACAGCTGATTTATCTTTACCTCGAGATAATTTAAATAAACCTGTTGATGAAGATTTTAATGATGATATAAAAGAAATAAACTTAGACGATAAAAAAAAGAAAAAAAATGAGGTATCTAAGGAAGAAAAGCGAAGAAAAAGAAGAATATTTGCTTTTGTTCTTTTTATACTTCTTGATATAGCTTTAGTTTGTGTAATTTTGTGGCAAATTGTTTCTTTATTTGCTTCATTAGGAAATTAATTGAAATCTTAATTATTAAAGAGTAAATTTAAATATTATTTTAATTAAATATTATTTTAAATTTATTAGAAAGGTTCATTAAATTTTCATCCTTTTATTTAACAACAAGCTTTAATTTATTATAATATTGTTTGTTTGAAAAAGGAGATTTTTAAATGTTAGAAATTTATGATATTTATGCTCGTGAAGTTTTAGATTCAAGAGGAAATCCTACTGTTGAAGTCGAAGTTACTCTTGATGATGGTACATTAGGTAGAGCAATTGTACCAAGTGGAGCTTCAACTGGTGAAAATGAAGCTCTTGAATTAAGAGATGGAGATAAAAAAAGATTTGATGGTAAAGGTGTCTTAAAAGCAGTAGACAACGTTAATAATATAATCGCTCCAGAACTTATCGGAATGTATGCTGATGACCAAGTTGGTATCGATAATGCTTTATTAGCTTTAGATGGTACTGAATTTAAATCTAAATTAGGTGCTAATGCAATTTTAGGCGTCAGTTTAGCTTGTGCTCATGCTGCTGCAAATTACTATGGAATGCCTCTTTATAGATATATTGGTGGAAGCAATGCTAAAGTTTTACCAACTCCTATGATGAATGTTGTTAATGGTGGAGCACATGCAGATTCTACTGTTGATTTCCAAGAATTCTTTATTATTCCAGCTGGTTTTAAAACTTTTAAAGAAGCTTTAAGAGCTGGTGTTGAAACTTTCCATGCTTTAAAATCAGTTTTAAAAGCAAAAGGTTATAATACTGCAGTTGGTGATGAGGGTGGATTTGCTCCTTCTTGTAAAGAAGGTAATGAAGAACCATTAGAATTAATTGTTGAAGCTATTAAAAAAGCAGGTTATGTTCCAGGAAAAGAAATTTTTGTTGGAATGGATGTTGCTTCAAGTGAATTCTATGATCCAGAAACAAAAACTTATAATCTTAAAAAATCAGGTGAAGGTGTTAAAACTTCTGATGATTTAATTAATTGGTACAAAGAATTAGTTAAAAAATATCCAGTTATCACAATTGAAGATGGTTTAGCTGAATCAGATTGGGAAGGTTGGGTTAAATTAACTAAAGAATTAGGTAATAAAATTCAACTTGTTGGTGATGATTTATTTGTTACTAATAAAGAATTCCTTAAAAAAGGTATTAAGATGGGTGTAGCTAATTCTATCTTAATTAAAGTTAACCAAATTGGAACTTTAACTGAAACATTAGATACAATTCGTTTAGCTCATAATAATGGTTATACATGTATGGTTTCTCATAGAAGTGGTGAAACAGAAGATACAACAATTGCTGATTTATCTGTCGCAGTTAACGCTGGACAAATTAAAACTGGTTCTGCTTCTAGAACAGATAGAATGGCTAAGTATAATCAACTTCTTAGAATTGAAGATGAACTTGGCGATGAAGCTATTTTTGAAGGAATTCATGCCTTTAAAAAATATCAATTTGAAGATTAATTTAACTTAGTTATTAGTAAAATAATTATCTAATTAAAAGAGGATTTAATTCCTCTTTTTAATTTTGGGAATAAATTAATAATTAATATATTACTTTTATTCATTTATGATAAAATTTACTTATTCAAAGGAGGAATATTATGTCTATTCTTGATATTGTTGTTCTTGCTTTAATTATTTTGTTTGGATTATTTGGCCTTTTTGCAGGGTTTATTCAAAAAATGTCCAAGTTGTTTAGTGGAATTGTAGCTTTAGGCGTTTCCTTTTTTATTGCTTCACCTTTAAATGGATTATTAGCTGAAACGTCATTTTTTAAAGAAACTGTAATAGGTTCTTGGTTTAATGGAAATGCTGATCTTGCATCAATTATTAGCTTAATTATAGTTTATATTATATGTTATATCGTTGTTTTAGTTATAATCCGTATAATTTTTAATTGCTTTAAAGGTCTAGTTGATAAATTTAAAGTATTAAAAGTTATCGATCGCTTTTTTGGATTAGTTTTTGGGGTAGTTAATGCTTTATTTATTGCTGCTATTATAATGATTATTATCGGATTTATTGCTCAAAATAATCAAGGAGTTAGTGATTGGTTAGCTTCAGATTTAGATAAGTCATTTGGTTTAGCAAGTTGGTTTTATGATTTTTCAAATTGGGCATTTGGTGAAGTTTGGAAAGTGCTTGATAGTGAAACTGCAAAAGTTGTATTTTTACTAAAATAATAGGGTTTTAAATGAAATTTAAATACAAAATAAGGAACTTTTTTAATAATAATATAACTCCATCATTTGGAATTTTTGCTTGTGTTTCAATGATTATATTATCTTTAGTTTCATTAATTTTAATTATTGTTCAGCTTAATCTTGCTAACATTAGTTTGGTTGAAAGTGGCTTCCAATATCAATTAATCAATACAATATTAAATATTATATTTTATTTAATTGTTTTAAATTATTTTAGAAAGTCGAGTGATAATTATTACTATTGCTATATCGCAATGTTAATTCTTACTATATCAAATTATATTATTCCTTTAATTTTTAACCTTCTTGATATATTTGTTGCTGGTTTAGATGGAATAGGTTTAACGAATTTAATTTTATCTTTAGTTTCAGCAATAGGTAGTTCACTTTTTGGAATTTTATATTTTTGTTTTATGAGTGCAGAAGTTAAAACACGAAAAACTATGTATTTAACGATTCTTTTAGTCTTAGGACTCGTTGTTACAGGTTTTGCACTCTTTACTTTAATCACTAATTTATATTTAATAATTATTTCTTTTATAGGCGGAAGTTCTATTAATTATGTTGTTTTAATTGTTTCAATTTTAACTTTAATTACTAATTTTGCTTTTTCTTTCTTGTATTTAACTTATGCTTTTGATGTTAAAAGAATAAGAACAAGAGGACATTAACATATATCGTTAAATGGATCGTCATTTTCAATATCTAAAATAGAAGAAAAGCTAATTTCTAGATCTTCAAAATATAATTTTTTAGTGTTGAAATTTATATCTTTAATTTTTGAAACAACAAAATAAATATATCCATCAAGATATAATTTAAATCTATATTCTTTATCAAAATTAATATTTAAAAGAATATTATTTATTTTTCTTGCTTGTTCGATTGCTAATTGAGGTTTTTTAACTTTATTTTTTTCAATTAGCATTTTATTTAAATACTTTTCGTGTTCAACAAGTGAAGAAAAAGGTAAGAATTTTTTCATTCCACGATCGTCATTCATAGTGAATATATTTTATAAAATTTAAGTATTAAAAAAAGGATTTTTTAAGAATCCTTTTTATTTTTATTTTTTAAAATTAATAAAGTTTATGGGTGATAGTGATTGCTAATGCACCAGGACCAATATGAGTTGCAACACTTAATGAAAGCGGATTCATTTCAACATCATCTAAGTTAAAACGTTTCATGATTTCCTCTTTCCATTTTGTTGCTTCTTCAAGGTCATAGGTATAAGCTACACCAAAAACCATTTCTTCGCGTGGAAAATTAGCAAAACGTGTTTCTAAATCTTTTTCTACGGCATCTAACATAACAACTTTTGCTTTTTTAACACCTATTGTTTTCTTAAATGAATCAAGTTTCTCGCCTAAAATTGTTAAAACTGGTTTAATTGAAACCATTTCACCAATTAAAGCAGCAGCAGGAGTGATTCTTCCTCCTTTTTTAAGGTATTTTAAAGTATCAACCATAATATAAATTGTGCTATCAAAAGCAGTTTCTTCAAGTTTTGTTTTAATAGCTTCAGCATCAAGTCCTTTATTAGCTAATGCAATAGCATCTCTTACTGCAGCTTTTAAAGTTACTGAAATTCGATGATTATCAACAACTACGACTTTGCCATCAAATTCTTGTGCTAAAACTTTAGCATTATCACAACTATTAGATAATCCACTACTCATTGGAATATGTAATATTTGATCATATGTTTTAAGTTTTTCAGTCCATAAATCAATAATATCTTTTCTTGATGGTTGGCTGGTTTTAATATCAGCTCCATTATTCATTTTTTCATAAAATGTATTTGTATCGATTGTTTCGTTTTCAAAAAAAGTTTCTCCATCGATAATAATTGGCATTCTTAATACTGTTATACCGAGATCTTCTGCTTCTTCATGTGTAAATCCAGAGTTATCGTCGGTTATAATGCATATACTCATAAATTTCCCCCTAAAATTATTTTAAGATTATAAACTAACATTTTTTTGAAAAAAACATGGTATTAACAACTAGATTTAAGAGTTTTCAATAATAATAGAATTAGTGAAAGTTCAATTAGCTTAATTAATCGCTTGTTTTATTAGTATTTATTATAAAAAATTGCTAAAATTATTAGCTGTTGGAGGAATATAAATTATGCCATTTTATGTAATTAAAGGTGATTTAGTTAACATGAATGTTGATGCAATAGTTAATGCCGCAAATGTTAGTTTAAAGATGGTTGAAGGCGTTACTAGAGCAATTTTTCATAAAGCTGGAGATGAAATTTTAACTGATGCATGTAAAAAATTGGTTTTAGAAAGAGGAAGAGGTGGATTTAAACCAGGAGATGCTATAGAAACTCCTTCTTTTAATTTAAAAAATTGTAAAATTATCATCCATGCAATCGGGCCTAATTATATTAATGGAAAACATAATGAAGAAAAAAATTTAATTCGTGCATATAAAGAATCTTTCGCTATTTTAAATAAATATAATTATCATTCTATTGCCTTTCCTTTATTAAGTGGTGAATTTAATTATCCTTTAAAAGAAGCATATAAAGTAGCTTCAAATGTTATTTTAGATTATTTAAAAGATCATAAGGATGATGTTGTTTACTTAGTAATGTATAAAACCTTCCCTATGCTAGTAAGCGATTCTTTACAAGAAGAATTAACTAAATATATTATCGAAAAGACTGCTAATCATAAAATTGATGAGAAAAAGGATGTTGCAACAAGTACAACAAATATTAAGCTTGTTGAAACTATTAGAAAATTTCAAGTTTCAACTAATACTTCAGATGATGAGCTAATATTAAGAGGAAATTTATCACATCGTCAATTTGAAAGATTATTAGAAAATCCTAATTATATTCCAACAAAAAATTGCATTATTGCCTTTGCTATTGCTATGAAACTTTCAGAAGAAGAGATGGAAGTTTTAATTAAATCATTAGGTTATACATATAGTAAATATAGTTTATTAGATTTAATTGTTGGCTTCTTCTTACAAAAAGGAATTTATGACGTCTATATGATTAATAATGCTCTTTTTGGTTATGAAGGAATACTTCCAATTGGTGCAGATTTTTAAAAAAATAAAGAATAAAATTACTAAAATATAAATATTAAAATTATCTAAAAGTATTGATTAATTCGATACTTTTTTATTATTTTACTAATTCGGAAATTTCATTCCTGTAATTCAGTATTTTTATACCAATTTGATGTTTACTGTTAAAATATTTTTAATTATAATTAAATTGTTGTTTACAACAAATGTTATATTTATAAAGGAGAATATTATGGCAAGATTTACTTTACCAAGAGATATCTACTATGGTGTTGGTTCTCTTAGTGAACTTAAAAATTTAAAAGGTAAAAAAGCTATTATTGTTACTGGTGGTCATTCAATGAAAGCTAGTGGTTTTCTTGATAAAACAGAACAATATTTAAAAGAAGCAGGATTAGAAGTTACTATTTTTGATGGTGTTGAACCAGATCCATCCATCGAAACTGTTATGAGAGGTGCAGAAAGAATGAGAGAATTCCAACCAGATTGGATTGTTTCAATCGGTGGTGGTTCTCCAATCGATGCTGCAAAAGCAATGTGGGTTTTCTATGAATATCCAAATGCAAAATTTGATGATTTAATTACCCCATTTAATTTCCCTAAATTAAGAACAAAAGCTAAATTTTTAGCAATTCCTTCAACTAGTGGTACAGCTACCGAAGTTACAGCATTCTCTGTTATTACTGATTATGCAAAAGGTATTAAATATCCTTTAGCAGATTTTGAAATAACACCAGATGTTGCAATCGTTGATCCTGAAATTGTTCGTTCACTTCCTAAAAAACAAGTTGCTTATACAGGAATGGATGCTTTAACACATGCTATTGAAAGTTATGTTGGTACCGTTGCTACTCCATTTACAGAATGCTTATCATTAAAAGCTATTCAAATGGTTAATACCTATCTTTTAGATTCTTTCAATAATCCAGATGGAAGAGGCAGAGAAGAAATGCATTATGCTCAATGTTTAGCAGGTATGGCTTTCTCTAATGCTTTATTAGGAATTACCCACTCAATGGCTCATAAAACTGGTGCAGTTTTCTCAACTGGTCATATTCCACATGGCTGTGCTAATGCTATGTATTTACCACACGTTATTGAATATAATTCAAATAACAAAGTTGCTCTTGAAAGATATGCTCAAATTGCTCAAGCTTTAGGAATTCAAGGACATGATGCTCATGAACAAGTTCAAGGCTTAATTAATAGAATTCATGAATTAAATACTTTACTTGGCATTCCTCATTCAATGAAAGAATTTGGAGTTGATGAGAAAGAATTCTATGAAAAACTTCCTCAATTTGCACATGATGCAGTTTTAGATGCTTGCACAGGTACAAACCCAAATCCTATTGACGATAAGAAAATGGCTGAATTATTTGAACATTGCTATTTCAATAAGCCATATAAATTCTAATAAATCTACAATTTGAAATGAAAAAGGTGCTAAATGCACCTTTTTTTATTAAATTTATTTTTTTACTTCTATTAGTATTTCTTAAAAATAAAAGGGTTAAGTTAAACACTAACCCCCTTTGATTTTAAGATTTTTTCTTGTTTATTTTAATTTATAGTATTCTCTTTTATAAAACATATGGGAAAACATATGTTTTTTGAAGTATATAATAAATAAACTATTAATAAAAATTTATGAAATTAAGTTATTTTTGCTCGCTTTTTAATAATCTATCGTAATAATCTAATTCTTCCTTAGTTGGTACAAAAATATAATCAAAATTTCTAATTAATTCTTTATAATCAAAGCCATAACCTACTAAAAATTTATTTTCATTAAGATAAACACCTACATAATCACATTGTAAATCAACCTTTCTTAAAGGTTTTTTATCTATTAAAGTAACAATAGTGATTGAACGAGGATTATATTTAATTTGAATATATTGTTTAAGATAAGAAAGGGTTAAGCCTGTATCAATAATATCTTCGACAATAACAATGTCTTTATCGGTTATATCTAAAGAAATATCTTGTTTTAAATGAATAACACCAGTTGAAGAAGCACCATCATAACTAGAGACTTGAATAAAATCAGTTTTCATAGGAAGGGTATAGTTTTTAATTAAATCCATAAAAAATGGACATGCGCCTTTTAAAACTCCAATAAATACTGGGATAGAATCAGAATTTTTAAATTTAGTTTCTAATTCTTTAGCAATACGTTTACAAATTGATTCAATTTCTTCTCTCTTTAAAATAATTTCTTTCATAAAAATTCTTCCTTTAAATAATAATAGAGATTAACGAATAAAAATAAAAAAACAAAATATTTTAGTTAATTATTAATAAAATTATAATAATGAAAGTAACTAAAAACTTAATTTTTTAAGAAAAATAATATGATTTAGCATACTTTTTGAATAAATTGAGGTATTGTTTTTATTGAGCTTCCTATCTTTCTTAATTCCGCACTTCATAGTTCCATCAACTAATCCGCGATCTAAAGTAGGAAGGGACGCTTTATTTTCTTCGTTCTTGCATCCGCAAGATACTATAACTCGTGACTGACAGCTTGCACATTTGGAGTAAATAACCCAAGTGTAATGTTTTCGATAGGGTTTTTAGCAAGATAATCTTATCTTATTTATAAAAATGATAAAAAGGCTCAACTGTTGAAGTTGAGCCTTTATTTTTCTAAAAATTTTAATATATCCTGAGTTACTTGATCTTTTATATCTTCATTTAGTATTTCATGACGGGCATTTTTATATATTTTTAAATCAATCTTATCGTGTCCTAGCTTCTTATATTGTTTTATTAGATGTTTACAAGTCTTAGAATTATTAGAAACTGGATCATCTTCACCAACCAATACATAAATATCTAAATTTTTATCTACTTTTTTAATATTTTTATTTTTATGAATTGTTACTAATCCTTTTATTAAATAAAGATAAAAACCATTACTACATTCATAGTTACAAGCTTCATCATTTATATACTTAATA
>CALVHN010000004.1 GCA_944327845.1 uncultured Bacilli bacterium
CAGTAATGGAATTATACCAAAATGGAAATTACTTTTTCGCGGAGCTTACAAATGGAAGTTAGTATTTCACTTATCTAAATAAAATAAAGAAATGAATTAATTTTGATATCTTTAATAATTTATATTAATATTTATAGCAATGAAAAAGGATTTATTGGTTTCTGAATATAAAAACAATGTGTTAGCTAAAAAATCAAAAGTATTTTTTGCAAGTTTAACTGATTATTTTTCGACACTTCTTTTATCTTTTGTTTTATTAATTGGTGTTGCAAATCCTATAGCTAGCTTGTTTAGTGGTTATCAGAATACAGTAAGTGAAATTTCTATTAATTATAATGAGTTGACCGATATTATTTCGTCGACTAGATTGGTAGAAATCAATGAAAAAACTAAAGAAACTATAGATATTAATGTAACTTCAAGAAAATATATTGAAAATTTAGTAAAAACATCATGTTATGTTTATCAAATAAACTATATTTATTATAATTCTGAAACAAAAGAATATATTAATAAAATACCTGATATTAGCGAGACTTTTGTTCAAAAAACTACGGAAAATAGTGATGCTATATCTTATCCTAATGATAATTTATTATATTATTATTTAGTTTTTAAAACGGAAAACGAAGATCTAAATAGTTATATTTATAATGGGAATGATGTTAATAATAATAAAATTGATTATTTTTATAAAAATATTTTAACTTTTGATGTTGATGGATTAAGAAATAATTTTATTACAAATACTGATTATTTAAATCTTAAGGAAAATATTCAAAATGAGCTAAATAGATTTAATATTTTAAATGAAATATCAACTAAAAATATGATTCAATATTTAGTTTATAATGATACTTCTTCAGAAAGTGTTACTAATTTATATAATTATTTAAATAATGCATATCAAAATGCGACACAATTCTTTATTGATGAAGTTGAAGCAAATTATACCCCTTATATAAATACTCGATT
Organism: uncultured Bacilli bacterium; assembly: GCA_944327845.1. GTDB lineage: Bacteria > Bacillota_I > Bacilli_A > RFN20 > CAG-826 > Onthovivens. Next base: position 976 of record CALVHN010000004.1, read on the forward strand.
AACTTATAATAATGTTTATTCTCGTTTTGTTATTTATAATGTTTTAACTTTATTATCATCTTATGTTGTTTCTTTTATTATTTTATTTATTGTTCTTCCAATATTTTTAAAGAAAAAGACTTTAGGTTTAAAAATATTTAAACTAGGTTTTTCTCGAATTGATGAGTTAGAACCTTCTAAACTCAATTATTTTTTATATTATCTAATAATATTTATTCTATATTTTTCTAGTGCTTTATTCTCTTCTTTCTTTATAAATAATATGGGAGTTTTATCTTTTAATTTATATAATACCTCGTTTAATTTTTTTCAAATTATAATGTTTACTTTACTTATTGGAATATTATCTTATTTATATTTAGCTTTTAATAAAAATCATCAAACAATATCTTTATTAGTTTCTAACATGGTTATTAAACAAACTGATGAATATGAGAAAAATGAATCAGAAGAAAATTTAATTGTTGATAATAATAACCAAGGTAAATAATTATGGAAGAAATTAAAAATAGACAGGAACTAGAATATACTAAAGCAAAACTCTCAAAAAGAGTATTATCAGGGGTTGTTGATCTATTTTTTACTTTGTTTTTAACTTTTATTTTATTTGCTTTAACTAATTTAATATTACCAAATTTAAACTTTTATCAAGAGATAATAACTCAAAGAGAAGAACTTCAATATTTATCTAATTTATATTTAGATGATGGAACATTAATTACTGAATACACTGAAAATAGTAGTGATTTTGAAACATTTGAAGAAAGAAAGACTTACTTAAGTGAAAGAATTAATATTTTTTATCAAAATGAATTATTTTTTGATAGTGAAGATAAAATTTTTGAAGAATATGATAGAAGAAAGCTTGAATATCAAGTTAATGATATTGGTTATATTTTTGAAAGAAATAGTGAAAACATCGTAGTTGAAAGAAATATAAATCCAGAATATTTATATCAATTTTATAAAAATGAAATAAATAATTATTCAATAGGCTATTTAATTAATAATAGTGAATATTTAGAGACAACTAGATCTTTATTTTTAATATCTTTAGTTAATTTATCTATTTGGTTTATCTTTTCAATAACAATATTTTATTTAATTTTTCCTTTATTTATTTTTAAAAGAGGCAGGAAAACAATAGGTATGGTAATTTTTTCTATTGGATTAATAGATATAACTGCTTTAAATATCTCTTGGAAAAAATATCTTTTAAGATTTATTTTTACTTTAATTTTTATGTTTATTTTAAATATTTTTGCTTTTTTAATTCCTTTAATTATCTCTTTAGGCATGATGTATTGTTCAAAAAGAAACCAAGATTTAGTTGATTATATTTTTAATAATTATGTAGTTGAAACAAAAAATTCAGAAATATATTTAAATTATTTAGAATATTTAGATAAATCTAATATTGATAAAAAGACAAAACTTGAAGATAAAAACCTTAATATTGGAAATTAATTTATTTTAAAAATAATTAGAAATAGCAAGGTTTTTTGATAAATTTTCCAAAAAAATTACAAATAATTTACAATAAATAAATTAAATATAAATTAAAATTGATTGAATGTAGCTATTTGAATTTGTTTTTATAGAAAAAGTACATTTAAAAATGTTAGAATATAAAAACCGATAAGAGGAATATTATGGAAATTAAACTTAAGAATTTAACAAAAAGATTCCCAGGAAATCCTGGAAAAAACATTCCTGACACAATAGCTGTTAATAATTTGAACATCGATATTAAAGATGGTGAGCTTTTAGGATTACTTGGTCCTTCAGGATGTGGAAAATCAACAACACTTTATATGATTGCTGGACTTAAAGCTCCAACAGAAGGAGAAATTTGGTTTGGTAAGGAAGACGTTACTCATCTTCCACCAGACAAAAGAGGCATTGGACTTGTTTTCCAAAACTATGCTTTATATCCACATATGTCAGTTTATGATAATGTTAAGTTCCCTCTTACTAATTTAAGAGTTATCGCTACAAAAAAAGCAAATAAGATTTTAGATAACAATAAGATTATCGAATTACTTACTAATAATTTTGACGAAGTTATTAACATTCTTGAAACTTCGATTTTCAAGAATAAATATTCTAAAGATGCTAGTGCTAGAAAATTAGTTTATCGTTTTAAAATTGTTACTTCTCTTGCTGAAAGAATTTTTAAATTTGGATTTCAAAAAGTTGAAGATAAAGAAACAAGAAGAAATGAAGTCATTGCTCAACTTGAGGAAGAAAATAAAGTAGAAAATGCTAAACTTGAACAAAAAGGCTACACTTTAAATGATGAATTTGAATTAATTAAAGCTCAAGATCCAATTCCTGCAGTTGAAATTAAAGAAAACGAAGAAATTATTAGTTTATTAAATGAAAATTTTGAAAAAATATTTGAAGATTTTAAAACTTTAGATACAAACGGAAAAACTGAATATTTAAAAAATAATTATCCAAATTTAAGTGAAAAAACTATTGAAAAGCTAACTAAAATTAATTTTTCTAAAGTAAAAGATTCTTCTTTATTTAAAGATGAAATCATTGCAAAATTCTCTCAAGAAAATGAAAAAATATTAAATCATTACCAAACTTTAGGTTTTTACTTAAATGATAAATATGAATTTGTTAAAGACATTTATACAATTACTGAAAAAAGAAGATTAACAAAAGATGAAATTGATGCTTTAGTTCAAGAAACTGCACGCCTTGTTCAAATTAATGAATATTTAAGTAGAAAACCTTCTGAACTTTCTGGTGGTCAACAACAACGTGTTGCTATTGCTAGAGCTTTAGTTAAAAAACCAAAGGTTTTGCTTTTAGATGAACCTTTAAGTAACCTTGATGCTCGTTTAAGACTTCAAACTCGTGAAGAAATTAGAAGAATTCAAAAAGAAACTGGAATTACAACAATTTTTGTTACTCATGACCAAGAAGAAGCAATGTCGATTTCTGATTCAATTGTTGTTATGAAGGATGGACTTGAAATGCAAAAAGATCATCCTCAAGAAGTTTATAACAATCCTAAATCATTATTTGTTGCTAAATTCTTAGGAACTCCTCCAATTAATGTTTTTAAAGGTTATATCAAAAATAAAGCAATTTATATTGGAGATGAAAAGATTTTATCTAATGATTCTTTAACTGAAGATAAAGAAGTTTATGTTGGCATTAGACCTGAAGGATTTATTTTAGATAACGAAGCAAAAGAAAATTACGTTACTTTAACTGTTAATCAAATAGTTACAATGGGTAGAGATATGTCAATTGTTTGCTCAAATAAATTCTTAGACCAAGATGAAGCTAAGCTTATTATCGATAGCGATGTTAAAGTAAGTTTAGGAGACAATAAATTTACTTATCGTTCAAACAAAATTTTTGTCTTTGATGGCAAGAGCGAAGAAAGAATAGAGATTAAATAATATGGAAACAAAGAATAATTGGAAAGCTTGGTTATATTTAGTACCTGTTATAATTTTAATGGCCATTTTTACATTCTTCCCTATTATTAACACGATTTTTGTTTCCTTCACTGAAAATTATAACTATCTTAACGGATCATTTACTGGTTTTACTTTTAATAATTATATTGATATTTTAACTCCATTTATTTCTGGAGGTGGACCTGGTTCAACTTTTGAAGCAGTTGTTCAAATTGCTTTACCTAATACTTTACTTTTAACAGTTATTACTGTGCCATTATCAATTATTATTGCTTTAGCAATCGCAATTGGATTAAATTCTATTAAATTTTTCCAAAGAATATTCCAAACAATATTCTTCTTACCATATGTTACAAATTCAATTGCAATTGGTATGGTTTTTGCAGTTATTTTTGATACAGACTATGGTATTTTTAATTTTCTTTTTGGATTAGATGGGCACCCTTGGGTTGCCTTATCTCCATCAGCAATCGTTGCTGGAAAAACAATTAATTATTGGTCAGCTGTTTTTGCTGTATCTTTCTATATTATTTGGAATTCGCTCGCATATAAAATTTTAATTTTCCTTAGTGGTCTTCAAAATATTGATAAACAATATTATGAAGCGGCACAGGTTGATGGAGCAGGAAAGTTAAAAACTATTTGGAAAGTTACAATTCCTTTACTTTCCCCACAAATTTTATATATCACAATCACATCATTTATTGGTGCATTTAAAGAATATAATTCAGTTATTGGTATGTTTGGAACAGAAGGTGGAGCTTTTGATGCTTCAACTGGTCCAAGAAACTTAACAACTGTTGTTTACTATATTTATGATCAAATTTCTGGTGGTAAAGTTCATTATGCTTCAGCAGCAGCTGTTGTTTTATTTATCATTATTTTGATCTTTACATGGCTACAATTTAAGGTTTCAAAGAAGAGGGTACATTATTAATATGGAAAAAAGATATAACGATTTAGAATTAGTATTAAAAAGTGAATCTCTTTCTACTGAAACTAAGGAAAGAGTTTCAAAAATTGGTCGAATTACTTCCTTAATTTTTATTTATATTTTCTTAATTTTTGTTGCTATTCTTGTTATTTTCCCATTTTATTGGATGCTTATTACATCTTTAAAAACTGGTGCAGAAATTCAATCATTACAACCAACGTTCTGGCCTGAAATTATTCGTTGGGAAAACTATTCCGATGCTTTACATCGCTTAGATTTTGGAACGCTTTTAGGAAACACAATTTTTGTTGGAATTGTAGAAACTATTGGAACTTTATTGACAACTATTTTTGCAGCTTTTGCTTTTGCAAGATTAGAGTTTAAAGGAAAAGATGCTTTATTTTCATTACTTTTAGCTACAATGATGATTCCTGGAGAAATGATGGTTATTTCTAACTACACTTCAGTTTCTTTACTTGGATTAACGACAAGCCATGGTGGAAAACTTGCTGCAATTATTCTTCCTTTTATGGTTAGTGTTTTCTATATTTATTTATTAAGACAAAACTTTAAACAAATACCTAATGAGTTATATTTAGCAGCTAAGGTTGACGGAAAATCTGATTGGTCCTTCTTATGGAAAGTTATGGTTCCATTAGCTTCACCTACTTTAATTACAATCTTTATTCTTAAACTAATGGGTGCATGGAACTCTTATGTCTGGCCAAACTTAATTGCAAGTGGAGACGAATCAGTTTTCTTAATTACAAATGGTTTAAGAAGTTCATTTAATGTTACTGCTGACTATGATGAATATGGAATTCAAATGGCTGCAACTGTTGTTGTTACGGTTCCATTGTTATTGCTATTCATAATTTTCAGAAAATATATTATGAAAGGTGTTGGTAGAGCAGGTATTAAAGGTTAAATTGGTTAAATTGGAGGGAATATATGAAATTTAAAAAGAGTAAATTATTTAGTTTATTATCAGTTGGAGTAGCAACTCTTGGGATTGCTTTAACTTCTACTTCATGTAGTAATTTTTCTGTTGATGTTGATCAAGAATTACCAACTGATGATCCAACTAGAGAAGTAAGAATTGTTTTTTGGCATTGTTTAGGACAAGAGAACGAAAGAACACTTCAATCAATTACTGATGAATTTAATGCAAAATATGATGGTAAATATGAAGTTGTACTTCAAAAACTTGGTGGAAGTTATGATGAATTACATAACCAAGTTACTACTAAAATTTCGGGTAATGAAGTTCCTGCTTTAGCTATGGGTTATCCTGATAGTTTTGCTGAATATATCACAACAGATGTTAATCAATCTTTCTTATTAAGACTTGATAATTTTATTAATGATCCTGAATTTGGTTATACTAAAGAAGAATTAGATGATTTTGTTGATGAATATTTAGATGAAGGTAAACATTATCAATTTGAAGGTACTTGGTCTATGCCAATGTATAAATCTACTGAAATCATGTATTACAACGTCAATTATTTCAATGGAGAAAATGCTCAAACTCAAGCTGTTTTAGGAAGCGATAAAACTTATCAAGAACTACTTGCCGATGTTGAAGGAGATCAAAATATTCCTAATAAAGAACATTTAGATGCTTTAAAAGAATATGTTGATGCACATGGTGGATATACTTACGAAGTTCCTACAACTTGGGATGAAATGATGAGTTTAGGTCAACAAATGTTAGCTGATCGAAAAGAAACCAATACCACAACTGAATTTTTCCCAATTGGATATGATTCAGATTCTAACATGATGATTTCTCAATTTGCTCAAAGAGGTATTGAATATACAAAAGTTACTAGTGAAGGTGAAGCTTATAGTGAGCATTTCCAATTTAATACTCCAGAAGCAAAGGCTTTTGTTACTGAAGTTACAGGAAAAATTAGGGAAGGTGTATTCATTACAAAGAATTCTTTAGGTGGTAATACTTATACTAATACTTATTTTAATGATGGTAGAGCTGCTATGGTTATTGGTTCTAGTGCTGGATCTGATTATAACGTTTCTGCAAACTTTGCTGTTGGTCTAGCTCCAGTTCCATATTATGGTGAAACTCCAAAATACATTATGCAAGGACCTTCAATTTGTTTCTTTAATAACGAAGATCCATATATTCATAAAGGAGCTTGGTTATATTATAAACACTTAGCTGATCCTAAAACTAACGCCATATTGGCTTTACAAAATTCATATAATCCAGTTAGAGATTCTTCTTACGAAACTGACGAATATAAACAATATATTTCTTATGCTGGTAGAGGAAATTTAGCTTATGATATTCCTGCAGCAACTCGTGATTTAAGAGAATATTATATGACATCACCTGTTTTCTTTGGTTCTTCAACTGCAAGAACTGAGATTGGAAATATTATTTCTTATGTTTCAATGGTTGGAATGCCTGTCGATACAGCATTTACAACTGCAATAAATAACTGCAATAGAGCAGGACAATAAGGAGAAGATATGAAATTATTTAAAAAGACAAGCATTTTATTATTTAGTGGAGTAATATTAGCTTTTGGTTTAGTAGGATGTAATACGGAAGAACCTGTATCTTTTATCAATGCTTCTTCAAACTCTCCTTATGGAAAAGTTGAAAATTTCTCAGTTGATATAAATAGCGATGAATTAAAAGCAGGAGAACTCATTACATTTACTGTTACTCCAAATGAAGATTATTTAATTTCCTATGTTCAAGTAAATGGAGAAAATTGTATTCAAGAAATTGGTGAAAATGTTGCTCCAAATACTTATTCTTGGACTCTTCAGCCTGGACAAAATAGATTAGTTGCTTCTTTTAAAATTAATCCTAGTGTTGATGTTGTTGATAAATTTAAATTAAACGTTGATGAAACAACTTTTAATAAAATCATGAACACAGACGATTTTGATTTTAGAGAAGATGGTATCGAAGAAATGAATCTCTCAGGTTATAGGTTTATTGTTGATGGTGATACAACTCACTTTGAAACAAAACAACAAGGCTATACCGTTAAAGTCAGATATTTAGGTATTGATACTCCTGAATCTTCTTCTGAGCTTGAAGAATGGGGTAAATCTGCTTCTTTATTTAGTGAAAGTATTCTTGGCGAAGGAGGAACAGCCAAACACGTTATTCTTCAATCTCAAGGGAGAGCGATGTATCCAACTTTAAGTGAAGATCAAGATAAAACTGTTTGGGCTAGTGAAACCGATACTTATGGTAGAAATTTAGCCTATGTTTGGTATTCCACTAAAGAAAATCCTACCTTAAATGATTTTAGATGTATGAATCTTGAAATGATGTATCGTGGATTCTCTCAAGGTTTAGGTGGATCTACTGAAGATATGGGTGATTATTACTATAGTTATTTTGATAAAGCCTTACAATCTGCTCAAGCTAATACAAGAAATTACTATAGTGATATGGTTGATATTAATTACTATTATGGTGATCCAGTCGATTTAACTTTAAAAGAAATTTATGATACTTCTACACCTGGTGAAACTGATTCTGATTACTGCGATGAAAAAACTTTATATCGTGTAAAAGGTTATGTTTCTAGAAAAGTAGAAAATTCATATTATATTCAAGATAAACCTTCTTATGAAAGAAGTGCTAGTGGAGAACTTCCTGAAGCTTATGGAATGTATGTTTTTACTTATTCTTCTAACACTATTCAAGTTGGTGATTATGTTTCAGTAATTGGTGTTTTATCTGAATATGGTGGAAGCTATCAAATGTCTGGAACTTCTTATCGTGTTTTTAATCAAGATAAAAATAGAGATACAATTATTGAATCTTCTGGACATGAAATTGTTCCAATTGAATTAAGTGCAAAAGAATTTGAAGAAGTTGATTATAACAATGTTCTTGTTACAATTACCGATGATTTAGCATGTGTTGAAAGTATGGGTGGTCAATGGCTCTTAAATAGAGGAGGAACCCATGAAATTGATACAGGTGGAGAGCAAAATGCTCCTGGCGGAGTATTAAAATATCCATTCTATTATGATGACAACCAAATTGTTACTTTCGGTAATGTTACTGGCGATACTTTTGATTATCGTATTAAAGTAAGTGGAGAAATCATCTTATCTCACGATGGACAATCATCCGTTTCATATAAATTCTTCTCTGGTGGAACAAATATTTATAGTGCAAAAGGCGCAAAATATGCTTATGAAAAAGGCAAAGATTTTGATGAAAAAGAATGTGTTGTAACTGAATATAAACAAAGAGTATTTACTGAATTAACCTGTATTTCACAACAATATATATCAACATCTGGTGCTACAAAATCAATGCAAATGACAATAGTTGGAAGAGGAGACGTAAAATTAGGATACGTCTCCTAATCCAATTTAAATAAAAGGTATTACTTATGAATTTTAAAGATAAAATAAAAGAAATATTTCATAAATTTATAGACTTCTTCGTCTATATGTTTAAAGATAAACCAGAAAATGTTGAAGAAATTATTTCTTTTACTGGTGAAAATAAAATCAGCAATTTAGATAGTGAAAAAATTTCTTATTTTTCAAATATTTTACATAAAAACGATGCTAAGGCTTCAGAAAAGATTCAATCAAGCCTTTGTTATGTAGTTCTTGGTGCAATTTTTGCAGTGATTGGTATTATTTTCATATTTTTATCTTTAAGAAAAAGACTAAATAGAATTATTGGTATTAATTTTGCTTCAGTTCAATTTGTTGTTTGTGTTGTTTGTTTAATTTTAGGTGCTTTTTTACTTACACTTGGCATACTTAAAGCATTAAATGCTAATAAGAGAAGAAAGTCTTATCGTACATATATTGGTTTACTTGCAAAAAGAGAAAAAGATTTAAAAGAAGTAAACGATTCTAAACTTAATAAATAGCGAATGTTCTTTAGAAATTCGCTTTTTATATAAAAAAACTTATATTAGGAGGAAATTTATGAGAAAAAGAGGTCTTAATGTAATTGCATTATCTGCAATTCTTGCATTAGGAGGAGTTGTTGGAGTAACACTTTCAAGTTGTGGTTCAACTGATAGCGAGACTACTAAATATAGTGTCAATTATACTGCAAGTTCTGATTACACTATTTCAATTGCTAGTGGAACTCAATATGAAGAAGGTGCTACAGTTAGCTTTACTGTTACCGCTGCAAGTGGAAAAGTAGTTGAATCTGTTACTGTTAATGGAAGCCCATTAGTTGCTACTAACGGAACATATTCATTCCGTATGCCAAAAAGCAATGTTACTATTGCTGTTACAGTAGAGGATGAAGCTGTTGTTACATATACTTTTGAAGGAAAGCTAGATGGTATTTATCAAGAAGGACAAACTTTAACTGCTACTGCTACTGTTAATGATACATCTATTAGCAATTTCACTATAACTGCTACAACTGGTGCTTCACTTGTAAAAATTAATGAACATTCAATTTCATTAGTAGCTCCAGGAGAAGTAACTATTCAATTTAGTACAACTTTTGAAGGGCAAGCTCTTACTGATGAAATTTCCTTTACAATTGAAGATAGTGGATTAATGACCATTGCCGAAATTAAAGATGCTGATGTTGGTAGTGAAGTTACATTTAGAGCTGAAGTTATGGTAAGTGGTGGAACTAGTGCTTATTTAGCTGATTCAACTGGTGGAATTTATGTTTATAACTGGTCGTTTAATAGCAATGATACAGCGATAAATAATAAAATGTGGACAGTTGGAGATACTGTTGAAGTTAGAGCACTCTTAAAAGTAAATGACAATGTCAATCAAGATGAAAAACCTTTACAAATATCAAATTATGATGGTGGAAGAGTTGAAGGAACATATGCTATTAAAGTAGATGCAGACATTACACCAATGGAGCCAATTCAACTTGATGAAGATGGTTATAATAATTTAGATATTAAAGATGCCGGTAACTTATATACATTTAAAGCTTATTATCAATCAGGTGCACCTGTAGCAGATAAAGCCGCTGATATTACATTTAAAATTGGAAATACAGGAATTACATTAAGAACTGATGGCGGTTCTAAAAAAATGTATGATAATGATATTGATTCTCTTATTGCAAATTGGGATGAAATGGCACTTGAAAAAGGCGATGAAGTTGAAATTACTACAGCTTTAGGTTGGTTCTATGATCCTCAATTTGCATATGTTTCTCATGGTACAACCATTACCAAAACTGGTAATAAAGAAGATGTTGCTACTGAAGTTTCATATTTACCTGAAATATTGAAAATGAATAGTTCTGGAGCTATTTATACTGGTAGAGCTATTTATATGGGTAGAAACGATAAAGCTTATGATAAAGATGGAATGTCCTATAATGCAGTATATGTTGCAGATGGCAGCAATTATTATATGTTATATACTGTTCCTCAAGAAATGATCGATGGCCTTAATTTAGTTCCAGGACAATCAATTATTGAATGGGATGGAGAAACAGCTGACTATGGTGGTTTAAAAGAATCAAGAGTTTCTGAAATACGTCTTGTTGAAGAAGATTCAAATATCAAAACCCCAGTTGTTCCAACTTTAAATGAAACAAGCCCATTAACTTTAACTAAAGACTTATTAAGCACTAAAGTTAAAATCGAAGATGCAGTTGTCACCGAAAAAACCACTGATAGTCATGGAAATTGGACAGTTTTATTTACCGTTAATAATGCAGAATACACCTTATATCTTGATAGCAGATATAGTGATTTAACCGCTGATTATATTAAAGATTTAGCAGTTGGTGATATATTCTCTACTTATTCATTTGTAAGTATAAATGGTAATAATTTACAATTTGTTTATGTTGAGGATTTTACAATTGAAGGCGAAGTTGCTCCTGTTTTACCAGAATCAGTTGAATTAACTGCTTCAAAAACTGAATTAAAAATGGGTGAGTCTGTTCAATTAAGCTATACCTGTGTCCCTACAACTGTTAATGTAACTCCTACATTTACATCAAGTAATAGTAATATTGCTAGTGTTAATAATAATGGAATGGTTACAGGTGTAGCTCAAGGAAAAGCTACAATTACTGTTGAATTTTCTAATGGAGTTAAAGATACATTAGATTTTACCGTAACTAATGAAGCTGTTGAATCTATTAAATATAGTTATACTCCTGCATATTATAATGAAGGTGACGATACAAAAGGTGAACACACTGATATGTATGGAAAAATATATAGCAGCGCCGTGTATAATAAGAGCCTTTCTGATGGGAATGCTGTTTTAGAAGCTATCAACGATACAAAAAACGATAGAACTGAGGATGTTATTACTTCGGTTTCAAATATTAAAAACGTTTATACTGATTCAGATCCATCAGCTGGGATAAAACTTGGTTCCGGTAGTAAAGCTGGTTCATTCGACTTTACAGTCAGTTCAGCTTTTTCTCAAATTAAATTATCTGTTATTAATTGGAACGGAGATAAACCAAAAATAGCTATTAATGATATAACTCAAGCTACAACAATCAATGATGCTTCTACTCCTGAAGTTCTTACCTTTACATTTGCTGAAGCAACAACAAACTTTAGTTTAGTTTCTCAACAAGCAAGCAATGGTAGATTTGTAATTGTAGGAATAGAGTTTATAAAATAATAAAAATATAATAATTATTTGGGGCATCACTAATAAGTGATGCCTTTTAATTCTAAAAAATTATAGGAATTACTATGAAGTCATAAGGAATTTTATTATTACTATCTTCTTTGTTTGTTTTAGTAGGCGGTAATACTAATAATGAAACTAATACAACTAACAAATTTGATTTAAATATTGAATATAATTACGAACATGGTGTTGTTTCTGGTTCAATTAATGGTGAATATAGTGAAAATACATTAATCACTTTAGAAGCAATAACTAATGAAGGATATGTTTTTGAAGGGTATTATATAGAGGAAACTTTAGTATCAGAAAATACAAAATATGAATTTAATATTACTAAAGATATTGATATATTTGTTTCATTTGTAAAAAGAAATTATTCTAGCAAAATCATATGATTTCTCAATTACTTTTGGCTCAACTATGGGTATAATTACTGGAACTAAAAATGGAAGTTATGAAGAAAATACATTAATTACTTTAACTGCAACTTTATTAGATAATTTTGAATTTGTTGGGTATTTTGAAGGCGATTCCTTAGTATAGTATCTAATAAACTTAATTATCAATTTAATTTAACAAAAAACACTGGTTTGGAAGGGATTTTTAAAGAAAAAGAAAGTTTTGAAGGTGAACTACAAACTTTCTCACATATATTTAATCAAGCTGATTTTTCTGGAAGTGGCTATAATACAACGGCTGGAACAAATACTATTAATGGACTAACTTTTAGTTATGGTGCTTTTAGTTTTTTAGGCCAATCTTCTAATGGATATCATGGTAATAAGTTCTATGATGAAACTAATACTGAAATAACTTTCTTTCCTAATATTAGTGCAACGCCAAATGCAGCTCATTTATATCAAGGAGATTTTAGAGGTGATGTTGCTAGAATCTTATTTTATATGGCTACAAGATATGATTTTTTATCTTTAAATGATGATTTAGATGTAGCACAAGATACAAAAATGGGTAAATTATCTGTTTTATTAAAATGGAACGAAGAAGATTCTGTTGATAAATTTGAGATTCAAAGAAATAATCGAATCTATGAATATCAAGGCAATAGAAACCCTTATATTGATCACTCAGAAATAGCTTCAAAAATATTTGGTTAAACATTTTATAATCTTTTGTTTTTTGAAAAATCCTTCTAATTTTAATATAATTTATAGAAGGATTTTTCTTCCTTTTATTTTACTTATGAAATATAAAAAACTATTATTTACCTTATCAATTATTCCATTAATTTTATTAACAAGTTGTGATTTTTTAAGTTCTCAAAATGAACTTGAAGTGAAATTTAATGAAAGCGATTTAGAGTTTGTTATTGATCAAGAATTTGATTATTCAATATTTACTGTTTCAAATAAAAATACTAATGAATTAATATCTGATTTTGATATTTATTTAGATAATACTTTTATTGAAGATGGAGAAATTTTAAAAGAAAACGGAACTTTTGATTTAACAATAAAAGTAGAAGGATATAAAGATTATGTTTTAAACGATAGTTTATATGTTTTTAATAATGAATTAAAAGTAGATACTTCTAATATTAGATTAACTTATAAAGTTGGTGAAGCAATTACTTTTAATGGTTTAAAAGTATATGATAAATTTAATAATGAAGTTAAAGATTATAATTTAGATTATAAAGAAGGGCATATATTTACTTATAAAGGAAGATATCAAGTAGTAATAAGTAAGAAAGATTATATTAGTGCAACATTTTATTTAACTATTGAAGAAAGATTAGAAATAAAGTTAGATACAATAAATATTAAAAAAATATATACGATTGGTGAGAAATTTAGTTTAAATAACCTAATTGTTAAAGATAATTTAGGAAATGAAATTGTTGATTATACTTCTTCTATTAAAGAAGGAACTATTTTAAATGAAGAAGGTAAATTTGTTGTTACAATTACTTACCTAGATTACCTTCCGGCAAGTTTTGAAATAGAAGTTACTTCTTTAAAATTAATGGAAATTAAAGCTTATCCTAAACAAAATTATATTATTGGAGAGAGTTTTGATTTTAGTGACATTGAAATAATTGATTCAACAAGTAATGAAGAAATAACTGATTATATTTTTAAATTAAATGGTACTGTTATTGATTCAAATTATGTCTTTAAATCTTTAGGAGAATTTGAAATTATTGTTGAATCAAATGGATATTTATCAGTTGAATATCTTGTAACTGTTAATAATTCTGGATTATATGTTGATTCTTTGCCTAATAAAGTTGATTATTTAGTGGGAGAAAGTTTCTCATTAGAAGGTTTAAAAGTAACAGATCACTTTAATATTATTAACGATTATCAAGTATCTTTAAATGAAGGATATATTTTTAAACATAAAGGAGAAGTTGAAATTAAAATAACTAAAGAAGGTTTTAATTCAACATCATTTAAGATAAATGTTTTAAATAAAAAAGGGTTATTTATTAAAGCTAAACCTACTAAAGTTTATTATGAATTAGGAGATACCTTTAATCCTTCTGGTTTAATTATTCAAGATAATAATACTTATCAAGAAATTAAGGATTATTCTTTATCTTTAAATTCCGGAGTAGCTCTTAATACATTAGGTGTGATTAATGTTGAAGTAAAAAAAGAAAACTATCCAGTAACTTCTTTTGAAATTGAGGTTTTACCTAAATTTGAAGTTAATGAAGTTAGAGAATTTAAAATTTATACACTTAATGATACTCATGGTGCATTTATAAGGGATAGTGAAAATAATGAAGCTGGTATGGCTTATATTGGAAAGTATTTTAAAGAAAGAAAGGATGAAAATACTTTAATTTTATCAATGGGTGATATGTTTCAAGGTGGACTAGAATCTAATGATACGCGTGGAAATATCATGGTTGATGCTATGAACTTAATTGGCTTTGATGCAATGGCTCTTGGCAATCATGAATTTGATTGGGGAGAAGAAATTTTAAAAAATAATGCCGATTTAGCAAGTTTTCCATTTCTTTCAAGCAATACTTTTAAAGCTGATACAAATGAATTATTAGATTTTATTTTACCTTCTTATACTTTTAATTTAGCAAATTTAAAGGTAGGAGTTATTGGAAGTGCTAGAGAAGACATGGGTTCATCAATTTTAGGTTCTATTTCAAAAAACTATGTTTTTCCTAATCCAATTAGTTATATAAAAGATGAATCTGATAAATTAAGAGATTTAGGATGTGATTTAGTTATCTTAGCAAGTCATGATGAAGGATTTGAAGGATATAGCGGAGAACCTACTGAATTTAATAGTTTAACAACAATAAGTAACATATCGAACGAAAGATATGTTGATTCAATGCTTTTTGCTCATGACCATTTAAGAAAATCTGGTGTATATAATGATGTAAGTTTCTTAGAAGCTGGTGGAAATGGAGAATATTTTGGTGAAGTAACAATTAATGTAAAAAAAGTTAACGATAATGAATATCAAATTGTTAACAATGCTTCAAGATATGTAAACGCCTTTACTACTTGTAAAGAAGAGAATCAAGAAATCTCTAATTTAGTTAATAAATATGATGATTTAATTAGAAATCGTGATTCAGTTATTTATACTTTTAAAAGCAGTTATTCTAGGGAAGAATTTGGAGAGATCGTTTGTCAAGCAATTTTCTGGTTTATGAATAAATATAATTATATTTTTGATAATCGAAATATTTATTTAACAACTCATAATACTGCTGGAATTAGAAATGAAGTAAATTCTGGTCCATTTACTTATGCTGATTTAGTTAAAGCTTGTCCTTTTGATAATTGCTTAGCTTTACAAAAATGTACAACTAGTGAAATGAGATATTTAAGAAGCAATCGAGCTTTAATTAATTATCAAAATCCTAATGGAAAAATCGATGATGATGGATATTATTATTGTGGAACGATATCTTATGTTGCTGAATGGACTGATTATAGTGGAGATAGTATTACAACAGATTACACCTTATATCCTGAATATATAATTGGTGATGTTGTTTATGAATTTTTAATAAATAACCAAGGATCAAATTTATAAAAATATTGGAGTTTAGAGAGATTTTTTATTTAAATGGAGAATTATTTAATTGGAAGAAATATAACTAGAGCCATTAAAGAACATAAGTGGTTAGCAATTAATTATTTAAATTCTCATAATGAACTAACTAAATATTGGATCGGAATTAAAGATATAAATCCAAATAATAAAACCTTAACTGTTGATATTTTTAATGAATATCGAGGTGGTAATTTTAATAAAAGCTATCCAATTAGTATTAAATATAGTGGAATTAAAGAAGCTGTTGTTTTAGATTTAACAATAAATAGTAATGATTATGGATTAATTGAAAAAATAGAAAAAAATCCTGAAGCTTATAGGTGGTTAAATTATGACTCATTTAATCATAATATTTTAAATTATTATTTAGAATGTGATTACTATAACAAAGATCCTTCTTTAAATAGCCAAGTTTTAATTGAAGGAATTGATCTAGATAGTTTTAAAGAAAAGAATCAAATTTCATTAAATCAAGAACAAGAAAAAGAGATCATAGATTTTATAAAATCATATGATTTACATCCTAAAAGTGGAACATTCTTTCTTGTTATTAATGAATTATCATTATCTTTACCTTCAAATAAATTTTATGTTGTTTTTTATCATACGATTAAATATAACCCTAAAACTAATAAGTTAATCCTTAATAAAGAATTAGAGATTAATAAATCTTTCTTAATCGAAGAAAGAAGTAAATCCCTTCAAGATTATGTTGATATGAATCTTGATGAATTTTTTGAGTTATATAAACAAGATAAAGAAAAAGCTATTAGTTATATTAATTTAAAAAGAGAATTAATTGATACTCGACCTAATATATTTTCTTTAAAAGTTGATAGTATTAAAAATTTAGCAGCATATTATCAATATATAGAAAAATTATATTTAAATGAACAATTAACTAATCCATTAAAAGCTTTCTTTGGAATTCTTAATAAAAGAAATTATGTAAGGAAAAAAGAACCTTCAATTATTTTATATGATAATAAAATAGATCCTTATCAATTAAGAGTAATTTATAATGCTTTAAAATATCCTACAACTTACGTTCAAGGGCCTCCAGGAAGTGGAAAAACTCAAACAATTTCAAATGTTATTTTATCTTGCTTTTATGAAAATCGAACTTGCTTAGTTTGTTCTAATAATAATGCCGCTGTAGATGGAGTATTTAATAAGATTAATCTTTATTATTCTAATGAAAAAATAAGGTTTCCTTTTTTAAGATTAGGTAATAAATCTGAATTAAGGAAAGCTTTAGATTATATCTATGAGTTATCTAAATTAGAAATTGATGAATCAAAGATAAATTTAAAAACTTTATCTTCTATTAAAAAAGAAAATGAATACGATAATGAAAAATTAGCAAATCTTTTAAGTAATGATGATAAAAGAATTGAAACTTTAAGTTATATAGAACAATCAGAAAGACTTTATCAAAGGTTAAATAATGAAACATCTAAAGTTGCTCGAACTTTAAAAACAAAGATTGAAGAATTAGAAAAAGTTGCTCACACTTTTAAAGAGATAACAAGCGAGGATGTTTTAAGCTTTTTTAAACCTTTAAAGAATAATGATAGGTTATTAAGATATATTAATGATATTTGTAATTTAAAAATATTAAAATTAAAAACTCCAAAATATAAAAAAATAATTGAGATTTGCACGATTATCGATAAAGAAGAAGGAGTTAAGAAATTTGTTGAATTTTTAAGAGAGAATAATAATTTAAAGCTATTATTAGATGTTTTCCCAATTATTTTTTGTACAAATCAATCGATTTATCGACTTGGAACTCCGACTTTTAAATTTGATTTAGCTATTATGGATGAAGCTGGGCAATGTGATCCTGCCACATCTTTAATACCTATTTCAAAGTGTGACAATTTGTTATTAGTTGGAGATCCTAATCAATTAAAACCAATCGTTACTTTTTCTAAAGAAACAAATGATGAATTATTAAATAAATATAATATTGAAAATAAAGAAATATATAATTACTTTGAAAATTCAATTATTGAAGTAATGAAAAATGCAGATAATATCACAAAATATATTATGCTAAGATGTCATTATCGATGCGGAAAAAAGATAATTGATTATTCAAATAAAAGGTATTATCAGAATAAACTTGAAGTATTAAATAATACTGAAGGAAGTCTTGGTTTTATTAATGTAAATAACGTTAATGGAGAAAAAAATAAAGCAATTGATGAAGCATTATCAATTTTAAATTATGTTAAAGATAATCAAATAAAGGATTGTTGTGTTTTAACTCCATTTGTTGAACAATCAAAGTTATTAAAGGAATTATTTAAGAAAAATAATATTGAAGATGTAACTGCTGGAACTATTCATTCTCTTCAAGGTTCAGAAAAAAATACAATTATTTTTTCTCCTGCAATTACTCAATATACCAAAAGAAGAACGTATGATTGGGTTAAAAACAATTCAGAAATTATTAATGTTGGAGTAACAAGAGCAAAGAATAGATTTATTATCTGTGGAGATAAAGAACAAATTTTAAAAAGATCTTCATATAGTAAGAATGATGATTTATCTACATTAGTTCAATATGTTTTAAATAAAGGAAACATTAAAATTGATCAAAGTAATAATACAAAAGTTGAAATTGGATATTCAAATTATAGTGTTTATGAGGATGAATTTTATAAAACATTGGTTCATTTTTGTTCTTGCTATAAAAACTTTGAAGCGAAAAGGAATGTTCGAGTTAAAAAATTAATTGAAGATATGAAAGTAGATCTAGCAATTAATAAAGATTATGAATTTGATTTAGTTTTATTTGATAAAAAATTATTTAAGTCTGTTCCAATTTTAGCGTTTGAAGTTAACGGTAGTGAGCATATTGGTAATATTAATCGAATTGAATCTGATAAGATGAAATCCTTAATTGCAAAGAAGTTAAATATACAACTAGTATTTATTCCAAATTCATTTGTTAAGCGATATGAATATTTATCTAAATTAATTGTTTTAGCTAGTAAGAAAAAAGATCATTTAGAAACTTCTTTATTTGATTTTTCTTTTTAGCAAATTAAAATTAAAAAAATAAGTTTATTTAGCAAGGTTTTTACTTAAATAAGTTAGATATTTAAATCAATTCAAATAATTAGAAATCTTATAAAAAAATGATAAAATAAATGTATGAATTTTTCTAATCAAATTAATGTTAATGATAAATACGTTTTAAGAAAACTTACTTTAAATGATGCTGAAACAATTTTTAATAACTATGCTCAAGATGAAAAAGTTTTAAAATATTTAACTTTTAGTAAACATCAATCAATTAATGATACGATTTCCTATTTAAATGATGCAATTAATAATTATAGTAAGAATATACCTACTTCAATTGAGCTTGGAATATTTGAAAAGAATAATTTAAACGATATTATTGGTTCAGTATCGATTCGTTTTTTAGATGTTGATAAGGTGGAATTTGGTTATTTATTAAAATATGATTATCAAAATAAGCGTATTATGACTAATTTAATTAATTTTTTAATTGATTATTTATCTAAAAATTATTCAATTAAAAAATTTATAATTACGTGTAACGTTAATAATATTGCTTCAAATAAAGTTGCAATTAATAATGGATTTTATTTTTTAAAAAAAGAACAAAAAGAAATAAAAAAAGATAATAAAATATATTTAGTAAATACTAATTATTATATGTTAGTGAGAGAATAAACTATGGATTTTTCTGGTATAGATAAATTAACAATTATAGATTTTCCTTCTAAAGTAGCTTGTATTTTATTTTATAAAGGATGCAATTTTCGTTGTCCATATTGTCATAATTCAAGTTTAGTTGATCCACTTAAAAAAGTAGATACAATTCCTTTTAATGAAATACTTTCTTTTTTAAAGAAAAGACAAGGTATATTAGATGGAGTTGTTATTTCAGGTGGAGAACCTACATTAATGAAAGATTTAAAAGAAAAAATTATCGAAATAAGAAAATTAGGCTTTTTAATTAAGTTAGATACTAATGGTTCAAATCCAGAAATATTGATGGATCTAGTTAATTCAAAACTTGTTGATTATGTTGCAATGGATATAAAGAATTCTTTAAAAATGTATGGGAAAACAATAGGTTTATCAAATTTTACTCATGAAAACATATTAAAATCGATTAATTTTTTAAAGGAAAATCATTGTGATTATGAATTTAGAACTACTTTAGTAAATGAATTATTTTCTGAAGAATCTATTAAAGACATGGGAGAAACTTTAAAAGGAGGAAAAAGACTTTTCCTTCAAAAATTTGTTAAATCAAATGAATGTTTAAATGCTAATTTTTTAAGTGAAGTTAGTGAAAAAGATGTAAAAAAATATCAAAAAATATTATTAAATTATATTGATGAAGTTTATTTAAGGGGATATTAATATGGACTCAATGAAAGATTATAAAAGAATGGATTTTCTTAGAGAATTTGTTTTTGATGAAGACGTACTTTACTATTCTTACTTTGAAGGAGAAAAAGTAATATTCCTTGAAATTTCTAGGTATTATGGTCCAATAACTATGCAGTTTGTTATGCCTGGAGGAATAAGATCTTTATATCAAGGATTAATTATTATTCAAGGTTTGTTTGATCTTTGTGCTGTAAGTAAATTAATTTTTAGAGACAAGGTTTATACTTCTAAAGAATTTATTGAATTGGTCGGAGAAAAAAATCTACTTAATCAATATTTTGAGTAAAAATCCTCCAAAACCCCATTATTTTACTAAAATTTTTATTTTTTATTTTATAATTTTAATAATTTTTACTAATTAATTTTTAAGAAAATTATTAATTATTTTAAATGAATCTATAGTCTTTTTTTGTTATAATTTTTTTCATGTTAGATTTAAGTTTATTAAACAAAGAGCAATATAAAGCAGTAACTTCAACTGCTCAAAATTTAAGGATTATTGCAGGCGCAGGAAGTGGTAAAACTCGTGTCTTAAGTTTTCGTATTGCTTATTTAATCGAACATTTTAATTTAGAACCTTATCAAATTTTAGCCATTACTTTCACTAATAAAGTTGCTAAAGAAATGAAAGAAAGAACTATTTCTTTATTACCATATATTAATGCAAAAGATTTAAATATTTTTACTTTTCATTCGTGGTGTGCTCGTTTTTTAAGAAGAGAGATTGATTGTATTGATTTTCCTAAATCGTTTGCAATTATTGACGATGTTGATCAACTTAAAATTTTAAAAGATATTGCTGAAGATAGGGGTTATAAAAAAAGCGATGATATTGTTAAATATGCTTTAAATTTTATTTCTAAATATAAAACAGAAGGTTTATTGCCTTCAGATATTAATCCTAAGGAATTATTTAAGGTATTTGATAAAACAGCTTTAGAATTTTTTAAAGAATATGAAAAATATAAAAATGAAAACTATTTTTTAGATTTTGATGATTTGCTTGTTTATTCGGTAAGAATTTTAAAAGAATTTCCTGAGATAAGAAAAAAATATGCTTTTAGATATCATTCAATACTTGTTGATGAATTTCAAGATACAAATAATCTTCAATATGAATTAATTAAATTGCTTTCAACTGTTGAAACAAAAATTTTTGTTGTTGGTGATCCTGATCAAACAATTTATACCTGGAGAGGTGCTAATCAAAAAATTATATTAGATATCGATCAAGTTTATCCAGATATGGAAACAGTAATTCTTAATCAAAATTATCGTTCTACAGATTGTATTTTAACAGCCGCTAATAAATTAATTTCTTATAATAAAGATCGTTATAAAAAAGATTTATTTACTAATAATAAAAAGAACGAACCAATCGTGGTTAAGATGTTCCATACAAAAGAAAAAGAAGGAGATTTTGTTGCTAAAACAATTAAAGAATTAAAAAGAACGACACCTAATTTTAAATATAATGATGTTGCTATTTTATATCGTTCTTCTTATTTATCATTTAAAATTGAAAGTAATTTATTAAAGAATAATATTCCTTATGTTGTTTATGGTGGTATAAGGTTTTTCTCTCGTGCAGAAATTAAAGATTGTTTAGCTTTCTTTAGATTAATATTAAATGAAGATGATGATTTTTCTTTTTTAAGAATAATTAATGTTCCAAAAAGAGGAATAGGTGATAAAACAATAGAAAACTTAAAAAGTGAAGCTAAAGATTTAAATCTTTCTTTAATTAATTATTTAAAGAAAATTCATTTATATAATTCAAAAGTAAAAGGTCAAATTGTTAATCTTTTAATGGATCTTATTTCTAATTTAGATAAAACTAGAGAAAAAATAAAAATTGCAAAAAAGACCGAAATAGCAGGGATTTTAAATGATTTTATCAAAGATATTGGCTATAAAGATTATCTTGCACAAATTAAAAATGAAAAAGAAGAAGATCGCCTTGAAAATGTTCAAGAGTTAATTGAAGATATTACCTCTTACTTTAAAAACGATGAAGAAGCTAGCTTAAATGGATATTTAGAAAATGTTACTTTACTTTCAGCTCAAGATGAGATTACTGATAAAGATGTCGTATCTTTAATGACCGTTCATACAGCTAAAGGACTTGAATTTCCATATGTTTTCCTAATCGGATTTTCTAATGAAACATTTCCTTCATTAAAATCATTACTTGAAAGAAAAGGAGAAGAGGAAGAAAGAAGATTAGCTTATGTTGCTTTTACTCGAGCAAAAGAAAAACTTTATATAACATGTAATAGTGAATATAGTTATGCTACTGGTCAAAATCAAACACCTTCTAGGTTTATAAAAGAAGCTGAATTAAATATTCAAAGAAATGAAAATATCTTATTTAGTGGATTTAATTCAAAAGAACCAAAATATCCTACTTATCGATATGGATATGATTATGTTAAACCAAGATCAACATTTACTTATAAAGACTTCCAAAAAGAAGACAATGATGTTGTGGAGATTAGACCAAAAAACGATATTAAATGGAATTTAAATGATCGTTGCTATCATGAAACATTTAAAAGTGGAACAGTTATTGATATAAATGATGATGTTTTAACTATTGAATTTGATGATTTTGGAAGAAAGAAAATTTCTGGAACACATATAAAATTAAAGAAAATTTAATTTATTTTAGGAGAAAACTAAAATGACTTTAGAAGAAGCAAAATTAAAACATGAACAACTTGTTCGATTAATTGAAAGATACTCAAAAGAATATTATGTAGATGATAATCCTTCAGTAAGTGATGCTGAATATGATCAAAAAATGGAACAACTAATTGCATTAGAAAGTGAGTTTCCAGAATTAGTAAGTATTACTTCTCCAACTCAAAGAATTGGGGGAACAATATTAAAAGGATTTAAAAAGATTAGACATGAAATTCCAATGATGTCATTAGGTGATGTTTTTAATACTGATGAATTAACTGAATGGGTTAAAAAAGTTGAAAAAGATTTAGAAGAGAGAGATGTTGAATTTTCTCTTGAAATGAAAATTGATGGTTTATCAATGTCTTTAATTTATGAAGATGGAATTTTACAATCTTGTTCAACAAGAGGTGATGGAACAATTGGAGAAGATGTCACTGTTAATGTTTTAACGATTCCTTCTATTCCTACTCGAATTGATGCTAAAGGACATATTGAAATTCGAGGTGAAGTTTATATGCCTAAAAAATCTTTTCTTGAATTAAATAAGGAAAGAGAAAAAAATGGTGAGCCTTTATTTGCTAATGCTAGAAATGCTGCAGCTGGATCAATTAGAAATTTAGATTCTTCAATTGCAAAATCAAGAAAACTTGATGCCTGGTGGTATTATTTAGAAAATGCAAATCAATTAGGGTTTAAAAAACATACTGATGCATTAAACTACGTTAAATCTTTAGGTTTTAAAGTTAATCCAGAAACAAAGGCTATTAGTGGTATCGATAATATTTTGGAATATGTTGCAAAATATAATAAATTAAGAAATTCATTAGAATATGACATTGATGGTATTGTTTTAAAAGTAAATGATTTTTCTAAATATGATATTTTAGGATATACTGCAAAAACTCCTAAATGGGCAATTGCTTATAAGTTTCCACCAGAAGAAGTAATAACTAAATTAGAAGATATTGTTTTTTCAGTTGGAAGAACTGGAAAAATCACACCTAATGCAGTTTTAGATCCTGTTAGAGTTGCTGGAAGTTTAGTAAGTAGAGCAACTTTACACAATGAAGATTTTATTTTAGAAAAAGATTTAAAAATTGGAGATTATGTTACTTTAAGAAAAGCAGGAGATATTATTCCTGAAGTTGTTAAAGTAATTAAAGAAAGAAGAGATGGTAGTGAAAAAGACTTTAAAATGATTGAAAACTGCCCTGATTGCGGTTCTAAATTAGAAAGAATTGAAGCAATTCATTATTGTTTAAATCCAAATTGCCCTTCAAGAATTATTGAAAGTTTAATTCATTATGCAAGTAAAGATGCGATGGATATTGAAGGAATGGGAGAAAAGGTAGTTGAAGAATTATTTAATCAAAATTATTTAACAGATATTCCTTCAATTTATACTTTATCAAAATATCGAATGGACATTATAAATAGTGATGGATGGAGTTATAAATCTGTTGATAATTTATTAAATGCTATTGAAAGAAGTAAAGCTAATTCACTTGAAAAGTTATTATTTGGCTTAGGAATAAAAGAAGTTGGTTCAAAAATGGCTAAAACTTTAGCTAAACTTTTCTCAAATATTGATAATTTAGCTTCTAAAACTGTTGAAGATTTATTAAAAGTAAATGATATTGGCGAAGTTTGTGCTAATTCTATTTATAATTTTTTTAGAAATGAAAAAAATATT
This sequence comes from uncultured Bacilli bacterium, assembly GCA_944327845.1. GTDB lineage: Bacteria > Bacillota_I > Bacilli_A > RFN20 > CAG-826 > Onthovivens. The sequence continues at coordinate 25,859 of CALVHN010000004.1, forward strand.
AATTTAATAAATAAGTTAAAAGAATATAATGTTAATACTACTTATTTAGGTAGTAATTTAATTAATGAAAATAATTTCTTCTTTAATAAAAAAGTAGTTCTTACTGGTACATTAGAAAATTATGATCGAAAAGAAGCAACAAGAATCTTAGAAGATTTAGGTGCTCATGTATCTGGTTCTGTTTCTAAAGCTACGGATATAGTTTTAGCAGGAGAAAACGCTGGAAGTAAACTTACTAAAGCTCAAAATTTAAATATTTATATTATGAGTGAAGAAGAATTTAAAGAAAAAATTAAGGAATAGCAATGTTTTTAGGAGGAAAGAGATGAAAAAAGTTAATAAAGAAATTTTAAAAGATGCTGCAAAAAGATTAATGTTTGATCTTGAAGATAGTGAATATGAAACTCTTTTAGATGAATTTAAAACAATAAAAGAACAACTTTTATTAATGAACAATGTTCAGGGATTAGATAATGTTGAACCAATGACTTTTCCTTTTGATTGTTCAATTACTTATTTAAGAGAAGATGTACCTTGTACTCCTTTAACAAATGAAGAAGTTTTAAAAAATGCTAAGTCAACAAAAGATGGACAAATCAAATTACCAAAGGTTATTTAATATGAAGAAAGATTATTTAAGTTTAACAATTTTAGAAATTCATGATGCTTTAGTTAACAAAGAAGTAACACCTTTAGAATTAACTTTAGAAGCTTTAAAAAGAGCTAAAGAAAATAACGATAATGCTTTTGAAATTATTCTTGAAGAAGAAGCAATAAATAAAGCAAAATCACTCGAAGGAAAAGAAGTTCCTAAAGATAAATTAATGTTTGGAATTCCTTATGCTGCTAAGGATAATTTTTCAACAAAAGGAATTGAAACTACTGGTGGTAGCGATATTTTAAATGGATATGTTCCTTTATTTGATGCAACAGTTATTAAATATTTAAATGAACAAGATGCTATTTTAATTGGTAAAACTACTTTAGATGAACTTGCAATGGGTGGAACTGGAACTAGTGGTCATAAAGGAATTCAATACAATCCTTATGATTTAACACATAATCATTTAATTGGTGGTAGTAGTTCTGGAAGTGCAATAAGTGTAGCAAGCGCAATTGTCCCTTTTGCTTTAGGAAGTGATACCGGAGATAGTGTTAGAAAACCAGCAAGTTTTGGAGGTTTAGTTGGATTTAAACCAACTTGGGGATTAATTTCTCGTTTTGGATTATTTCCTTTTGCACCAAGTTTAGATCATGTTGCTTATTTTACTCGTTCAATTGATGATGCTAGTAGTATGTTAGATATCCTTGCTAAATATGATGAAAATGATTCAACTAATACTTATCATAAAAGACCTGAAACATATTTATCCTATGATGGAAATGTAAAAGGCAAAAAGATTGCTGTTATTAAAGAAATTATTGATTCAATCAAAGATAAAGATTTATTAAATTCGTTTAATAAATCAATTGAAGAATTAAGAAATGATGGTGCAGTAGTTGATTTTGTTTCGATGGATTCAAATTTATTAAAAGCAATCTATCCAGCATATATTGTTATTTCTTCAAGTGAAGCAACATCAAATAATGCTAATTTAGATGGAATCAAATTTGGACCTAACTATGGTGGAAATACTTATGAAGAAGTTATGTTTAATGCTCGAACAAAAGGATTTTCCAATTTAATTAAAAGAAGATTTGTTTTAGGAAGCTATGCTTTAATGAGTGAAAATCAAGAGGAAGTATTTTTAAAAGCTCAAAAAATTAGAAGATTAATTGTTGAAGCAACAAATTCTATTTTAAAAGAATATGATGCAATTTATGCTTTAGCTTCTCCAACAACTGCTCCTAAATTTAATGAATCATCTGATAAATTATCATCAACCTATTTAATTGCTGATAACTGGTTAGGTATTGGTAATTTTGGTGGATATCCTTCAGTTACTTTACCAATTGGATTTAAGGATGGTTTACCATTTGGAGCTAATTTAACATCAAAACCATTTGATGAAATTAATATGTTTAATATTGCTAAATCAATAGAAAATCATACTAATTTAAAGAATGTATCTACATTAAATTATAAAAAATAGGGGGATTTAGAATGAATTTTGAAGCAATTATTGGATTAGAAATCCACGTAGAAATGAAAACTAAATCTAAGATGTTTTCTTTAGCACCTATTAATTTTGGTGAAGAACCTAATACTGAAGTTACTTTACTTGATTTAGCTTTTCCTGGAACTATGCCTCGAGTTAATAAAGAAGCGGTTAAAAATGCTATTAGAGTATGTAATGCTTTACATATGAATATTGACCATGAATTATGGTTTGATCGTAAAAATTATTTTTATAGTGACCTTCCAAAAGGTTATCAAATTACTCAACAAAAAAGACCAATAGGAAGTGAAGGATATCTTGAAATTGAAGTTGATGGCAAAAAGAAAAAGTTAGAAATTGAAAGACTACACATGGAAGAAGATACTTGTATGCAACATCACTTCTCTGATTATACCTTACTTGATTATAACCGTGCTGGTATTCCACTTATTGAAATTGTTTCTAAACCTGTTATGAGAAGTGGAGAAGAAGCAAGAAAATATGTTGAAAAGATACGTGAAATCGTTACTTTTTCTAATGTTAGTGATGGAAAAATGGAAGAAGGTTCTTTAAGATGCGATGTTAATATCTCTATCAGACCTTATGGTAGTGACAAGTTTGGAACAAAAGTTGAAGTTAAGAACTTAAATTCTATCTCAAATATTGAAAAAGCTATTGATTTTGAAATCAAAAGACAATCTAGACTTTTACTATTAGGACAAGAAATTCAACAAGAAACAAGAAGATTTGATGAATCTAAAAAGGAAACGGTTTTAATGAGAGTTAAAACTGATGCAGTTGATTATAAGTACTTTACTGAACCTAATATTCCTCCAATTAAAATCGATGATGAATTTATTAAAGACGCTATTGATACTTGCCCAGAACTTTATGATTCAAAATTAAATAGATATTTAAATGATTATAAAATAAATGATGTCGATGCAAAAATTTTATTAAATAGTGTGGAATTTGCAGACTATTTTGATAAAGTAGCAAGTTTTTCTAATTCATATCAAAATATTGCTAATTTCTTAATTAGTATTGTTCAAAGATATTTAAACAAAGAAAATATTTCAATTAAAGATTTTAAAGTTGAACCAAAATATATTGCTGAACTTGTTGAACTTTTAAAATCTAAACAAATAAATTCTACTCAAGGTAATGAAATATTTAATGAATTATGTGTCTCTAATCGTTCTCCAAAAGAGATTCAAAAAGAAAAAGGTTTTATTTTAATGAATGATGATTCTAAGATTAGAGAAATAGTTAAAGAAATTATTGCTTCTGATCCTTCAATTGCTGAAAACTTTAAAGCTGGTAAAACTCGTTCTCAAGGTTTTGTTATGGGACAATTAATGAAAAAGACTGGTGGTAAAGTAGATCCTGCTAAAGCTAATAAAATAATTGTTGAGGAATTATTAAAATAAGTTAATGGCTAAGATACAAATTAAATATATTACAAGAGACAATAACGAAGTTAAAAACTTTCGTAATTCATTTAAAAATAATGATGAATCTTTTGATGTAACTAAATTTTTAGATGACTTTAACCATTTTGGTTTAATTATTTATAAATACTCTAAAGTAAGTGGATTAGTTTTTTTAGAAAATGATGAAGATAAGAAATTATTAACTATAAATAAAATATTTTTTGAGTCTAAAGATGATTTAAAAGAAGTAATTGATTATTTATACTATAAATTTAATTTTTATCGTTTTATTATCGATGATAAAGAGATAAGACCAAATATTTTAAAAAATTATCAATATAAAAAAGAAAACAATAAAGTAATCATTTATTTTAACTAAATATTTTTATATTAATTTTTACTTGTTATTTTGATATCAGTATAAGAAAAAATTATAATAGATAAATAAAAGGAGATTTTTAAATGTTAAAAGATATATTGGTTTTCTCTTTATCTTCAAATGTCAAACTTACTAATCAAGTATGTAACATTTTAGGCATTGAAATGTCTAAAAGTGAAATACATCATTTTGCTGATGGCGAATGTTTAGCAAAATGTGACTGCGATGTAAGAGGTAAGAAAATTTATATCATTCAATCTACATCTCGTCCAGTAAATGACAGAATTATGGAAACACTCATTTTTATTGACGGGATTAAAAGAGCAAATTGTAAAGAAATTACTTTGATTACACCTTATTATGGTTATGCTCGACAAGATCGTATCGCAAGCATGAATGAGCCAATTTCTGCTCGTCTTGTTGCTGATTTATTTACTTCAGTTGGTGTAAGTAGAGTTATTACAGTAGAGCTTCATACTCCTCAAATTCAAGGATTTTTTGGCGTCCCTGTCGATAATTGTTCACCTTCTTACATCTTTGCAAAATATTTAAAAAAGAGATTAGCAAATACTAATGCTTTAGAAAATGGTTCAATCGCTATTGTTGCTCCAGATCATGGTGCAATGTATCGAGCAAGAGATTTAGCTAACGCTATGGGAAGTGGAACTTCAATTGTTGTCATTGATAAAAGAAGACCTAGACCAAATGTTGCCGAAATTACTAATATTGTTGGTGATATTGATGGAAAAATTTGCGTTATGGTCGATGATATTATTGATACAGGTGGAACTATTTTAGCTGGTGCAAAAGCTTTACATGATAAAGGAGCAAAAGAAGTTTATATTTGTTGTACTCATGCTTTATTTAATGGTGATGCTTTATCTAAATTTGAAAAAGCAGATTATGTAACAGAATGTATTGTCACTGATACAATCGAACATCCTGAATTTGAAAATAACGCACGTATTAAAGTAGTTTCAATTGCTGATATGCTTGCTAATGTTATTAAATCTCATGAATCTCATGAAAAAATAAAAGATCGTTACGTTAGATTCCATTAATTTTATGTTTTTAGAAAATGATTTTTTAAAAATTGAAGTTACCACTAAAGGTGGTAGCTTCACTTCTATTTTTGATAAAACAAAAAATGAAGAATTACTTTATCAAATTAATAAAGATTCTTGGCAAGGACAAGATATCTTTATTTTTCCATTTATTGCTCGACTCAAGGATGGATATTATCTCAATTTAAATAAAAAGTATGAGCTTAAAAATCATGGTTTAATTCGTTATATGGAAGGGGTTATTGAATCTTTAAGTAAGGATAAATTAACAATAACTTTTGAATCAAATGAAGAAACATTAGCTCGTTATCCATTTAAATTTAAAGCTTCAATTACTTATCAAATCATTCAAAAAACTATTGAAATCTCATATAAAATATTAAATCTTAATGAAAATGAGATGCCTTTTATGTTAGGTGCTCATCCTGCTTTTAGATTGCCTGGAAAGTTATTAGATAATGAATTTAATATTGATGGAAATTATCTTATTTTTAATAATAAAGAAAATATTTCTCGAATTAGACAGGATGATAGCTTTTCTTTTTGCATTGATGAAGAACCTGATTTTATTAAAGGAAGTAGATTAGATTTATCTAAGAAACTATTTTCAAAAATAGATACAATTATTTTAAAAGCAGATGACTTTAACCAGGTTTTACTTAATAAAACTAATGGTTCTAAATTAAATATTAAAATTGGAAACGCTCCTTATGTTGCTTTATGGAGTGATGGATTAAAGGGTGATTTAATATGTATTGAACCTTGGTTTGGTTTGCCTGATTATTTAGAACCAGAAAGAGAAATAATAAAGAAAAAAGCAATTAATATTTTAGAATCCTACAAATCATTTAATTATAAATATATTATTGAGGTTAATTAATAATGATTACTTTAACTAATATGTGTTTGATTATTAATGATAAAAATGAAATATTATTTCAAGATCGTTTAAAAAAAGATTGGCCTGGATTAAATTTACCAGGAGGACATGTTGAAGTTAATGAATCAATTACAGATTCAGTAATTAGAGAAATTAAAGAAGAAACAAACTTAACTTTAATTGATTTAGAATTTGTTAATTATTTTGAATGGATTAATACTAAAACATCTAACAGAGAAATTGTTTTTCTATTCAAATCTAATAACTTTAAAGGTGAAATCATCAACTCTTTAGAAGGAAAATTATATTGGTTAAAAATTGAAGATTTAAAAGATAAAACTTTATCTCTCGACCTTGATAAAATTTTAAAATTGTACGGATTTGATATAAAATCCCTGCAAAACTAATATATTTTACAAAAATAGGAGGTTTAAAATGGCAAAAAGTCGAAATAATTATATCTTTAGTAAAAAATGTTTATTAATTATCCTTTATTTATTTTATATAAATAATGTTAATTATAATGATATTATCTTTCGTTCTTTTGGATTTCATTTTCCTCCAAGTTGTAATTATAAAATTATTGTTAATTCTTTAAAAAATCATACTCATAAATATGCTGTTAGAATATTTCATTCTTTAAAAGAAGCTGACATTGAAGATTTAGATGTTATGGGAAATATTAATGTTTTAAAAGTTCCTAATATTCATAAAATCACAAAAATTTACTCCCCAAAACAAGCAATAAATATTTACTTTGATGAAGTAAAATTTATTTCGGAAGGTTTTATTGAAGGAAAGTTTTTTAAATATGAGTTAGATGAAACATCAGATTCTTTATTTAAAGATGATTTATTGCATTATTTAAGTAATGATTCAAAAAAATATCGTTCAAAAGACGATGACTCTTTCTTATTATGGCTTTTAAAGTTATATACTTCTAGACTTTCTACTGACTTAGTATTAGGTGCTGGGATTAATTGTGACTATGGTGCAAAAGATTGGAAAAGCCTGATTACAACATTAAATTCAGATTTTTATAAAAACAATAATCGTGCTCTTAATGAAACTAAACATTATGTTGGAGAAGAGTTATTTGTCTCATCAAAAGTCTTAACTACAAATGGCTTTGATGTTTATAAATCTTTAAATACTGAACTTTATTTATTTAAAGAAGCTAAGTCTTTTAATGATCAAGATTCTACTTTATATCGTTGTGTCGATTATATTGCTAGACATCAAGGAACTAACGTTATTACTTATAATTACGACACTAATCTTGAATATTTATTAAGAAAAAGAAATTTACTATATTCAACAGTTTATGATGAAAATTCTTTTTTAATTAAAGGAAGTTACTGTAATATTTTTCATGTTCATGGATTACTTCCATATAATAAATATAATGAATCAAGATATACTGATTCTTTGATTTTTTCAGAAAGTGAATATTTTTATTTATATAATAATCCTTATACATGGAATATTTCTAAGCAACTTCACGATTTTACCTTTAATACATGTATTTTTATTGGAATATCTTTAACTGATCCTAATATGAAAAGGTTATTAGAACTTTCTAAAAATCCACTAAAATTCAACTTTATCTTCTTAAAAAAAGAAAAAGATTACTTAGATTCAACTTTTAAAGACTTAACAAATTACTATTTTACTTATGATTTAATTCCTTTATGGATTGATGATTATCCTGATATTTCAAATTGGTTAGATTGTATTTAAAAAAATAAATATAAATTATTTATTTTAAAAAAATCGCAGAAACTATATATTTTTTTCACTATTTTTTTTGAGTATTGACTTTAAAAAAATAATAGGTATTTTATTATTGTTAAAGCCTTAATTAAAAGGAGAATTATTTATGAAAAAGATTATTAAGATGTTAGGGTTAGCTTTACTTGGATTAAGCGCAAGTAGTTTAGTGGTCGGTTGTGGACCAACTGAAAGTTATACAAATGATGATGTTAAATCAATTGCTATTAATGAAAAAACCTTTAATAACAATTGGGATTTTACTTTGAATCAAACTGTCAATTATTCGTCTTTGCAAATTGATCTTTTAGATTCAAGCGATAAAGTTCTTGATACATTAAGTTATACTGAAAATAAAAATAGTATTACTTACACTGAAATTGATACATCTAAATTAGCAACTGGATTAGAATTTACTGTTACTTATACTGATAGCGATGGTAAGAAATTTAATGCCACACATGAATATGATGTAGTTGAAACTAATTATATCCTTACAAACTGGGGTGCTTCTGTTGCATATTCTGAATATCAAGAATTAAAAAATGCTGCCTTAGATAAACAAGAAAATTTATTAACAAATGGGGAATTAGATTATTCAAAAATTAAAACTAATCATGAAGCTTTAGTTGGCGGATCAAATATTAAATCAGATGGCAAATTTTATGTTGCAAATCATAATGCAGTTAGATTAAGTCCACAAGTTTATGGCTTAAGTGCTGAAGATTTAACTAAGCCTGATGTTTCACCTGTTCCAATTAATGAATTACCTGAAGATATGACTTTAACTATTTCAAGTCAATCAGCAAAAGAAAATCTTGATGTTGAAGATTATTTTGATGAAGGTGGCCTTGAAAAAGCTTTAAATACAGGATTAGTTGATTTTAAAGATGATTTAACTGGTCTTGAAACTGATGTTACATTAACTTTCTCTTGTTCATTAGGTTCAAGTTTTCCTTCTATTTCATTAGATGTAACTATAGTTGATGGATGGAACATTACTGATGCAAAAGAATTAGTTTTATTTGATAATGCAAAATCAACATCTTATCATGGATATTCAAGTGAATTATGCCAAAGCTATGTTGATTTAAAGAACGAAGTTTTAGGAACAACTAATGCTACATCAACTACTTCATTTGAAAACTTTGTTTTATTTAACAATGTTTCAATCGGAGCTGATGATTTACCAACAGGTTTAATTTGGTCAAAAGATGATGAAGAATCTACAAATTATTTAAATGGTTCTTTAAAAGATTGGCATTTTATTTATGAACATAATGTTGGTAAAGAATGGGATAATTTAGAATCGGATTCATTTAATTTTTATGGAAACTATAACCAATTAAGCTTAGGAGATGATTTCCCTTGGGTTTTAAGTGAAAGAAGTGATTATGGTGGACATCAAAATGACGAAGAAAAACCTACTAAAATTGATACTCATACAACTTTATTTGGTAGCGACCAAGATGATTTCACTCAAAATCAAGATTATCAATATAATTTTGTTGATTTTTCTGCAATTGGAAATCAAGGTGTTGCTGAAAATCAATTAGTCGATATTAACGGAACTCCAGAAAATGAAGATGATGATGTTGTTGGTGGTGGAGTTTTATTTGGAAAATTCAGAAGAGATTTAAATTATAATAACTGCAATATCAATAGTTTCTTTACAGTTAATGTCACTCAAGGTGAAACTAGTGTGAATAATATTAGTAATGAATATCAAATCGCAATTAATGTTAATGATTCTAAAATTAGTAACTGCTATAGTTCAATGTTTTTTAACTATGGTGAAAGTGACATTTATGTTAATAGATCGATTTTAACTGAAGCTGGTGGGCCTTTAGTTATCAACCAAGCTATTCCATACAATGATCCAAATTCTGGATTCCAAGATGTTGACCCTTCTGATATTCAAGGAACAAACTTTTTTGCAGATGATACTTCTATTTTATTAAATGTTGTTACTGGTCAAGGTGGATGGTTTGATATTTATGGTGCATCTTCTTCAATTGCTATGATTAGACAAATTTCTGATGGAGCTTTCAAAAAAGAAAAATATACTTTATTCACAGATAGAGGAGATGGTGAAACTGGTTTGAATTTAGTTGGTATTTCTATGTGCATTCACATGGAATCAGCTGGTGCTTTAAAACCTGGTATGCATTCTCGTATTGCAATTGGTGGAAGAGATTATATTAATTATGGTGAAGGTGGAGAAGATCAACAAAATATTCAAAAAGCTCTTCTTGCTTTAAGTGGTGGAGATATGACTCAACTTCCAACTTTAGTTAATTTATTAACAAATACTCCATACGGAAGCCAATTATTATTGAATTTTGCTTCTTCTTTAGGTGGACAATTTGCTGCAGCTGCCCAATTACCTTTATTTACAACTTATGATGCTAGTGGAAATAGAGTAATTAGTTCTTTACAAGTTACTGATCCATCTAACTTAGAAAATTCATCATTAACTACTTTAGATTATTATTTAAATTTAGCTATGGGAAATCAAACTTCTCCTTCAATTCCTGATAATTTTGGAAATCTTAATGCAAATGGTAGTAATTATATTGGAGCTTATGTTCAATTAGCTGGTGCAGCAACAAATAACTTATCTACATATAATGTTTCTCCTCGAATTGACCAAACTCAACTTATTACTCGACTTGCTCAATATCTTAAAACTTATAAAGGATCAACTTCATATGGAGTTGTTATGGAGCTTTTCGACTTAGAGTAATATTATTTAAATGAATTTTTTTAAACAATTATTAAATCTCCCTACATTAATTATTGCTATAGTAGCACTTGTTGCTACTATAGCATTTTATATTGCTTTTCCAAATTTAATTGGTGTTTATTCAACAGTTTTTTTAATTTTATTAATATTATTTCTTTTCCTTTTATTTGTTCCAAATTTAATTAAGGATAATGAAGGTGAAAATAAAATCTCTAAATTTACTTTTATTAATAAAATTAAGGAATATTTTTCAAATAAAGAGAATAAAATTGCTTTAGTTAGACAAATTTTTGCTCTTATTTTATTTTTCATTTTCTTAACTCGCTTCTTTTTAAATCATGATTATTTAGAAAGTGTGGTTAGTATGGAAAGCGATATTTTATCTCCTGTTGAGATTGTTTTTTCTACATTCTTAAATCAATGGTGGATTGGATCAATTATTCTTATTTTAATAAATGAATTTGTTAAAAGTGAGATATTTGAAACGCTTGTTAAATTTATTTCTACTCCAATTTTAATCTTATCATTTTTCTTGTTATTTTTAATTATACCAGGGATTTGCGGGGATATTTCTTTAGAAACACTAGATCCTAGAGCATATTTAATGGGAGCAGAACTTGGAATTTCTCTTGCTTTTGTTGCCTCTATCTGGTTTAAAAATCATTCATTTAAATTAACAAAGGAGTTAGGAATATCCTTAGGACTTGGTTATTTTCTTTTAATAATTGCTAATTTTAGTGGATATATTCCTAAAATATTTTTTGGTACAAGTATTGGTGAATTACCTCTTCCTTTAGATTTAAATTGGACACATCGTGTTTATATTTATATTTTGATTTTATTACCTACTTTATATTTTGTTTTACTTTATCGATATGATTATAAACATCGTCGATATTTTTTAACTTATATTTCAATATGTGTTTTATTTTCTTATTTATGTTTAAGAAGATACGAAATTTTTGAAAGCCCAAGAAGCTTACAATTACATCTTTGTAATTTGGCTATGTTTATCATTCCAATTACTTTAGTATTTAAAACAACAAAAGTTTTTTACTTTACAATGTTTATTAATGTAATTGGTGCAATTCTTGCTTTCTTAATGCCAAATTATAATGAAGGTTTAGGTATATTTGATGTATCGGTTATTGAATTCTTTATTAACCATTTATATGCTGCATTTATGCCAATATTGATTGTTTTACTTGGTGTTTATGAACGACCTAAGATGAAATATTTTATTTATTCAATGGTTGGATTTTTAATTTATTATTTATTTATCTTAGTTTGGAATACATATTTTGGTACAGACTATTTCTTTATTAATTCTAACTTTGTTGCTGATAAGCTTGGTGATTGGGCAGAAGATATCTTTAATATTGAAGCCTCATTTGAAATATTTGGAAAAACATTAACTTTTCATCCGGTTTATCAAATTATCTTCTTTGTTGTTTATGTTATCTTTGCTTTCATCATGTGGTACGTTTATGAGTTATTATTTAAAATAGTTGATAATTTAACTTTACTTGTTGAGAAAAATAAAATTGTAAAAAAGAAAAATAATGAATTTATTTTATATTTAAAATCTGTGCGAGGTAAAAGTATGAAAGAAATTAGAAAAGAAGATTTAAAAATTGATTATGATGAGCTTGAAGCTAATTTAAAAATTGAACATTTAAATAAGCGATATGGTAATGCTAAAAAAGCAGCGGTAGAAGATTTTTCCTTAACTCTTGAAGGTGGAAAAATATATGGTTTCTTAGGTAAAAATGGTGCTGGTAAATCAACAATTATTAAATCTATTGTTGGTATGCATACTTTTAATAGCGGTAAAATTACAGTTTGTGGTTTTGATATTAATCATCAACCTGTTGAAGCTAAAAGCCTAATTGGTTTTGTTCCAGATCATTATGCTTTATATGAAAATTTAACTGGTAGACAATATATCAATTATATTGCTGATTTATATAATGTTTCAAAAAAAGATCGTGAAGAAAGATTAAAAGATTTATTACCTCGTCTTGAACTTGAAGATAAGATTGATAAACAAATTAAAACTTATTCTCATGGTATGAAACAAAAAATTACAATTATTGGTGCTTTAATTCATAATCCAAAGATTTGGATTTTAGATGAACCTATGACTGGTGTTGATCCTAATTCGATTTTTCAAATTAAAGAATGTATGAGAGAACATGCTAAAAAAGGTAATATTGTTTTCTTCTCATCTCACTTAATTGATGTTGTTTCTAACTTATGTGATGAAGTTATTATGATTAAACATGGTGATTTCATTTTAAGAACTTCTCTTGAAGAATTAAAACAAAATAATGTGGATTTAGAATGGTTATTCTTAGAAAAAACCAAGGATGATGAAGATATCAAAGACAATAATCTTGAAGTAAAAGGAGCTAATAATTAACTTTATGGAAACTAAATCTATAAAGAAAAAAATGTTTGATAAAGATTATCTTAAAGAAAGATATGGCTTTAATTTTGCTCACTTTTTAACTCTGGTTAAAATGCTTTTGCAAGATAAATTAAAGATATCTTTTAAAGCTAATAAAAAACAATCAATTATTAAGATTATATCTTTTGTTGTTGGTTTTATTGTTTTAACAGCGGCTAGCTGGCTTTTATATTATATTGTTCAACTTTTACACTTATTTTCTGTTTTAAGTTATATTCCTTTAACTGTTCCTTCACTTATTTCAACAGTTATATTTGTTTTAGCTTTTTTAGGAGCAATTTTTGGTTTAACTAGAACTTTATATTATAGTAATGATAATCGATTGATGATTACATATCCTTGTAATGGTAATACAATCTTTTTAGCGAGGTTATTTGTTTATTTTGTAAATGAAGTTATCCGAAATTCAGTAATTCAAATTCCTTTGTTTTTAGGCTATATGATTGTTATGAATTTTCCTTTATATATGGTTATATGGCTAATAATTGGAATTGTTTTAGTTACTTTTGTTGAAGTATTACTCGCAAGTTTAATTTCTATTCCAGTATATTATGCCAATCGTTTTTTAGAAAAATTTTCATTAATAAAGTCATTTATAAGTTTATTTATTATTTTTATAATTGTTGGTGGAATATCTTATATTGTTTATCTTATTCCTGAAAGTATTGATATTTTTACTAATTGGGGACCATATTTTAGAAGAATTCAAGCTTTTTTAAATGGCTATGGAACTTATTGTTCTCCATTTTATTTTCTTACTCAATTTTTAATTGGGAATTTAAATGGTTTTGTTGTTCAACCTTTTACTTTAACAACTTTATATGTTGGCTTAGTTTTAATTGGCTCTATTGCTTTATTGTTTGGTTTATGTTTATTAGTTGTTAATCCAATATATTTTAAACTTGCTAGTGAATCTTTTGAATTTGAAAGTGATACTACCTTTATTTCAAAAAGAGTTAAGAAAAGAAGATATGTTAATTCTCAAATTCATAAAGAATTACTCCTTTTCTTAAAAGATCCAAATTATTCTACTTCAATTATTGGTTCGTTTATTTTCTTACCTATTATTCTTACTTTAATGAATAAATTATATGGTGCAATGAATGTTAATCATTTTGGAGATTATATTGTTTCTTGTGTAAATGTTTTAGTAATTTTAATTATTGCTTTAAATTCTAATTCTGTTGTTGCTAAATCTTATTCTGATGAAGGAAATGCTTTTAAATATAATTTAGTTTATCCTAAAAATAGTTATTTCCTTTTGTTTTCAAAAAATATTATTCCATTTAGTATTGGTGCAGTTTCAATTTTAATTTCTTGTTGTTTATTTGGATTTTTAAAAGATTATGGTGCAGTTGAAGTAACTTTAATGTTTTTTGGAATAATTTTTATTTATTTAGCTCATATGTTATTTGCTTCTCAACTTGATTTTTGTTCGATTACATCGCAATTTTCTCGTTCTTCAGCCCAAACTAAAGCTCAAAGAGTTATTTCAATTACTGCGTTTGTTATTCCTATAATTTTAGTTTTACTTTTCTTCTTATATCTTAATGACAATATTTTAACGGCCTATATTAAATTATTAGTTCTTGGAATTATTATCTTTGCTATTTCCTTATGGATTTATATTTTAAGGGTAAAATTAGTTTATCAGGAGGGAAATTAATTATGAAGAAAAGTGTTATATTATTAATTTCTTGTATTTGTATAATTTCGATTGTTATTGTTGCTTTTTTTGGAGTTAGTGCACAAAACATTTCACCTATTATTTATATTACCTCTGTTGAAATTTTAGATATGGATGGAAATGAAATTCCTGAAAATGTGACCAATCCTGATGCAAAATCATTTAATATTACATTTAATCCTACTTTTGAAAATGAAGGTGTTCAATATATGGAATATGTTTTTTCAACAAAAATTCTTCCTGATAACGCAACGAATAATAGTATTTTATATTCATGTGATTCAACTGATGGAACTGTTGAATGTTTAAATGCTCAAGGCGGTGGATTTGTTTTTAGAGAAATTAATAATCCTAGTGTTCCTTTTTATGTTACCAGAGTTAATTGTCGTTCTAATGATGGCGGAAGACAAGTTAATGACACTATATTGTTATTAGTTGATTATCGTGAATATCTTGACATTATTTAATTAAAATTATTTAATTTGACTAATTTAAAATTTACTCGATAATAAATAAATTTTTAATTTGGTAAAAAAATACTGAATTGTTTAATAATTTTTATTTTTAATCTTGTTTTTTGATGTGGACTTGTTATAATTAATCGGTAAAAAATTACTGAATTATGTCAAAGAACCTTTCAAAGAATCAATTAAGAAGATTACCTGAGTATCTAACTTTATTAAGAAACTTGAAGCAAAATGGCATCAAGTATATTTCTTGTCAAACAATTGCAGATTGTTTAAATCTTAATAAAGAACTTGTTAGAAAAGATATTGCAGCTGTTTCTTCATATGATGGTGTTCCTAATAAAGGAAGGGACATTGTTTTATTGATCAAAGATTTTGAAAAAATTCTTGGATATGATTCTTCACACAACGCAGTATTAGTTGGAGTTGGAAGTTTAGGCAAAGCCCTTTTATGTTATGATGGCTTTTCTACTTATGGATTAAAAATTGTTGGAGCTTTTGATAGAAATCCTGAATTAATTGGAAGAACTATTAATGACATCCATATTTATGATTCAAGAAGAATGTTTGGAACTTTATCAACTTTGAACGCTAATATTGGAATTATTTGTGTACCATCGGGCTTTGCTCAAGAAGTTGCAAATGATTTAGTTGATAGTGGAATTGAAGCAATTTGGAATTTTGCTCCAACAAAAATTGAGGTTAAAAAAGATGTAATTTTATCCAATATGGATATGGCAACATCTTTAGCTGTTTTATCTCATCAATTGTATTTAAAAAAGAACAAAAGGAAGGAGAATTAAATGGAAGAGTATACTTATCCAAAAGAAGTCGTTACTGAAATTGATGCTTTAGTCGATAAAGCAACAGTTTGCTTAAATGAATTTAGAAATTTAAATCAAGAACAAGTTGATTATATTGTTGCTAAAGTTTCTTGTGCTGTCTTAGATCATCACGAATATCTTGCACGTTTAGCACTTGAAGAAACAAAAAGAGGTGTTTTTGAAGATAAATGTACTAAAAACCTTTTTGCTTGTGAATATGTCGTTAACAATATGAGACATTTAAAAACTTGTGGAATTATTTCTGAAGATCCTGTTACTGGAATTACAGAAGTTGCAGATCCTTTAGGAGTAATTGCTGGTGTTACTCCTGTTACTAATCCAACAAGTACAGTTATTTTTAAATGTTTAATTTGTTTAAAAACAAGAAATCCAATTATTTTTGGTTTTCATCCAAATGCTCAAAAATGCTGTGTTGAAACTGCAAAAATTATTGAAGAAGCTGCTGTTAAAGCTGGTGCACCTAAAAATTGTGTTCAATATATTTCAAATCCATCCCTTGATGCAACTAAGTATTTAATGCATCATCCAGGAGTTGCTTCAATTTTAGCTACTGGTGGTAATTCAATGGTAAGAGAAGCATATAGTTGTGGAAAACCTGCGCTTGGAGTTGGTGCTGGAAATGTTCCTGCATATGTTGAAAAAACATGTAATGTTGCTCAAGCAGCAAATGATATTTTAATGTCAAAAGCATTTGATAATGGTATGGTTTGTGCTTCTGAGCAAGTTGCAATCGTTGATAAAGAAGTATATGACGAATTCTTAAAAGATTTAGAAAAATATGGTGCATATATTTGTAATGATGAAGAAAAGAAACTTCTTGAAAAATATATGTTTAGACCTACAAAAGATGGAAAATCCACTGCTTTATTCTCAGGTCTTGTTGGTCATCCAGCATATGAAATTGCACATGAAGCAGGATTTGAAGTTCCTGAAAAAACCCCTATTTTAGTCGCTAAAATTTCAAAAATTGGAATGGAAGAACCTTTATCAAGAGAAAAACTTTCACCAGTACTAGGTATTTTAAAAGTTAAATCTAATGAAGAAGGTTTAAATGCTGCTGAACAAATGGTTGAGCTTGGTGGATTAGGACATTCTGCTTGTATTCATTCAACAAATGAAGAATTAGTTAAACAATTTGGTGAAAAATTAAAAGCTTGCAGAATCATTTGGAATTCTCCTACATCTTTCGGTGGAATCGGTAATATTTATAATTCCTTTATACCATCTATGACTTTAGGTTGTGGTTCATATGGTCATAACTCAGTTAGTGGAAACGTTGGTGCTATTAACTTAATTAATATTAAGAAGATTGGAAAAAGGAGAAATAATATGCAATGGTTTAAACTTCCAAGCAAGATTTACTTTGAAAGAAATTCAATTCAATATTTAATTGATTGTAAAAATGTAGAAAAAGTATTTATTGTTACTGATAAATCTATGGTTCAACTTGGATTTATGAATAAGATTGTCGATCAATTAAAATTAAGAAGAAACGAAGTTAGTATCCAATTATTTACTGATGTTGAACCAGATCCAGATATTAAGACAGTTAGAGCTGGTGCTAAATTAATGGATTCATTTAAACCTGATACAATCATCGCTTTAGGTGGTGGTTCGGTTATGGATGCTGCAAAAGGTATGTGGTTATTCTATGAAAATCCTGAAGTTAATTTTGATGATTTAAAACAAAAATTCATGGATATTAGAAAAAGAGCATTCAGATTCCCTCAATTAGGTAGAAAAACAAAATTAATTTGTATTCCTACAACTAGTGGAACAGGTAGTGAAGTTACTCCATTTGCTGTCATTTCTGATCATGAAAATCAAAAGAAATATCCTTTAACTGATTATTCTTTAACTCCAACAATTGCTATTGTTGATCCAGAATTTACTACAAACTTACCTCCTCAAGTTACTGCAGATACTGGAATGGATGTTTTATGTCACGCAGTTGAAGCTTATGTTTCAATGTTAGCAAGCGACTTTACAGATGGTTTAGCAAAACAAGCAATTGAACTTGTTTTTGGATATTTAGAAAGAGCTGTAAAAGATGGAAAACATGATTTAGAAGCTAGAGAAAAGATTCATAATGCAGCTACAATTGCTGGTATGGCTTTTGCTAATGCTTTCTTAGGTATGTGTCACTCTATGGCTCATAAAGTTGGTGGTTTCTTTGCACTTCCTCATGGAAGAATTATTGGAATCTTATTACCTTATGTTATTAGATATAACGGACAAATTCCTCAAAAATTAGGAACATGGCCAAAATATAAAGTTTATGATGCAGATAAACGTTATGCTAAACTTGCTCATCTTTTAGGTTTAAAAGCTAAAAATGATGCAGAAGGAGTTGAAGCATTTGCTAATGCTGTCTATGATTTAAGTATGAGAATCGGTGAAAAACCATCATTCAAAGATTGGGGAATCGATGAAAAAGAATTTATGGATCATGTTGAAGAAATTGCATATCTTGCTTATGAAGATCAATGTACTCCAGCAAATCCAAGAATTCCTCTTGTTCAAGATATGATTCAAATCTTAAAAGACGCATATTACGGAAATTTTAAAAAATAATAACTCTCATAAATAAATCCCATAAATCTTCAAGAAAACTCTAAAGTGATTTACACTTTAGAGTTTTCTTTTTAATAAAATCATTGCAAAACCTCAATATTTTTTAAAATAATTTTAAAATTTATCTATTAATCATGTTTATTTTTTCTTAAAAATTTATTAGAATTATTAAAAAAATTATTTAAGTGAAGTAATTTTAATTATAATTAATCAATCGGAGATAATTTATATGGCACTTAATGGAATGGAGTACGATCCTTATGATTTATATTATAAGGGTGGATTAAAAAATCAATTTAGAGAAAATACAACTAATTTTTATGAAAAATTAGCTAAAGAAGCTAACATTGATAAAGAAAGAAATAAGGAAATAGTTAATCAAGTAAATAAATTACAAAAGAAAATAGATGATGTTAGTGGAAAATTAGGTATTTTTAAGTTTTTAAAAGTTTTATTAATTATTCTTATTATTGGAAGTGCAGTTTCAATAATTATTGGAATATTTGCTTTTTATAATGAGGCTAAAAATTCCTTATTAGTAGGTGGATTATGTTTAGGAATAGGAATTGCAGTTTTAATTATCTCACTTTTACTTTTATTCTTAGTTGTAAATAAAAAATGTAAAAATTTAAATAATTCTCTTCAAAAATTAGAAGATAAAAAAAATAGTGCAATAAATGAAGGTAGAATGCAATTATTACCTCTTTTAGGGCGTTTTTCTTTTAAAGATTTTATTAATTTAGTTAACGGAATGAATATCAATATTAAATTAGATGATAAAGTTGATCAAAAGAAACTTTTACTTTTATCAAACTTATTTCATTATAATTCAAATTTAAATATTGATGAATGTGTCTTTGACTGTATATCAGGAAATATTGATGATAATCCATTTTTAAGAGTTCAATTATTTAATCGTAATATCATTAATAAAACTTATACCGGAACTAGAGTTATAACTTGGACTGAAACTTATCGAGATGGTCAAGGTAACTTACAAGTAAGAACGGAAAGTGATACACTCGTTGCTCATTACACTGCTCCAGCCGCAGTATTTTATAAAAACTCTTTTGTAATTTATGGAAATGAAGCTGCTCCTAATTTATCTTTTTTAAGAACTCCATCTGGATTAGAGTTAATTCATGATAAAAAAGATGTTGAAAAAATAATAAATAAAAATTATAAAAAATTAAAGAGTTTAAGTGAAAAAACCTCGCTAAAAGGCAATAAAATTACTCTTTTAGCTAATGAAGATTTTGAAGGATTATTTAACTGCAACGATAGAGACAATGAAGTAGAATATCGTTTACTTTTCACTCCTCTTGCTCAACAAAATTTACTTGAAGTAATAACTTCAGCTACTCCATATGGAGATGATTTTTCATTTAAAAAGATGAAAAAATTAAACATTGTTAGTGCAAAACATTCTCAACATTTAATTAATTTTGATTATCAATCTGAATTATTCTTCTTTGAATATGATTATGAAAGATTGACTACAAATTATATTAATAAAATGTGTGAAGCTTTTGAAAGCTTATATTTTGATTTAATTCCTTTACTTTGTATTCCTTTATATCAAATGAGTGAACCTGAAGTTTATGATCCAATTCAAAATTCAAGAAACGTTTCAGATTATGAAGCTGAAAGCTTAGTTAATCACTCTTCACCTGAATTATTTAGAAATCCTAATGCTAATACTGAACAAATTTTGAAGGTTAAATATCTTGATTCTATCGATGGGAGCGATATTTTTAGCGTTAATTCCCAATCTTATAATAAGGTGAGAAGAGTTGAACAAATTCCTTGTTTATGTAGAAATGGACAAACTTATTTAGTTCCTGTTGTTTGGTATGAATTCATCCCATTTAATAGAGATACTAAAATCGCTATTCGTAACATAAATGATAATAATCTCGCTTCAAATAATAATCAAAACAATAATCAAAATATTTATCGCTATAAAAACTTTGCAGCATATTATTTAAATCAAAATAATTTAAATGAAGAAGAAAATAAATTATTTAAAGAAACAAGCGATAAATCATATACTTTTTATAAATAATAAGATTTTAAAGTTTATTATTTACATTAATTTTAATTTAATAAATGTAGAGATATAGTATAATAAAGTATCGATTAGGAGGATATCTATATGGCTAATCAATTAGATGAAATGACTGGACCTATTAACGAACAAGGAAAAGATGTTAATGTTATTCAAAAGCAAATTCCTGTTAAAGTTGGAGTAGGTTCAACAATTTTTGAAGTAATTCTTTGGGTTTTAGGAATTATTCCTGGTGTTATTTTCTTATTTATGAAAATTAAAGCTGGAACTTATTTAAGAAGCTTAGAACAAAAAATTCAACATGATGCTTCTCAAATTGATAATTATCTTGAACAAAGAGTTATGATTTTACAAAACGCAGCTAAATTATTGGATAAAGCTATTGATTTAGATAAAGATGTAATGAAAAGCGTTGCAATGTATCGTGGTGGTGGAAATCATACCGATGTTGAAAGAAATAATGCAAGCCAATCATTAGATCGTTTATTTAGAGATGTAAATGTTGCTTTTGAACAATATCCAAATCTTCAAGCACATAATGAAATTGAAGATTGCTTAAAACAAAATAGTTATCTTCAAAAAGAAATTACTGCTGCTAGAGAGCTTTATAACGATACTGTTTTTGAATGGAATAGTGCTATTCAACAATGGCCAACAAAAATGATTGTTGCTGCTAAAAATGGTTATACTACAAGAATTCCATTTACAACTTCTCAAGAAATTAAAGAAAAGGCTCGTGACGTTTTCTTTTAAATCTTAAATAATTAAAAATCTTTAAAAAAAGGCTACTTAAATAGCCTTTTTTATTCGTTTTTATGATAAGATAAATACACTTAAAAGGATTAATTATGGAAATTAAAATTTATAACTCACTAACAAATAAATTAGAAGTATTTAAACCAATTAAAGAAAAAGAGGTTTCAATGTATGTATGCGGACCAACAGTTTATAATGATCCACATATTGGAAATATGCGACCAGCAGTAGTTTTTGATACTTTTGTTCGCTTTTTAACTTATTTAGGATATAAGGTTAAATATGT
This sequence comes from uncultured Bacilli bacterium, assembly GCA_944327845.1. Lineage (GTDB taxonomy): Bacteria > Bacillota_I > Bacilli_A > RFN20 > CAG-826 > Onthovivens. Next base: position 47,383 of record CALVHN010000004.1, read on the forward strand.
TAGTAATTTTACTGATGTTGACGATAAAATTATTAATAAAGCTCTTGAATTAAATAAAACTGAAAAAGAACTTACTGATTATTATATTGATGAATATAAAAAAGTTTTAAATAGTTTAAATATCTTACCTCAATATAAAAATCCTCGAGTAACAGAATATATGGATGAAATTATTAATTATATTGATAATTTAGTTAAAACTGGACATGCATATGTTGTTGATGGAGAGGTATTTTTTGATGTAAATTCTGTGCAAAACTACGGTATTTTATCAAATTTAAAGAAAGATGAACTTATTAGTGGAGCAAGAGTTGAACAAAATACTAAAAAGAAAAATCCTCTTGATTTCTTATTATGGAAAAAAACTGATAAGGGAATTAAATGGCACACTAAATGGTGCGATGGAAGACCTGGATGGCATACTGAATGTTGTGTAATGATCGATTCAATTTTTAATGGAATTATTGATATTCATGGGGGAGGAATCGATTTAAAATTTCCTCATCACGAAAATGAAATTGCTCAAAGCTATGCAACTCATCAAAATTATTTAGCAAATTATTGGATGCATAATGCGATGATGAATATTAATGGTGATAAGATGTCTAAATCATTAGGCAATGTCATCTTAGCAAAAGACGCTATTAAAGAATATGGTGGAGATATTATTCGTTTATTTTTAATTAATGCTCCATATCGTAGTGTAATTAATTTAAATGATGAAACTATTAAAGATAATGCTTCAATTATTAATAAAATTTCATCAGTTTATAAACAACTTAATTTGAAATTAGGCATGGAAAATATTAACTTAAATGAAAAAAGTGCTGATTTAGCAGAGTTTTTATCATGTTTAGCTGATGATTTAAATGTCCCAAATGCTATTACTTATTTATTAAATATTATTAAAAAAGCTAATCAAGATTTACGTAATAAATCTATAGATCTAGCTATTTTAAAAGAAGAATTCTTAAAAATTAATGATATCTGTTATATCCTTGGTTTAAGTTTTAAAGTTAAAGAATATACTCAAGAAGAAAAAATATTATATAATAAGTACATAGAAGCAAAGAATAATAAAGATTTTAATTTATCTGATACTTTAAGAACAAAATTAATTGAATTAAATATCCTTTAATCTTTTTATTCTTTTAAGAGGTATATATGGCTAATTTTATTTCTACATTAACAGATGTTGCAAATATCCAATCCGCTGATGGGATTATTGTTCAATGGTTTAATTCCGGATTTAATGGATCTATTCCTGAATGGGTTGGAAACTTAATTTTAATTTTATTATCATTATTTGCTGCGACATTATGTGGTGGATTAATTGGTTATCAAAGAGAAATTAATGGCCATTCTGCAGGGTTTAGAACTCATATTCTTATTTCTTTAGGTAGCGCATTAATTATGATTTTATCAGTTTATGGAATAAGCAATGAGATTACTCGAGATCCAATGAGACTTGCTGCAGCTGGAGTTACTGGAGCTGGATTTTTAGGAGCAGGAACGATTATTCAAAATGGATTTAATGTTAAAGGTTTGACAACCGCTGCTTCAATTTGGGTGACTGTTGCAATAGGAATGTGCACTGGATGTGGATATTTTGTAATTGGAATATTAGGAACATTAATTACTTTACTTTGCTTAGGAATGTTTAGAAGAATTGAAATGAGAGCTTCAAGGAGAAATTCAAATGTTTTATTAATTGCTGATTCGAATTTACCTTTGCTCTCAATGATTTTAGATTTAGCTGAAAAACATGACGTAGCAATTAAAGATATTTCTTCTTCACTTGTTAAATATGGCGATAATCAATATTTAAGAGTTGTTTTTAAATTAACGACTCAAAATACTAAAGCAATTCAAGCTTTTCTAGATGAGTTAAAACAAATTACTTCACCTGTTGAATTAAAGGTTTTGAATTAATTTTTATAAATAATTTATTATTTATAAATATTAGTAAAAGAGATTAAATTTAGAAAATATATAAATAGAGAAAAAAGAGGTTATTTGGGATGAGTATAATTTATGGCAATAACACTGTTAAGAATGCTTTAATTAACAATCGAGTTATTAAACTTTATAAGCTTGAAACTTTTAATAATAAAGAAGTTTTAGAACTTGCTAAAAAGTTTTCCGTAAAAGTTGTTACGATTACAAAACAAGAGATTGATTCTTTTTGTAAAAACAAGAATCATCAAGGCATTATTGCTGAAGTTAAACCATATCAAACATATCAATTTGAACCAATATTAGCTAAGTTAAAAAATAAAAGTAATTCATTATTAGTTATTCTTGATGAATTAAACGATCCACATAATTTAGGAGCTATTTTAAGAAGTAGTGATGTATTTGGTGTCGATGGAATTATCTATAAAAAAAATGGTCAAGTAGGTTTAAATGATACAGTAAGTAAAGTATCAACTGGAGCTATTGACTATGTTCCATGTATCGAAGTTACGAATCTTTCAATGACTATCGAAAAATTAAAGAAAGAAGGTTTTTGGGTTATCGGATTAGCTGGTGAAGCTAAAAGTGATCTAAAAAGCATTCCAAAGGATGTTAAGCTTGCAGTTGTTATCGGAAGTGAGGGCAAGGGGATCTCTCAACTTGTTAGAAAACATTGCGATTTATTAGTTAAAATACCGATGTTAGGTCATGTTAGTTGTTTAAATGCTTCCGTTGCTGCAGGAATAGTTTTGTATCATATTAGAAATAATATGTAAATAAATGGATAATTTAATTTTTAATGATGAAGTTGCTTTTTCATTATATTTAAAAGCTAAAGATGGAAATAAACAAAAACAAACTGAGCTGTTAAAATTGCTAATAATAGAGACGAAAACTATTAGATATCAATATTTAAATCGAGCTAAGAAAGTAGGTCTTTCACTAGAGGATTTAGAGGATGATGTTGTTCATGCATTATATATTCTCTTTGCAAAAAAACTTGATGTGATCAAAGAAAATACCTTTCTTAGCTTTTTTAAATATATTTATTTAAGAACGATTCAACAAAATATTCGTAACAAATTTAGAAAACGAGAAATAAGTTTAACTGATTATTTGTCGATTAAAGATGATCCATTTTTTCAAACTGATCGATTAATAATTTTTGCTGATAGTGAAGAAAAAGAACAAACTCACTTTATAGAAAATGAAATGACTCATAAATTTATTTATGAAAATGCTTGTGATTTATCAAGAGATGAACAAGATGTAATGATTTTATTTATTAATGGATATAATTTATTTGAACAAGCAAAAAGATTAAAAATACCAAACTCAACAATTTATAATCGCTTTAATTCTGGACTTAAAAAGATAAGAAACTACATTATTAAAAATAAAATATTTGAACTAGATTGTATTGGCAATATTGTTCATCAATAAGCTCTATTTTGAGATAGAATTTATAATATAAATATTATAAATACTTTAAATTTATATTGATTTATAACATCAATTCTATAAAATATAACGCATGGGGAGTAGCGAAGCACATATTTCGTCAACACGGATTTATCCCGGATATGTGCAATATAGATTAGCCAGACCATTAATTTTCTATAATGTTAAAAGGAGGAAAAGCTAATGGCAAATAAAAATAAAAATAATGCCACTTTAACAGAAAAAGAAGTAAAAGAAAAAGTAGCTTTTGAAACTTTAACTATCTCTCAAACTGAAGAAGCATTGCAAACAAATGTTAAAACAGGTTTAAGTGAAGCTGAAGCTCAAGCACGTCTTGAAAAGTATGGTAAAAATGCTTTACAAGAAAAGAAAAAGAAAACTTGGTTTAGAATTTTCTTAGAACAAATGAATAACCCAATGATTTTCGTATTATTTGCTGCAATTATTGTTACATTAGGAATCTCTATTTTTGAAACAATAAACGCTGCTAATGCTGGATGGATTGGAGAAAATGGTCAAGTGATAACCAATGCATTTTTAGAAGTTGGCGATTGGCCTGATGTTATTATTATTCTTGCAGTTATCCTTTTAAATGCGGTTATTGGTACTGTTCAAGAAGTTAAAGCTCAAAATTCTCTTGAAGCTTTAAAGAAATTATCATCCCCTGAATCTACTGTAATTCGTGATGGAAAAAGAATGAAAATTAAATCTTCAGATTTAGTTATAGGTGATGTAATTGTTTTAGAAGAGGGCGATACCATTGGTGCTGACATTCGTCTTATTGAAACAATTAATCTTAAAGCTAATGAATCTAGTTTAACTGGTGAATCAGTTCCAGTTGAAAAGAATTGTGATTTAGTATTTTCTAAAAAAGCTCCAATTGGAGATCGAGTTAATATGGCTTATATGTCTACTCCAGTTACATATGGTCGTGGTAAAGGTATTGTTACTTCAACTGGTATGGATACTGAGATTGGTACTATAGCTCACGCTTTAGATAGTGAAGAAGAACAAGAGACTCCTTTACAAAAAAACCTTGCTAAACTCTCAAAATTATTAGGAATTTTAGCTTTAGGTATTGTTATTTTAGTTTTAATTGCTGATATTATTTGGATTTTCGTTGATGGCAATGCTAGTAAAATCGACACATGGCTTGATGCAGTAATTTCGGCAATTGCTTTAGCAGTTGCGGCAATTCCTGAAGGTTTACCAGCTGTTGTTACTATAGTTTTAGCAATTGGTGTTAGAAGAATGGTTAAAGCTAATACTGTTGTTAGAAAATTAAATAGCGTTGAAACTTTAGGTGCAGTAAGTATTGTTTGTTCTGATAAAACAGGTACTTTAACTCAAAATAAAATGACTGTTGTTGAAGCTTATGTTGATGATACCTATTTTACTAGTGAAGAATTTAATATAAATCAAGAAAATGAAGATATAAAACTTTTAGCTAAAGGTATGTCTTTATGTTCAAATGCAACAGTTGATGAAGGATTATATGGTGATCCTACTGAAATTGCTTTAGTTGTTTTTGGAAATCAATTTGAATTAAATAAGAGTAAGATTGAAGAAATTACTCCAAGGATTGATGAATTACCTTTTGATAGTGTTAGAAAGATGATGTCGACAAAACATAGAATTAACGACAATGAAACTATCACTTATACAAAAGGAGCACTTGATAGTATTTTAAAACGTACTACTAAAATATTAATTAAGGGTGAAGTTAGAGACATTACTCAAGAAGATATTGATAGCATCTATAAAGCTAATACATATTTCTCTAATAAAGCTTTAAGAGTTCTTGCATTAGCTTATAACAATAAAGATAAAATTGATGAAAATGATCTTGTTTTTGTTGGTTTAACGGCAATGATTGATCCTGCTAGACCTGAAGCAAAACCAGCTGTAGCTAAATTTAAAGTTGCTGGTATTACAACTATTATGATTACTGGTGATCATAAAGATACAGCATTTTCTATTGCTAAAGATTTAGGTATTGCTAGTGATCCATCTCAATGTGTAATGGGTGAAGAAATTGATGGATTAAGTGAAAGTGAATTGCAAGAATTATGTAAAACTGTAAGAGTTTTCGCCCGTGTTTCTCCTGAAAATAAAGTTTCTATTGTTAAAGCTTTTGAAGCTAATGGAAATATCTGCGCTATGACTGGAGATGGAGTTAATGATGCTCCAAGTTTAAAGGCTGCTGATATTGGAATTGCTATGGGTATTACTGGAACTGATGTTGCAAAAGGTGCAGCAGATATGGTTTTAACTGATGATAATTTTGCTAGTATTGAAAAAGCAGTTGAAGAAGGTAGAGGAATTTATGCCAATATCAAAAAGACTGTTGTTTTCTTACTTTCAAGTAATATTGCTGAAATCCTTACAATGTTTATTATCATTTGTATCGGTTTCCCAACACCATTTATTGCTATTCACTTATTATGGGTTAATTTAATTACTGACTCTCTTCCAGCAATTGCTCTTGGTATGGATCCTAAAGATCCTAAAATTATGGAAGAAAAACCTCGTAATCCAAAAGATGGTATTTTAGCTAATGGTGGATTTAAAAATACTTTCTTATTTGGCGCTGTGATTACAGTTGCAGTTTTAATTGCTTATTTTGTTGCAGCACTTGTTTCTCCAGAATTCTGGGGAGAATATTCTCAACAAGGTTTCCTTGGAATTAAAGCTTTCTATGAATCTCATCCACTTGAACTTCATCAAGCTCAAACTATGGCATTCACTACCTTAGCTGTTTCTGAATTATTCCATATGGTTGGTATGTCTAATCTTGATCGTTCATTTATCCATGTATTTAAGAATAAGAATTGGATGATGCTTGTGGCTTTTGCTACAGGTTTAGTCTTACAATTATTTGTTATCATGACTCCTGGTGTTCAAGAAGTATTCTCAACTACTTCATTAACATGGCTTGAATGGATAATTACTTGTGTATTAGCTGTATTACCTTTAATTGCTCATGAAATTTATGTTTTAGTGAAGTGGATTATAAAGAAAAAAAGAGTTCAATAATTTAGTAATTTAATTAAAAAGTGTTTTTAAAATTATGCTCCTTCATTTGAAGGAGCTTTTATTATTTAATTTAAGAATGAAGTAGTGGCAGTGTAATTTTTGGTTAATTTTTAAATAAGTCTATTCTAAACTTATCTCTTCTTTAACATCTTCATTTTTACTAAATAAAGTAAAGCTATAAAGGATTAAAAGTAGAATAACTATTAATAATATAAAGAAATTAACGTATTCAATATCAATAAAGAATTTATATGGAAGATAAAAAGCAATAATACCAATAATAAAACATAAAACAATTAATAATGTTTCAGAAGCAATACATAAACATTTTCTATCTTTATTTTTAATAGCTAAAAAATAATTCGCACTAATTTGTTTAATCATCGCAGTAATCATAGTAGTAGTTGAAGGATGATTATTAATAGTTGAAAAGATATGAGATTGCATTGCACCAAATAATGCTAAACATATAACACTAAATATATTTAAAGGATCAAGTATTTCTAAATGAGGATCAATAACTAAAGTAGGTATTAATAATATAATCATTAAAGGAAAAACAATATGTTCATAATTAAATTTAAATTTATGACCAATAACAAAAATAACTTCGCTTAAAATAACTCCTAAAATAAAAGAAATAAGAATAATAAATCTAAATAAAGCTAAAGAATAATTATTATCAATTAAATCAGTAAATAAATTCATCAAATTACCAGTTTGCATACCAGTAAAAGCACCTCTAACTGATAAAGAATATAATTCTAAGAATCCACCAATAAATCCAAGAATTAATCCCTTAATTAAATCTAAATTAAAATACTCTTTTTTCATAAAATATCCTCGTTTTGCAGGCTTTTTAAAAATTTAATGAAGTATTTAGTAATAAATATAATCTAAAATACACAATATTATATAATAAATACATTCTTGATATAAACTACATTATTTTTAAAATACATTATTTTTTAGTTAGGTCTTTAAAGTATTTAATGATATTAGATATAATTTATTAGAATTTCTTAAGTAGGAGAAAAATATGATTAAAAGTAAAGATTGGATTAAAGATTTAGTTGTTTATCAAATTTACCCAAGAAGTTTTAAAGATTCTAATAATGATGGAATCGGAGATATTAAAGGAATAATTGAAAAATTAGATTATCTTGAATATTTAGGGATAAATGCAATATGGTTATCACCAATTTATAAATCTCCAATGATTGATAATGGCTATGATATTGAAGATTATTATGCTATTAATGAAGAATTTGGAACAATGGAAGATTTTGACAATTTATTAAGCGAAGCTAAAAAAAGAAATATCATAATTATTATGGATCTTGTTTTAAATCATACATCTAATAAACATCAATGGTTTATTGAAGCTTCTAAAAGTAAGAATAATAAATATTCTAATTATTATATCTTTAAAGATGGGAAGAATAATAAAGAACCTAATAATTGGGGTTCAACTTTTGGAGGAAGTGCTCGGACATATGTAAAAGAAAGAGATCAATACTATCTCCATCTATTTGCTAAAGAACAGCCTGATTTAAATTGGAGCAATGTTGAAGTTAGAGAAGAAATATATAAAATGATTAACTTTTGGATTGATAAGGGCGTTAAAGGATTTAGAGTCGATGCAATAAGCTATTTAGATAAAACAAAAGAAATGTTAGATGCTCCATATCCTTTAAATAATGAAGGATATTCTCCATGCAAAGCTTTTATTGCTGGAAATGAAACAACCCATAACTATATCAAAGAATTAGGAAATATCTTTAATTCAAGAAATATTTTTTCAGTAGGAGAATGTTTTATTCAAAGTGATGAAGATTTTAAAAAATATGTATTAACTGAATCTAATGAATTTGATATGGCTATTCCTTTTATTCCACCTGTTGTAGAAATTAAAAATATTTCTCCAAATTATTTAAAAAATACTTTTAAACATCGATATGAAATATTGAAAAATGGTGGCTGGCGGGCTAATTTCTTATCAAATCATGATAAGCCAAGACAAATTTCTTTGTATGGTAATGATTCAATTGAATCTGGTAAGATGCTAGCAACTTTACTTCATACTCTTCCTGGAACACCTTTTGTTTATCAAGGCGAAGAGATTGGAATGACAAATGTTTATTATGATAGTATTGATGAATATAACGATCTTGATACAAAAAATTATTATTCTTATTTATTAAAATCTAATAAATCAAAGGAAGAAGCTTTAAAAGAAATTCACCTTACTTCAAGAGATAATGCTCGTTCTCCTATGCAATGGGACAATAGTGAATTTAGTGGATTTTCTAAAGTTAAACCTTGGTTAAATGTTAATCCTAATTACTTAAAGATTAATGTTAAAAGTGAATTAAATAATCCTAATTCTATTTTTAATTATTATAAAAAGTTAATTTCTTTAAGAAAAAATAACGATATTTTAAAATATGGGGATTTAGAGTTTATCGATTCAAGTGATGGAACAATAGTTTATTTAAGAAAATATAAAGAAATTAAATGGTTAGTTGTTCTCTCTTTTTTAGATAAAGAAATTGATTTTAAAATCGATTATAAAATTAAAAAAGTTATTTTAGAAAACTATCCATTAAAAGAAAATAAATTAGGTAGTTATCAAGCTTTAATTTTAGAAATTGAATAAAATATAAGGATTTTGCAAGGATTTTTATATAAAAAAAAGAATTTTAAAGATAATTTTATATAATTAAAAAAATAATAGTTCTTTTATTTAAAAAATATTTCCAATAAAATCTAATTATAAATCGTATTTATGGTGTGAATAATGGAAGAGAGTTTATTAAAAAGTTACGTCACGGAAATGCAAAAAGGCAATATGGAATACTTTAATGCTTTTTATGAAGAAACAAAAAAAGCTGTTTTTTATAATATCTTCGCTTTAACCAAATCTCATGAAATAAGCGAAGATCTTTTGCATGATACTTATGTTAAATTTTTAAAAGAAATTAAAAATATTGATTTAAATAAATCAATAGGTGGATATTTAATGATGATTTCTAAAAATATTACCTTAGATTATTTTAAAAAGAATAATCGAATCGAATTAAATGATGAAGAAAATAAATATGTAGAAAAAGAAAATAAGAATGAATTAGATCAAAATTTATTACTTGAAAAAATTAAAGAAATTTTAAAAGAAAAAGAGTTCCAGATTTTTGTTCTTCATGCCTTAAACGATTTAACTTTTGAAGAGATAGCTAAAATTATTAAAAGACCACTAGGAACAGTAATTTGGTCTTACAATAATTCAATTAAAAAAATTAAAAAGGAGGTGGAAATTTTATGAAAAGAATAGATGATAAAAAGATAATTGAACAAGTAAAAAAAGAAGAATCTAATTATCAAATAAAATTAACAAGTCAAGAAATTTTAAATTCCTACTATGCTTTAAATGAAATTGAACCTCAAAAAGAAAAAGAAAATAAAAAAAGAAATAGGAAAACAATAGGTTTTTCTATTTTAGGTAGTGCTTTATTAGTTGGAGCTTTATCAGCAATTATCGTTATAATTCCTAAAAATAGTAACCATAATAATCCAAATGAAGTTAATTTTATTACCCCAAACAGTTCTAAAACTTTAACTACTGAGCTCTTAACTTTTGCAAGTTTTAATAATGATAATATTTCTAAAGACACAAGAATTTTAAATAAAATATTTAAGTTTAGAAGGGATTTTAACTTAAATTCAAGAGAAAATTCAAATTTAAGTGAAGAAACATTAAGAAATATTGTTCAAGGATATGACAAAATAAGTTTAGGAATAAATAATTTATTTAATTTAGAGAATAATTTAACTCATAAAGATTATGCTGAAACATTTAAATATAAAGATAAAGAATATTTATATCGAACAGATTATTTTTTAGATAATCAAATTATTTCAACATTATACTATAATGATTTATCTAGTTTTGATGATGGAGATGAATTAAATAATTATTTAAATGCTTTATATTTAGTTAATAATAAATATTATGAAGTATATATAAATCAAGAAATAGAAAAAGAAGATAATGATGAGATCGAAAATGAAATTGAAGCAATTTTTATTGGTGAAGATGAATTTTATAAAGTAAATAAAGAAGAAGAAGTTGAAGGTAATGAAAGTGAAAATAATTTTACTTATACTCAATATGATTCAATAAACGATGCTTTTTTAGATGATGATAATTATATTTACCAGGTTGAATATAATTATGAAGTAGAAGGAAATAAAGGGGAAATTGAACTTTCTATTGATGATAAATTAAACAATTTAGAATACCAATATCAACACATCACTAAATTAAGTGAAAATCATTATCGTTTTTATTATGAATATGAAGATGATAGTTCAGATCAAGAATTTGAAGGCTATATTGAATTAGTAATAAATATCGATAATTCCCGTACTTATAGTGCAAATGGAACAACAATAAAAATTATTTAAAAAAATTCCAATAATTTAAATCTCTTAATCGTATTTATGGTGAAGTTAATAAAAAAGGAGATTAAGAATATGAAAAAAACAAAATTATTATTAGGATTAGTACTTGGCGTTACAGTTACTATTGGTCTTGCAAGTTGTGTTGATACTAAGTTACCAACTCACATTAATGATGGAAAATTATCAAGCAGTGAAAAATTAACAATGCAAGCTGCTACTGGTATTAAATTATTAAGTGAAACTTCATCTGTTCTAACAAATAATATGAGAATGAAAAGAAGTATGAGCGAAGATCAAATTAATGTAGTAACTAAAATTTTACCTCAACTTGATTTAATGTTTGAAAATGATAATGCTTTTATTGGCATGGTTGAAGAAGGTGAATTTAGTATTAATGAAACTAATTACCAATATAAAGAAACTATCACTTTTAAAGATATTAATTTAGAAGACGTAAGTTATGTTATGTATTATAACGTTGATGCTAAATTTGAAGAGCATGATGATAAAGATGAAGTTGAAACATTTTCTCGAATAAGTGGTGTTGTAAGTTATGATAATGAAACCTACTTTAACTTTGTATCATTTACTGAAACTGAAACTGAAGAAGATGAATTTGAAGAAGAAAGAACATTTAGAATCAATGTTTCTAACGAAAGCTACGTTTTAATTGAAGAATCTAAAGAACAAGAAGGTAATGAATCAGAAACTAATTTTGAGTATACTCTTGTTGAAAATAGGAAAAAAGTCTTAAATTATTCAATTGAAGTTGAATCTGAAGGACATAAAGATAGTATTGAATATGAAATAAATGACCAAGAATATGAAGTTACTAAAAGAGATGATCTTTATATAGTTAAAATTGGTGAAGATGATGATTTTAACGAAGAAGTCGGAAGATTTAAGAAAGTAATCGATGAAAATAACAATGTTACTTTCCAATATATTGTTTAAATAAAATTGGTAATCCATTATTAATTAATAAGGTTAAGTTAAAAAACTTAACCTTTTCTATTTTTATTAAGAAAAACTTTGTAAAATAATTATATGAAAAAAATTGATGAAAATTATTTTATAAAAAAAGATAAGGTTAATTTTGAACCAACCATTGAAGAAAGTTTATACGAAAATGAAACTATTTTATGGAAAGGAAAACCAAAAAAGAATTCATATATTTGGAATTCAATTTTAAAGTTTTTACCTTTTGCTTTGATTTGGCTAGTTTTTGATGGTTTTATGATCGGGATGATGTGTTCTTTTACTGAAGGAATACCTCTTCCTTTATTAATCTTTTTAATATTCTTTTTCATATTTCATTTATTACCTGTTTGGATTTGGGTTAGTAATATTGTCACAGTTTCTAAAAGATTAAAAATAGAAGAATATGCTTTTACTGAACAAAGAATAATTATTAAAAGAGGATTTATTGGAGCAAATATTGTTTCGATTAATTATTCTTCTTTAGTTAGTGTTAATTTAAGAATTGGATTAATTGAAAGAATATGTAAAGTTGGTGATATTTATCTAGTTTCTGGTGATAAACAAAAAAATGTTTTGGAAGATATCAGCGATCCTTATTTTATTTATAATAAATTACAAAAAATTGCTAATGATATTAAAGCTGATATTTTATATCCAAATAATTTAAGACCAGAAGAAAATAAGGGATATAAAACTAGCTATAAAGGTGATGTAAATTTTAAAGATAAGAAATGATTCTTTTTGTTAGTAGAAGAACTATATATTAAGTTATTATCCTAAATAGTTTATAAATAGAGTTAAAGAAGGTTTTCTTGGTATAAAAAATCCTTTTAATAATAAATTAGTATTTTGAATATATTTTAAAGATGTTGATTTAATTTTATTTTGTTTTAAAAATCCTCATTTATTTTTAATATATTTAAATGAATTAGATTCTTTATTAAATATTCCTAAAGTTTTCATATCACATTAACTCCATATAAAGAAGATATTGTGACTAGTATTGCTAAAATTAAAAAAGCGTAATTGAAGATATCAAGTATTTAGCAAAAAGATATGGAAAAACATATGTTTTTTAAGATATGAAATATTTAAAAAATAAAAAATATAATTTAAATTATCATTTAAAAGCTTTTAGTAAATTAATTGATTTTACTCATCATTCTATTAGTAATATAGTAATTTCTTTTATTGATTTATATAAAAATGTTAAGAAAAATAATGAAAAAATATTTAAGAATAGAAACTTTTTGCCTAAAGAAATCGATATTTTAGCTAAAGAATTTAAAAATATAACAGATAAATATAATTTAAATATTTTTACATGTTGCAAAAAAGATGAACTATTAAGATAAGACTTTAATAAAGGAGCATATTTATTTTTCGAATATGCTTCTAAATTATTAAATATAATCGAAGTTATAAATTAAAAAGACAAACAGTAAGAAAAGAGGAAAATATTGCATGTAATTGTGTAAAAATGTGTGATATTTGCGCTTATAATTCTTATTTATCGAAATGTCGATATTGTTATGCTAATTTTAATGAAGATAATGTAAATAATGATTATTTAATGCATGATGATTCTATTTTATTAATTGGGAAGCAAGAAAAGGATGATATTACAAAGATTAGATGAAAATAATAATTATTTACTGTATTATTTTCATGTAAAACATTTAAGTCTAATAAGGAAACCTTTTTATGAAAATAAGAAAATTATTCGTTATCCCGATATCTATTTCTTTATTATTATTAACTTCATGTAATCAAGAACCAGAAAAAACTTATTCTTATCAATTAATGTTAAAAGCATCATCAACTTATTTAGATGATACAAGGTATTCTGATATTAATTATAGTTTTTTAATTGATAAAGGAACTATTATTCAAGAGGGCTATCATGATTTAAAAGCAATTTTATGTGAAACTTCTACTTTTTTAAAACCTGTTGCGATTGAATATATTACTGTTGATGGGAAAATTACTAAAAATAAAGAATTAAGCTATGAAGAGACAATTGAAAAATTAAATCCTGTTATTGAATTTTCTGATTAATTTTTTGGAGCGAAAAATTTTGATATTAATCTTTATTCAACTCCTCAACAAAGAACACTAAAGGTCACTTCTAATGAAGCAAACGTGAAAGAATCAGAATTATATAATATACAAATTTCAATTAATGATGATATTCCTCCTGAATTTGATAATAATGAATATTCTTTTGAAAGTGAAGTTGGTTATGATGGTTGGTGGGATTTTTCATCATCTGCTCAAGACGCTAAAAAAGAAATAAGAGAATATATTTTAAGTAAAGTAAATGACAATAACTTAGAAAGCGAAATAACTTTACATTATTTTATGGATGAAAATTGTAATCAAGAATCAAGCTTTGATGAAATGATTAAAAGTGTAAGAGCTAATCCTAATTTAATTAAAAATAATAAGATACAACCAATTACAATTTATATAAAAGCAGAAGATAACAACAACAATTTTTCAGATGTTATTAAATTTAATCTAACATTAAGAGATAATGTTGCACCTTATTTATGTGATGAGAATTTTGAGGAAATAAAAGATCCGACACTTGGATTTAACGAAGAAAGACAATATTATCCTGATATTTATGATGATTTAGAAAAAGCTTTTAGATCATATAATTATAAAGCTTATGATGAAGTTGAAGGTGAAATTAAACTTATTGAAGGAAACTATTCATTACATATAAGTACTAATGGAACAATATTAAATATTTATTCAAAAAATCGTGGTACTTCGGCTAGTATTAGTGATCGTATCTCTAAAATGGTAGGAGATAAGGATGCAAGTTTTGTTTATTATCCTGAAGGATCAAGTGTATCCAAAAATCCTGAAAGAGGAATTAAATATCTTTTTATTAATACAAATGAAATTTCTTTAACTACACCTAATATTGAAGATGTATCAGAATGGAAAGGTACTGATGGAAAAGGAAATGTCATACTTCCAACAGAGATAATCTTATATGGCCATACATATAAAGTAACAAAAGTTTCAAGTTTATTAGAAAGCTATATAAATTAAAAAATAATTAAGATTAGCAAGGCTTTTAATTATAAAATAGACAAATTTTTTAAGTTTAAAACAAGCGTTTTGTTGTAAAAACGCTTGTTTTTTTTTTTTTTTTTCACTAAACTTAATACTTAGAAGTAAGAATTGCTTATGAATTGCCAAATTATGTTATTTGAAATAAGTCTATTAATTCGTCGATAAGAATAATTTTCATTTATTTCATATATTTTTTAGCGAGTTAGTAAGCGCTTACATCTTACATATTATTTAGAGGAGAAAGAAATATGAAAAAACATATTGTTCGATTTTTAGTGGCCTCAATGATGTTTAACTTTGGTTTTGTTGGAATGGTTGGATATGAATAACGCCACTCAAGAAGTAAAGCCAAAAGAAGCTACTTTAGAATCAATTAGTGTTATAACAACTCCTACAAAAGTTACCTATAAAAAGGTGAATCTTTTAAAAGAGGTGGAATGGTTGTAAATGAAGAGCGGAATGTTAGTCAAATAGTTGATAAAAGTGAATATAGAAACTATATGGGTAATCTAAGCTCTATTAATTTAGATAATATTAACGTTGAATTTGGGGAATAATTATGAAATTAAAAGTAAATAAATTAACAATTGGTAGAATCGCTCAACTTATCGGAGCAACAGTAATTACTGGGGCTGCTATTGCTGGAACTTGTGTTGCCGCTTTTTTCGCTCCATATATTACAACCTTTTTAAGCGGAACAGGTGCTGGCAACTTTGAAAGCGACGAGTATAAACAAGCTGCTGCATTATCCGATGAACTTTGTCAAAAAGTTGAGGAAGAAGGCGTAGTTTTACTTAAAAACAAAAATAATGCTTTACCTCTTGATACTGATAAAGTAAATCTTTTTGGATGGAGAAGCACAGATCAAGGTTTCCATCTTTCAGGTATTGGAAGTGGAGCATCAACAATTAATGAAAATAAGAAAGTAACATTACTTGATGCTTTTGAAAAAGAAGATATTCAATATAATCAAGAATTAATCGATTTTTATAATGATTATGATGACTTTGAAGGTGGTTATGGCACTGGAACAAGTAACAGAATGCCTTTTAGAGAACCTTCACTTAATGAATATAGTGATGACTTGATTAATAACGCTATTGAATTTTCAGATGTAGCTATTGTTACTATTTCTCGTGTTAGTGGAGAAAACGTTGGAGAAATTCCAATGACTCAAGATAAGATTCATCAAAACGATGATTCTTCAAGACATTATCTTGAATTAACCACTGAAGAAGAAGATTTACTTAAAATGTGTAGAGAAAACTTCTCTAAAGTCATTGTTCTTTTAAATACTTCTAATCAGATGGAATTAGGTTTCTTAGAAGATTTAGACATTGATGCTGCTTTACTTGTTGGTTTAACTGGCCAATCTGGTGCTTTAGCTATTCCTCGTATTTTAAAAGGAGATATTAATCCATCTGGTAGAACTGCTGATATTTTCCCATACGATTTAACAAATGATCCTACATTTAATAACTATGCTAGAAGTTGGGATAATGTTACTTATGCAGAAGATATTTATTATGGATATAAATACTATGAAACTGCAGATAATATCGGTAATTTTAGTTCTGTTAATAATGAATATGGTGAAGGATATAATGGAGTTATTCAATATCCATTTGGATATGGTTTAAGCTATTCAGAATTTGAATGGGGTATTGAAAAAATTGATGTTAATGGCACTGAATACTCTAAGGATGAAGATATTCCTTTAACTAAAGATAGCGAAGTTACTATTACATTAAGATGTACTAATATAGGTTCAGTTGCTGGGAAAGATGTTATGCAACTTTATGTAAGCGCTCCTTATACTCAAGGTGAAATTGAAAAACCTTCTATTAAATTAATAGATTTTGAAAAGACTACTGATATAAATGGTGGCTTGACACAAAGTGAAATTAATTTATCATTTAACGCTTATGATTTAGCTTCTTATGATTGCTATGATGCTAATGATAATGGCAGTGCAACTTGGGAATTAGATGCTGGTGAATATGAAATTAAATTCATGGAAAATTCTCATTTTAGTAAAGCAATGGTTGAGGGAGATCCAACTTCTTTAACTTTTGTTGTAGGAAATGGAACAACTGCAAATGCTCAAGATATTATTTTTGATAAAGATTCTGTTAGCGGACATACTGTTGAAAATGTTTTTACTGGAGATACAGCTATAGCTGAAGTTCCAATAGATGGAAGTACAGTTTTTGAAAATGGCGTTGATTATTTTTCAAGATCAGATAATTTTTCAAAAATTCCTGAAAATCAAGGCTCACCAGATGTTTCAAGCGAAGTATCAAAAGCAAATAATTATGAAAATACAGGATTTAATCAAGACACAATGCCTACATTAAATCAAAATCACGGTCATTACTTAAATACTTATTCTGATGGAAGCCAACCAAGCTTAACAGATTTAAGAAATAACATTCGTGACGAAAACAATCCAAATAGACTTGTATATAATGAAGAATTAATTTACACAATTGGTGAAAATTATAATTCTGACGAACTTAATGAAATTGTAGATCAATTAAGCGCGGATGAAGCTTGTCAAATTGTTGAAGATTCTGGATTTGGTACGCCTGCAATCGAATCGATTGGAAAAACTAGAAGTTATGATTTTGATGGTCCTGCTGGATTTAACACTAACACTCAAACCGGTATTACTTCTGGAGAATGGACAGCTTATCCAAATCAAACATTAATTGGACAAACATTCTCAAAACGTATTGCTAAAGAAATCGGTTTATCAATGGGTGCAGAAGGTAGACTTACTGGTTTACAAGGTTGGTATGCTCCTGTTGTTAATTTACATCGTTCTCCATTTAATGGTAGAAACTATGAAATGTATTCTGAAGATCCAGTTTTATCAGGCTTATTAGCTGCAGAAACTATTGATGGAGCTAAAGCTAATGGAGTTTATTGTTATGTCAAACACTTTGGTCCAACTGAACCTGGTCAAAACTCAAGAAATTTAAATACTTGGTTAACTGAACAAAACTTAAGAGAAAATTACTTTAAAGCTTTTGAAATTGCTATTAAAGAAGGTGAAGCTGTTGCTGTTATGTCTTCATTTAGTTCAATTGGTGGTGTTTGGAGTGGTGCTAATAATGGCGCTAATATCACAATTTTAAGAGATGAATGGGGCTTTAAAGGTTCTGTTCTTACTGACTGGAGTGATGGTGGTGGAAATATGAATCCTCATGATGGTGTAAGAGGTGGAAATGATATTTGGTTAAATCCAAATGTTGGTAATAACGCTAATAAATTAAATAGAAGTAATGCTACTGATGTATATTGTGCAAAAATGGCAGCTAAGAATGTAATTTATACTTACTGCAATACAAAATATTATTCAGAAGTAGCTTATGATCATGATCAAGACGATGTTTCTTATCCAATTGGCGAATATAATATTACTCCTCCATTCCCATGGTGGATTCCATTACTTGCTGCACTTGACGTTGTTTTAATTGGTGGTTCACTTACTTGGGCAGGATTTACTTTATTCTATCCAGGAAAGAAAAAACCTGAAGGCACAGATTTATAGTTTATGAAACATCCATTCATTAAAAAAATAATTATCTCTTTATCTATTTTAATGATCGGTTCATTATCTCTTGTTTCTTGTAATCCTAATGAAGAGGAAGGTAAAACTCCCTCTTCATATGATAAATTTTTTACTTATTCTGGGAAATTTGATGAAAAAGATTATTTAAAAGTCTTTGATGATAAAGTTAAAAAAGTTGGAAACGATAATAATGGCGGAGAGGAAGTTATATTAAGGGGATTTAATGCCGGAGGATATCTTATTATTGAACATTGGATGTCTGCTTTTCAACCTTTTAGTCCAAATCCTGATGAAAATGGAGATCGATTTGATCATGAAACTGTGACAAATATCTTTACAAGAAGATTTGGAAAAGAAAGAACCGTTGAACTATGGAGCCATTATCGCGACTCTTTTTGGACTAATAATGATTATTTAAATGCTAAGGAAATGGGTGTTAATTCTATTAGATTACCTTTTTCTTATATGAGTATTGATCCTGAATACAATAATGTTTATGAGATTGAAGGAGAAAAATATAATTTCGAAGTCCTTGATAATTTCATCAAAAACTGTGCAGATCAAGGGATTTATGTAATTTTAGATCTTCATGGGGCTTATGGTTCTCAAAATGGTCAAGACCATTCTGGAACTGAACTTGGAAGTGCAAGCGAGGTTGATTTTTATACGAACGAAGAGAAGCAGCAAAAAACCATTGATTTATGGGTTGAAATAACTAAAAGATATAAAGATAATCCAGCGATTGCTTGCTTCGATTTATTAAATGAACCAGGAGAGAAAGCTAATCAAACAGGAGAATTGCATTGGGAATTTTATGATAAATTAACTAAAGCAATTAGAGAAGTCGATACTGACCGTATATTAATGTATGAATCTTGTTGGGATGGAAAAAATCTTCCAGATCCTAGCTTATATAACTGGGATAACTGCATATATTCATATCATAACTATACAAATACAGAAGATATCAATAGCCATTTAAATAGTTTCAGAAATAAGTTAAATGGAATTGACTATGAAACTTTTGATGGTCCATATAATATGGGTGAATTTACTTGTTATGGGAATAAAGATAGCTGGAACCAGACATTAGATTTTTTAAATGATAATGGTTGGTCATGGCATACATGGACTTATAAATTAAATATTAAACCAAATGGATATAACTATCCTGGATGGGGGATTTATTACACACATGCAAATCCAGTCGATCCTTTAACTGATAGTTATGATGAAATTTGGAATAAGTTTGATGAAGTTAATACTTTAAAAGGCGAAGATATGAGATTTAATGACGGAACACCATTAAGATCAATCATTCGAAATCACATTAATTAGATATAAAATTCGTAAAGAATTTATATAAAGAATTTGAATAATAGGAGGAAAAAAATATGAAATTATTCAAAAAAACAAAATTATTTGTTTCATTATTAAGCTTACCTATTTTAGCAAGCGTATCATATGGCTTAGTTAGCTGTGGAGAAAGTGTTGTTAATCATTCAATAACTTGGGAATATGATAAAGATAAGGTAAGTGTAACTGTAAGTGAAGGAGAACTTCCAACAACATTTGCTGAAGGAGAAGAACTTACATTTACTGTTAAGCCAAATAAAGGCTATGAAATTTTAAGAGTTTCAAAAAATGGCACAAGAATTTCAGGTAGAAATGGAACTTATACAACTGTAATTGAAGAAGATAGTACTATTTCTATTACACTTGAAGAAGTTATTAGCGGACTTACCATTACTAAGAATCCTGATAAACTTGATTATTTAGATGGTGAAGAAGTTGATGTCACTGGAATGGAAGTTACAGTAAATTATGAAACTGGAAGAAGTGAAGAAATTGAATATGGTGGAAGTAATGGATATTCTGTTTCTCCTTCTACTTTAAGTGGTGGTGATACTTCTTTTAGAGTTGTCTATGAAGATGTATCTACTACTGTTATGCTTGATGATGTTGTTCAATTTAGGGTTAGTGTTGGATTTAGTGGAGCAACTGTTGCTGAAGAATATAAAACATATCTTGAAGGGTTAGATCTTGATAATTTCACATATGCTGACACAGTTGGCTTTACTTTTACTTATTATAATAACTTACCTGAAGAAGGTGTTTTATTACCTACAAAAGAACAAATGACTAGAGAAAATAGTAATTTTATTAATTGGAGTGGTGCAACTGACGGAAAAATTACTAATGATTCTGGTAGTGTAGAAATAACTGCAAATTGGGAATATAACCTTGTTATTCCTGAATCAATCAATTTTGAAGTTGTTGAAGGTGTTCCTTATCTTGTATTTAATGGCCAATTTGGAATCGATGATGTTTCACTTTCCTTGTATCTTTATGAAGGCAATGATAAAGTAGAACTTCGTACTGAACAAATAGTTTCTGGAAAAGCAGGAGATGATTTTACTTATCGATTTGATTTAAGAGAACTTTCTGGTCATAATGAAGGCGCATATAAGGGTAAATGGATGGACATTAAATTCTTAGCTGAAATTGGTGATAGAGAAGAAGTTCAAGATATCAGAGTAGATGAAATTGAAGTTGATTTAAATAACAAGATTAGAGCTGGCGGATATACTTATCGTTTTGAAACCTATACAGCTGGCGGAGTTACATCATTAAAAGTAGTTTTTGAAGAAAACCACTATACTTATAATATTAGTTTCAGCACTGAAGAAAACATTACATATTTAGATATTAATGGTGCTGTTTCTCGTGAAGAATATTATGGAAAATATCTTGAAATTTCTTGGTATCAAAATGGTAATGGTGAATTTAATCAAGCTGGTTCTTTAATTAATGTAACTGATGGAACCTTTAATGTTAGCGTTGATTTAAGTAAATTTAATTTTGGCAATATGGCTTATGCTCATGTCACTATTAGAGAAAGTGAAGATAGTACTAGTGCAATCTTATTTGGTGGAACAAATATAAATCTTGCAACCGGAGATTGTTTAACAGCATTTAATCCATTTGATGAAAGAGTCGGTGAAATTTCTAGCGGTATTACAACTAATAAAGAAGGCATTCATTATTTTGTTGGAAGCTCAAATGGTTTAGCTTTATATGTTAAAGATGAAAGAATCAAAGTTTCTTCAATTACCCTTAGTCAAAATGAAGGAGTAGTTTACTATAATTTAACTCTTTCTTATCTTTTCTATGAAGAAAGTTACATGGTTAATCCTTGGTTAGATTTCCAAACTGTTAATGGAAATTGGGCAAGACATTTATTAGGGAGACCAGGAGATGAAAATTCTACAATTATTGTTGATTCAAAAGCTGATGAAAATTTAGTTACATTTAGTATCCCAGTAAGCAATAATTCTTCTATTTTAAATGCTGTTGGTGATGCTGGTGCATGTTTTATGGGACATTATTCATATAAAGACACTCAACCTGAAGGAGATGGTGATTGGACAAATTCAGAAATAGCTACATTTGATTCTACAAGTATTACAAATAATGGTTATGTATTTAAACTTGTTGGTCAGGCTGAAGCTGGTGTTAATTGGGGTAATGCTTTCCTTAATATAACTAAAGCTGCATAATTTAAAAAAATAAAAGTTAAGTGATCTTATTTTGGTTAAGATCACTTAACTACAATAAATAACGAGGATAATATATGACAAAAAAAGGAAAAATAATAAATTTTGCTGCAATAGGAGTTGTAGCTGCAATTGTTGTTACTCTTAATGTTTTATGTTTATCTACTTTTAGAGATCAAATTCAAACTTTTCTTATAGGTGGAGGAACAGCAAATCAAGAAACTATTACTCAAAGTAAGGAAGAAGGCGAAGCTCTTGCAGAAGATATTGTTGATGAAGGTTCAGTATTAGTTAAAAATGAAAATAATACTTTACCTTTAAGCAAACAAGCAAATAATAAAGTTAATGTATTTGGTTGGGGTTCATCTTATTGGATTACTGGTGGAAGTGGTAGCGGACGTGTCGTTAATACCGCTGGAAACTTAAAAGCTGAAACCGATCTTTTAAAAGCCTTAGAAAATGAAAATATTGAATACAATACAGATTTAACAGATTTTTATGTTAATTATGAAGCTAATAGACCACATTATTCAACAAGTGAAGGAACATTAAATGCTTATGATTACGAGTATTATCGTATTATTGAGCCTTCAATGGATGAATATGGCGATAATTTATTAGCAGATGCTGAAGAGTTTTCTGATACTGCAATTGTTGTTATAGGTAGGGCAGCAGGTGAATCTAGTGATGCTCCAAAAGTTCAATATAAAGGAAATAGTACAAATTCAAGAGTTGATGATTCAACAAGACATTATTTAGAAATTTCGACCGAAGAAGAAGATTTACTTGAATATGTTGGTTCTACTTTTGAAAATGTTGTAGTAGTGATTAATTCAACAAATACTATGGAACTTGGATTTCTCGATACAATCGAAGGAATTGATTCTTGTTTAATTGTTGGTGCAACTGGTATTAATGCTGCTAGTGGTGTTGTTAATGTTTTATACGGAGATGCAAATCCTAGTGGAAAATTAACTGATACTTATGCTTATGATATGTCAACTGCTGCAAGTTATATCAATGCAGGTATAGAAGGAGAAAATTTCTATACAAATGGCAATGGATTATATCCTGCAGATGGAACAACTCAAGGTAATCTTGGACATGATGGAGTAAGATATCCTGGTGTTGCTTATGTTGATTATCAAGAAAGTATTTATGTTGGATATAAGTGGTATGAAACTGCTAATACAGAAGGTTTTTGGGATGATGTTGATAACGAATATGGAGTAGGTTATGAAGGTGTAGTTCAATATCCTTTTGGATATGGGTTATCTTATACCGAAAACTTTTTATGGAATATAACTGATATTTCTCTTCCTTCTGGAAGTAATTTAACAAGAGACAGTGAAATAGAAATTGAAGTTACTGTTACTAATGATGGAACAGTTGCAGGTGCTGATGTTGTTGAACTTTATTACACCGCACCTTATTATGATGGCGAAATTGAAAAATCTAGCGTTAATCTTATAGATTTTGCAAAAACTCCAGTTCTTCAACCTGATCAATCTGTTGCATTAACTTTGTCAGTAAGTGCTTATGATATGGCAAGTTATGATTGCTACGATTTAAATGAAAATGATGCAACAACTTATGAATTAGATCAAGGTGAATATCAATTATCATTAAGAACTGATGCTCATACTATTAAAGAGGAATTAGAAGTTAATGGATTAAGTGCAGAAGAAGAACCAGTTTTAACTTACAATTTAGCTCAAACAGAAATATTTGATACTGATCCTTACACAGAAAATAAAGTAACAAATCATTTTACTGGTGAAAATGCAACAGATGGATGTTCAATTGATGGCAATAGTGATACAACTAATGTTGAATATTTATCACGTGCTGATTTTGAAAGAACTTTCCCTGATGAACTTAATAGTGCTCGTGCTTTAGATGATTCTCAAAAAGAATATAATTTATATACTTCAAATCATGCAAATGATTTTATTAATCCTGATGATGAGCCAGTTACATTTAATTCTGATGAAACAGAACATATGCTTTATGATCCTGCTAAAAATTATGAAATTACTGAACTTGGCTTGGAACTTGGCAAAAATTATGATGATCCAAGATGGGATGAAGTTCTTGATCAAATGAGTCAAGATGAAATGAGAAATCTTGTTTTACATGGATATGTTGGAACAAGACCAGTCGGTAGTGTTGGTAAACCTCAATTTACCGATGTTGATGGTCCTGCACAATTTGGTTCATTTAATCTTCCTAGAAGGGGAGTTGGCTATCCTAATGCTACAGTTTTAGCTCAAACATGGTCTAAGTCTCTTGCTTATAACTATGGTATTGCAATGGGTGAAATTGCTCGTAACCTTGGATATGATGGATGGTATGGACCTGGAATGAATTTACATCGTTCTCCTTTTGGTGGAAGAAACTATGAATATTATAGTGAAGATCCAATTTTATCTGGAATTATGGGTGCTAACTCTGTTAGAGGTGCAAAGAACCGTGGTGTTTATTCTTATTTAAAACATTTAGCTGTTTATGATCAAGAATCATATCGTGATGGTTTATATACTTGGTTAACAGAACAAGCATTTAGAGAAAACTTCCTTAAACCTTTCCAAATGACCGTTCAAGAAGGTGGAGCATCTGGAATCATGACTTCTTATAATAGAGTTGGTGGAGTTTGGGCTGGTGGAAGCTATGCTTTACTTACTGAAGTTGTTAAAGAAGAATGGGGCTTTAAAGGTACAATTCTTACCGACTATGCAGATCATCATTCATTTATGAATATGGACCATGCTTTAAGAGCTGGTGGAGATTTATGGATGGATGGTTTTCAAAGTAATGGTCAATTTAGATTTGAAACTCAATCTAACACTTTCTGGCAAAATATGAGGAGAGCATCTAAGAATATTCTTTATACCGGAGTTAATGCAATTTATACTGCTGCAAATCCAGTTGGTGATAATGAAGAATCATTTATTATTGGTGGTAGATATGTTCCTAATACTTCTTGGATGATTGCTTTCTATGTTTTAGATCCAGTTATCTTCATTGGATTAGGAGCATGGGGAGTATTTGTATTTTTAAGTAAAGATAAAACCAAAGAACCTAAAAAAGAAGAAGAAGTTTCATCAAATTAAAATAGATAAATTTTCTTCCTAAAATAAGTCCTCTTACCTAGGTGTTCTAGGTAAGAGGTTTTTTTATAATAAGAATGTAAATGTTAGTAAAATTCCACCTGAAATAATGATTTAAGATTTATAAAAAGGATTAATAAATTATAAATATATATTAGATTAGAAGCTTTATTTTTAAAAAATATGTTAATTTAGCAAGCTTTATTTCATTAATTCTAAGAAAAATTTATTTATTAACCTTAATTTAGTTTAAAAATTTTTAAAAATTAATTCTTAATATTTAAAATTTTAATATATTCTATTTTTCTTTAATTAAATTTATTTAATGTTTAAAATAATTCTATGAAAAATATAAATGATTTTGATAAATTAATTTATTCTATTATTGGTACTGCTTTATTTTTTAGTTTACTTGTTTATGAAAGTTATGAAAATAGCGGAAAAGGATATGATTCAATTGGTTTTATTTTACCAACAATTATTGTTATTCTTTCTTTTATTGCTTTATTTGGTTTTGAAATATATAAGGCTATAAAGAAAAATAATGAAAGGAAAAAAGAATTAAATAAATTAAATTTAGGAAGTTATGGACATAATAAAAATATAAAAATAAAAGAAATAGCTGGAAGTAAACAACTTTTTATTATGCTATATCTTTTTATATTTTTAACTATTGTAATGGGGATTATAATTCCTTTAGCAATAAATTATATGAATATAGCTTTAGGAGTAATTTCTTGCATTTTGTTTTTTGCTTGGTTTATTTTATTTTTAATTTTAATTTTATATCTTCAACAATATTATTATCTTAAGAAAAATATCTTAGATAATTCTGGAGATAAAATATATCGAGTTAGAATTAAAAATGTTCAATTGTTTAGCTATAACTTCAAGAAAAAGAATCGTAAAAATGACCTTGCTCTTATGGTAGATTTTGTTAATAATGGTAAACCATTTTATTATTATGATGATTTTATTACTGGAGAAATAATTGATATCGATAATGAAATAAATGAAGAAGAGAATGAATTTAGAATATTTACTTTATTTCCATTTAGAACTAAGAAAGTAAAAGAGCTATTATTTAAAGAAGGAAATGAAATTAGTTGTCGTTTAGTAAAATTAAACGATGGAAGATCTATTTTATTTATGATTTATGAAAAATAATTAAAAATTAGCAAGGTTTTTTATAAAAAATACTAAATTTAAAAAGATAAATTTCAATATTAAAATTAATAAAGAAAATAAAAAAGGCGAAGCTTATTAACTTCGCCCTTTTCTTTACTTTAATTATTCTTTTATAAAGTAAAATCACCTAAAGAGGTTGTAGTGTAGCTACCTTTATTAATTGTAAATGTTGCTCGATATTGATTACCACTTGTTCCATAAGGTTGAATACTAATATTGGTAATATAATTGTTTTGAGAAACAACATTACTTATTGTAATTGGATTATATAATTCAGGATTATATTGATAAGTATAATTAAATGTTAAATTATCTAAAACTGATCCATCATAATTTGTAATTACTGCTTTAGCATCAGTTTCATTAAAGGTGATATTAGCTGATTTTCTTGAACCATCATAGAAATCGATATTAACAGATCTTCCATTTAATGAAGTAACATCTACATCTTTAGTAAAGGTGAAATAATTAAATAAGAATTCATTATCATCTGGATTACTTTCATCACCTTTACTAGGCCTAATTCTTAAATTAAGTTGAATATTTGCAAAATCTTTATCAAATAAGATATCCCCTTCATGTAACGCATCAAAGTAGAAGTTTTCATTTTGGAAGGTATGTCTATTTTCAAGATAAATTCGACCATCAGCAAGTTTATATTCAACTTGTTCAGTGATAGTTTCTCCTAAAGAATCTGTAGCAGTAAGGTTAAAGATTGCATCATTAATAAATTCAACTTCGAAGTTATTAGTTCCTGTATGATAAGTGAAAGTTTCTCCAACAATATTTTCTTCAATTTCTTGAGGAGGTAATAAATCTAAAACATTTAAAGTATAAGTCCCAGTATATAATGTTTCATTTGATTCATATCCAACAATACCAAATCTAAAAGTATAAGAACCAACATTGTTAGCAGTTAAAATATAAGAACCTTCTGGATAATCATAATCAACAGTATCTGAACCTTCTTTATAAACAATTTTAACTAAATTTAATCCGTTTTCTGGGCCGTTTATAATATCAATAAAATATGTATAAGTTAAATCATCTGGTTCAGTATTTAACCAGAAGTAAGAAGTATGACCATTTAAGAAAATATCCGGGAATTGGTTAGTATTTATTAAATTTGCATTAGTTGTATCAATGATAATACTTTCTAAAGTTGTTTTAGTCCAATTGATAACTATTTGATAAGTAAAGTTATTTTCATTTGATCCTTGCGAGCTAAAAGTAATGGTTTCTGTTGTTGCAATATAAGTTCCTTCTATGTTTTGAGGAGCATTAATTGAAACAATTCCATTTATTGGATGAGAAGTTAATGTCTTATCATTTGTTACTGTTTGATCTTCAAAGTTTCTTGTACCAACTATTGGATCAAATTGGAATGATCCGGTTGTAGGTGCAAAATCAGAAACTTGTAAAGGGATAGATTTTGAATAAGGGACAGTATAAACTGTTCTTCCCTCATCATCTATTGAAACTTCATTCGGTAAAGCTCCACCATATTTAGTTGTATTAGTGAAGTCATAACCATCTCCAGAAGTTCCACTAATACATCTCATAGTAAATGAATTAATATAATATTTATTTAAATCCATTGTTCCTTCATCAGGAGTTTTTGTACCATAAGTAAAATCTGAACCAACTTCTTGATAGATTATTGTTTCGTTTTCTGAATATGTATACTCATAACTTGTTAATTGATAGTTTGAATTGTATTCAATATTAAGAGTAAGTGTACAATTTTCTTCTTGATTAGTATAATCAGCAAAATTTGAAGTTAAATTCATTGAACTATCGTTAAAAGTAAAGATAGTATTTGCTCTAACATCAAAATTACCAAACGCAACATTACCTTGATATACATCAGATGTAATCATTGATAGCAATTTAGCATTTGCTAAACCATAATGAGCAGTATAATCATAGTAAAAATGAGGTCTAGAAGCTTTTGTTTTAATTGATTCTAAATCAGTATAAGTTGAAGAATCATATAAAGTTTCAAGGTTTCCTGTAGTTTCATCATAACTAAAATAATAAAATTTATTAATATTTTGATCTAATCCAGCATAAGTTGAAGTAGTAACACCATTAGAAATATTTTGGTGATATGTACTATTTTCATAAACTTGGAATGTATCAGTTGAAGTTAAAGAATTAGATCTAGTAGTAGTAATAGTTGCTGATAAAAGATTTGCTTCAGCATCATCAATATTAGTAATTGTTTCTTGAGCTTCAGCAAATTTTTCTTCGTTTAAATCATAAGAAGTTACGGTAATTGAAGTTCTTAAAGAATTAGTAGCTGAAGCTTCATAATATGCAGTAAGAGTTAAAAGGAATTTTTCAAATGTTTTAGTAGTAGTGATATCTGCATAAGTCATATCGTCACTATATTCAATTTGAGCAACACTTCCCAATCCTTCTTCATCAGGGAAAGCAAAAGCAATTGAAGAAGGTTTACTTGCATCATTTGGAGATAATGAATAACTAACTCTAAAAGTTTGACCAGCTGGAATATTATATGTTCCATCTTCACTTTGATAGATATTTTCATTTTGATTAGTATCTAAAACGATACTAATTCCTGTTGCATTATTTCCTCTAACTTCAATTTCCCAAGTTCCTTTAATATTTGAATCACTTAATAAAGAAGCAGTTATTGTTACTTTTCCTGCAGAAACTCCAGTTACAACACCATTTAAATCAACAGTAGCAACACTTGAATCGCTACTTAACCAACTTAAAGGTTCAGTGGTATTAGTTGTTAAAGGAATTGTTGCACCAACTCTAACTGTTCTTGGACCAGAGATAGTAATACTTGTTGGAGTAGATGGTGTTTCAGTTTCATTGTTATCACAAGCAACTACAGCAAAACCAAACGAAGTGATACATGCTATACTTAAAGCAAATAATAATCCTCTTTTTTTCATAAAAATCCTCCTAAAATTAAATATTTTGTGAAATATAGTTTTCTAAATACTCAAAAGATGTGTTTCCAATATCATAGAAAGTTGATCTAATTGCACTTTCTTGTAAGCTTGATGTTATAAATGAAACAACTAAACTTACTCTAGTATCATAAGGATCTTCTCCATCTGAAACAATAAATCCAGATCCTAAAGCTCTTAAACTTGAATCGCTTGGATAGAAATAATTTAACATATTTGTTCCAAATGAATCAGAAGTATTTCTCCAATAATTTACTGTATCAAGAGCAGTTGCGATTTGATAATTATCATAGTTATAAATATCATCTGTTTTATGAGAGACATAGAATAAATCATTGCTTGCACCTTGATAAGTTCCACATCCTGGAAGAGTCATTGGATTAGTACCAGTTGCATGGTCAATTGAACGATCAATATTGATTTCTGAAGGATCGGTTGAATTTTCAGGATATGTTAAATTAAATTCATAGATATGGTTATCGATTTTAATATAACCATAATTTTGATTTTTATAATATTGGCTATAAGGTTCAACATAATAATAATCAGGAGTATAATAAACTTTAGCGTGACCATAACCAGTCATTGTATCCATTGAATAATTACCTGCTTTAAATTTCTCTAAAACAGTTTCTAATACTTCTTTATTTTGAGTAGTTGGATCTTCACCAATATTTAAATAACGATCAACTGCTTTAAAACTAATTTCATTTACATTACTGAAAGAAGCTTTAAATATTCCTTTATCATAATTTGTTGTACGATCGATTATATGGAAATTTAAATCGAATTCATGTTTTTCTAAATCGGTTATTTCTAATTCTAAACGATCGCAATATCTTGTTTCAGTATCAGTTTCAAAGAAACAAATATATGAAAGAACATATATTAAATAAGAATCAGTAAGAATATAAGTATTTTCTTTTGTATCATCTTTATATCCAATAAAGGAAGAGAAATTTAAAGAACTCATAGGATAAGCAAAATAATTTCCATATAAACTTTGAATTGCATTCATTTCTTCATCCATTGGAGTAGAAGTAATTTCAAGTTTATCATAATTTATTGAATCTAACGAAAATTGAGCAACGCCATATCCTGTTTGCATTTGTCCATAAGTTGAACCTGCATTTGCTCCACTAATATTGTCATAAACAATTGCATTTTCTGTAAAATATTGGTCAAAAATAACATCAGAATATCCACTTTGTGCACTGTCTCGATAATTAGTTGCATCAAGATGTGTTTTAAAATTATTATTAGCTAAATAAGGAGCAATAGTAGTATAAAAAGTACGATCTAAAGGATCTTTTGCACCTTTTCCTGAATCTAAATAAGATTTAATTTTAGCATTATTTGTTGAATTAATACCATAAATTGTAACTGAAACGGCATCGTAAATATTTTCACCATAAACTGTAAGTAAACTTTCAACTTGAATAGTATTATTAACTATTTCAAATGTTAAGGATTCTGGTTGAACTAAAGGATCGGGGTTATAAGTTTTTCTTAATAAAACTTCATTTATTAATCGATCATTATTTTTATTACCTTCAACATTAAATTCGTAATGATAAAGTCCATCATTACTTGGCGTAGTTGGTAATTTTGTATAATCAAAATCTTCAAATCCATTTCTTAGATCATAAACTGATTCATATCTCACCCCAGTTTCTTGATTAATTAAAGGAGAAGAAGATACGATTTGATCATCAACAATGTTATAAGAAAATATAAGATCACCTTTTTGAGCATAGCCATTAAAACCTAAATCTCCATCTGATTCTAAAGAATAAGGAGTGTAAAAAGTATCTTGATGTCTTTCTACTCCATTATTTGCATAATAATCATCATAAGATAATGAGAAATTATTATTAGTTAATTCTTTAAATAATGTTTGAAGTTCTCCAACTGGATCAGGCATAGTATTTTCTGTTTCTTTAGTTGCATTATCACATCCAATTAAAGTTAAAGTAATTGTTGTTAAACTTAATAAAGTAAGAAGTTTTCTTTTCATATAATTTCTCCTTTTTAAATATAATCTGCAAGGAAATCACTTGTATTTTGGTGATTTGTTACTCCAAAATTATCAAAATTATAAGCAACATTATGAATTCCCGTAACACCTTTTAAAGTACCAAAAACATCCAAAGATAAAGTAATTGAGTTAACTATAGAGTTATCATAAGTAAAATCAAGATTAGCTTGTAAAATATCATCCATCCAAGTAGTTGTAGGTTGGAATCCCCAACCAAAAATTCCATTAGCTAAGGCACTAATTATATCTGAATTTGTTGAATGGTAACTTGTTGTTTCAGCTAAGCTCATATCATCTTTTTCAAAAAGCATGCTTCCAAATATTGGTAAAATTGTAGCAGATGGATAGAAAGTTGCGCCGGTATTATAAACATAAAAATCTCCGATGCTATCGTACCAATCTTGAATAAAGGTGAAAGAATATGAACCTCCAGTTGTTTCTAAATATTCATAAACATCATATCCACCATTTTCATTATCTGGAACGATATAAAGAACATTAGTTTCTCCAGTTGCTGGTAATTTCTCAACACACATATAATCAGTTGTTTCGCTTTCAAGAGGTCCGATAATATTTACAAAATGATAGTTTCCATCTGGATCAATTTGAAATTCATAAGCAGCATCATAATCTAAAGTTGAAACTCTTGAATTTTCATAAGTTCCATCTTGATTTATTGTTTCAATTTGAACTGGTTTATTTCTTTTAACAAAAGCAAAACCAAAATCATTGTAACCAGATGCATTATTTTCACTAGAATAATCATATAAAAAGTAATCGTTAGTACAATAAATTGTTGTATTTTGATTTTCTACTTGATTATTTGAATAAGTAATTGTTAATCCATGAATTGTAAAGTTATTTGAATTGAATTGATTTAATGCTGATTGAACATTACTATAACTTGCAACACCTTTTAAAGTTCCATTTTTAGCTTCTTCACTAACAAAATCAATTTTAGTTTCATTAAGTGCATTAAATGTTCCAGTGATTGAACCATAACCCCCTAAATCTAATGTTGTATTAAAAATAAGATCATCTAAGCTAACAATTTCAATGGTAAATGTTTGAATATAACTCGCAATTGATGAACCATAAGTCGACATATATTGAAAAACAGACATAACATTGGAGTCGGTAATAATATATGTATTAATTCCGGTTTGAACGTATTCTAAGTTATTTAAAACATTCTTTAAAATGTTGATATTTGCAATAGTTGCAGCAGAATATAAACCTTCAACTGGTCTAAGTTCGTTATACCCAGAATATTCATAAATTGATGGATAAGCATTATTTTCATCTTCGGAAAGATAATATTTAAACATATAATTTGTTGAAATTTCTTCGGCATAACCGAAAGAATTTTGAGAATCTTCATATTCTACATACCAGGCTTTTGGAGCAAAGTATTGAGTGAAGTTTTCTTGAGTTGAACCAACATTTACCTCAACTTCATAAGAATATTTTGTTAAATCTTTAACGGAGTTTAATAATTCAGGTAAATGATCTTCATAGGTAACTTGAAAGTCATCTTCACTGGCATTACCTTCTAAGCCTCCTCCATAAGAAGGAGATTCTGGATCTAAAGTAACAGTAGTTGTATTACATCCTGTAAGTAAAAGTAATAAAGAAGAGACAAGTAAATATTTTAATTTTTTCATAAATTAATTTACCTCCACGACATAGGAAAATTCTTTTCCGTTATTGAGTTTTTCATCTAAAAACCATGCAGAATGCGTTTTAATTGAAAAATTATCTCCTGGTTTAAATAAAGTTTTATCTTTAAAAATTCCACCATAAGATAAAGTATCTCTTCCATCAGATTCAATTAATCTTATTTCATCATAAAGATTATTTAAAATATCAAAATTAAAATAAATATTGTAATTATCTTGATCTCGACTGTTAGTAATTGGTGTAGCTAAACCATTATCTTCATTTAATTCTTGGTTAGTATAAGGAACAATAGTTTGAGAAACACTATCCATTAAATAAACTCTTTTATCAATGTGATAGATTTTAACTCCATCTTCAGTTGGTGCTTTAACAAAATCATAAAGAGTAGTGGAATCTAAGTTATTTAATCCTTCATTGGTATAATATTCAATTAAAATATATTCATCAAAAGGATTAAATTTATTTGATACTTCTTTATCATCAGGTAGTAAAACAATTAATGAATTTTCATTTACCACTGATTTTAAATCAATTTCAGCATTACCATAAACTAAATAAGGTTTAGTCCAACCAAGTATCATCTTAGTATAAGAATTATGGTCGATAATATTTGCATCCATCATATCAACTTTACCAAGAGGAGAATAACTAGAACCATTAGCATCAGTAGAATAATAATCATTTAATCCTAAGAAATGTCCAGTTTCATGAATATAAGTATGCGAATCTAACTTATTTTCATATTTTCCATACATAAAGTCATATGATGCCCAACCATATAAATTAATAATTGGAGCATTAATATCGCCATCTCGATTATCTTGATTCATCCATCCTGTATAAGCCCAGTAATTATTATCATCAAGAATTAAACCACCATTTGTATAATTTGGTGAAGAATAAACTAACCAAACACCATCAATAAATCCATCTTTATCTGAATCATATCCAGTTAAAGTGGAAGTATTTCTTAAATTATCGATAGCTTTTTGGGCAATTTCTTGAGTAACACTAGAAGTTATTTGACCTGCTTTGGTATAGCCTAATTCTTTTTCTACATCAAACCATTCTGTGACATTGCCACTAATATTTAATTTATTAAAACTTGATTTTTGATAAAAAGTTTTAACTGATTCAAAACCAAGTTGTGTTTCGTCTTCTCCAAAAAATGCTGTATATATATCTTGTCTAACTTTGTCGTTATCATTAACTCCATCATTATTTAAATCAATATTGTTAAATTCTGGAATTAAAACAGGAACTACTAAAAGATTGACATTACCAATTGATGGCATGACTTGTAAGTTATAGTATTGTTTTTCTTCAAAAGAATGTAAAGTTTCGGTCACTTCAACATTTTCAGGAGTATAAATAGTTGAATTAGCTATATTATTATTTGAGATTTTTACTTTAATTTGCTGAGCATTTGGTGCACAAGAAAATAAAGCAAATAGTGGTAAAGAAACTAATATTCCTAATTTATTTTTATTCATTAATCACAGCCTCCTTAAGTGTATTAACTTTAATTTTAAATGGAAGATTTTGACCTTCATTAAATGAATAATTTCCATTAAAGAATTGATATCCGAATTTTGTTATATCAAATGGTGCTGATTCTTCTGTCCATAAAGTTGAACTTGATGCAGGATAACCTAAATCAAAAGTATTTGTACCATTTGCTTCTAATAATCTAATTTGTTCAAGATAATCATATTCTTGTTCTAATTGGAAAGAACTACTTTCGATTCGACTATTTGAAATTGGCATTAAAATAGCTTCATCATTATTTAATCGACCATCTCCATCCCAACTTCTATCTAAATAAGTGAAAAGTTGTCCACCTTCATAATTTGTAATTTTTATTTTCATGATTCTTGAATCAACGTGATAAATTCTTACACCAGTTGTTTCAATACAACTATCTCTTCCAGAAATTAATGTTCCGTATGTTTCTGTATCTTTTGTGTTATTTCCAGTAGGAGCATATAAATCAATCATGATATATTCACTAAATGGATTAAACTGGTAATAAAAATTATTGATAGTTTCAGATTTATTTGCTGATTCAATAGCTTGAGAAATTTCTTGATAATTTGCAGGAATTACTATGACACTATGATCATTAAATGTTGAATGAGGAAGTAAAATTTCACTTGAACCATAAACAATATAAGGAGTAATCCAACCAAGTAACATTTTAGAATAGCTATCTAAATCACCAACATTTTGATCCATCATGGTTGATTTTCCAGTTGGAGAAAGACTACTTGGATTAGAAACATAATAATCATCAAGACCTAATAAATGTCCTGTTTCATGAATATAAGTATGGGAATCTAAACTAATATTCTCTAAATTATCTTCAATTAAAGGATTATTATTTAAATCATAGTCTGCATAACCTAAATACATTTGATCAAAACTTGCCCAAGAAAATCCACTAGTTGTTGGTTTATCAACATTTGGTACAGTATTCCAATCCCATGAAGTATAGTTCCAAAAAGCGGAGTTATATCGATCTAAATCATCACCTGCTACAGGAGTGTAATTATTTTTTTGATCTAAAGCATATTGAGTAAAGTAATTATAATGGTCATAAACTAACCAAACTCCATCAATTGAACCATCATTATTTTTATCATAATCTTTTAAATTTATATCGTATTTATTAACTGCCCAATCAACAGCTTTTCTAAAAATTTCATTAATGATAGTTCCACTTAAACCTTGAGTAATTTGAGAATTCTCTTTAACATTAGTATTTTCTCTAACATCAAACCAATCAGTAACCATCCCTGTAAAATTTAATTTTGAAAAACTTGAGTCATAATAATATTCAGTTAATGATTTGTAGCCATTTTGTTCATCATCATGACCAAAAAATGTTGTTTCTAAATCATCTTTAACTAGATTTCTTTCTTCATCAGTTAAACTTGAATTAGGAAGATGTACTGGAATAACAAGAAGATTAACATCTCCTATGGATGGACAAACATTTTCATTATTAGATAAAGTTCCACTTAAATCATTATATGTAAGTTTAATATTTACATTTCTTGGAGAAATATAACGATTTTTTAAGTTAGTTTCAGAATCATTTTTATAGATTCTTATAGTTGCTGTTCCAGGATCTTCAGGTGTTAATATGTGTTGTTCATAATTTGTTTTTGATGAACAAGCGGTTAAAGCTAGCAATGGTAAGAAGCTAATCCAAATTAATTTTCTTTTCATTTTCCCTCCTCATTAGTAATAAAAAAGTTTAGAATTTCGGTAAAAACCTTTCTAAACTTTATTATTTTTTTATTTTTTTAGTTATTTTCTGCAGGTGATATAGTGATAGTCAAATCATCTGTAACAGTAAATGTTTCAGATTGATAATTACTTACGTTAGCTG
This sequence comes from uncultured Bacilli bacterium, assembly GCA_944327845.1. GTDB lineage: Bacteria > Bacillota_I > Bacilli_A > RFN20 > CAG-826 > Onthovivens. The sequence goes on from CALVHN010000004.1 coordinate 83,860, forward strand.
CAGAATAAATAACTTCATCCCCTATTTCTATAGTTACATTAAAATTAATTGAAGTATAACTATAGACGATAAAGTATACACTAGTATTCTCTAATATGCTATTACCAGATGAATAAGAATTGTAGGTTTGTTTATCATATAAAGTAGCAGAAGTTCCACTTACTTGATTATTTAAAGTATAAGTATAAGCAGTTAATAAGGAAACATTAATTGAGAAATCTCCACTAATTAAATAACTTTTAGTATACCTTTGATAAGTTACATTTCCTTCTAAAGTAATGCTTAATGTTTTACCATCAATTGGAGTTGATAAACTTCCACTAACACTAACCGTATCTCCTGGATAGAAGTTAATTTTTGAATAATCAGTTTCTTCACTTACTACTCCATTAATGGTATAAGTTAATGAAAGATTAGAAGGATCAATTTCTTCTGAAATATTTTGAGTTACCTTAACTGGATTTAAATCTTCAAAGACAATTCTAATAGATTTAACTTCTTCAGTAACTTGGAAATTGAAATTGTAATTAGTTTGAGAAATATTTGATGGGGTAATACTTTTTGTTTCATCATTTCCATTAACATATTCAAAGCGGACTGAAACTCCTTGAGCTAATTGAGTATTAAATGAAACATAATTACTTTCAATTAAAGTTACTTTTTGTCCTTCTTGATAAGTTGAATTCGAAACATAATTCGTACCATATGATAATGACCAATTATTAAATGCAGGATTTTCTTTGTTGCTACGATTATCGAGAATTAATAAGTCTGCTTCATATTTAGGTAAAGCTTCAACAATTGGGGTTAAAGTAACATTTTTTGCAGGCATAGTGAATGTTCCTCTAAAGATATTATTTGATACAGAGCCTGTAATAACAATTTCTTCTCCATCGCTTGTTTCACATCTTACACCAGTAATTTTATATTCTTGATTAATTGCACGAGCTTCAACGTTAATAACACTTCCTGCTGTTACAAGAGATTTACCACCATAAGAAACTGTTGCAAGGTCATTATTTTCTTCAGATACAGAGATTGAATAGCCTTGAGCAGTAGTTAAAGTGATTTCTAAGTTAGATCCATCAACTGGCATCGTAAATTGATTAAAGTAAGTATAAGTTGAACCTTTATATTCTAATGTTCCTTCAACGTTATATTCTCCACTAGCAGTGGTTGCTTTTGAGAATAATAAGGATGAATCAGTAGTTTTTGCTAATAAATAGAATGTTGTACCAGGTTTAATTTGATCTGGTTGATATTGAGTTGCATATGCATTAGCATAATTTAAAAGGACAAAATCAGTTGTATTAACATTATCTCCATTTAAAGAAACAACACCACAATCAGCTAAAGTGAAAGTGATAGTTATATCACTATTTGGCATTACAAAATTAATACTTGTATCTGAAATATTAGCGCCGCTTACATTATTACCTTCACTATCAGTAACAGTAATTTCTTCAATGTATTTTGTTGGATCTTTTGGTGAGAAATTATAAATATTTACTTGTTCACCGACAATAGAAGTTGTTGGAAGTGTTGAATTAATATTTAACAAATCATCACCAACATAACTAATATTTTTAACATCTTTAACTTCACCAGTTAAATTAATTGTTAAAGAATCGTGATTTTGATAAGAAGGATCATTTAAATATAAATTAAAATAACCAATGTTTCCTGAAAAAATTAATTGATATTGACTTATAGTTAAAAGAGTATCTCCAGTAGTTGTATCAGTAATTGTTCCACCAGTAAAAACAAAACCTGGATTTGTTTTAATAATTGTGAAATCTGCTGAATTAATATAGGAATCATTTTCACTATAACCATAAACTTCAATTCCTGAAGGTAATTCACCAAAAGTAAGATTCTTTGAATTTGTTGTCCCTTTATTAACTGTGCCACCATTTTGAGCAAGAATTAAAGTAGTATCGCTCTTTAACATATTGAAGGTATAAGTAATTACTCCTTCAACTAAATTTTCTTCGGTTGGATGGGACATTTTACCATTTACATAAATATAAAATTTATTTAAATCAGTTTCAGCAATTTGAGAATAAGTTGAAGTTATTTCAACACTTATTTCGGTATTAAATGGAAGTTCAATTGTATCTGTAAGTTCTTGATCGTTAGCTAAAACTTCAACAGAATAGTTACTTCTTAAATAATTATTTAAAGAAAAAGAATAGGTTTTTGCAAGGTAATTGATAGAAATAACATAGTTTTGTCCAGTTGTTTCAAAGGTATAACCTCCTTCAACATAATTAACTTCTTCTTCATTTATAGTTAAAGATTTTACTTCATAGCCTTCAAGTGGAGTTACAACAAGTTTAAACTTATCGCCTTTATTAAAGGTTAAATCCGTAGTTTCTGTTTCGTTATTATTTTCAATTTTAAATAAGGTATAAGACCCACATTCTTCATCGTTATTTATTGAAAAAGTATATGTTTTTTCAGTGTAATTTATAGTTATTGAATAATTTTGTTTAGCAACACTAAATTGATAACCTTCTTCATGATAAGCAACGCTTGTCCCATTAATGGTTAAGTTATTTACAAGATAATCTGCTTTAGGATTAACTACTAACTTTAAAGTTTCTCCTCCAAGAATTTTATTATCATTTTTAACTTCTTCTTTTCCGTCATTAATAGTGTATAAAGTATATTCACCTTTTGTTTCATCATTAGTTATATTAACACTATAAGTAGTATCTTCTTTTTCTGGCGGAGTATTGTTATCACAAGAAGCTAATGATAAGGTTAAACCAACTAAAACAAAGCTAGTTAGAGCAAAAAAATTGATTTTTTTCTTCATAAAAAACCTCCAAAATAAAAAAAGTAAATTAACTTAATAATTTACTTTAAAATTCCATAGAAAAGACAATTATTAAAATAATTACTAGAACTAGTATTAAAATAAAATCCGACGTTGTTATCTAGTAAAAATTCAGTTTTCAAGTTAATATTTCCCCTTTCTATGTGAATAAGTTTAATAAAGGTCAATATTTTGTCAAGAAAAAATAAGTAATTCTTAATTTAATAAATATTATAGGAAATAGACTAATCTTATATATAAAATTTTGCTTATTGATGGACCTTATCAAGTAGGGAAAATTTTTATTATTAGATGTGAAGGGAAAAACTTTTTATCAATTTTATAGAAATTAATATGATTAAAGATTTTGAAAATGATAGATTATTTTCACCTATAAAAATCTCTTAAAGACTTTTATTTGCGACTTATTATGATTTTTAAAATAATTTAAAAAGTTAATTATTTAAAATAAAGTTGATATCTTCCTTAGTTAAATTCGTTATACCTTGATCGTTTGTAGAAATAACATTTTTAACTATATCTTTTTTCATTTCCTGAAGTTCAATTACTCTTTGTTCAATTGAATTTTCACAAATTAACTTAATAACTTTAACATTTTTGGTTTGGCCGATACGATGAGTTCTATCAGTTGCTTGAGCCTCAACTGCATAATTCCACCATGGATCTAGATGAATAACAACGTTTGCACCGATTAAATTTAATCCTGTTCCTCCAGCTTTTAAAGAAATTAAAACAATTTTATAGCGGGTATTTGCATTAAATTCATTACAAATTCTTAAACGTTCTTCACTTTTGGTTTGTCCGGTTATTTTAAAATATGGAATAAATTGAGAGGTTAATTCTTTTTCGATTATTTTTAAAGATTCAACAAATTGAGAGAAAATTAATATACGATTTCCTGAATCAATTTCATCATTAATAATGTTATATAAACTCTTTAATTTACCGCTCTCACCGTAATAATTTTCAATAAATAATGATGGAGTGATACAAGCTTGTCTCATTCTCATCAATAAAGGCAAGACGTTAAATGCTCCATTTTTATCAGATTCAATTGTTTCTTTTGCTTGTAATTTTATTGCATCATAAGTTTTCCTTTGTTCATTACTCATTTCACAAGTTACGACCATTTCATATTTATCTGGAAGATCTTTTAAAACATCTTGTTTTAATCTTTTTAAAATGAAAGGAGTAGTATATTTTTTAATAGTTTTTGTATAGTTAGGATCGCTTTCATAATTAGATTTAAAATTATCAAGAGAAGGAAGATATCCTGGCATTAAGAAATCAAAGATTGACCATAAATCTAAAACACTATTTTCAATTGGAGTCCCAGTTAAAACTAATTTATGAATTGCATTAAGTTTTTTAACACTTTGTGATTTTAATGCAGATATATTTTTAATAAATTGAGCTTCATCAAGAATTACTGTATCAAATTTAATTTCTTGATATGAATCGATATCATTTCTTAATGAATCATAACTTGTAATATAAATACAACGTTCATTAAGTCTAATACTGCGTGCTCGATCTTTTCTTAATTGAGCTCCACCATATATTGGAATAATTTTTTCTTTTGAATTAAAGCGTTTAAATTCACTTATCCAGTTAAAGATTAAAGAAGTAGGTGAAACAATTAAAATTGGAGCGTTTATATTTTGAGATGATAAAAATGCGATAACTTCAAGAGTTTTACCTAAACCCATATCATCTGCTAAAATTCCACCAACTCCATATTTATAAAGTGTATTTAACCATTTTATCCCATCTAATTGATAAGGCCTAAGTGTTGCATTAACTTCAATTGGTTTTAATTCTAAAGATTTATAATTTTTAAAGTCATTATAAAGGTTATCAATGTAATCATCTTTAGAATCAACAAATTCATTATTTTTAATTTTGAAAGCAAAATATAAAGGTAAATCTTTTCCTTTCTTTGTTAAATTTTTATCAAATAAGGTGAGATCTTCAGCGATTTTTGAAAAATTAGTGGTATTTTCATCATTTAAATTAATAATATTATTCTTAAAAAGAATGAATTTCTTTTTCTTTTTAATTGCATTTAATATTTGATAAAGTTCTTCATTAGAATATTCACTATCTTCATAAATTGCATTTAATAAGTTAGATCTATTTTGGATTCTAATGGTTGGAGGAGTGAATTTAATTACTTGTTTATTTAATATTTCTTGAGAAAGATAGATGTTAGCTAATGCTTTTAACCTAGATAAATCACTGGTTAAGAAATTTAAAATAGCATCTTGATTTTTTAGTATATTATCCTCAAATCCTAAATCTTCTAAGATTCTTAAATATTGGTTATATACAGCTAAACTATCTCCTTTTAAGTTTGAAGGAGTAGTTTCATCTTCATTAATAAAATATTTTGATCTTAAAGTAATGTTAAATTGACTATCAAAATCAAAATAAGCATCAATTGTTAAAGAATTAATATTAAATTCTCTTTTAATTTTATTTGAATAATTAAAACAGTCCATTAAAGGGAGGAAGTAGTTAAATTTAAATTCATCTTTAATGTTTTTAATACTTGGATAGGAAGAACTATTAACTAAGTTATATAAATCTAAGAAAACTTGATTTTTACTGATGCAGTCGATAGTTTTTTCTTTTTTATTAATTACATAATCAGTATGAGGAATAGGAATATAATTATCTTTATTTTTAATATCTAATGAATAATCATCATTAATTGTTATTTTTTCATTTAAATCTTTTAATTGAATCAAATAATAATTATCATTAATTTTAATTGTATTATTGATGTTATTTTTAAAGTAGTTATTTAAATATCCAACTTCAACAAAACTTTCTTCAATAGTTCTTTTTGAACCATAATTTCTTTTTGTAACTTGAGAAATTTGTAATAAATCTTGAACTAAATCTTTTGATTTTTCTGTAAAATATGCGAGTTTTGCATTGTTTATTTTCAATTTCTTGATAATTATTGGTTTACCTGTTTCAAATTTTGTTAAAAATCCAGTTAAGGTTAAAGGGTTAGATTCAATATTTTTATATGAAGTAATGATTTGGACATTTACATCTTCATCGTTATCGATAGTTAAAGATAACATCGTATCTAATTTGTTATTAAATGTTGAATCTTCAGCGTAGTTATTTAAAGAAAGCAAAGATTTTACAAATTCTTTTTCACCAATTTCCTTTATTGTTTCAAAGTATTTAGATGAAAATTCATGGTACTTTTCTTGGACTTTTTTATCGTTAGCGATATATTCAAGAATATTATATTTTGTTTCTTTATTATCGTAGATAAAGTTAATATTAAATTGCGTGGAAAAATGGAATCCATCGGTGTTATCTGTATAAAATGAAATATCTCCAAGATTAAATGTGTTAATAATTTTTAGTTTAATTACAATTAAAATTGTTAAAGAATACATAGGTTTTTCCTCTAAAACAAAATCAACAATTAAATTGTTTTTTAAATTATCTGGGAGATTATTAGCATAATTGTTATTATGATATTCTTTCATAAATCTTCCAATATTTTTAAATACTGTATTTAAATCTTTACTATTCATATAAATCCTTGCTAATCCTAATTATTTTTTATTTTTTTTAATAACTAAAATTATAGAAATATTCCAAATTTAAATTATTTTGGATGAAATCAAAAGTAGTGAAAATAGCTTCTGCATCAATTCTTAAATCTTGAAAATCATTTAAAAAATCATAATCATTAATTCCAATAAATAATTTATTGAAGTAATTTTTTTCTAAAGTTCTATCATAATTTTTAGCTTTTATAAAGCATAAAAAGTTAACGTATTCCTTAGTTAAATTATGAGTTAAATAGTAATTTTTAAAATCTTTAATAAAAAAACTATATTTATATCTTAGATTATTTGAAGTAACTATTTGATATAATTCATTTTCACTTAATTTTGGTTGATAGCGAATGAAGTCTGTTTCAATTAATTGAGGATAAAGGAAATAGATTTCTTTTTTAGTTTCTTCTTTAATTTTATCAAAGATAACAGGTTTCATATAATCAGGAAGAGAGTTCATTAAGATTACTAAAAATTGTGGATCGATAAATTCGAAATTAAACTTATAAAAGTTTTCAAGAAGAATTGATTTTGCAAGCGTAGCAAGTTGAGAATTAAATTTTCTTCTAAAAGAAAGACTTATATTTAATAGTGCATATAAATTTTGATATTCATTATTTAAATCAACAAAAGCAAAAATAAAGTCCATAAAATCATCAGAATTTTTTCGATAAAACAATTTATTAAATTCTTCTGAATAATAACTAACATTAATGAAAATATCAGGATTTAACGCTTTACATAATGAAAGAACACATTTATCAAATTTAGTTTGGTTAGTTTCATAATATGTTCTTCTTGATAAAGCCTCGTTATAAATTTTATTAAGCTCAGTAAAATTCTTTTCTTTTAATAATGTTTTTAAATATTGATATCTTTTATAAGCATCATAGCCCTCGTCACGATTATAAATGGAGTAATAATTATCATTTGCACGAGGCTTAATTTTGTATTTATATTTATATAGATTTTTAATAGTTTTATTAAATAAATTTTCGTCTTTGATAATATATGAATTTAAATCTGTGTTTGTTGTAATTTTTGTTTTCTTAAATTGCTTAAGAGCTAAATATAAATAATTAGAACTTATTTCCTCACTATTTTTACCATTTACTTTAAGTTTAAGAATTTTATCTTCAAAAGAAATTTCTTCGATTGCATTGTTATTTATTGAATATCGGATAAAATTATCAGTCCAAAAAGTAAAGACAAGTTTTGTTACTAATTCAGTGTTTTTTGCTTCATAGATATCTTTTTTAGATAAGATTGGTTCAATTAAATTTAAACTAATACAATCAATTAAATTTAAGTCTTTTATTTTTTCATCGTCTAAATCATTAAGAAACAAATTTAAATCTAAAAAATGATATTGTTTATCTGTTATAAGATAAACAATAACTAGATTTTTATTAAATCCATTAATCACACCTAAGCCAAGTGAATTGTGATAAAAGATTCTTCCTTTAACAAGTGATTCATAATTAAACATGAGTTAATTATAAAGTATTTATAGATTAATATTTAATCTTTATTTTGAGCTTCATTAATAATTCCAAACTCTTTATTAATATCATCAATATAAGTATCTTTTTTCTTTTTATTTAAGACTGAATATGAAGAAAATATTTCACATTCTTCTTTAATTATCTCTTCAATAGCTTTTTTATTTTTCATGAAAATTAGTTCCTTATACAATTAAATTTCTCATAAAACGTATGATTTCTTGATTAACTTTAATGGAATATTCTTTATTAAGTTCAGCAATATTATATACGTGACGTGAATTTGGATCATTTTCATAATAGTAGTTCAATCTAAAATTTAATTTTGCTAAGCTATCTTTTAATTTAATTGAGTTATCTTTATAGTGAATATCTCCATTTGAAGTTAATAAAAAAACTTGAGGATAATTATCAATCATTTTTAAATAAATATCTGGATTTGAATAAAAATAATGGGGATTTGCAAGGTAATTTTTTCCAAACATCATTCTTAAGAACGAAGGTTTAAAAACATACTTTGATAAAATATTATGATTTTTGATGTTTGCTGCTTCATCTAAATAACAAACTGGATGATTTAAAATTAAACCTTTAAAGTAACCTTTAAAAGGCTTAACATCAAAAACATCTTGAAGTTTTTTTGATCGATTAAGTGCATCAACAAATAAAGTTAATTGTCCTCCAGCACTGTCTCCAGCTAAAAATGTATTGTTAAAAGAAATATTGAATCTTTCTTTATTTGCATCTAAATAATGAATTACATTAAAAATATGGTGAACTATATCAATAAATAAAAAATTATCTTCTAAAGAAGGATATGAAAATCCAATAACATTAAATCCATGTTGAGCAAAATATTCATAAAAAGGTTCATAGCCTACCCAATTTTTTAAAGTCCAAGCTCCTCCATGAATATTAATTAATGTTGGTTTATTTTTAGTTGAATCTTTATGTCTAAAAATTTTAATTAAATTAGAAAAATCTTCCTTATCATCTAAATAATATGTTTTTTTTAACATCTAAAAGAGGCTTAAAATTTTGAGAATTTTTAATATCGTTATTTTCGATATCTTTCCATATTTTAAAGAAATTTTTCCTAAATAAATTATAAAACATACCATAAATTTTAATAAAGAATTGACCATTTATGAATACTCTAATTTTTAATTTTTAGATATTGTCTAATGCTATATAATTTAAAATATGAAAAGATTTTTTAATCCATTATTACCAGGAAATGAATATTTGCCTGATCCTGAACCTAGAATTTTTAATAATCGAATTTATATTTATGGAAGTCACGATAAATTTAATGGCATATCTTTTTGTTTAAATGATTATGTTACTTATTCTTGCGATATTAATAATTTAAGTGATTGGAGATATGAAGGAATAATTTATAAAAAAGAACAAGATAAGATGTTTAAAGGTGGAATCATGAATGTATTTTTTGCTAGTGATTGTATCCTTGGATTAGATGATTACTATTATTTATATTATACCTTAGGCTTTAAAGGATATATTGGAGTAGCAAGAAGCAAAACTCCTAATGGACCTTTTGAATATTATGGTAATGTAAAATATAAAGATGGAACTTTACTAGGAAAGAAAAAAGAACCATTACAATTTGATCCAGCAATATTTATTGATGATGATAATAGAATTTATCTTTATAGTGGTTTTGCTCCTAAATATTTAAGTATTTTTCAAGGAAAAGGAAAAAAAGCAACAAAAGAAGGAGCAATGGTTTTTGAATTAGATAAAGATATGTTAACAATAGTAAGTGATGTAAAATACATTGCTAAAACTTTACATAATTCAAAGAATACATCTTTTGAAGGCCATGAGTTTTTTGAAGCTTCATCTTTAAGAAAATTTAACGGAATATATTATTTTATTTATTCTTCAATCAATGGCCATGAATTATGTTATGCAACAAGCAAATATCCAGATAAAGATTTTGAATATCAGGGTGTTTTAATTTCTAATTGCGACCGTTATATTTCTAAATTTGACACTTCATACCCTGGTAATAATCATGGTTCCATTTTAAATTTAGATGGGAAATACTATGTTTTTTATCATCGCCAAACAAATAGAAACTCTTTTTCTCGTCAAACCATGGTTGAAAAATTAGAATATGAAAATGGCTTATTTAAGCAAGCGGAAATGACCTCAATGGGTTTATTAAATACTCCTTTAAAGGTAGAAGGAGAATATAATATTTCAGTTGCTTGTAACATATTTTCTAAAAAAGGAAGCTATTTTAGCAGGGTTTTTAAAAATTTAAATAGAAATTTACCTTATTTTACTCAATTAGAAAAAGATAATAATCAAAAAGAAAGCAATGTTTGTAAAAACTTTTCTGATGAATCTTATCTTGGCTTTAAATATTTTAATTTTGATAAAGACGTAGTAATTGGTATAAAAATTAAAGGAAAAATGAATGGAAATCTTTTAATTTGTTTAGATAATATCGATAATATTGTTCTTAAAAAAGAAATAAAAAGAAAAAAAGAATTCGAATATGTTTATTTTGATAAATTAAGTGTTCGAGGTATTCATGCTTTATATATCACTTTTAAAGGAAAGGGCCATTTTTTAATTGAAAGTATCAAGTTTAATTAATCTCTTTAAACTTTATTAATACTCTTTTTTTTATTAAAATATTTCTTATGAAAGAAATTAATGTTATTTATGCTGGAAATAGGGTGATGATTGAAGGAATTCTTCTCTCTGTAATGTCTTTAAGTAAATACAATCAAAGCTCTAAAATTAATATTTATGTTCTTACTTTAGATTTAACTGATTTAAATTCAAAATATTATCCAATTGTTCAAGATGATTGTGACAATATTTTAAAAGCGGCACAAATTTATAATCCAAATGTCACTATTAGATTAATTGATAATGATCCCGAAATTGTTAAGAATAAAGATTTGTTAATAAAACTTGATGGTTTTTATACTCCTTATACTTTATTAAGATTATTTCTTGATAAAATCGAGAATATTCCTAATAAAATTCTTTATTTAGATTGCGATGTAATGATTAATGGAAGTTTAGATGAATTATTTTCTTATGATAATGAAAATTATGCTGTAATGGCTGCTTTAGATTATTTAGGAAAATTTTGGATGCTATTTAGAAGTGAACAATACTTTAATGCCGGAGTTTTATTATTAAATATTAAGAAAATAAAAGAACTTGATATTTGTAATAAAGCCTTAAAATTATTATCTAAAAAAAGATATCACTTGGGCGATCAAGATGTTTTAAATATTTTATGTAAAGAAACAAAATCTTGTAAAATTATTCCTTCTAAATTTAACGAACAAAGAGGAATGAAAAATGATACTGTTATTAAACATTTTTGTCGAGGAATAAAATGGTTACCTTTCTTTCAAGTTTATAATATTAAACAATGGGAGATAAATAAGGTTCATCATATTTTAAAAATACATCAATTTGACGACATTTTTGAAAAATATAAGAGCTTTAGAGAAGAATTTCTTGAAGGTAATTATATTTTAAGAGTAAGGCATTTATTTAAAACTTATGGTGATGTTAAAGCAGTTAATGATGTGTCTTTCAAAGTTAAAACTGGTAGTTTATTTGCTTTTTTAGGAGTAAATGGTGCAGGAAAATCTACAACTATTAATATAATTTCTTCTATTTTAAAGAAAGATAGTGGTTCAGTTTATGTTTGTGGATATGATTTAGATAAAAATAATGATGAAATTAAAAAACAAATCGGTATTGTTTTCCAAAATAGTGTTTTAGATAGTGATTTAACTGTTGAAGAAAATCTTAAAATTAGAACTTCTTTTTATTCTATGAATGATAAGGAGAAAAAAGAAAAACTTTCTCGAATCATCGATTTATTAGAATTAAAACCAATTTTAAAAAGACAAGTTAAAAAATTATCCGGTGGACAAAAAAGAAGAGTAGATATTGCTCGAGCCATGGTTCATGAACCAAAACTATTAATTTTAGATGAACCTACAACAGGTCTTGATCCAAAAACTAGATTAAATGTTTGGTCTTTAATTGATGATATTAGAAAAAAGACAGGTATGACTGTATTTTTAACAACTCACTATTTAGAAGAAGCAGACCAAGCAACTTTTGTTACGATTATGGATAAAGGAAAGATTATTGCTGAAGGTTCTCCAAATGCTTTAAAAAATAAATATAGTAGCGATTCAGTCATTGCATATTTAAAAAAAGATGAGGATTTTGAAAAGATTTTAACTCAAAATAGGGAAAAATTTATTTATGATAATGACAAAAAAGCTTATAAAATTTTGGCAAAAGATTCTTTAAAAGCTAAGCAAATCATTAATAATTATGCATATTTCATTAAAGATTTTGAGATTATTAAAGGAACTATGGATGATGTATTTTTAAATGTAACCGGGAAAAACATAGTTTTTGGAGGAAATGAAGATGGAAAAAACTAAAACTAGAAACTTCAATATTTTCTTGCAATTAACTAAACGTCATCTTTTAGTTTTCTTTAAATCAAAAATGACTGTTTTATATACCTTATTAGTCCCTATTATTGTTTTTGTTATTTATATTTTATTCTTAAAAGATTTAGAGATGGGTACTGTTAAAAGTGTCTTATCTTCTTATAATATTGCTTTTGATGGAACAAGCGAGTTAGGAAGAACTTTAACTGGAATTGTTGATTCTTGGATGCTTAGTGGAATTTTAGCTGTTACTTCAGTCACAGTTTCTATTCAAACAAACTATATTTTTGTTCGCGATAAGGATCAAGGAATTAATCGTGATTTTTCTAGCTCTCCAATAAGTGGCGGAATTTTAATTGCAAGTTATTTTATTTTTAATTTTATTGTTACAGCTTTAATTAGTTTTATTTTCTTATTAATTGCTTTTCTTTACTTATATTGTAATGGTGAATTTGTTTATGATTTTGTTGATTTTATTGCAATTTTAGGAACGTTATCCTTATCTGTAATTTCTTCAACATTAATGATGGTTTTTATTTGTTCATTCATTAAAAAAGAAAGTTCACTTACTTCAATTATTGCTATTTTTTCTTCAGCAATTGGATTTTTAATTGGAGCTTATATGCCAATGGGAATGCTTCCTTTATCTATTCAATGGGCTTGTGCATTTTTACCTCCTACTCATTGCTGTGGGTTATATCGTTATGTATTTTTAGCTAAACCATTTTCTAATTTACAAGTTCTTGCTGCCGATATTAATGGAGGAAGTGAGATAATTGAAGCTTTATCTGGTACATTTGGGTTTAATTTAAACTTTTTTGGTGCTGAAATAACTCCTGGCTTTATGACTTTATTTATAATTGCTTTTATTATTATCTTTATTATATTAAATATACTTGCTGGTAATAATTTAACTAAGATTAGTGGCGGAGAGCCTAAATTTAAGTTTAAAAGAAAAAATAAATAGATAATTGTAAGAAGTTAGTAAAAAAACAATTTTTATGTTGCAATAGAAAATTGTTTTAAAGTATAATTCATAAGCGATTTTGAAAATCGATTGATACACCGGGATATGTGTATTTATATTTGTATAAAAAAGGAGAAAGTAAATGCCAACGATTAATCAATTAGTAAGACAAGGCAGAAAGAAAAATGTCTTTAAATCAAAAGCACCAGCACTCTTAAAAAGATACAACTCACTTTCAAAGAAAGAGACTAATCAAGATAGCTCTCAAAAAAGAGGAGTTTGTACTCGTGTTGGTACAACAAAACCTAAGAAACCAAACTCAGCTTTGAGAAAATTCGCAAGAGTTAAGCTCTCAAATGGTTATGAAGTTACTGCTTATATTGGTGGTGAAGGTCATAATCTTCAAGAGCACTCAACTGTTATGATTCGTGGAGGAAGAGTTAAAGATCTTCCTGGTGTTAGATATCATATTATTAGAGGTACATTAGATTGTGCAGGTATTGAATCACGTAGACAATCTAGATCTTTATATGGTACTAAAAAACCTAAAGCTAGTGATAAATAAGGAGGTCTAATATGCCACGTAAGGGAACAACTGTAAAAAGAGATGTCTTACCAGATCCAATATATGATTCAAAATTAGTTACAAGATTAATTAACAGAATCATGGTTGATGGTAAAAAAGGAACTGCACAACAAATTTTATATAGTGCATTTAAAAAGATTGAACAAAAAACTGGAAAACCTGCAATGGACGTATTTGCAACAGCAATTAAAAACGTCATGCCTGAAGTTGAATTAAAAGCAAGAAGAATTGGTGCTGCTAATTTCCAAGTACCAACTGAAGTTAGTTCTGATAGAAGAATTACTTTAGGCTTAAGATGGCTTGTTACCTATTCTCGTTTAAGAAAAGAAAAATCTATGGAAGATAAACTTTGCAACGAAATTATCGATGCAGCAAACGGAACTGGTGCAGCTGTTAAGAAAAGAGAAGACGTCCATAAAATGGCTGAAGCTAATAAAGCTTATGCTCATTATAAATGGTAGTTTAAAGATTAAATTAATTTAGGGAGATTATTTATGGCTGAAAGAGAATATGACTTACCTCATACTCGAAATATCGGTATCATGGCTCACATTGATGCCGGTAAAACAACAACTACAGAACGTATTCTTTTCTTCACCCACAGAATTCATAAAATAGGTGAAACCCATGAAGGTGCAGCAACTATGGACTGGATGGTTCAAGAACAAGAAAGAGGTATTACAATTACTTCTGCTGCAACTACATGTTTTTGGAAAGGGAATAGAATTAATATTATTGATACTCCAGGGCACGTCGATTTCACTGTTGAAGTTGAACGTTCTTTAAGAGTTTTAGATGGAGCTGTCACTGTATTAGATGGAAAAAACGGTGTTGAACCTCAAACTGAAACAGTTTGGAGACAAGGTTCAAAATATCATGTTCCACGTATTGTCTTTGTTAATAAACTTGACGCTATTGGTGCTGATTATGAAATGTCTGTTGAATCATTAAAAGAAAAATTAGGTGCTAATGCTAAAGCTGTCCAATATCCTATCGGTATTTCTTCTACATTAAGTGGTATTATCGATTTAGTAAAAATGGAAGCTTGGGATTATAGTGCATGTAAAGATGCTGATGAGCCTAAGAAAATTGATATTCCTGAAGAATATATGGAAAAAGCATTACATTTCCGTGCTGAATTACTTGAAGCTTTAGCAGGATTTGATGATGATATTATGCTTAAAGTTTTAGATGGAGTTGAACCAACTGTTGAAGAAATTAAAGCTTGCATTCGTAAGGCTACAATTTCTGGTGAATTCCACCCTGTATTCTGTGGAAGTGCATATAAAAATAAAGGTATTCAATTGTTATTAGATGGTGTTATTGATTACTTACCATCTCCAGTTGATATTCCTGAAGCTAAAGGTACTTTAGAAGATGGAAGTGAATATTTTTGCGAACCTAACGATTCAAAACCAGTCGTTGGCTTAGTCTTTAAAATTGCAACTGATCCATTTATTGGAAGACTTGCTTACGTTAGAGTTTATTCAGGTACATTAAAATCAGGAACTTATGTTTTAAATTCTAATAAAGGAATCAAAGAAAGAATTGGAAGACTTGTCTTAATGCATTCAAATCACCGTCAAGAAGTTGAAGCATTACATTCAGGCGAGATTGGTGCAATTATTGGTCTTAAAAATACTACAACTGGTGAAACACTTTGTGATCCAGAATTAGAATGCACACTTGAAAAGATGGAATTCCCTGATCCAGTTATTGAAGAAGCTGTTGAACCAAAAACAAAAGCTGATCAAGAAAAAATGTCCATCGCTTTATCAAAACTTGCTGAAGAAGATCCTACATTAAGAGTCCATACTTCAGAAGAAACTGGTCAAACTATTATTGCAGGTGTTGGTGAATTACACCTTGATATCGTTGTTGACCGTTTAAGAAGAGAATTTGGTGTTTCAGTTAATGTTGGTCAACCTCAAGTCGGTTATCGTGAAACTATTAGAAGAGAAGGCGATTGTGAAGGTAAATATATCAGACAGTCAGGTGGTAGAGGTCAATACGGTCACGTTGTTATTAAATTTGAACCAAATCCAGGTAAAGGATTTGAATTCGTTAATGCAATCGTTGGTGGTACTGTTCCTAAAGAATACATCAAACCTACTCAAGATGGTCTTCAAGATGCTATGGAAAAAGGCTTACTTGCAGGTTATCCAGCAATTGATATAAAAGCTACATTACATGATGGTTCTTACCATGATGTTGATAGTAGTGAAGCTGCATATAAGATTGCTGCTAGTATGGCATTAAAAGAAGCAGCTAAAAAATGTGATCCAGTTATCTTAGAACCTATTATGAAGGTTGAAGTAACAGTTCCAGAACAATATTATGGTGATGTTATCGGTGATATTTCTCGTAGAAGAGGTAATATGACTGGAGAATCTCAAAGAGGAAATGCTAAAATTATTGAAGCTGAAGTACCTCTTGCTGAGATGTTTGGATATGTCACTGACTTAAGAAGTTTCACTCAAGGAAGAGGATCATATTCAATGGAATTTGACCACTATGGTGAGGTTCCAAAGTTCATTCAAGATGAAATCGTTAAAAAGAGCGGAGTTTCATCTAAATAATTAAAATTAGTTATATTTATTTTGTCTCAATTAGTAAATTAACATTATTGAAAATTGAGACAAAATACTATAAAATTAAGTTCATTGCATAAGCAATTTAGATTTGGAGGATTTAGATTTATGGCAAAACAAAAATTCGATAGAAGTAAACCACATCTTAATATCGGAACTATCGGCCACGTTGACCATGGTAAAACTACCTTAACTGCTGCAATTACTCATGTTCTTGCTAAACAAGGTTTAGCAAAAGCTTCTGATTACGATGCAATCGATTCAGCACCAGAGGAAAAAGCAAGAGGTATTACAATTAATACTGCTCATATTGAATATGAAACAGCAAAAAGACACTATGCACACGTTGATTGCCCAGGGCACGCTGACTATGTCAAGAACATGATTACTGGTGCAGCTCAAATGGATGGTGCAATCTTAGTTGTCGCTGCTACTGATGGCGTTATGCCTCAAACAAGAGAACATATCTTACTTGCTAAACAAGTTGGTGTTCCTTATATCGTTGTTTTCTTAAATAAAACTGATTTAGTTGATGATCCAGAATTAATCGACTTTGTCGAAATGGATGTCAGAGACTTATTATCAAAATATGGTTTCCCAGGAGATACAGTACCTGTAATTAAAGGTAGTGCTAGAAAAGCTCTTGATGGAGATCCAGCTGCTGAAAAAGCAATTCTTGAATTAATGGATGCATGTGATTCATATATTCCAGAACCAGTCAGAGAAAATGATAAACCATTCTTAATGCCAATCGAAGACGTTCTTACAATTACTGGTAGAGGAACTGTTGTTACTGGTAGAGTTGAAAGAGGAACTGTCAAACTTAATGATGAAGTTGAAATCGTTGGTATCAAACCTACAAAGAAGAGTGTTGTCACTGGTATTGAAATGTTCAGAAAAACATTAGATTATGCTGAATCTGGTGATAATGCTGGTATCCTTCTTAGAGGTGTTTCAAGAGATGAAGTCGTCAGAGGACAAGTTCTTGCAAAACCAGGAACAATTACTCCACATTCAAAATTCTCTTGCCACTGCTATATTCTTACTAAAGAAGAAGGTGGAAGACATACTTCATTCTTAAGTAACTATAGACCTCAATTCTTCTTCCATACAACCGATGTTACTGGAACTATTACTCTTCCAGAAGGTGTTGAAATGGTTATGCCAGGAGATAATGTTGACTTCACAGTTCAACTTATTCACCCAGTTGCTATTGAAAAAGGTACCCAATTCTCAATCCGTGAAGGTGGTAGAACTGTTGGTGCTGGTCAAGTTACTGAAATTCTTAACTAGTAAAGTAAAGAAACTAATTTTATGGCTTATAGGAAACTATAAGCCTTTTTATATAGAGAAAAATTTATGAACTTCAAATTTAGATGAGGACGAACAAAAAGAAACCCAATTCTTAAAGTAAAATAATAAAAATTAAAGGGATTAGTTAAATTTTTTGTTATTTCCTAAATTTGCTCTATATAAATTAACCTATTATAAAACTAAATGATTCATTTATAATATTTATAGTTAAATTTAATTCTAAACAAAAGGAGAAATTATGAAAGTAGAACTTAAACCAAATTCTTATTTATATCCTCAACCAGTATTAATTATTGGAAGTTATGATGATAATAATATTCCTGATGCAATGAATGCAGCCTGGGGTGGAGTTAGTGATTATACAGAAATTTCTATGTGTTTATCTAAAGTTCATAAAACTGTCGAAAATATTCTAAAAAGAAAAGGTTTTACAGTTGCAATGGGCACAAGAAAAACTTTAGTTGAATCAGACTATTTTGGAATTGTAAGTGGTCATGATGTAACTAATAAAATAGAAAAAGCTAAAATGCATGTTAAAAAATCAAGTAAAATTAACGCTCCAGTTATTGAAGAATATCCATTAACTTTAGAGTGTAAACTTGTTTCATATGATGAAGAAAGTGAAATAATGAAAGGCAAAATTGTTGGTGTAATTGTTGATGATTCAATTTTAACTAATGGTAAAATTGATGTAACAAAACTTGAACCAATAAGTTATGATCCTTCAATGCATAAATATTACCTAGTTAAAGAAGCAGTAGGAAATGCATTTAAAGACGGAAAAGAACTAGTTAAATAAAATAAATATTAAAAAGCTTTAAGTAATATTAAAGCTTTTTTTATAATAACCTTGCAAAAGTCCATTTATTTTATAAAACTAGTAGTAATCCAGTAATTACTAATCCTAGTAAAATATAAATAAATGAGAATTTTGATTTATATTTGTAGAAGACCTCAGGAAGTAGTTCAATAAATAAAACATATAGTAATGAACCTGTTGCAATAGCCATAATAATAGAACTTGGTAAATCTGAAATATAAACTCCTGAATAAAAACCAACAATTGAAAGAATATAAGATAATAAGCTACTTAAAGTTACTAAAGTAAGCGAAAAAACATTAGTTTTTTCAGCTTTTTTAAATGAAATAGTCATACTAAATCCAATTAGAAAATTAGAATTAACATTATTAAAGACATAATTAAACCACTAACTGGAACACCTGCTTCATTTACTTCATTAAAAATAATTCCAAAAGAAAAACCTTCGGGAATATTATGAACTGCAATTGCTCCTAAAAAGATAAAAGATGCTAAAAGAGTGGATTTATTATCATTAAATACATCTACTGTGTGCCCATGATCGTGAGAATCGTCTTTATCATCTGGATGATGATGGTGATGGTGTGAAATTAAATGTAAGAGTTCATGGAGAACTAAGAAAACTAAACCTGTTCCAAAGATAATTAAAAATGGATATAAATAATTTAAAAATGTTATATTGGTTAAGTCTAAAAATCCTTCAACTGAATGGTGAAAGAATTCAAAGAAAATAAGACCGATAATTGAACCAACAGAAAAATTTTGTACAATGTTAATTATTTTTTTAGGTAGGTTTAGCGAGTTTATTGCTAAAATTCCGCCTAAAAATGTAGCAATTACTGTTCCTAAAAATCCAAAAATAAAGAATAAAATCGTTGACATAACTTAATATTATACATTTTTTTTGTTATAATTAAAGTAATATGGAACTTGGAATTATTGGTGCAGGAATAAGTGGTATTTTTCTCGCTTTAATGCTTAAAAAAAATAATATTGAAAACAAAGTAACTTTAATTGATGCTAATGATAAAATAGGTAAAAAATTTTTAGTTACCGGAAATGGACGTTGTAATTTAGGAAATAAAACTATCAATAATGATTCTTATAATAGCTTAATCACTAAGAAAATTGTTAATAGTTTTCCAATGGAAGATCAAATAGCTTTTTATAATTCTATTGGTGTTGAATTAAATGAAATTAATGATTTATATTATCCTTTTTCTTTTTCAGCCAAAACTTTGTTAGAGTATTTTATCAAGTATTTAAAAGAGAGAAAAATTAAAGTTTGTTGTGATTTAGATGTTAATGAATATTCTTTAATGAATAATGGAAAAATTATGGTTCGCACATCAAAAAGAGATTTTATGTTTGATAAAGTAATTTTTGCAACTGGCGGATTATCTTCAATTCCTTCTTCAAGTAAAAGAAATAATATGTTTTCTTTAATGAAAAAACATGGATATAAAGTTTCTGACTTAAAACCTGGATTGACTCCAATTGTAGTAAATGAACAAGTTAAACAGCTAGAAAATTTAAGAGTTAAAGGTAATGTTAAGTTATTTAATGGAAATAAAATAAAATATAGTGAAATTGGTGAAGTTTTATTTAAAAAAGATGGATTAAGTGGAATTTGTATTTTTAATATTTCTTCTTTAATAACAAGAAATAATTATAATGATGCTACTATTGTTATAGATTTAATGCCTAATATAAGTGAAACTGAACTTGTTGATAAACTTAATATTTATAATGAAATAAATAAAACAACATCTTGCTTAGAAGGAATTTTTGATGAAAAGTTAGCAGAATATATTTGGAAAGTTTCAGGAGTCAACAATTTAAGAAAATTTACTAAGTTAGAAATTAAAAAGCTTGCTAAAACGATAAAAAATTTAAAATTTACATTTAAAAATTCTTATGATTTTACTTCTTCCCAAGTAACAATTGGCGGAATTGAATATGAAAATTTAAACGAAAATCTTGAATCAAAATTAGAAAAGAACATTTATTTTATTGGAGAAATTTTAAATAGCGATGGCTTATGTGGAGGTTACAATATTATGTTTAGTTTTGCCTCTGCTTATAAGGTATATGAATCTTTTGTTAAAGAGAACTTGCTTTCATAAATTTATAATTTAAAAACTTATTATTTTGGTCATCAATTTCAATAATTAAATAACTACCTTCATTATCATCATGAGGTTTTGTTAAGCTTCCAGGATTAAAAACATATGTTTTCCCAACTATTTCAAAACTTTTTTGATGTGTATGCCCATAAAAGAAATAATCTACATCTAAACTTTTAACGTAAGAATCAAATATTACAAAAGGTATTTTATTTCCATGTTCTAAATGAACTTTACCAAATTCATAATTGATTGTTAGTTTTTCAGGAGCATTTAAAAAATAATCACAATTTCCTTTTATTATTAAAAATGGAAATAAATAATTTTCAGGTAATTCAGAATCTCCAAGGTAAAAAAAATATTTTGCATCTTGATGTTTTAAATATATTTTTTGAAGTAAATCGTAATTTCCGTGGGTATCACTAACAACAACAATCTTCATGAGTGTATTCTATCATAAATTTAATAAATTTTTATTTCACAAATAAATAGTTTATAAGTAGAATATTGCAAGTATGAAAATTATTGATAAAGACGAGCAAAGAAAAACGCCATATATCACCGCATATAAAAAATATATAAACTCAAATATTACTTCTTTTGATGTCCCAGGGCATCATCAAGGGATAATTAGAACGGATTTTGATAAATTATTTCCACATGAAGTATATAAAAATGATGTTAATTGTCCAATTGGAATGGACAATATTATGCACCCTAGAGGTTGTATTAAAGAAGCACAAAATTTATTTGCTAAGGCTTGTAATGCAGACTATGCTCGTTTTTTAATAAATGGCTCAACTAGTGGAAATTTAATTATGATTATGTCTTGTGTTAAAGCTCACGAAAAAATCATTCTTCCACGTAATGTTCATAAATCAGTAATTAATGCTTTAATTTTATCAGGTGCTGTTCCTGTTTTTGCAATGCCTGAAATCGATCTTCAAACTGAAATTGCAAATCAAATTTCTTTTAAAGAATGGAAAAAAGTCATTGATAATAATCTTGATGCAAAAGCAATATTTATTATTAATCCAACTTATTTTGGAGCAACTACTAATTTAGAGAAGGTTGTAAAATATGCTCATTCAAAAAATATGATTGTATTAGTTGATGAAGCACATGGAACTCATTTTTATTTTTCAAATAAGTTACCAATATCTGCAATGGATGCAGGTGCAGATATGTCCACTTTATCAGTTCATAAAACTGGAGGAAGTTTAACTCAGTCATCTGTATTATTAATAAAAGGGAATAGAGTAAATCCTTATGATGTTAATAAAACATTTAACATGTTAACAACCACATCCCCATCTTCTTTATTACTAGCCTCTTTAGACGGTGCTAGAAAATATTTAGTGTTTCATGGTTCAAATAAAATTTATCAAGCTATTAAATTAGCAAGATATTCAATTGAAGAAATAAATAAAATTCCAGGATTTAAGGCACACGGAAAAGAACATTTCCTTAAAAATGGAGCTTATGATTATGATCAAACTAAAGTTGTAGTTGAAATTGATAAATTAAAATTAACCGGATTTAATATTTATCGAATTTTAAAAGAGAAGTATCAAATTCAAGTTGAACTCGGAGAAACTTATGTTTTCCTATGTCTTTTTACAATTGGAACAACAAAAAAGCACGCTGATAACTTAATAAATGCTTTAAAAGATATATCTTTAAAATATTATGATTCAAAAATTACTTACCAAGATCATCATTATATGAAAGATTTTCCAAAAACTGTTTTAAGACCAAGAGAAGCATACCATGCACCTTTAAAAATTGTTCCTTTAAAGGATGCATTAAATTGTATTTCTAAAGAAATGATTATGATTTATCCACCTGGAATTCCTTTAATTATTCCAGGAGAAAAATTTAGTCAAGATGTTATCTTAGAGCTTGCTTATTATAAAAAGATAAATGCAAACATTGTTTCTGATTGGGAAGGAAGCAATGAGGTTAGTGTTGTTGATATGGATTTATTTGATAAAAAATAATTAATTATTTAAAAATAGTTGAGTTTTGCAAGGATTTTTGAATATTTAGTAGGTTTTAGTCAATTTTAAATTAGATAATTCTTTATTCCTATTAAAAATAGTTGTTTATTATTTTCTAGAAATCATTTTTATTAAGCCATTTTTTAATAAAATTAATATCAATTAAAGTTTTTATATGTTTATAAATAGTAGGTCTAATTTATTTAAATTTTTTTAGTTCTGACATTGTGGCATATTTGTTTTTTCTAATCTCTAATATAATTTTATCTTCGTTTTTTATCTTATCGTTTTTTATAAAATAAAATTTATGAATAAAATAACATATAAAAAAAGAGGTTTTTCTAAAACCTCAATAACTCTAAATAAACTTTACAAATGGGGCGAAAGACGGGATTCGAACCCGCGAATGACCGGTTCACAGCCGGTAGTGTTTGGCCTCTTCACCACTTCCGCCATAAGTGTCAATTATTGTATCAAAAGAAGGCTGTGTTTTCAAGTAATAACTAGAAAGAAGTCATAATTTCAACTATGAATAATTTTTATTAACTTAATAAAAAATAAGAATATTTTATAAAAATTAATAATTGTAAAACATTATCATGGAAAGTAATATTTTAAATATTTTTAATTGCGGATTTGGATTTGGCTTTATGCGATTACCATATTTAGATAATGGTAAGATTGATTTTAAACAAGTAGAAAAAATGGTGGATTATTGTATTAAAAATGGATTTAACTATTTTGATACTGCACATGGTTATTTAGATGGAGAAAGTGAAGTTGCTATCTATAATACATTGGTTAAAAGATATAGCCGTGACAAATACTTTTTAACAAATAAATTAACTGGTAATTATTTTGCAAAAAAAGAGGATATTAGAAAGGTTTTTGATGAACAATTGAAGGTTTGCGGTGTAGATTATTTTGATTTATATTTAATGCATAATCAAAATTCAAATTCTTATCCTCATTTTGCTAAGTGTGATGCTTTTAATGAAGCAATTAAATTAAAAGAAGGAGGAAAGATTAAACATTTAGGGATTTCTTTTCATGATAATGCATTATATTTAGAAAAAATATTAAACGAGCATCCTGAAATTGAAGTTGTTCAAATGCAATTTAATTATTTGGATTATAATGATCCTTCTATCCAATCAAAATTACTTTATGAAGTATGCAAGAAATATAATAAACCAATTATTGTAATGGAACCAATTAAGGGAGGAACTTTAGTTAATTTGCCACCAAAAGCTAATGAAATCCTAACTGATTTACATAATGGAAGCAATGCAAGCTATGCTTTAAGATTTATTAAAAGCTTTGATCAAATTAAAATGATAATTTCAGGAATGTCTAATTTTGATCAAGTTAAAGATAATGTAAATACAATAAAAAATTATCAACCTTTAAATGAAAAAGAATTAGATGCTTTAAAAGATGTGGTTAAAATATTTCATTCAATGCATTTAATAGCTTGTACAGGTTGTCGATATTGTGAAAAAGGATGTCCTAAAAATATCCCAATTCCAGATATTTTTGCTTGCTTAAACAATTTAAAGATTGTTGCAAGATGGTATTCCCAAATGTATTATTCAAATCTAACGAAAAATAGAGGTAAAGCAAGTGATTGTATTAAATGTGGTTTATGCGAAAAATCTTGTCCACAAAAACTTGAAATAAGAAAGTTACTTTTTAAATGCAAGGAGGAGTTTGAATAAAAATATATGGAATATCGTAAGTTAATTAAAGGAAATGAGTTTATTTCTACTTTAGGATTAGGTGCTGGATCATTAGGAGAAAGTGAACCAGATGAAATAGAGGAAGTTTATAAAAAAGCTATTGAAAATGGGATTAATTTCTTTGATTTATGTGCTGGAAACTTTAAAGTTTATGAATCTTTTGGAAAAGCAATAAGAGGAAAAAGAGATAAAGTATATTTTCAACTTCATTTTGGTGCTGTTTATAACAAAGAAGGAGAATATGGTTTTTCTCGAAATTTAAAGAAAATTAAAAATACAATTGAAGAAGAATTAAAATTAATTGGAACAGATTATATTGATTTTGGATTTTTACATTGCGTTGGTGAAATTTCTGATTATAACGAATTAATTCAAAATGGAATTTTTGATTATATTAAAGAGTTAAAAGAAAAAGGAGTGGTAAAACATATTGGTTTTTCATCTCATACTCCTAGTGTAGCTAAAAAAATAATTGAAACTGGTCTTATTGATTTGATGATGTTTTCTTTAAATCCTGCTTATGATTTAGAACAAGGTGATGAATATGGTATTGGAACTTTTAAAGAAAGAGACGAATTATTTAAATTATGTGAATTACATGGAGTTAATATTTCTGTTATGAAACCTTTTCATGGAGGAAAATTATTAAATAAAGATTTATCTCCATTTCATATTGAATTAACAAAGAATCAATGTATTCAATATGCTTTAGATCGACCTGGAGTTATTAGTGTTGTGCCTGGTGTAAGAAACTTAAAAGATTTAGATGAACTTTTAAAATTTTTAACTGCAACAAAAGAGGAAAAAGACTACTCAATTATTTCTTCTTTTACTCCAATTAATGCTATTGGAAATTGTGTTTATTGTAATCATTGTCTTCCTTGTCCTAGAGGATTAGATATTGGAATTATTAATAAATATTACGATTTAGCAAGGTTAGGCGATAAATTAGCCAAAAATCACTATTATAAGTTAGAAGTAAATGCTGGTGATTGTATAAAATGTGGACACTGCAATCAAAGATGCATGTTTAAAGTCGATCAGATGCAAAGAATGGTTGAGATTAACAAATATTTTAAGGAGGAAAAATAAATGTTAGAAAATTATTTAGTAAGTAAAAATTATTCTTTAAAGTTAAAAATAACTGTGAAAACAATAGTTTCTTTAATAATTATTGTTTTAGCTTTAGTTTTACCTCAAATTACTCATGCTTTTTTTGAAAGTAGAGGCGGAATTTTATTGCTTCCAATGTATTTACCAATAATTTTATGTGGATGTTTACTCGGCTTTAGATATGGCTTAGTTTTAGGAGCAATTTCCCCGCTTATTAGTTTTGGCTTTACTTCATTTTTTCAAAATCCAATGCCGGCATTAAATCGTTTACCTTTTATGATGTTTGAATTAATGGTTATTGGTTTTGTTAGTGGTTTATTTTCAAATAAGATTAATAAAAATAAAAATTATGCTTTTGTTGCAGTTATAACTTCTTTACTTATTGGAAGATTAGCTTTTTTAATTAGCATTGCTATTTTTGGTAATTTAGTAAACTTGCCTTTAACTTTAATTGTTTCTCAAATTGAAACAGGTTTAGTTGGTTTAACTATTCAATCTTTAGCCCTTCCTTTTATCATAGTTTTTATTAATTATTTATTAAACAAAAGTAAAGAAAATGAATAATTTAGATAAAGCAAAAGAGATGTTAAAGGACCATTCCTTAGCAATAGTAAAAAATGAAAAAGTTTATCTTAGTGACTTAAAAGGAGTTAAGCCTTTACTTGATTTTTTAAAAAATAATGTAAATTTAGAGGGTTTTTCATTAGCAGATAAAGTAATTGGAAAAGGTGTAGCATTTTTAATATTAAAGGCTAAAATTAAAAATGTTTATACAAAAATCATTTCTAAACCTGCATTAGATTTACTAATTAAAAATGATATTGAAGTTTATTATGATTTATTAGTTGAAAATATTTTTAACCGAACAAAAACTGATTTATGTCCGATTGAAAAGGTAGTTTTAGAAGTTAATGATGTTGATATTGCGTATCAAAAAATAATAAATAAATTAATTGAATTAGGAGGAAATTAATTATGAATAAAGAACTTGAAAACATTCCTTTTGGTTTAGGTATTAAAAATCCATTTGGAAAATATTTCATTGGAAAAAGCTATTTAAATATGCTTCATAAAGATGGAGTTGGTGTTGCTAATGTTACTTTTGAAGCAGGTTGTCGAAATAACTGGCACATTCATCATTCAACAAAAAATGGTGGTCAAATATTAATTGTTACTTATGGTAGAGGTTATTATCAAGAAGAAGGCAAAGAAGCTATTGAACTTTTACGTGGAGATTTTGTTTATATTAAACCTAATGTAAAACATTGGCACGGAGCTAGTAAAGATAGTGTTTTTGCACATATTTCAATTGAAGTACCTGGAGAAAATACTAGCAATGAATGGTGTGAAGAGGTTAATAACGAAGATTATTTAAAAGCTAATGAAATTCATAAAAATCAAAAAGTAGTTCAAACTGCTGGAAGAGATCAATTAACTAATATCGCAGATGAATTTGCTAGACTTAATGATGATGTTTTATTTGGCGAAGTTTGGTCAAGAACTTCTTATCTTTCAATTAAGAAAAGATGTATTTTAACAGTAGTTGCATTAGTTTCTACTGGAATCACTGATTCAAGCTTAGTTCACCATATCCAAAATGCAAAAAATAATGGTGTTTCTTTAAATGAATTAACCGAATCTTTAACTCATATTGCAATGTATGTTGGTTGGCCAAAAATTTGGGCTGCATTAAGATATATTAAAGAAATTTATATTGATTAGTCTTTTATATTTAATTATTTTTAAAATCTTTAAAATTTATGGTTTTTAGAAGATTTTTAGTGTAAAACCATTAGTTTTTTTGTAGATTTTTTAGGCTTTTATTATAAAAAAACTCATTGGAGTTAATTAAGAATTTGTGTTTATATTTGGAAAAATTTAAATAAAGCATAAATAAGAAAATAGAAAAACTTCGGAATTATTTCTGAAATTTTTTAGTTTAAAATTTATATATTATTGATATAGAATTAACTAGAAAAATTGAATAAATAATTGAAGATTTTGTTTTAAATGTTGCAAAATATAAAAAAGCTTTCAATGACAGCAATTCATATTGATTTTCAATTACATCCTGAATATAGGTTATCTTTGAAAAGAATTATGGTGCAAACGTATTTTAAGTGAATTATATCTATTTAAAGAGGTTTTAAACTTAGACTTAGAGCTAGAGATAATAACATTTTTTTGATGAAATGAGCTGCAAAGGAGCTATCGACTCTTAAAAATATTTATCAAATCAAAAAAATTAATAGTGATTGTATTATTAAATAATATTTCTTTTTAATAATTTTTTATTCATTAGAAAATAGGCTAATAAATTTTTGAGTTATATAAGAATACATTTTTATAAGAAAATAATTTTATTTAACTAATAATTTTTATTGAGACAATATGATTAGTTTTAACTAACTCTAAAATCATTGAAACTTACGATGCTATCGCGTATTTTCTAATTGTTTTAGTTTTGATTTTCACTTAAAATTATTATGTTATTTTTTTAAAAAAAGGAGATTGTTTATGCGCTTAAGAAAAGAGGCAGTAGACATGATCAAAGAAATTTGTAATCGCTATAAAGATGAACCAAGTCCTTTGATGCTTGTTTTAAGTGATGTTCAAAAAGAATATGGATACATTCCCTTAGAAGTTCAAGAAATAATTAGTAATGAATTAAATATTCCGGTCAGTGATATTTATGGGGTTGTTACATTCTATTCTTTCTTTTCCTTAACTCCAAAAGGAAGATATGTTATTGGAGTATGCATTGGAACTGCTTGTTATGTTAAAGGTGGTCAAAATGTTTTGGATAAGTTTTCAGAGTTATTAAAAATTAAACCTGGTCAAACTACTGAAGATGGGTTATTTACTCTTGATGGATTGCGTTGTATTGGAGCTTGTGGTATTGCTCCTGCTATTCAAATTAATGGTAAGGTATATCCTAAAGTTAAATTAGCTGACATACCTAAAATCATACAAGAATATCGAGATAAAGAAATGGAGTAATTATTCATGAAAGATACTAAAAAAATTAAAAGCCTTGCAGAACTCACTAAAAAAATATCAAATTGTGAGGATTGTCTTAAAAATAAATTTAGTGGTAAGGATAATAAAAGACACATTGTTGTTTGTGGAGGAACAGGATGTTTAAGTAGTGACTCTCAACTTATTATTGATAGGTTCAATCAAATAATTAAAGAAAAACATTTAGAAGACAAGGTGAGTGTAAATGTTGTTGGATGTTTTGGATTTTGCTCACAAGGTCCTTTTGTTAAAATTTATCCAGAAGACACTTTATATCATGCAGTTAAACCAAAAGATTGTGAAAGAATTATTGAAGAAGATATTTTAAATAATCGAATTGTTGAAGACTTACTTTATGAAGATCCAAATACTCATAAAAAAGTTCAAAAGCAAGATGATATTAATTTCTATAAAAAACAATTAAGAATTGCTCTTCACGGTTGTGGAACAATTAATCCAGAAATTTTAGATGAAGCATTAGGATATGATGCATTTAAAGGATTAATTAAAGCTTTATCTATGGAAAGAAGTGCAGTTATTCAAGAAATTCTTGATAGTGGTTTAAGAGGAAGAGGTGGCGGAGGTTTCCCTACTGGTAGAAAATGGAAATTCGCTTTTGATCAAGAAAACGATGAAAAATATGTCGTCTGTAATGGCGATGAAGGTGATCCAGGTGCCTTTATGGATCGTTCTATTTTAGAAGGAAATCCTGTTAGTGTTATTGAAGGTATGATGATTGCTGGATATGCAATTGGAGCAAAAAATGGTTATTTTTATGTTCGTGCTGAATATCCAATCGCAGTTAAAAGACTTCAAATTGCTATTAAAGAATTAGAAGAAGTAGGTTTACTTGGAGATAATATTTTAAATAGTGGTTTTAGCTTTAAAGTTCATGTTCGACTTGGAGCTGGAGCCTTTGTATGTGGAGAAGAAACAGCTCTATTAAATTCAATTGAAGGAAAAAGAGGTATGCCTCGTCCACGTCCTCCTTTCCCAGCTGTTAAAGGATTATGGGGAAAACCAACTATCATAAATAATGTTGAAACCCTTGCTAATGTCCCATATATTTTAAGAATTGGAGCAAAAGAATTTGCAAAAATTGGTACTGAAAGAAGTAAAGGAACAAAAGTTTTTGCTCTTGGTGGAAAGGTAAAAAATGTTGGATTAGTTGAAGTTCCAATGGGAACAACTTTAAGAGAACTTGTCTTTGATATTGGTGGAGGTATTCCAAATAACAAAAGATTCCAAGCTATTCAAACTGGTGGACCAAGTGGCGGATGCTTAACTTTAAATGAGCTTGATACTCCAATTGATTTTGATAATTTAATTGAAAAAGGTTCAATGATGGGAAGTGGCGGAGCTATTGTCATGGATGAAGATAACTGTATGGTTGATGTTGCTAAGTTCTATTTAGAATTTATCTGCGATGAAAGCTGTGGAAAATGCTCTCAATGTCGAATTGGAACGAAAAGATTATTGGAATTATTAACAACTGTTACTGAAGGTAAAGCAACGATGGAAGATTTAACTAAACTTCAAACCTTATCAGAATCAATTAGTGCGGGTAGTTTATGTGGCTTAGGACAAACTGCACCAAATCCAGTTTTATCTACTTTAAATAAATTTAAAGATGTTTATGTTAGACACGTCCAAGATAAAAAATGTGATGCTGGAGTTTGTAAATCATTAATTTCATACTATATCGATTCTAATAAATGTAAAAAATGTTCTTTATGTGCAAGAAATTGTCCAGTTAATGCTATAAGTGGTGTAGTTGGAAAAGAACCATTCACTATTGATTTAAACAAGTGTATTAAATGTGGAACATGTATTTCAGCATGTAAGTTTAATGCAATCTATAAGAGGTAAAAAATATGGGAAAAATTCAAATATATATCGAAAACAAACCATATGTTGTTGAAGAAGGCTTAACTATTTTAGAAGCTGCTAAGATTTGTGGATATAATATTCCAAATCTTTGTACTTGGAAAAATGGCGAATGTTCTTTAGCTAGCTGTAGAGTTTGTCTAGTAAAAGTTGAAGGAGAAAAAAGATTAGTTCCAAGCTGTGCTTATCCAATAAGAGATGGAATAAAAATATTTATTTCTGATCCTAAAGCAGTTGTTGCAAGAAGAACATCTGTTGAACTTTTACTTTCAAACCACTCTTTTAATTGCCAATCTTGCAGAAAAAATGGACAATGCGAATTACTTGAAGTAGCTAAAAGAGTTGGTGCAAGACCTGATCAATATATGGGAGAAATGACTAAATTCCATTATGATGATGTTGCTCCATCTTTAATTAGAGATACAAATAAATGTATTTTATGTGGAAGATGTATCGAAGCTTGTAAAAATACTCAAGGAATTGGAATCTTAGGTTTTGAACAAAGAGGTTTTAATACTTTTGTTGGACCTGCAGAAAATAGATCATTTAATAATGTTCCTTGTATTCAATGCGGACAATGCACATTAGTTTGCCCAACTGGAGCTTTAATGGAACATAGTGAAATTGATAAATTAGATCAAGCCTTTCAAGAAGGAAAATATGTTATTGTACAAACAGCTCCAGCAGTAAGAGCTGCTCTTGGAGAAGAATTCGGAGAAAAAATAGGAACTTCAGTTACTGGTAAAATGGTTGCTGCCTTACATAGATTAGGTTTTTATCGAGTTTTTGATACAAACTTTGGTGCAGATTTAACAATTACTGAAGAAGCTAATGAATTTATTCAAAGAATTACTTCACATAGACCTGGACCAATGATTACATCATGTTCTCCAGGATGGATCAATTATATTGAATATTATTATCCTGAATTATTACCTCATCTTTCGTCTTGCAAATCTCCTCATGAAATGGTAGGAGCGATTATTAAATCTTATTATGCGGAAAAACATAATATTGACCGTTCTCAAATTTGTGTTGTTTCTGTTATGCCTTGTACTGCTAAAAAATATGAAAAAGATAGAAAAGAAAATTCTGTTGATGGAATTCAAGATGTTGATGTTGTTTTAACTACTCGTGAACTTGGCCAACTTATTAGAAGAAGTGGTATTATGTGGAAAAAATTACCAGATGAAGAATTTGATAATGATTTAATTGGAGATTATTCTGGAGCTGGCGTTATTTTTGGTGTAACTGGTGGAGTTATGGAGGCAGCAATTAGAACTGCTTATCATATCTTAACTAATGAAGAATTAGAACCAATTGAATTTACTCCTTGTCGTGGACTTGAAGGAATTAAAGAAGCATCCTTAAAAATAATGGGACAAGAATATCATTTTGCAATGTGTTCGGGAATGAAAAATGCAAAAGCAATACTTGAACAAATTAAAAACAATACATGCAAATACGACTTTGTTGAAGTCATGGGATGCCCTGGAGGATGTATTAATGGTGGTGGACAACCATATGTTTTCCCAGTCTTTTTACCAAACGAAGATGATGATATTCAATATACCTACATTCAAAAAAGAGCTAATGTTTTATATCAAGAAGATCGCAATAGAAAAGTTAGAAGATCTCATTTAAATCCAGATATTATAACTTTATATAAAGATTATCTTGGCGAATATGGTTCTCCTAAAGCCCATAAATTATTACATACTTCTTATAATTATCATCGTGAAAAATATCCTGATTTAAACGAAAATTAATTATAAAATAAGCTTAATCATTTTAAAAACCTTGCTAATTCTTATTATTTTTAAGAAAAACAAGGTTTTTTAATTGTTGTTAAATAAAAAATAAAACTCGCTGACGAACGAGTTTTTATTTTGTTGTGAAAGGAGTAAAAAAATTACACTAAAAAGCTTACTTTAATTTACTACTTTTTATTTATTTTGTAAAAAGCTTTTTAAAGCATCATAAGTTTCTTGACTTAAATCATGCTCAATTTTACAAGCATCTTTTCTAGCAATTTCTTCATCAACCCCTAACTTAACTAGAATATTAGTTAAAGTTACATGACGGTCGTATATATTATTAGCAATTTCTTTTCCTGAATCAGTTAAAGTAATATATCCTTTTTCATCTATATTAATATAACCATTTTCTTTTAATTTTTTCATAGCAACACTTACGCTAGCTTTAGAAAAATTCATTGAATGGGCAATATCAATTGATTTTACTTTTCCATTTTTTAATTCAAGCATCAATATTCTTTCTAAATAGTCTTCACTAGATTCATATAAGTTCATAATTTACCTCTAAAAGTTATATATAAATTATCAGAATAATTATAATTTATCAATATTAGTAAGATATGCCTAACTTTTTGTTGACATCAAAAATAACACTCTTATAATTATGTTAGTTATAGCTAACGAGGAGATATTTATGCCACTTGTAATTGCACCTATTAATGTAGAATTGACAGTTTTAAAAGTTTTATGTGATGAAAAAACCAAAAAACATTTAGAAAGTTTAGGAATCACAATTGATGCTAAACTAACAGTTTTAGAATCAACTGGAGGAAATGTAATTCTTTTAATTAAAGATGGGCGATTAGCTTTAGATAAAAATATAGCGACAAAAATTCTTGTTCGTTAGAAATTAGGAGATAAATATGCTAAAAAAATTAAACGAATTTAAAATCGGAGAAAAAGGCATAATTAAAATTGTTGATGGAGAAGGAAAAATTAGACGTCGACTTTTTGATATGGGCGTTACTCCTGGAGCAGAAGTTGAATTAATTAAAAAAGCTCCATTAGGCGATCCTTTAGAAGTTAAGATTAGAGGATATTCTTTAACTTTAAGGAAAGATGAAGCTAATTTTGTTGAAATGGAGGTTAAGGACTAAATATGGATAAGTTAAAAAGATTTGCCCTAGCTGGTAATCCAAATTCAGGAAAAACAACTTTATTTAATTCTTTAACAGGTTCTACAGCTCATGTTGGTAATTGGCCTGGTGTAACGGTTGAAAAAAGAGAAGGTGTTTATAAAAGTAAAAATAAAGAAGAGCAAGTTTCAATTGTTGATCTTCCAGGAATTTATTCTTTATCACCTTATACTCCAGAAGAAGTTATTTCTCGTAATGTTATATTAAATGAAAAACCAGATTGCGTTATTAATATAGTTGATGCAACAAACTTAGAAAGAAATTTATATTTAACAACTCAACTTTTAGAGATGGATGTTCCACTTGTCGTTGCTTTAAATATGATGGATGAAGTTAAGAAAAATGGAGATAAGATCGACGTTAAACAATTAGAAAAAAATCTAGGAGTTCCAGTTGTTGAAATATCAGCTTTAAAAGAAGAAAACCTTGATACTTTAATGGAAAAAGCCCTTGATTGTTCAAAAAAACCTCGCAAAGGTTCAACGGTTTTAGAAAATTCGCTTTTAACACATTTAATTAAAGATGTTGAAATTGCTT
This sequence comes from uncultured Bacilli bacterium, assembly GCA_944327845.1. Classification (GTDB taxonomy): domain Bacteria; phylum Bacillota_I; class Bacilli_A; order RFN20; family CAG-826; genus Onthovivens. The sequence continues at coordinate 117,920 of CALVHN010000004.1, forward strand.
TTAGAGGAAAGGAAGTTGATAATCCTTTATTCCATGCTATAAAGCTTGTTGAAAATGATGAAATTGAAACAAAAGATCATCCTGATTTAGTTAAAATGGTTGAAGCTTATAAAAAGACATTTAATGATGATACTTTTGGAACTGATTTTGAAGCAATCGTCGCTGATGCTCGATATAAATATATTTCTAAATATTATGCTCCGGTTTTAAAAAGAAATGTTCAAAATGAAAACAATAAAAAGTTATCTTTTTCAGATAAAGTCGATAAAGTTTTAACTAATAAATGGCTTGGTATTCCTATATTTATTGTTATTTTATTTTTAATTTTCCATATAACTTTTGCGGAAGATTTCTTATATTTAGGAGCAATGGGTGTTCCATTTAATAATAACTTTGCCGGTACTCCTTTTGAAGGATTGTTCTGGACTGAGGGTGGTATAAATTCAATTGGTGTTATATTACAAAACTTAGTTGTTATGTTTACTGATTGGATTAATGGCTTAATTGGAGAAGGATTAGTCGCGGCTAATGCTGAAAACTGGGGTGTATCATTGGTTTGTGATGGAATTTTAGGTGGTTTATTCTCTGTTTTAAGTTTTGTTCCTCAGATATTACTTTTATTCTTATTATTCTCAATCTTAGAAGATAGTGGATATATGGCAAGAGTTGCTTTTATCCTTGATCGTTTATTTAGAAGATTTGGTGTTTCAGGAAGAGCATTTATGCCAATGATTATGGGATTTGGTTGCTCTGTTCCTGCAATGATTAACACTCGTACATTAGCTGATGAAAATGAAAGAATCGCTACTATTAGAGTAATTCCATTTTTCTCTTGTGGAGCTAAACTTCCTATTTTAACTGCTTGTACAGGTGCAATTGTTATTTTACTTGGATTTGGAAATGCTGATTTAATTACCTTAGGTATGTATTTACTTGGAATGGTTGTTGCAATTGTTTCACTTATTTTAATGAGACAAACAACAATGAGAGGAGAAGTTCCTCCATTTATTATGGAGCTTCCTACATACCATATGCCTCAATTTAAATCATTAATGATTCATTTATGGGATAAATTAAAACACTTTATTAAAAAAGCATTTACAATTATTTTACTTTCAACGATTATTGTTTGGTTCTTACAATCATTTACTCCAGATTGGCATTACATTGAATATGATGCAGAAACGATGGAATTTTTAACTCCTCTTACCACAAATGATTCAATTCTTGCAAATATTGGAAAAATTATTCAACCTTTATTTACTCCTCTTGGATTTGGTTCTCAACTTGCTAACTTTGGATGGGTTTTTGCAGTTGGAGCAATCACTGGTTTAATTGCTAAGGAAAATGTTATTGCGACATTTGGAATGCTTGCTGCTGTTGTTGGAAGTTTAGTTAGTGTTAGCGATGCTGAAGGAGTAAGTGAAGTCTATACTATGATTCAAGCAACAGGAATTAATACTGCTGGAGTTATCGCTTTTATCGCCTTTAATATGTTAACTATTCCTTGTTTTGCAGCTGTTGCAACAGCAAAAGCTGAACTTAAAAAAGGTACATTAAAATGGACTATCCTTTTCTGGCTTGTTGTTTCTTATGTTGTATCTTCAATGGTTTATACAATTGGAACATGGTGGTGGACCTTATTTATTTGGGCAGTTGTTATTGTTTTAGTTGGATTAGGTATTTATTTTTTCAATAAATATCGCGATCAAAAGAAACTTATAGGTTAAGAATAAATATGAGTATTATCGATATTATTATTCTTATCATTGTTTCTTTAATTGTCTTAGTTATTTCAATTTATTTTGTTAGAAAAAAGATGAAAGGAGAATATATTACTTGTGAATGTAAAAAGATAACAGGTAAGGATCTTGTTAAAAAATATCACAAGAAATATAAGAAACCTTGCTCTAACAAATGTAATTGTAATAATAAATAAACATTTAATTCCTCTTAGAATTAGGTATTGAATATTCAATACCTTTTTCTTTCAAAAACATTGATTATTTTTTCTTTTTTTGATAAATTAATAAAACTTGATGGTCCGCTAGCTCAGTTGGTAGAGCAACTGACTCTTAATCAGTGGGTCCGGAGTTCGAGTCTCCGGCGGATCACCATCGAATTTGAAAACTCTAACTTCTATGTAAAGACTATGAATTTATATAGAAGTTAATTAACATAACGGCTGATAAATGAGCCGTTTTTTAATATAATTTATTGCAAATTGAATTAATATAAAAACTAAGAGAATTGTAATTGATATAAAACAAAGTATAGGAACGCACTATGATGGCAATGATTTTAAAGAAATGATAAGGCAATAATAATTTGTACTAAAATTGGGGAAAATTAAAAAATTATTGAGAATCCATTAACTTGTCCAATATGTTTGTTGACTTCTGGAAAATTGTCTGGTCTTGTACGTTATTATTACTTGTATTGCAAATAAGTAGATATAATTCGAATAGTAGGTATTTTTATATGGCCAACATCAATGTTACAATCCGCATGGATGAAAAGCTTAAAGCCCAAGCTGAGTAATTGTTTAGCGATCTCGGGCTTTCTTTAAGTTCTGCCATTACTATGTTTGTTAAGCAAGCTGTTAGGGAACAACGTATTCCTTTTGAGGTCAAACGTATGGGAACTAAGATTCAAATGGCAACAGATAGTTCCGTAGAAAAACTCTCCAAGGAGCTCATTAAAAAAATTTTACAGTTTATAAGGAGTTAGCTTAGTGATTGTTGTTTCAAAAAAGCAAACCATTGCTATGTACCATGCTTTGATAATGGAAACAGGCGGTTGGATGGTTTACGTGACGAGGGACTTTTGGACTCGGCTATCGCTGCCCCATTCCAAACCTTTGATTCAATCGAATTGTTTCAGTCTGTGTATCAAAAAGCGGCTCGCCTGGGTTATGGCCTGGTACAAAATCACCCTTTCCTAGGTGGCAACAAGCGAATAGGTGCACACGCAATGCTCGTGTTCCTTGCATTGAATGGAATTTTACTTTTCTATATACAAGATGAACTTGCTTCGGTTTTTCTAAAAATGGCAGTCGGTGAAATTGATTATGAAGACCTTTTACAATGGGTTATCGACCATGAAAAAAGTGAAGAGGATTGACCTCTCAGTTTTTTAGTTCTCTTAAATTTTGCTTAGTCGCTTTTAAAACTTGGACCACACGATTTTTAAAAGAGTATGTTTTTCTAATAATGGTATCATTTCACTTGTATGGATTGCATTTTGTATCAATGGAATAGTGTAAAGACATATTTGTACTAAATTTTTTATACTATGCAAGGGTCTCAAAATGAAAGATATTTGTTTGAAAAACAGAAATTTTTTGTTTTAAGCGTTTTCTATTAGAGAAAAATTGGTTTGAATCGACGATTTTTTTAAAATTTCGTTCTTCTAAAAAAAATGAAAGCCTACTAGAGAAATTATAGTCCTACACAATACCATAATTTTTATAAAATAAATGCCTTTTGAAGTTCTAAAGACTTTAAGAAGTGTTTATAAAATGTTAATGATGAAGCAAAATAAGTGCGATTAGTTTGAATAATGACTTATACTTCCAAAAAATGCCATTAATGCCAAAAAATAAAAATAATTATTTTGAATATTATTATTGGTTTGTTATACTAATATTGAGTAAATAAATTGGCATAAATGGCAAAAATTTGGAGTACGATTGAAAATGGAAATAAGCAGAGATAAATATTTAAACCAATTAATTATTAGAATGCATAATGGTTTAATAAAAATTATCACAGGGATCAGAAGGTGTGGTAAATCATTTTTATTAAATAATATTTTTTATAATTATCTATTAAAGAATGGAGTAGATGAATCACATATTATTAAATTTGCTTTTGATTCAAATGAATATCTAGAAAAAATTGGAGAAGATGAATTAGAATTAAGTGAGCAAAAAAGAAAAGTAGATCCTAGAAAATTTACTCAATATGTTTCTTCTAAAATAGTAGATGAAAATATGTACTACTTACTATTAGATGAAGTACAAAATCTAGGTGCTTTTGAATATGTATTAAATTCTTATTTAAGAAAAAATAATCTTGATGTTTATGTAACTGGTAGTAATTCTAAATTTTTATCTAGTGATATTATTACGGAATTTGCTGGACGCGGTGATGAAATTCATATGTTACCTTTATCTTTTTCAGAATTTTATAAAAGTTATGAAGGTAATGATGAGGACGCACTAGATGGATATTTTGTTTATGGTGGTCTTCCAGCAGTTTTTTTAATGAAAGATGAAGTACAAAAGCAAAAATATTTGAAAACTCAAATAACAAATGTATATTTAAGAGATCTTATTAATAGATATAATATTAAAAATGATGATTCTTTAAATGAGCTTTTAAATATATTAGCTTCCGGTATATCAACGTTGATTAATCCAACTAAGCTATCGAATACATTTAAAAGCGTTAAAAATGAAGTGCTATCTAATAAAACTATTTCTAATTATATTGATTATTTGGAAGATGCTTTTATTATCAAAACTTCTAAACGTTATGACGTAAAAGGAAAGAAATATATTTCTACTCCTTTTAAAGTATATTTTGAAGACGTGGGATTAAGGAACGCTCAATTAGATTTTAGACAAATAGAAACTACTCATATAATGGAAAACATTATTTTCAATGAACTTAGATATAGAGGATTTAATGTAGATGTAGGTGTGGTTGAATCTAAAACAACTAGTAATGGTAAAACTATAAGAAAATCTTTTGAAGTTGATTTTGTAGCAAATCTAGGAAGAAAAAGATATTACATTCAATCTGCATATGATATTCCTGATAATGAAAAACTAAAGCAAGAAACTAATTCTTTTGATAGGATAGATGATTCATTTAAAAAAATAATAGTAGTGAATAGAACAATGAAGGCGAGAACTACTGAAAAAGGGTATACAATTATTGGAATAAAAGAATTCTTATTAAATGAAGATAGCTTAAATTTTTAATCGAAAATACTATAAGTAATAATAAAATGGCTTAAAGAATATCGTTTTAAAATTTAAGCAAGAAAATTATTAAAACATTAGATAAAAAGGGAAAAATAAAAAGACTGTTTGATTCTATTAGAATAGTAGGGATTGGCGGTCTATTTTTTGCTTATACCTAATTGTTTAAGCAGCAGATGAATACTTTTATTATTATCAAATTTATATTTTTAAGATTTTTTTCTAGGTTTTTATAATTCAAATAAAGAAATTTACTACAATTGAAATCAAAAACCTTGCTAATCTCAACTAAAAAAATGTTAAGAAATAAGTAACTATGATTTATTAATAAATAATGAATTTCTTGAAATATCTCGTCATAGAAAAAAGATTTTATTCATGATCTAAATTTATATTTAAATATGGAGATTTAAATATTAATGTAAATAATAATATTATTGAGACTTCGATTATATTTTTATTTACTAATGATAAATAGGTTTAATCTTTCAAATTTAGTTTTATAATCTTATAAGAAAAGAGGAACTAATTGATGGAATTAAATGATTTAATTAAATTATTAAATGAAGGAAAAGATATTAATTTTGAAGAAGGAGTTAAATTAATTCATCAAGCTCAAGATGAAGCTTATAAAATCACTTCTAAAATTAATAATGAATATCATACTCCTAAAGAGATTAGAAAATTATTTAGTGAATTAATAAATCAGGAAGTTGATGATAGATTTCGCTTATTTCCTCCTTTTTATACAGATTTTGCTAAAAATATTCATGTCGGAAAAAATGTATTTATAAATTCTAATTGTAATTTTCAAGATCATGGTGGAATTTATCTTGGAGATGATGTTTTAATTGGGCATCGAGTAGTTTTAGCAACTTTAAATCATGATAAAGATCCTAATAAAAGAGGCAATATTTATCAAAAACCAATAATAATTAAAAATAAAGCTTGGATCGGAGCTGGATCAATTATTTTAGGTGGAGTAACAATTGGAGAAAATGCAATTGTTGGAGCAGGAAGTGTTGTTATTAAAGATGTTCCTGATAATGGTATAGTAGTTGGTACACCTGCTAAATTAATTAAATATATTAATCAATAATTTATTAAATATCTATATCGTGAAATTTTTAAACTGAAATAGAACTTTAAAGTATCTAATTTATTAAGAGATAATAATTTTACCAATCGTACATATTTTTATTAAAAAGATATCTTTTTACAATTTTATTACCGATAATACATAAATTATTGAATTTTGAAAATTTTATAGTAAAATATGTATGAAAGGTAATAAAAATGTCTAAAATTGGTGAATTTGTTAAAAAAGAAAGAAAGAAAAACGGCCTAAAACAAGAAGATTTGGCATTATATGCAGGAGTAAGCACAAAGTTTATTAGTCAGCTTGAAAATGGAAAAGAAACTTTAAAATTAGACAAAATAAATAAGGTTCTTGCTATATTTGATGCTGAATTGGTTCCTGAGAAAAAATAATTTATGAAAGTAGCAAATGTATTTAACAACAATATATTATGTGGATATTTGACTGAAAATGATGATGGTTATGTTTTTGAATATATTGATGAATATTTAAAAAATATAAATAGTAAGCCTGTTAGCTTAACTTTGCCTTTAAGGAAAGAAAAATATTATTCTAGCGTCCTTTTTCCTTTCTTTGATGGTTAAATTCCTGAGGGGTGGTATTTATATTTAACTATTAAAATTTTTAATCTTGATCCGAGAAATCGTTTTGATATTTTATTAAAAACTGGAAAAAATACAATTGGTTCAGTTTCAATTGAGGAAAATGATTTAGATGAGTAAGATTTGTTTGTGCTGTGGAAAAGAAATAAATGAAAATACAACAATGTCTTGGCATAAAGAGTGTTTGTATAAATTTTTCGGAACTTATTCTTTTCCTGATGTATCAGTATTAGAAAGTGAAATAGAAAAGTTAGCAATTCAAGATATAAATAAAAATTTTTCTATTACTGGAGTTTAAAAAAAATTATCTTTAGGGTTATCAATAGATAAAAGGAAAAGAAGACTAACTCTTATTAATGTAAATCCAGAATTTATAATTAAAACTCAAGATGCAGAAATTCCATATATTGTAGAATGTGAACAATTAGTCATGCTTTTAGCTAATGAAATAGGAATACAAACTGTAAAACATGGTTTAATTAAAACAAAAAACAATGGTTTCATCTATATTTCAAGAAGAATTGATCGAAAAAATGGGATGAAAATACCAATGGAAGATTTTTGTCAATTATCCAATAAATTAACTGAATATAAATACCAAGGTTCATATGAAAAATGTGCTAAAGAAATATTAGATATTTATTCAATGAATAAAACTTTAGATAAAATTAATTTATTTAGAGTATTATATTTTTCTTATCTTGTTGGTAATACTGATATGCATTTAAAGAATTTTTCTTTAATTGATGATGATGGTTATCACTTAAGTCCTTTTTATGATTTAACTTCCCCAGAAATTCTTGTTAATCAAAATGAAATGGCTTTATCTCTTAATGGAAAAAGAAAGAAATTGAATAAAAATGATTTTTTAAATTTTGCTATAAATATTTCTTTAGATAAAGAATTAGCTTTAAAGTTAATGAAAAATATAAATATAAAATTAAAAAACTGGTATCCATTGAGAGGTACCCCAAATCCTAGACATTAGGAAAGGGGTACTTTTTTATGAAATATTCATGGGAATTCAAGCTTGAAT
>CALVHN010000005.1 GCA_944327845.1 uncultured Bacilli bacterium
AGGGAAGCATCCATGTTAGTCTTATGATATAATCCAGTTAACAAACATTTAATGTCTAGGAAACTGGGTACCTCTCACCATATTTTGTTAATACTTCTTTTTTAAATGAAGATTTAAAAAAGAAGTTCATAAATCTTATTGAAAAAAGAATGGATAATTTTAAGGTATAAAAACTTCGTATTTAATTAAAAGTAAATCTAATTTATCTTAATTTAATTAAATATAAGTTTATATTTTTTGTAAGATTAGCAAGGATTTTTACATGAATAAGCTATATTTAATATTATTGAATATTATTCTAATTTATATAATTTAACTAGATAAGAAGCAATTAATTTATCTTTTATGATTTCTACGTTTACTCATAAAGATCAATTAAGAACAAATAATGAACCTTATTTTCTTCATTCATATCACTGTTATACTTTATATTAATTTTTAAGAAATAAAACACAACATGTAAAATTTATTTCTCCAATGAACCCCGAAATTTGTACCTAATGAGGAGGATTCATGAAATTAGACTGGGAAACCAAAAAGAAAATAATTCAGCAACACCTGAATGACAAATTACCGTTATGTGTATTGGCGAGAAAATATAATGTATCAAGGGCAAATTTAGATTACTTTTATTCATTCTACTTAAATGGGGAAGCGAAACTTTTCAAAAGCAATACTCGAATTTTACTTTTGAAGAAAAAACCAAAGCTATTCAAAGAATACTAGATGGTGAAAGTCCAAGAAACGTTGCGATTGAACTTAAATTAAGCGGAGTTGGTGTCCTTAAAAAATGGAAGTCGAATTATTTGCAAAATTCGAATAAAATCATAGACATTAGTAAAGGCAGAAAGAAAAAACATTTGTCTTCAAATTCTTCTTCTTTGAATAAAGCTGAAAGCGTTGATATTAAAAAACTTAAAGAAGAAAATTTAAGACTAAGAGCAGAGATTGATTATTTAAAAAAATTGGAAGTTCTAATGGATATAGAGAGCCAAAGACACAACAAAAAGTAGCCGTATCTATGTTCTTAGAGCTTTATATCCATTGGCTTTTACTTGATATTAGTAAAGTTTCTAAATCACTTTATTACTATCATTTAAAGCAAAGTCCATATCTTGATAAGAATGCAGTTATTGTTCAGGAAATTAAAAAAGCGTTTAAAGATTCAAAAAATACCTATGGTTATTGCAGAATTACCGCTATTTTGAAGAAAAATGGTTATATTGTTAATCACAAAAAGGTTTTGAAAATTATGAATCTTTTAGAATTTCATCCTGAACAAAAGAGAAGAAAAAAATACTCCTCATATCAAGGTGATGTAGGCAAAAAATTCGGCAATCTTTTGAAACGCGATTTCAAAGCTTTGACTCCAAATGAGACATGGATGACAGATGTCACAGAATTTAAAATAAACGATGGAAAACTTTATTTATCGCCTTTTATTGATGGTTTTAATCAAGAAATTGTTGGGTACTCTATTTCAATAAGACCATCTATGGAATTGATTCTACATTCATTTAAAAAGGCATTAGAAAATCAAGAAATATATAAAGGCGACAAACTAATAATTCATAGCGATCAAGGATGGCAATATCAAAATCATATATTCAACGATGCCGTTAGTAAAATTGGGGCCGTGCAAAGTATGTCAAGGAAAGGAAATTGCAACGGAATGGTTTAATAGAAGGCTTCTTTGGACTTATGAAAAGTGAAATGTTTTATGGAAAAGGAAACGAGAAAAAATCATACGAAGAACTTAAAGTAGAAATAGAAAGTTATATAAATTTTTACAACAACGAAAGAATAAAACTTACATTAAAAGCTCTTAGTCCTGTACAATATAAAAATCAAATGTTACAAATAAATTAATAGGAAAAATTTTGGGTTTCATGGGGGTTTTGCACAGATTTTAAAAAAATAAAAGATAATTAATTCTTTATATTTTTAAAAATTAAAGTATTTAAATTAACTTTTTCTTGCTTATATATATATATATATATATATATATATATATATACTCGTTCTTGTTAAAATGTTTAATATCGGTTCATTAATAACTGATTTTATTTGGTAAAGGATTAAAAGTTTAATAAAAATTACTCAAATAAACTGCTTTTTAAAAGATTTAATCAATAGTGAGAAGGAGAAAATTATGAAAACAAAAAATATTTTAGTATTTTGTCTAGCTTTATTAGCAATAAGTTCATGTGGAGATAATTCAAATAATAATGATAATCCAGGAGAAACACCAGTTGTGCCAGTACTTACTCCTAAAGAAACATTTTTAAAAGCAAAGAATAATATACAATCATTAAAAGGCTACTCATATACAGATTCTTTAGAAGTAAAAGTAGATACATCCTTAGATGATAATTTAGATTCTATTGGAATTAAAAACGGAACAGTTAATTACTCATCAACTTATGAAATAAATAAAGTTTCTTATTATCAGTTAAATGGAGCTTTATTTTTTGATGGAGAAAGATATGAAATCGATAAAGATAATACAAAAAGAACAATTGATTTAAAAGAAGATGGTTCATTAAAGAAAATTAAGGAAAATGATATTAATGAAAATGAAACTTCAACTTTTGCAAAGGCAATTTTTGAATATGATGATTCAAAAATAAAAGATGTCACTAAAGATGGAAATGTTTATACCATTATAACGACTGTTTCAGCTTCAACTGTCATTGAAGATGCCATAAATATTATTGATAGTAATATAGTAAGAAATATAGTAGGGAAGGATTATCCTTCTTTAACTCCTAATTACACATTAACTGCAACGATTGAAAATGATTTAATTAAAACTTTTAATTATTCGTTTAATTTAACAGTCTTAGGTCAAACTCTTGAAATAGATTATTCTTTAAACTTTAGTAATTATGAAGATAAAGAACCAAGTCTTCCATCAAATATACCTGGAATTAGTATATCTGATGAGGAACTAAAAAATGATATTAATGAATTAAACAATTATTTAAGTGAATTTAGAAATTTAGAAAGAAGCGGTTATGAATATAAAAGCGTAGTTGACATTGATTTTATGGAAGGAGGGACGCTTTTTGTAAATGATGTTTCAACTACTATTCAAGGTGAAACAAAAAGAATATTAAATAATTCTAATGTATATTATGAAAATAGAGTAGAAATGGATACATCTATGCCTGATTTTGATTCAGAGGATTACGAAAGATATAGAGTCAAAACCTTAGGTAATAAAGTATATGATGTAGAAAATAAATTATTTGGGGATGAAGTGACAGAGGTTTTATCTCCTTTAGCAAGTGATGAATACTATTTCTTAATTGGTAATTTAACTACTTCAGACTTATTTTATATTTTAGATAATATAAACGAAGATAATTCATATGAAGTAGTCTTAAACGATCAAGGAGTCAATAAAATATTAGAGTTTATTGAAAATAATTCAAGAATGGATGTAAATTTAAAAACTAATGAATCTCCTTTAGGTGAATATAAAGACTTAGAGTATGAGACTGCTGTTATTAATTTTGAAATTTTAAATAACAATTTAAATAAAATTAATATAAATATAGAAGGAGAATTTAATACAGTAATTTCAAATTATAAAACGTCAGGTTTGGCTGATTTTAATATTAGTTTGGTAATAGAAATTGATAATTCATTAGCAGAAAAATATGAAATTCCTGAGAATGAAAGTGATATAAATATTTAATCTTTACTAATAATTATTTTCTTCTAATAGATAAATATAGTTTTTCATCGGCCAATTTTTAAATTTATTTTTTGCTTATAATAAAAAGTTTATAATTAAATAAACAACAAAGGAGAGATAATTTTATGATTGGAACTGCAATTCAAAGAGGGAATTATGTTTATGTTTATGATGAGAAAAATCATCAACTATATTCTCAATTTGGTGAACTTTATGGTTTTACTGGTTCAACAGTATCTATTAAAAGAAATAATTATGTTTATATGTATGATGAAAAAGGTCGCCAAACTGGATCTCATTATTGTAAATAATAAATATAATAAAAAATAATTTATTTTATATTTATTAAGTTAAATTTTTAAAAACCTTACAAAACTATAATATTTTTTGAAATTTTTGGAATTTTATTTTTAAAATTTACCTCTTTATTTAAAATAATCTTAATTAATTTACAAGATATAAAATTTTTTTGTAATTTATATCAAAAAAACGAGCAATTAATTTTGCTTAATGATATACTATATTCATATTTTAAATAAATTTTCGTTTTGAAATCTATTTAACTACCTTTATAGATAATAGGAGGAATTGCCATTAGGTAGAAAAAAATAAATGGCAAAGAGATAATATGAATAAATTTGCGAAAGTTGTTCTCAATTTCGCTCTCATTGGAATTGTTACAGCCGGCATTGTTATTGGAAACAAGATCGCTTTTCAGTTCGAGAACGAAATAAACACACTTCTTGCTCCACCAATTGTTGATGAAGAAACAGTTGAAGCTTCTTCTCAACTTGGACAAGATATGTCAAAACGTATTATGGAAGAAGGAGCAGTAATGCTTCAAAATAAGGATAATACCTTACCTTTAGATTATAATACTGATAAAAAAGTCAACGTTTTTGGTTGGGGATCGGTTGACTGGGTTTATGGAAGTGAAGGTTACAATGCTTCTGGAGGTGTAGCTCCTGAAGATGATGATTTTTCAAAGAATGTTGATATCTATAAAGCATTAAATAAATATGGAATTCAATATAATCAACGCTTATATGATATGTATTATCAATATCAAAAACCAAATCATCAATCAGCAAATTTAAAAGGTACACATATTTCAACAGTAACACCTTTAATTGATCCAAAAATTGATGATAAAAATTATTATAGTGATGAATTATTAAATTATTCAAAATCTTTCTCTGATACAGCGATAGTTGTTATTCGAAGAATGGCTGGAGAAGGAATGAACTGTAATCCAAGTGCTCAAGAAAAGAAAGGACCTGGATCGATGAATGATTACACTCGACATTATTTAGAAATTTCGACCGAAGAAGAAGCTTTACTTAAATATTGTGGAGAAAACTTTAAAAAAGTTATTGTTTTATTAAATGTTTCTAATCCATTTGAATGTGGATTCTTAGAAACTATTCCAGGAATTGATGCTGCATTTTATATCGGATTTACCGGAACAAGAGGCGTAGAAGCTTTACCAAAACTTTTATATGGTGATGTATCTCCTTCTGGAAGACTTGCTGATATTTTCCCTTATGATGCTTTTACTAATCCAGCAAATGTCTTTTTAGGTGGATTAACTTATACAGATAATGGAACTTCCTATACAGATTTTGTTGAAAATATTTATGTTGGATATAAATGGTTTGAAACTGCAGATGTTGAAGGAATATGGAGCAATGTTAGCAATAATTTTGGAACAGGATATGATGGAGTAGTTCAATATCCTTTTGGATATGGTGCATCATATAATGATTATTCTTGGAGAGTAAAAGAAATATCTTTAGCTCCAGGAAGTAGTGTTGATGATAATACTAAACTTTCAATTACAGTAAGTGTTACTAATAATGGTAATGTTCCAGGAAGAGATGTTGTTGAAGTATATTTAACCGCTCCTTATACTGATGGCGAAATTGAAAAATCAGCAGTTTCTTTAATCGGTTTTAATAAAACTAATATTATTGAACCAAAAGCAACACAAGATGTTGTTGTTGAAATTGATTGTAGCGATTTTGCTTCTTATGATTGTTATGATAAGAATAATAATGATTTTAAAGGATATGAAATTGAAGCTGGTGAATATAGTTTAAAATTAATGACTGATTCTCATCATATTAAAGAAGTTGGCTATAATACTGAAACCATTCCAGGAGAATTTAAATATAAAGTTGACAAAGACATTCAAATAAAAACTGATAAAGTAACTGGAAAAGAAGTTAATAATAAATTTACTGGAGAAGATGCTCTTGATATGACTCCAATCGATGCAAATGATGGAGATTTTGTTGCTGATATTCCTTGGTTTACAAGAGAAAATTTCATGAAACCTGAGGATTTTGCATCGAATTATAAAAAAAGAGCAATAACTCCTTCAGCAGTTGATCAAAACTATGATGCTGAAAGAGCTAAAGCTTGGGATAATGCTACAGTTGATGAATATGGTAACGAAATTGAAGTTGATAAAGTTACTTGGGGTGCTAACAATGGTTTATCTTTAACTACAGGTGGTGGTTCAATTAGTGAATTAGGAAGAAAATTAGGAGCAGATTATAATGATCCTGATTGGGAACCTTTATTAGATCAATTAGTAATTAGTGAAATAATTAATGTTATTAATAATTATTATGGTACAAAAGCAATGCCTTCAGTTGGAAAACCTGCTTTAGCAGATTATGATGGACCTGCACAAATTAAAGGCTTTGTTAGTGGACCTAGAGGAACAGGTTATCCAACAATGGTAGTTATAGCTCAAACTTGGAATCCAAATTTAGCTTATGAATTTGGTAAAGCATATGGTGATGATATGAAATCACTTGGTGTTAGTGGAGTTTGGGGATGGGCAATTGATACTCATCGTACATCTTTCTTTGGAAGAAATCATGAATCTCCTTCAGAAGATGCAACTTTAGCTGGAACTATTATTAAAAATGCAGTTAAAGGTGTTTCAACAAGAGGAAGATATACTTTCTTAAAACACTTTGCTTTATATGGTTATAATGGAACTAATACTTGGGTAACTGAACAAGCTTTAAGAGAAAACTATCTTAGACCATTTAGAGAAGCAATTGTTGAAGGTGGAGCATTAGGTATAATGACTACTTATCAAGGAGTTGGAGCAGAACACTCTGAAACAACATTTGCTTTATTACATGGTGTATTAAGAGATGAATGGGATTTTAAAGGCGCTATTACTACCGATTATATCGGTAATAGAGCTTGGATCGATTCGTTACTTAGATGTGGTGGAAATTTAGGAATGGGTGTTTCTCTTGGTTCATTAAGTGGAGTCACTTATGATGAAAATTCTTCACCTCGTTTACAATATCGTTTAAGAGAAGCAATGCATCAATTGTTATATATGTGGTTACATGCTGACTATTATGAACAACAATATTTATTAAACCCAGATAAAAATGATAATTTTATTTCATCTGTTTCAATTAATTCTTGGGTTTGGTGGAAACCAATGCTTTATTCAATTGATATCTTTGCTTTCATTTTACTTGGATTATGGGCAGTACTTGTAATTATTAGTGTTGCTTGGAAGAAGAGTGAAATCGAAGAAATTTTCCCAGGAGCAATATATTAATTGCTTATATAAATAAAGGAAATAATAATTATGAGTAGAAATAAATCAAGAAAGGCCGTAATGACATTATTAACAGTTGCTGCGATTATTGCTGGAATTGGAGCATCTGCTGGAATAATTGTTCCTTCTTATCTTGAATGGAAGGAATATTACGATAGGGCCGAAGAAGAAAAAGAATATCAAGAATATTTAAATAGTTTACCTTTAGAATTTTTAGGAATCTCTGCAGAACTTAGCGATTCTGTAAGTTATTTTGATAACGGAAAAGCAAATCCTCAACCAGAAGATTTTACCGTTACCGCTCATTTTACTGAAAAAGGTAAAAACTTTGATGAAATTTTAATGGCTGCAGATTATTCAATTGATGTTCCTGATAATTTTGCTTTAGATGGTGGAACTATTACTGTTTCTTATACTTATACTCCTGTTGTTGGAGAAAATGAAGATCCAAAGGATCCAATCACTAAAACAGCAAGTATTGAAATTAAACTAATTGATGTTATTCCTTCAAGTATTAGGGTTATTTCTGATCCTTATCGAATTTATTATCAAGAAGGTATGACTTTTGAAAAAGAAGGAATGGAAGTTGAAGTTATTTATAATGATGGTTCAACTCGTATTTTAGATTTTAGTGAAATTAATGTTGATACAACTACTGCATTAACTACTGAAAATGAAACAATAAAAGTTGGTTATGAGTTAGGAGATATTTCTTTGTCTACTGATTTAGATATTAGCGTTGTTAAAGAAGCAGACTATGATGAAGGAAGTATTTTATCACTTGAAGTTACTGATTTTGATTCAATTAATGAAGGTAGTATAGTTTCAGATTTAAAACTTAATGTTAGAGGTGAATTCACTAGTGGAAATAGAATAACGCTAAATGAAGATCAATATTCTGTTAGTGGAAATGTTGAAAGAGCAACATTTAATAAAAAATGTATCGTCACTGTTGCTTCAACTGAAAATGCAAATATTGTTACTAGATTTAGTATTAAAGTTATTAATGGTTTAGAAGCTGAAAATTCTTCAACTCCTGAATTAACTACAAAAACTGTAGATGGTTATAATTCTTCATTTAATGGTGATTTAGTAAGTGTAGGAAATGTTTCAGGAATTGAAGTTGATAAAGAAATAAGCTTAACATTTAATCTTAATTCTTCAACTTTAGCTAAACCTAAATTATATTTAAGAGCTTCAAACAGAAACTTTACTCGTGATGAAAATCAAAATTATGTTTCAAATGATTTATATCTTAAAGATGCAATGAAGATTGAAATTAATGGAAGAGAAGTTTTAGTTCCTAATGATCTTAAACTTAGTAAATATAAAACATTAAGTGCAAATGAATTTGATAAATATGTATTTGAAACAATTTTAATGCCTTCATTAGTATTAAATAATGGCGATAATACAATTACTCTTACCTTTAATAAGGATGCAAAATTATTTATCGATTCTTTATATTTTGAAAATGGTGAAAATGCAACTTACATTTCTTCATCTAGTGATTTAATTGTTAATTCAGCAATGCAAAATCAAAATTCAGAAATGGTTGCTTCAACTGTTGTTGATTGGAATGTAATAGAGGGTTATGCTCATGGATTATGTACCGATGGAAGATATATTTACATGGTTCATACATCTTATTCGAATTCTTTAAGACCTGTTTGGGTTTCAAAAATTGATCCTGAAAATAATGAAATTATTGCTACTTCTCAAAGAATGGAAGAAATAACAACAGAAGATTATGCTGGTATCTCTTATTATGATGGTAAGGTCATTTTATTAAAGAGCGATGGAAAGATGCTTGCTGCAGATGTTGAAACATTTAGTAGTGAAACTGTCTTTACTGAATATAATGGATTAGTTTTTGAAGGAAGTGAAAATACTTTATTTAAAGATTTATTCTATTCTGAATCAAGAAAAGTTTATGCAACTTTATCTGGAAATACGATTTTACTTTTCAATGAAAATTTAGAACTTTCTAATACAATAAGTGTTCCTAATGATCTTGGAAATGTTAAAAGATTAACTGCAGATAATAATTATATTTATGTTTTATATTCTAGCAATGGATTATATGAACCTAATATAAATATTTATGATTATGATGGTAATTTTGTCGGAAGAACAAGAATTCCAATAATTTTAGGTGATTTAAATACTCCATATCCAGAAAACTCTAGTGTTCAAGGTATAGTTATGTATGGCGATGATTTATATGTAACTATTTCTAGATGGAATAAAAATGGCGTTAACTACGATGGATTTAAACTTCTTAAATTATCTGTTCCTGATATAACCGATGATATTGAAGCTAAACTTAATTTTGGTGAATATTTAAATGCATGTACTGATGCAAGTGTTGAGCCAAAATTAACTGCTACTCCTTTATCAGGAGCTTATGGTCAAGTTGAGACTAATTTAAGCGGAACAATATATTCAATGGGTGTAGTTAGTGATGGAGAATATGTTTATTATGCAGTAAATGGTGGTGGTAATAGCAATGCTACAATAATAAAAACTACAATTTCAGGTGATTTTGTTACAAAGAGTGCAACATTTAGTTGTAATACTGCGGGTACTGCTGGAGATAATGCAAGATTATTTATTAAAGATGGTAAGCTTTATATGATTGGCTATCCTGATATTTATTCAATTGACTTAGATAGGTTTGATAATAATTGTACTTTAAATAAAGATGAAGAGATTGATTTAAGTGTCCCTTATGATAATCCATTTGCTGCTTATTATAACGATAATAAAAATCTTACCTTTATTTTAAGTAGATCTAAAAAGGTTTATCTAAAAAACAATGATGGTTCAAATAAAGAATTATTTACTCCAACTTATAGCGGAATGAATGCATCATCTTTATTTGGTGATGATAATTATTTATATGTTTCATATAGTGTAAATAGCCAAGGTGTCTTACCAATTGATGTTTATACTTATGAAGGGGTAAAAGTTAGAACCTTTACAATTAGCGGAATTAATCTTGGTACAAACGATGCAGGAACAGGTAATGTAAACTATAATATTCAATGCGTTAATCAAGTTGATGGAAGATTATATGCTACAGTTACTACCTGGGATGCAGGCAAGATGCAATTATATGTCTTCACTATCAATTTTGATAAGAGTGGACTATAAGAAATATAACGTCTATAAAAGGATTTAGAGAAATCTAAATCCTTTTAATTTTAATTTATTGTTAAAAAATATTAATCTCAACTCAAAAATTTTAAGTTTAATTACTTAATTAAAATATATTTATTTTAAATATTAAAAGAAAGTTGAGGAACAAGAATGAAAAAGAATTTTTATTATAAGGTAATATTAAGGGATCAAGATTATCCTGAGAGATTTTATCGTGTCTTTTATGTTAAACAAGGAATAAATCTTGAAGAATTTGATGCTGCAATTCAAACATTATTATTTACAGCGGCATATCATTTATCTGAGTTTGAAGATGAACATAATAAATATGTTAATCGTTTTGTAGATGATTTATTTCCAAATGATTTATTTGAATATGAGACACCTCTTGAAAGATTAATTTCTAAGAATTTAAATGAAAAGTCTGCTAAACTTAATTTTTTTTATGATTTAAGTTCGAATCGGGAATTTGATGTTGAAATAGATTTAAGTGAAGAAAGAAGTTTTTATTCAAATCAAGTTGCTATTTTAATTGAAGGAAAAGGACAAATGATCTTTGAAGATTCACATAGTATTTTCTATGAATATATGGATGGAAAAGACTTAAGCTATCTTGAAGGTTATAAACCAATTAATTTTTATGAAGTTTTAGATGATGTTGATTATTCATATTTTGATGAACCTCTTGATATTGTTAAAATAAATGCTGAATTTAATCATTACTATAGGTTAGCATTGAATGCTTATAAAAAAGGTTAATTACTAGTATCTTAGGATTATTTTTCTTTATCTATAATTTTTTTAAGTTCATCACCAATTTTTTTAATTATTCCACAAACTAGTGCGTTACCCATCATAAAATATCTTCGTTTTGTGGTCATACCGGTGTTTGTCCAATTGTCAGGGAATTCGTTTAACCTTTCACATTCAACAGGTGATAATAATCTTAATTTATTTTGATTTAAATCTCTTATTATATGAGTAGAACGATTTACTGTGCCTTCGGAGGTTAACATCGTTCTTCCTGGTAAATTTAAATCATCAAAAGGAGCCATTGAACCTTCAGAATATGTATATTCAAAACCATTTTTATCGATTCTTTTAATTTTTTTACTTCCTCTTAAATATTTAAATTTTTCTATTTGCTCTTGGCTTAAAAAACAATATGTAGGAATGTTTTGAGTAAGAATTATTTGATTAAGAGCGGTTGGAGTTTCAAAAATTGGCGTTGTTTTACATGTATAAACTTTATTATTAATCATGTATCCAGATTTTTCAAATGCAGCTGAAAAATTATCAGAAAAAGAGACTAAATCTTCATAAGTATCAAGAGAAATAACAGAAGGTTTATTTTCGTTTTTATTTATTGGGAAACATTTAGCAAAAATACCCTCATTGAATATAATTGATATTGCTGATTTAGATTTTGTCGCTTTATAATAGTTTGTTTTTTTGCTATATGCAAATATATAAATCCTTCTTCTTCTTTGTGGATGACCATAATCTGCTGCATTTATTACTCTCCATTCAACTGCATAACCGAGCTCATTAAAACATTTAAGCATGATTCCAAAGTCTCTTCCTCTTTGTTTAGATGGTGATTTTAATAGACGATCCACATTTTCTAAAAGAACAAATGGAGGACGTTTAATTTTTAATATGTCCCTTATCTGCCACCATAAAACTCCTTTTTTTCCTTCAATGCCTTTTTCTTGAGATAAACTTCTTGCAACAGAATAATCCTGGCAAGGAAAACCTCCACATAATAGAGTATGATTTGGAATAGAGGCTTTGCTGATTTGAGATATATCTGTATTTGAATTGTTTTTATGAGGGAAACGTGTGTTATAGCAATTAAATGCATCTTGAGATTTTGTGGAAGGTTCCCGTTGATTTGCCCATAAAAAAGACCAAGGCCCATTTTCAATAGCCTCGCCTTTTGAATTTATTGATTTTATGTTGTTTAAACCAACTCTAAAACCTCCAACCCCAGCAAATAATTCAACTACAGTTTTATTCATAATTCATTTCCGCAGGTCTAAATTTTATCATAAAAATAGTCATTTGATCAAGGAAATTCGAACTTATTAAGTTAAATAGATTTTTAGAAAAACTTTTTTCCTTTTGCTGAATTTTGTATTATATTTTTAGTTATGAGTGTAGAAGCTTCTAATCTTTATAATAGCATTGAAGAAATTCTTGAAACGGCTAAAAAAGCAAACAATCATCGAATTGGAGAATTTAATATCCATAATCGAAGCTTAAATAAGAAAGCTAAAGGTTCGATTGGACAAATAGTTGAAGAAGGTATTTTTCATTATCCTGTTAATTCTAAAGCAGAAGCAGATTTTAAAAATCTTGGAGTTGAATTAAAGGTTACAGGATTAAAAAAATTGAAAAATAATAAGCTTGTGATGAAAGAAAGACTTGTTTTAAATATAATAAATTATTTTGACGAGGCAAAAGTTGATTTTGAACATAGTTCATTTTGGGAAAAAATAAGCTTCTTTTAATAATGTTTTATCTTTATGACTATGATTTAGAAGATGCAAATTATTTAATTTTAGATTCGGCTTTGCATAGTTTTTTCGAAAAAGATTTAGAAATAATTAAATCTGACTGGAATATAATTCATCAGAAAATACTTGAAGGTAAAGCTGATGAAATTTCTGAAAGTGACACAATGTATCTTGGAGCTTGTCCAAAAGGAGACGATTCATTATCAAATTATCGTGAGCAACCTTTCTCGAAAGTTAAAGCAAGGCAAAGAGCGTATTGCTTAAAATCTTCATATATGAATGCTTTCATAAATAAAATATTTGAGAATAAAACTTATGAAGAAATTGTTAGCTATAATGAAATTAAAGAAGATTCTTTTGAAAATATTATTAAGAAAAGGCTTTCAAGATATTTTGGGAAATCCGAAAGTGTTTTACTTAAAGAATTTAATGTAAGTAATAGATCAAATGCGAAATTTAATCTATTATGTGGAAAAATGCTTGGAATAAAAGGCCGAATTAATTCTTCTGACGAATTTGTTAAAGCGAATATTTGTTTAAAAACTATTAGATTAGAAGAAAATGGTGAAATTAAACAGCATATGTCTTTTCCTTATTTTTATTATAAGGAAATAGTCAATCAAGAGTGGGAGGATAGTGATATTTATAAATTACTTTCATCCTCAAAATTTCTATTTGTAATTTTTCAAAAACGTAATTATGAATATGTTTTAGATAAGGTGGTTCTATGGAATATGCCATATAATGATTTAGAAAAATATGTTAAGCCTGTTTTTGAGAATACAAAAAAAGTAATTTCCGAAGGAAATATTGTACAAGATATTAAAAATGGAAAATTTAAAACGAACTTTTTAGGCTCTACATATAATAGAGTTTGTCACGTTAGACCTCATGATGGAAAAGGAATTAATAAAACAAAAAAAGGTTTTGAGCTGCCGGTTCAAGATAAACTTACTCATTTAACACGTTATACTAAACAGTGTTTTTGGCTTGATAGGAGTTATATTAAAAAAATAATCTTAAAATAGAATATTTTTTAAAAATAACCTTTACATGTTTAAATTTTGTTTTTTCGTTTACTTTCCAAAAAAATAGAAATAAAATAATAAGTAGGAGATAAAATTTTATGAAAAAAGAATTATCATTAAAGTCGTTATTACAAACAATTGCTATATGTTTAATAGCTTTTATTTTTGCTTTAGATTTAATTGGAGCAATTGCTAATTTTGCTCAAGTTTTACAAGTTATGGGACAAGGTGGAACAGGAATTGAATATTTACTTGTTACTTCAATTGTTGAATTAATTGCTTGTATTTCTTGCTTAGTATTTGCCTTTTTAGATGAAAGGAAGATAAAAACAAATAGCCTTGATATAAGCAAAACATCAAATAAAATTACTGCAATCTTTTTTGGTGCAATTACTATTGCTTTTATTGCTGTTTTAGCTAGTGTTGGTATAGCAGTAGCTGGAATTATAGCTTTAATTATTTTATTTATACTTTTAATTGCTTTTAATTTATTTATGTTGTTTGTTGATAAAGTTAATTTAACTGATTCAGTTAAAAATATCTTAAGAATAGTTGCTGATGGTATTAACTTTATCTTCTCAATTGTTCTTCTTGTTTCATTTTTATCAGCAAGTGTAATTGGAATTATCGTAGGAATCTTCTTATTAATCTTTTATATGTTAGTTATAGCAATTGATGTTATGGTAGGTTTCTTCCCAAAAGCATTAGAGATTATTCTTACTAAAAAGCAAAATAATTCTAATGAAAATAATGACATTAAAGAAATTGAAACTAATAATGAAGAAGGAACTACTAAAGAAGAAAATAATAACGAACCTGATAGCGATAAATAATTAAATAAACTTATTAAAATAATTAAAATTTAAATACTTACTTTTAGAGCTTAAAAGTAAGTATTTTTTATTTTTTGGTTAATTTTTAAAAAATAATTGAGTTTTGCAAGGATTTTCTTTAAAATTTAGAAAATAATATTAAATAAATTCTAGTTAATATTCGTTATTTTTAATATATCTTATTTATAAATAGGTATATAAAAAGTATAATTTAGTTAAATTTTAAGAGGATATCTTATGACAGAAGTAAAAAAACAAAATAGTAAAGTAAGCTTAAGAATGTGGATTACTTTTATTTTAGTTGGTTTAATTGGACAATTTGCCTGGGCAATTGAAAATATGTATTTAAATTCATATATTACGTATTTAAATTTTACAGATGTTAATGGTGGTGGGTTCAATTATTCTTTAATGATTGCTTTAACTACAGCTTTTAGTGCAATTGTTGCTACATTAACCACAATTTTTATGGGAAGTTTAACGGATAAAGTTAATAAAAGAAAAATCTTTATAAGTATTGGTTATATTGTTTGGGGTTTATCTACTGCATCTTTTGGATTATTAAATGTTAATTCAAGTAGTTCATTATTTGCTTTATCTATGACCGCTCAATCAGCTGCAATAATGGTAATTGTTATTGATTGCATCATGACTTTTTTTGGTTCAACAAGTAATGATGCGGCTTTTTCAAGTTATGTAACTAAAAATACAACTAATCAAAATAGAGGAAAAGTTGAAGGAGTTTTATCGATTTTACCTTTAATTGCAATGTTAATTATTTTTGTTGGTTTAAATGGATTAACTACTGAAGCTAGTGGATATCGATGGGATTTATTTTTTTATATTGTTGGTGGTTTGGTTTTAGTTGTTGGATTAATTTCTGTATTTTTAATTCCAAAAGAAAAAGAAGAAAAAAGTGATAATGAAGGTTATATAAGAATTTTAACTAATGGATTTAAAGTTCAAACAATCAAGGATAATAAATTATTATATTTAGTTTTAATTGCTTATTTTATATATGGTGTTGCAATTCAGGTTTATTTTCCATATTTAATGGTTTATGTTGAATATACTTGTAATATATCAAATACTGGAGAAGGTGGATTTTTAACTCCTTTTGCAATAGTTATGGCTATTGCTTTATTAATTGGATCTTTATTATCTGTAATAATTGGATTTATTTCAGATAAGGTTAAAAAAGAAAAGATGATGATACCGGTTATTATCGTTTTAATTCTTGGTTTATTTTTAATGTTTTTTGCTCCATTAATTCAAAATGAAATATTAAGAATAATTTATACTTCATTTAGTGGACTTATTATGATTTTAGGTTATGTTTCTGTTCCTACTATTTTAAATAGTATGGTTAAAGATAATATTCCTAAAGGTAAAGAAGGTTCATTTATGGGTGTTAGGATGCTTTTTGTTGTTGCCTTACCAATGTGTATTGGACCTTTTATTGGTGATGCTTTAAATGCTTGTTTAGGAAAAACTTATGAATCAAATTTTGGAGTTAGTTCATATATTCCTAGTGAATATGGCTATTTAGTAGCGATTTTAATTTTATTACTTAGTTTTATTCCTATTTTCTTTATTTTTAAAGAAATAAAAAAGAAGAAAATTAAGAATCAAGGTTATTTATATAATGATTTAAAAGAAATTAAAGAAGAAGAATTAGAATTTAATTTAGATTCTCATCCACGTCCTCAGTTAAGAAGAGATAATTTCTTATTATTAAATGGAGAATGGGATATAAAGATTAGTAAAGATATTAATTTACCAAGTGAATATTTAGATAGAGTTATTGTTCCTTATGCGATTGAATCTCCATTAAGTAAAGTTAATCATTTATTAGAAGTTGATGAATATATTTATTATCATAAAATCATTAAGATTCCGGATAATTTAATAAATGATCATATCTTTTTAAATTTTGAAGGTGTTGATCAAGTCGTTGATATATATTTAAATAATAAATTTATTTTTACTCATATTGGCGGGTATACTCGTTTTAAGGTTGATCTTAAAGAATATTTAGATGTTGATAATAAGGTTGAAATTACTTTAAGAGTAAAAGATGTAAGTGATGATTCTTATTATATGGCTGGAAAACAAAGATTAGTTCCTTCTGGTTGGTTTTATTCTTCAAGCAGTGGTATTTATAAACCTGTATATTTAGAATCAACTCCAAAAGAATTTATTGAATCGATAAAATATG
This sequence comes from uncultured Bacilli bacterium, assembly GCA_944327845.1. Taxonomy (GTDB): domain Bacteria; phylum Bacillota_I; class Bacilli_A; order RFN20; family CAG-826; genus Onthovivens. The sequence goes on from CALVHN010000005.1 coordinate 17,062, forward strand.
AATCTTTATTTGATTTAAAGTCAATTAAAGTTTTTATTAAAACAAATGTTGATGGAATGGTTAATTTAATAATTGATAACGAATCTTATTTGATTCATTCAAATCAAGAAGAGATTATTCAATTAAAAGATTTTAAACCTTGGTCAATTGAATCTCCTTATTTATACCAAGTTAAATTAATATTTATGAGTGATATAGTTTATTCTTATTTTGGAGTAAGAAAGATTGAAATAAAAGGTGAAGCTAAAAAAGAAATATATTTAAATAATAAGCGTATTATTTTAAATGGTTTACTTGATCAAGGATATTATTATTTAGGAGGATTAACTCCTAAAAGTTATGAGGATTATTATTTAGATATTAAAAATATTAAAGATTTAGGTTTTAATACTTTAAGAAAGCATATTAAAGTTGAATGTGATTTATACTATTATTTTGCTGATAAATTAGGGGTTTTAATTATCCAAGATATTCCTTGTGGAGGAGATAGAATTAAATTTTTAGATGTTGTTATTCCTCGAATATCATATAAATATTTAAATAATGAAAAGTTTTTAAGTTATAAAAAATATGGAAGATTGAATGAAGTAGGAAGAAATGAATTTATTAATGAAATGAATGAGATTATTGAAAATACGACATCATTTCCTTCTGTTATTATTTATACAATTTTTAATGAAGCTTGGGGAGAATTTGATCCTTCAAAGATCTATTTAAATTTAAAGCCTAATTTAAAGAATCAATTAATTGATACAGCTAGTGGATGGCTTGATACAGAAAATTCTGACTTTTTCTCAATTCATTCCTATACTTTACCTCTTTTAAAAAGAAAAGATCCTTTAAAGAAAAATAGGCCTTATATTTTAACTGAAGTTGGTGGAGCATCTTTAAAAATTAAGAACCATTACGATTATCCTTCTTTATTTGGTCATGGTAAATGTAAAAGTAAAAAAGCTTTAGAGAAAAAATATATTAAGTTATATCAAGGTTTAATTAAAAGAATTAAAGATAATAATCTTAATGGAATTATTTATACAGAATTAAATGATTGTGAAACTGAAGCTAATGGTATTTATACTTTAGATAGAAAGGTTTTAAAAATAGATAAAGATATTATTATTAAACTTAATAAAGAAATTGAAGATTCTATTAAATAATTTAAAAAATATTTGATTTTAGAAACTTTTTTGGGAAATTTAGCCTTCTTTTGGCATCTTGTTATATGAAAGGAGGTGATGATTTAATTTAGAATAATGCTAATTTGTTAATTTGATTTTTAAAATTAAATTAGTTTAATAATACCTTTAAAAATTATTAAATTTATTAAAAACAAAAAGGCATTATTTTTTATTCTCTTAATAATAATCTTAATCATTATTATTTTAAAAATTAATAAAAGAGAAATTGCTTATGCTTAATTAAAAAATATACAAAAAATCATTAAGAATGTTTCAAAACTTATGAATCTAAAGAATTTTTATGATAATATTATAGAGGCTTATGAATATAGAAATAGACGAAACAAAAGATAAGACATTATACCTTGCTAAGATTAAATTTAGAGATAATACAGTTATTTATGATTTTGGCAATGAAAAGTATAAAGTTTTTGCTACTGAATATTCACATTTAAATTTTAATGAAGGTGAATATTATTCTAAAGATGAAATAAAAAAACTTGTCGACTTAAACTATGAATACAAAATAAAAAAATATTTATTTAAATTATTAAATAAAAATAATTTATCAATTAACGATGTCAAAGCTTCTATCTATAAAAAGTTTGGAAAAAATGATATTTCTAAAAATGTTTTAAAAGAAATAATTATTAACGAAGATAGAGATATTAGATTTGCTGAAGAATATTTTGAATATTTAAATTCTCAAAATTATGGAAAGTATTTTATCCTTAATTTTTTAAAAAAACACGGGATTAGTGATAAAATTATTGAAAATCTTGAGTTTAATAATGAGTCCGAACATAATAAATGTCGTACATTTTTTGAATCAATTAAGCATAAGTACGTCTCAAGTAATTACATAAAACAAAAAAGAAAACTTTATGATTTAATGCTTCTTAGAGGATTTGATGTTGATTGTATTGTAAGTGTTTTAGATAGCTTAAAAATTGATGAACAATCTGAATATGAAAAATTAAAGAAAGATTACGAAAATTATAAATATAAATATTCCTCAAGATATGTTGGAGCTAAATTAAAAGATAAAGTAATTAATGCATTAATCAATAAAGGGTATTCTTTTAAGATGATTTATGAAATTATTGCTGAATTAGAGGAGGAAGATGCATATGATTAAAGATTTGAGAGAGAATTCCACAATAGAAGATAAGTTTTTAGTTAAAGATGCAAATGTTATGGTTTCTGCTAAAGGAACTAATTATTTGTCTTTAGTTTTACAAGATGCTTCAGGAACTATTGAAGCAAAAAAATTTGATTTAAAAGAAAAGGATGTTGAAATTTTACAAGCTGGAAATTTTGTTGAAATTGAAGGCAATACAAGTCTTTATCTTGAAAAATTACAAATTATTGTTCGCTATGCATCAAAATTAGATGAAAATAAAATAGATTTTTCGTATTTTGTTCAAACTGCTCCTTTATCTGAGAAAGAATTATCTGATAATATTGCAAGTTATATTAATTCTATTCAAAATGTGGACTGTAAAAGTATTGTAAGAGCAATTTTTAAAAAATATTGGAAAAAATTTTTAATACATCCAGCAGCTGTGAAAAATCATCATGATTATTGTGGTGGTTTAGCTTATCATACTTTAACAATGTGTAAAGTTGCTGATTCTATTTGTAATATTTATCAAGATATGAATCGAGATTTATTAATTAGCGGTTGTTTGTTGCATGATATAGGAAAAATGGTTGAATTATCTGACGCAGTTTTGCCTAAATATACAGTTGAAGGAAAATTATTAGGACATCTTGTTATTGGAACAGAGATAATTAAACAAACTGCAATTGAATTAAATATTCAAGGCGAGATACCTTTATTATTACAACATATGATTATTGCACATCATGGGAAACTTGAATATGGTTCTGCTGTTTTACCACAATTAAAAGAAGCTTATGCTCTTAGTATGATCGATGAAATGGATGCTAAATTAAATGCCATTGATAAGGCATTATCAAATATTGAAGAAGGAACCTTTACTGAAAGAATCTTTTCTTTAGATAATCGAGTTATTTATAAACCTTTTAAAGATTAAAATAATTAATCATCGATTTTTAATTTTTCAACAACTTGTAAGAAATTAACATTTTTAAGGTCTTTCATTTCTAATTTAAAACCATCAGCTGCTTCATAACGTGGGATAACATGAACGTGATAATGTTTAACGACTTGTCCAGCAGCTTCATAACAATTAATTAAAATATTAACACCTTTTGCACCTAATGCTTTTATTTGGACTTGTCCAATTCTTTGAGCAACATTCATTACTCGATTCATTATATCTTTGGGCGTTGATAAAAATGAATCATAGTGACTTTTTGGTATTACAAGTGTGTGTCCATAAGTGACTGGATTAGCATCTAAAAAAGCAAGAACATAGTCATCTTCATATATTTTATATGAACTAATTACATTATCTGCTATTTTACAAAAGATACAATTTGCATCAAAATTTTTCATAATTTCCTCCTAAAAGAAAAGAGAGCTTTTCTTTATCATTAAGCTCTCTAATTATATCATGATTAATCGTTTTATAATTGTTTAATCGAATAAATCTGGATATGTTTCTTGGAAATATTCAAATACATCTTGGTCAAAGTATGTTAAGTAAGATTGATCAAGGAAGTATTCAATAGCTGAAGAAGTATAAGTATCTGAACTTGCAATTTCATAGCCAACTTCAAGGGCATATGATTCAATTTCTCTCATTTCTTCAGCAGTGGTACTTTCATCAGAAGTTGTTTTTGATGGAGTGATGTAATCATAAACAGCAATAATATAATATGTAGATTCATCATCATTGCTCCAAATGATACTATCATATTCATTCCATCTATCGTATGTTGCTTTCTTTAAGAAAGTAACTCCACCAGGTTCAAATGATTTTAAATAAGTCCAATCAATAGCATTTGAAACGCTATTAGCTGAGTTTAATTCATTGACAATTGAAGCTGAGAATAATCTATCAGTAATTGAAGAAGGAAGAGAAGAGTAATCACTCTTTGTACCCCAACCGTAAGTTGTATAATCTTCAATTCTTATTTGGTTAGTTCTAATTTCAAGTCCATCTTGTGGTGAATAAATACGATCATTAATATTTGTAAATGAATCATAATTTGTAGTGTTATTTGTTGATGGATTATCTGTTAAAGTAGAATAATCTTTAATTAAATCTCCATAAACAGAATTTCTATAATAAGAATATCCATTATAAGCTGTACCATCGATATAAGTTACAGGGTTTCCTGTATTTGGATTATTACCATCTTCATCAACAAGAACTTGTGTATTTTGCCAATCAGTTGTAATGTTTCCAAATGTATTTTGAGCTAAAGTTTTGGCTAAAGCATTTTCTTCAAGATCTAAATCTTCAGGAATTCCCATCCAAGCGGTACAAGCACTATCAAATGTAAAGTTTTCTTCATTTATAGTAGTTGAATCGCTATCAAGATAATTACTAGCAAAATTTCTTAAAAGTTGATATGCGTTATTTTGTGTATTGTTTTGAATTTGGACGTATTCAATTCTTCTTTGTTGAGTTCTACCAATAGCAGCATATTGATTTTGCATAATGTATAACTCAGTAAGAAGGTTATTAACAATAGTAGGAATAACTTGATTATTAATGTAAACAACATAGTGTTCTAAGTGAATTAAAGCATTGTCACCATCAATAATGTTGTTATAGTTCTTTTCAGGATCATAACTTGAATCAATGAAGACACCTTGTGTAAATTCCCCGTCACTAGAAACTGTACTCTCAACTTGATAATCATTTTCTTTGAGTTGATTAATTTGATCGTTTACATAAGAGATACTTAATTCAGTAACACCAGATTCAGTATTAACTGAATAAACTGGGTATAAGCTATCCATTAATGATTCAACATATAAAATTTCATAAAAACTACTATTATATTTATATGAATCATTGTTGATGTTGTTAAACATAGTGACAACAACTTGTTTTTTAATTAATTCTTTATACATGTTAATTCTAGTTGTATAAGAATCTAAATTTTCAAGTTTAATATCATCTATATCTTCATATGTAATACGAATACCAGCATCTGTCCAATTCCAGTATGCTTGATGTGATTTGATGAATTCAATTTTTTCATCATCAGTTACAGTAGTTGTAGCATCACCAGTAGTGTATTTATAATCCCAATTTTCTAATAAGATATCACCGTTTTCATCGATTGTATAATTACCTAAGTAATTTTTTGCAACTTCATTTGTTAATAAGGAAGCAACTTCGGAATTATAATTTTCATCATTATGAATGATATCAAATAAATCTTTTAATGTATTATTGTCAACTTGAACATTATTTGTATTAAAAGCAGGATCATTTGGATTTTTAATAGTAGCAACAGCTACATCACAAGATGATAACAATAATACTGATGCGGCTAAGACACTTAAAATTGCATTTCTTTTTTTCATATTATCATCTCCTCTTAATTAGTAGTTCCTGTATCAGAACCACCAGTTTGATTTGCACTTGATGAATAGTAGCACATACTTCCTTCAGCATAGTATTTACTATCACCAAAATGAAGAGCACAAGTCTCTGGAATTAAGCCATTGTCTCTTTCTCTTTCTTGGTTGTTAATAGTATTGAAATAAGAAAGCCATGCATCATATAAAGTATCGCTAACGCCATTATTATATTGAAGGTTAGTATGTTCAATATATCTTTGAATTAAAGCGTCAACATCAGCATTATTTGATTTAACACTGATTGTGATATTGCTTGCATCTTGTAACCAATTAGTAATAACAAATTCTTTGATACTTGCAGTTGAATTACCAGCGCTTGATTGGAAGTTTTCATATTTTTCTTTTAATAATGGATTAGCACTATCTCCAGATGAAATTATAGATTCATAACCTTCTTGGTTAGTTACAGTATCACCATAAACATAAGTAATTTTTGGTGTACCATCAACTTCACCGTCATTATTTGTATCTACGCCAGGGAACTCAACATTGTAGTCTGGTATACGTTGTCCATTTTCATCAGTTGTATAACCATTTGAAACAAGTGGATTAACTGGAGCAAAGTATTCAGCAAGAGAAACATCTCTTGGATCAACCTCGTCGTGTCTATTTTCTTTTTGAGTTTGAATTAAACCAGAACGTTCAACAACAATAAAGTGAATGCCTCCAGATGAAGTAGCATTTAATGTAACTAAAATAGGATTACCATTTTCATCACATAAAACTTTTTTAGGTGTTCCATCAATTGTTATTGATTTAAAGTTTTGAGTATTTAAACCTGAATAAGTGGTATTACTTGTAGAATATTTTCCATCAACAATATCACTATAACCTGTTGTTCCATCTGTATAGGTAACTGTTCTTCCCATTGAACCATTGAAATCTTCAGGAGCATTAGCATATGAGACATCTTCATCAGTGATGAAGGCAATATTATGTCTGTTGAAATATTTATTGAAAATAATATTTCTTGGATAATAAGCTGCATTTCCTTCATTAACGGTTTGGCCGTTATATGTTTCAATAGATCTTAAGTTATATAACTCTTGGAGTGCCCCATATGGGATAAATGATGCACCTAAATCTTGGATATAATTAGCAATTGAACCATCTTTAGTTGTTCCGTCTTCATTATATCCTGGAATATTAAATAATGATTTATTGGAAGAATCATCGCTAGCTATTCTGTTATTGTATGCTTCTTTAGAAGCGTTGTTAGTTTTTGCAGGATTTGTATCAGATGGCTCCATATTTAACAATGTTTCATATGCATAAACACCAAGTTTAAATTCGTTAACAAAACTTGTTGATGTATCCATAATATAACCATTTGGATTTGAAGCAATTCCAGTATCATCTGACCAAATTTTAGCAGTAGAAGTAAATGTAGTTCCTTCAGAAGGATTTACATTAATTAATGCATTTACAACGTTATATAATTTTTCAACATTATCAGCTGTTACTTCAGATCTTGTATAGTTGTCTTCACTTGATCCAATTTTTACAAGAATATGTTTAACATGATAAGGGATACGTTGATTGATGTAGCCATTATCACCCCAAACAATATTATATTGTTGTTGTAATTCCCAATCTTCTGCTGTTGAATCTTGACGCCAATTATTAAAGACTTCGTAGTATTGATCATCAACACGATCTTCCATATTTTCATATTGTCTATCTAACCAGTATTGATGTTCTTTTTCAGCTTCATCCATATTTGGATCGTCATATCCGAGAGTATCAGTTAAATAATCTTCCCAACTTACATCACTTTCTTCTGCAGTATCTTGAGCTTCGATAATGTCGTTATCGGTTGTTCTATTAACTTCATTTAGATAATCATGCATTGCTCCGTTTTCATCGACAAAAGCTAATCTAATTTGAACTTCATACATTGCATCATAAAAAGCTTGAGCATGATTACTAGGATTTTGTTCAAGATATCTTTCAAAGATGTCATCTGCAGTAATTTGCTTAGTTTCTACATTTCCATCTGGATTTACATAATTGTATTCAATGATGTAGTTGTCTTGAGTGGTAACACCACAGCCAGCTAGAGAAACAAGACCCAATGCACATATTGCAAGAGACAAAGGTTTCTTAAATTTCTTCATAGATTTTTCCTTTCATAAAAAATACTATTCCTAAATAAATAGCTCATTTATTTTATACTAAAGTATAAATTAAAACAATACGAAAAATTGAGCCGAAAATATCGATAATTTTTTACATAAAACATTCACTATTTTGTCGAAAACGATAACTAAAATGATTATAAAAATTGTATTCTTACAAGAAAATGCTATAAAATTATTGTCTAAAAAGGAGGATTTACCATGAGTGAACTGATTATTAAAAATCTTCATGTAGAAGTTGAAAATAAAAAAATCTTAAAAGGTATCAACTTAACTGTTAAAAATAACGAATTGGTCGCAATTTTAGGGCCTAATGGACATGGTAAATCAACGTTGTTATCCGTTATCATGGGAAATCCAAAATATAAAGTTGTTGAAGGCGAAATTCTATTTGATGGTGAAAATGTTTTAAAGATGAGTGTTGATGAAAGAAGCAAGAAAGGAATTTTTTTAGGTTTTCAAAATCCATATGAGATTCCAGGGTTAAATACTTCAGATTTTTATAAAGCAGCTTTAAACGCTCATGAAGAAAAACGTATCCCACTATTTAAGTTCTATAAAGCTCTTGAAAATGGATGCAAGGATGTGAAATTGGACTTTGATATGATGAATCGAAATTTAAATGATGGATTTAGTGGTGGAGAAAAGAAGAGAAATGAAATTTTACAAATGCTTTTATTAAATCCAAAGCTTGCAATGCTTGATGAAATTGATAGTGGATTAGATGTTGATGCTTTAAATATCGTGTCTGATGCTATAACCAAGCAAAAAGAGAAAGGCTCAAGCTTTTTAGTAGTTTCTCACTATGATAAGTTTTTGAATTCATTAAAACCTGATAAAGTTGCTGTTATTATTAATGGCCGAGTTGCTTGTATAGGCGGAGAGGAGATATCAAAAAATATTGCTTCCTTTGGATATCATTGGGTTAAGAAAACATATGGTATTGAGATAGAAAAAGAAGAAACTTCAATGAATCAAGTTAGTATTGGCGTTTGTGCAACAAAAGAGATTATTAAAGATGAAAAGTAAAATAATTGAGGTTAACGATAAATTAATTTTAACTGAAAATGATTCAGGCGAACTGATATTAGACTTAAAGAAATGTAATGAAAAAGTCGATTTTTTTATTAAACAAAATTTAAAATTCGTACTATCTTTGATTAATATCCCTTCAAATCTTGCTTTAAATTTTAATTTAGAAGAAAATTCTAATTTAAAATTAAAGATTATCAATGATTCTTCAAATAAAAGCCTTAATTTTAATGAAAACCTTGCAAATTCTTGTTATTTTTCTTGTTTTTTAGTTGATTTATCTAAGTCTAATACTGAAATCAAAAATTTATGTAATATGAATGGTGAAGGTTCTTCTTTTGATTTTGAGATATCTTCTTTATCTAATAAAGATACAGTTAAAAAATATGAAATTTCTTGTAATCATAATAGCTTAAATCAAAATTCAAATGTTTCTTTACATGGAGTTGCATTACAAAACGGACAAATTATCGGTAAGGGTGTTACTTGGATTAAAGAAAATTCGATTAAATCAAACGCTAAACAAAATGAAAGAATTATTCTATTTGATAAAGAGAGTGCGGGTAAAGGTTATCCTACTTTAAAAATAGATTGTAATGATGTTAAAGCAAGTCATGGGTGTGCTATTGGTTCTTTAAATGATAATCATTTATTTTATTTATTAAGTAGAGGTTTATCATATAATGAGGCAAGAAAACTAATTACTTTAGGTTATCTTCAATCAATAAAAGTTAATTTTAATATAGATGAACAAGAAACAATTGATTCACTTATTAATGGAGGGTTTTAAAATGTTAGATCCTATAAAAATAAGAAAAGATTTTCCGATGTATAAGAATAATCCAAATATTGTTTATTTGGATAATGCTGCAACCACTTTTAAACCTTACTCAGTAATAGATGAGTGCAATAGATATTATTTAAGTGAAACTGCAAACGCACATAGAGGTGATTATGACTTAGCTTATAAAGTTGATATAGCAGTAGATAGTGTAAGAGAAAAAGTAGCAAAATTTATAAATTCAAAGAAAATTGAGGTAGTTTTTACTTCAGGTGCATCAATGTCAATGAACATGATTGCCTATGGGTATGGAAATAAGTATTTAACATCCGATGATGAAATCTTATTAACTGAAGCAGAACATGCTTCTAATGTTCTTCCTTGGTTTAAAGTAAGTGAAGTAACTGGAGCAAAAATTAAGTATATTCCTTTAACTAAAGAAGGAAGATTAACAATTGATAATTTAAAGAAAGTATTAAATGAAAAAACTAGAATTGTTTCAATTGCTCAAGTAACTAATGTTTTAGGTTATATAGTTGATATTAAAGAAATTGCTAAATATGTTCATGAAAATTCTAACGCAATAGTAGTTTGCGATGGTGCACAATCTGTTCCACATATGAAAATAGATGTTAAAGATTTAGATTGTGATTTTTTAGTGTTTTCTGGACACAAACTTTGTGGTCCTACTGGAATAGGGGTTTTATATGGAAAGTATAACTTGCTTCAAAAAATGGAACCATTAATGAGTGGAGGCGGAGATAATGCAAAATTTGATATGTGTGGTAATGTTGCTTATCTTGAACCACCAGCAAAATTTGAAGCAGGGACAATGAATTTAGCAGGAATTTATGGTTTAGGTGGAGCTATTGATTATCTTATGAATATTGGAATGAATAACATTGAAGAATATGAAAGATATTTAAGAAAATATGCCATAAATAAACTAAAAACCTTGCAAAACCTTATTATTTATAACGAAAATGCAGAAACTGGAATTATAACATTAAATGTAAAAGGTGTGTTTTCTCAAGATGAAGCAAGCTATTTAAATAGCAAAGGAATTTGCGTTAGAAGTGGTGAACACTGTGCAAAACTTCTAAAGGATAGATTAGGAGCTAGCGGAACTGTAAGAGTATCACTATATTTTTATAATACCGTAGAGGATATTGATAAACTTTGCTTAGCTTTAAAAAATGGAGGTGACTTTTTAGATGCCTATTTCAATTGATCAAAAGATATTGCGTGAAATTATAATGGATCATTATTCGCATCCTTCGCATAAAAATAAACCAGTTAATGAGAATGAATATTTTAAAGTTGAGATGAATTCTGCTAGTTGTATTGATGATTTATTTATATATTTAAAGGTAAAAGACGACATTATTGTTGATGCTTTATTTGATGGAATTGCTTGTACTATTTCTACAGCTTCGACAGATATTTTGTGTGACCTTTTAATTTCAAAAACAAAAAGGGAAGCTTTATATATAATTGAACAATATCAAAATATGATTTTTGAAAAACCTTATGATGAAGAGTGCATTGGAGAACTTATTGCCTTTATAAATACACATAAACAAGCATCACGAATTAAATGTGCAACGCTTGGAAGTGAAGGATTTAAAAAGCTTTTGGAGAATAACGAAGATGAAAAATAAAAAAGTTGATATAAACAATGAAAAATATAATTTTATTGATGATGTTGAATCAATTTTTTCAACTGGTCAAGGCTTGAATGAAGATGTAGTTAGAGCTATTTCAAAAGCAAAAAACGAACCTGATTGGATGCTTGAATATCGTTTAAAAAGCTATAATGCATTTAAAAAGATGCCTTTTCCTTCTTTTGGTCCAAATGTTTCAAATCTTAATTTTGATAGTTATACTTATTTTACTCGTTATGTAAAAGGGGAAAAAGAAAGTTGGGAAGATGTTCCTGAAACTATAAAAAATACCTTCAAAAAGATAGGAATTCCTGAAGCTGAACAAAAATTTTTATCTGGAGCTGCAACTCAATATGAATCTGAGATGGTATATCATAATATGTTAAAGGAAACTGAAGAAAAAGGTGTTATCTTCCTTTCAACAGATATGGCGTTAAAGCTTTATCCAGATTTATTTAAAAAATATTTTGGAACTGTTGTTAACTTTGCTGATAATAAATTTTCTGCTTTAAATGGAGCTTGCTGGTCTGGAGGAAGTTTTATTTATGTTCCAAAAGGAGTAAAAGTAGATAAACCTTTACAGTCCTACTTTAGAATTAATAATCAAAAAACAGGACAATTTGAAAGAACATTAATTATTTGTGATGAAGGAAGTGATGTTCATTATATTGAAGGATGCACCGCGCCTATTTATTCAAAAGAATCGTTACATGCTGCAGTTGTTGAAATTATTGTTTTAAAGAATGCTAAATGTAGATATTCTACTGTTCAAAATTGGTCTAATAATATTGTTAATTTAGTTACAAAGAGAGCTTTTGTTTATCAAAATGGTTCTATGGATTGGATTGATGGAAATATTGGTTCTCAAATTAATATGAAATATCCAGCATGTGTTTTAAAAGAAGAAGGTGCTAAAGGTACATGTATATCTATTGCTGTTGCAGGAAAAAATCAATTCCAAGATGCTGGTGCAAGAATGATTCATGAAGCTAGCAATACTTATTCACAAATTATCTCTAAAAGTATTGTTTCTAATGGTGGAATCGCTAATTATCGTGGTACAGCAAGAATTAAAAAAGATGCTTTTAATTGTAAAAGTCATGTTGAATGTGACACTTTAATTTTAGATGAATATTCTAAATCTGATACTATTCCAAAAAACGAGTGTTTAAATAATTCGAGTTTTATTGAACATGAAGCAACAGTTAGTAAAATAGATGAAGAGTATTTATTTTATTTAATGTCTCGAGGAATAAAAAAAGAAGAGGCAATTCAAATGATTGTTATGGGATTTATTGAACCATTTTCTAAAGAATTACCTATGGAGTATGCAGTTGAATTAAATCAGCTTATTAAAATGGATATGGAAGGAAGCGTTGGTTAATGAATTACGATGTTATTGTAGTTGGTGGAGGACATGCAGGCTGTGAAGCTTCTTTAGCCTGTGCAAAATTAAAAGCCAAAACGCTACTTATTTCATTAAATATTAAAATGATGGCAAATATGCCATGCAATCCTTCAATTGGTGGTAGTGCAAAAGGAATTGTTGTAAGAGAAATAGATGCTTTAGGTGGGACAATGGGAATTTGTGCTGATCAAGAGTATCTTCAAATGAAGATGTTAAACACTACTAAAGGGCCAGGTGTTCAATGTTTAAGAGCACAAGCTGATAAAAAAAGATACCCTGCTCACATGCAAGAAATTATTCTTAATCAAGAGAGTCTCGATGTAATTGAAGGTGAAGTTGTTAAGATTTTACATGATGAGAATAAAATAACTGGCGTTCAACTAAAAGATGGAAGAAAGTTTGAAACAAAAGCAATAATTTTAGCCACTGGAACGTATATGGAAAGTGAACTTTTAGTTGGTCATACAAAAACTAAAGGTGGACCCGATGGTGAAAAATCTTCAATCGGTTTATCTTCTTCGCTTCTTGAAATGGGAATTAAACTTCAACGATTAAAAACAGGAACGCCACAAAGAATCGCAAAAGAATCTATCGATTTCTCAAAAAGTGAAATTCAACTTGGAAATGTTGAAGATCAAGGCTTTTCATATTTATCAACAAATTTTATCAAATTAGAAGATCAAATCCCTTGTTATTTAACTTATACAACATCAAAAACACATGAAATAATTAAAGAACATTTATTGGATAGTGCGATGTATGGTGGAATTGTTGAAGGGGTAGGACCAAGATATTGTCCTTCAATTGAAGATAAAATCGTAAGATTTTCAGATAAACCTCGTCACCAATTATTTTTAGAACCAGAAAGTTACGACACAAATTCAATATATTTACAAGGTTTTTCGACCTCAATGCCTAAAGATGTCCAAGAAGAAATGGTTCATTCTTTACCAGGTTTAGAAAACGCAAAAATTTTAAAATATGCTTATGCCATTGAATATGATTCAATTGATGAGTTTCAATTTGATTCAAGTTTAATGATAAAAAAATGGCCAGGATTATTTATTAGCGGTCAAATTTGTGGAACAAGTGGTTATGAAGAAGCAGCTGGCTTAGGATTGATGGCTGGAATTAACGCTTACAGATTTATTAATAATTTATCTCCATTTGTTTTAAAAAGAGATGAAGCATATATCGGTGTAATGATCGATGATTTAGTTACAAAAGGCACAAAAGAACCTTATCGTTTATTATCATCAAGAGCTGAGTACCGTCTTTTATTAAGAAGTGATAATGCTGATATAAGATTAACAGAATATGGACACGAATTAGGACTTATTGATGAAGAAAGATATAGTAAGTTTAAAAAGAAAAAAGAAACTTTGGATTATTTAAATAAATATTTAGAAAATATCTATTTAGGAGAAACATCTAAGATTAATAATTACTTACCTGAACTTGGCTTTGAAAAATTAAAAAGTGGCACTTCTGCAAAGAATTTACTTAAAAGAAATGGAATTTCATTTAAATTTTTAAAACAATTTATTGATCTTCCAAAGAATTTAGAAATTGATAATTTTATTGAAGAAGAGCTTGAAATTATGATTAAATATGAAGGATATATCGAAGCTCAAAAAAGAGAAGTTTTAAAATTTAGGAAACTTGAAAATATTAAATTATCAAAAGAATTAAACTATTTTGAAATGGATGGTCTAGCTTTAGAAGCAAGACAAAAACTTGATCTTATTAAACCAACATCTATCGGACAGGCTTCAAGAATTAGTGGAGTTAATCCTTCAGATATTAATTTCTTAGTTTTATATTTAAAGAAGAATAGATTGTATGAAAATTAATGAAATTTTATTAAATAAAAAATTAGAAGAATATTATTCATTAGTAATTGAATATAACAAAGTAATGAATCTTACTTCAATTACTGAAAAGAATGAGTTTTATGATAAACATTTTTATGATTCTTTATTTATTGATGAAATTTATGATTTTCAAAATAAAGTAATTATGGATCTTGGAAGTGGAGCAGGTTTTCCTGGAATCCCTCTTGCAATTTGTCATCCTGAAGCAAAATTCTTCTTAGTTGAACCAATTAAAAAAAGATGTAATTTCTTAACTTTAGTAAAAGAAAAACTTGGTTTAAATAATGTTTATGTTATTAATAAAAGAAGTGAAGATTTAGATGAGACTTTTAATGAAAAATTTGATCTTATTTTATCTCGTGCTGTAGCTAAACTTAATATTTTAGTTGAGATTAGTGTGAAATTTTTAAAAATTAATGGCATATTAATCTTTTCAAAAGGCTTAAATTATCAAGGAGAGATTGATGAAGCTAAGAATGCTTTAGACATTTTAAAATTAAAATATGAAAAGACAATAAAAGCTTACCTGTCATTTTCAAATGAAACTAGATTTTATATAATTATTAAAAAATTAGGAAAAACTCCAAGTAATTATCCTCGTAGATTTTCTTTAATTAAGAAAAAACCTTTGTAAACTGACTTATGAAAATTATCGCTATTGCTAACCAAAAAGGTGGTGTTGGAAAAACAACTACCGCCATTAATTTAGCTGCCGGACTTGCACTAAATAAAAGAAAAGTATTATTAATCGATCTTGATCCTCAAGGAAATTCTTCTCGCGGGTTTGGAGTTGATATTACTTTATTAAATAAAACTATTTTTGATGCTTTAATTTTAGATACAGATATTAATAAAGTCATACGTAAAACTATGATGAAAAATCTTGATTTAATTCCAGCAAATTTAAAGCTATCTAATTTAGAGAGTGAAATTAATCTAAAAAGTTTGACACCTTTTTTAACATTAAAAAATGTCTTAAAAAATGTTAAGAAAAATTATGATTATGTTTTAATTGATTGTCCACCTTCTTTAGGAATTTTATGCATTAATGCTTTAACTGTTTCTACTTCAGTAATAATTCCTGTTCAATGCGAATATTTTGCTCTTGAAGGTGTAGCTCAAATATTAAGTGTCGTATCACAAGTCAAACAATCATATAACCCTAATTTAGAAATTGAAGGCTTTTTATTAACAATGTTTGAGCAAAGGAGCAAATTAGGAGTTGAAGTTGTCAATCAAGTTAGAGATTTATTTAGAGAAAATACATTTAAAGATGAAATTCCAAGAAATATCTCGCTTTCTGAAGCTTCTGCAAAAGGAATTCCTGGAATTTTATATAAACCAACAAGCGCTGGAAGTATAGCTTATATTAATGTTGTAAAAGAGATATTATCGCATGAAAAATGAGAATAAAATTATAACTTCTAACCTTAACGCTTTAATTAAGAAGTTTTCTAAAAACGATGTTATTACTAAAATTGAAAAAAATTATGCTCAAGATAATATTAAAATTTTACCTACATCTTCAATTTTAGATAATTGGGTATTAAAAGATATCAACTTTAAAGAGGAAGAAATTGATAATATTAAAACTTCTTTAAAAGAAAATGGAATTTATAATCCTTTAATTGTTAAACCAAAAGGCGATAAATTCGAACTAGTACTTGGAAGAAAAAGATATTTAGCAGCAAAATCATTAGGTATTTTAGAATTACCTGTTTTAATTAGTAATTTTACTGATGAAGAAATGCTCTTAATTTTATTAGCTGATTCAAGAGAAAGAAAAAACTCTTCATCTTATGAAATAGCAGTTATTTTAAATAATCTTAAAACTAAATATAATTATTCAAATAAAGATTTATCGATTATCTTAAAACAATCTGAATCTCAAATATCAAACATAATTACTCTTTTAAAATTGCCAAAAGAAATCGTCAATAGTTTAATTAGTGGAGAAATATCTTATGGCCATGCTAGATGCCTTGCTAGGATCGAGGATATAGATTTTCAAAATGAATTATTTCAAGAAATTATTAAAAAGAAGTTAAGTGTAAGAGAACTTGAAGAAAAGATTAGCACATTTAATAAAAATAATAAAATAAATAAGAACTGCGAGGTTATTGAAAAAAATAATGAAATAATTATCAAAATAAAAGATAAAAAAAATAAAACAGAAATTGTAAATTTAATTAAAAATTATTTAAATAATTTAGACATTAAAAAATAAAGGTTTATTATTAATATAACTTCAGGGAGAGGTGTGATTCCTTACTGGTGGTATACTCCACGAGACTTATTTATAAATAAGTTCGAATTAGTGAAATTCTAATAGCAACAGTTAAAGTCTGGATGAAAGAAGTAGTTTTTTCCTTGAAGGCCTATGGAGGTCTTTTTTTATGAAATTAACCAAAAAAGAAAGCATCAAGCTTATCGTTAGTAGTGCCATTTTTGGAGCACTTGCAATAATTTTATATTGTTTTCCTGCTTTACAATTTTCTTTGCCTTTTACACCTACATTTTTAAAAATGCATTTTGATGAAATTCCAATATTTGTTGCAGGATTCTGTTATGGTCCAATTCCAGTAATTATTATTACTATTGTTAAATTTTTGTTTAAATTGATTCAAGATATTGGAGAAACTGGTGGAATTGGAGCAACAGCAGATGTTATTTATACCTTAGCTTTTGTTTTACCAGCTGTTTTAATTTATCGAAAACAAAGAAATTTTAAATCTGCAATTATAGGTTTATCTATTTCATTAATTTCACAACTGTTATTTTCGTCAGTTATTGGTTTATATACGATATATCCTTTGTTTGGATTTTATTATAATCCGCAAGCATCTTCTTATAATGAAGCGATGTTAACAATTGGAGCATTATTTAAAGTTTTAGATCCTAGCATTAATTCGGCAGGTGATCCTAAAGTTATATATGAATTTTTAATTCCTTTTAATTTAATAAAAGATGTTATTGTTCTTGCTTTTACATTGATAATTTATAAACCATTAAAAGTATATATTGAAAGAAAATAAAAAAATCTTGCATTTTAGCAAGATTTTTTCAATTCTTATTTAGAGATTGCACCAACTGGACAATTTGCAATAGCATCTTCTGCACTTGCTTCGTCAAGGTCACTAATTACAACAGCTTTTCCATCACCATCAAATTCGAAGGCAGTGTCATATGTGCCAACACAAAGTCCACAACCAATGCAAGTATTTTCATCAACAGTAAGTCTAACCATTTTTAATTCCTCCAAAACTTAATATTATTATACTTTTTACTTTTTATTTTTCAATAACGTAATGAACAAGAATAATTGTTATGATAAAATACACTCATGGGTAAAAATTCAAAATTAACAAGGATGGAGAAATATTATGAATATCGTAAAAGTATTCAAAAATATGATTTTCTTGATATTGATAGTGCACCCACAATTAGTAAACCTGAGTATGAAAATCGAAAAATTAAGAACTCATTTAAAAATCGTAGAAATTTTAAAAAAGAGGTAAATATTTTTCATTTATATTTGAAAAAAAGAAGAATTAAAATGTTTTTATACATTTCATTATGTATAATTCTTACAGGTTTATTAATAACCTTAATCGTCATTTTATTTATTTAATTGTTTATGGTAGAAAAAAAGAATATTTCAATTTCAATTGATGGTCCAAGTGCAAGTGGTAAGTCAACCATCGCAAAAATTTTAGCTAAAAGATTAGGCTATATTTATATCGATACAGGAGCAATGTATCGTGCTTTTACTCTTGCTTGTTTAAATAATGATATTAATTGTGAAGATGAAAAAGCTAGTTGCTCATTAATTGGAAAGATTGAAATTGGTTTCAATGACTTAAATCATGTCACTTTAAATGGAATTGATGTTGAAAATGAAATAAGAAAAAATAATGTAGCAGATAATGTTTCTTATATTGCTTCATATAAAGACATAAGATTAGATCTTGTTAATCAACAAAGAAAATTAGCTGAGAATAATAATGTAATAATGGATGGAAGAGATATAGGAACATATGTTTTACCTAATGCAAATGTAAAAATATTTCAAATTGCTGATGTAAAAGAAAGAGCAAGAAGAAGATATCTTGAAAATTTAGAAAAAGGCATTCAAACGACATATGAAGAATGCTTAGCAAATTTAGAAAAACGTGATTACATCGATTCACATCGTTCTTTTTCACCTTTAAAACCTGCTATAGATAGTATTGAAATAAATACAACAAATCTAGGAATTAATGAAGTAAGCAATATGATAATTGCTTTACTTAAAGAAAGAGGGATAGTAACCAAAAATGAGCAATAATTTAGTTGCCTTAGTTGGTGCTCCAAGTGTCGGAAAATCGACAATTTTTAATCGTATTATTGGAGAAAGAAAATCAATTATTGAAACCCAACGTGGCGTTACAAGAGATCGAATTTATGCAAAAGCTTCTTGGCTTACTAAAACTTTTAATTGTGTTGATACTGGTGGAATAGAAATTGAAAATCGACCTTTTCAAGAACAAATTAGGATACAAGCAGAAATTGCAATTGATGAAGCTGATGTAATTATTTTTGTTGTTGATGGTAAAACTGGACTTACAGATGATGATAAACTAGTCGCTTCTATTTTATATCGTTCAAAAAAACCTGTTGTTTTAGCAGTTAATAAAATTGATAGTGGTGATTTAAAGAATAATATTTATGAATTTTATTCATTAGGACTCGGAGATCCAATTGCTGTTAGTGGAGTACATGGTATTGGGATTGGTGATTTACTTGACGAAGTAATTAAAAATTTGCCAGAACAAGATGCTAAAAAAGAAGAAAGTGATGAAATAGCATTTTCAATAATTGGGAGACCAAATGTTGGTAAATCTAGCTTATATAACGCTTTAATAAAAGAAGAAAGAGTAATAGTTTCAAATATTGAAGGAACTACTAGAGATGCAATTGATACTCATTTTATTCATGATGGACAAAAATACTGTATCACTGATACAGCTGGATTAAAAAAGAAAGGCAAAATTTATGAATCAATCGATAAATATGCCGCAATTAGAAGTTTAAAAGCTATAGAAAATTCTGACATTGCTATTTTAGTTATTGATGGTGATAAAGGAATTACTGAACAAGATAAACATGTTGTTGGTTATGCGATGGATCAAAAGAAAGCAATAATTATCTGTGTTAATAAACGGGATCTTGTTAAAAAAGATACAAATACCATGAATGAATTTAAAAAAGAAATTAGAGCTCATTTTAAATTTTTAGATTATGTTCCAATTATTTTTGTCTCGGCTCTAACACATTTAAGAGTAAAAGATTTATTTACTTTAATAAATCAGGTTTATGAATCATATACTTTTACAATTCAAACTTCAGTTTTAAATAATATCTTGCAAGAAGCTCAAATGATGAATGAAACTCCAGATTTTAATGGAGGAAGATGCAAAATTTACTATGCTCAACAAGTAGGACATAAACCTTTAAGCATTGCTTTATTTTGTAATGATCCTAACTGGATGCATTTTTCTTATTTAAGATATTTAGAAAATAAAATTAGAGATACTTTTGAATTAATAGGTTCTCCAATTAACTTTATTTTAAGGAAAAGAAAATAGAAACATGAATTATGGAGTTATTGGAGCTGGAGCGATGGGCTTAGCTTTAGCAAATGTTCTTTTAGATAATAATAAAAATGTCTTAGTTTATGGAAGAAACCCTGCAAAAGTAAAATATTTAAACGAAAAACATCAATCTGAATATTTAGATAATATTAAATTAAATGAAAAGTTAAAAGTTATTGATTCATTAGAAGAATTACTTAATTTTAGCGATGCTTTAATTATCGCTGTACCTTCAAAAGAAGTAAAAAATATAATTAAAGAAATTAATTTAATAATTAAACATAAAGTATTAATTATTAATGCTGCAAAAGGATTAGAACATAATTCAAAAATAGGAATGCAAGAACTTATTAAATTAAATTTTAATAAAGATTATTTTTTAGGAGTTGTTTCTTTACTTGGGCCTGGATTTGCAAAAGAAATTATCAGACGAAATATTACTTTAATATGTGCAGTCAGTGAAGATCTTAATCAAGCTAAATTAATCCAAAATGATTTTTCAAATGATTATTTTCGAGTATATGTTAGCGATGATGTAATTGGAGCTGAAATTGGTTCAGCTATGAAAAATGCAATTGCAATAGCTAGTGGAATTTTAGCTGGATTAGGATACGGAGAAAATTCAAAAGCAGCTTTAATTACTCGAGGGCTTGTTGAGATTCAAAGATTAGGAAAAATTTTAGGAGGAAAATCAACAACCTTTTTAGGATTAACCGGAGTTGGAGATTTAATCTTAACTTGTAACTCATTAAATTCAAGAAATTATTCTATTGGATATGAAATAGGTAAAACTAACGATTCACTTAAAGCATTAAGTTCAAATCATCTAACAATTGAAGGTTATGATACTGTTAAGGTTTTAAAAGAATTAGCAAACGAAAATGAGATTGAACTCCCTATAATTAATGGACTATATCGAGTTTTATATTTAAATGATAAACCTTCTATTGTTATTAATGAATTAATGTCTCGACCTTTAAAAGAAGAATAATGCGATGACATCGATATTTTTAAATAAATATTGTTGATAAATTTTATTTTATATGATAGTTTTTTATTAATAAAAGAAAGGGGAAATATAATATGAATAAACAAGAACTTGTTGCTAAAGTAGGAGAAGCTTGCGAATTTACTAAAAAAGACGCTGAACTTGCAGTTAATGCTGTATTTAATGCTATTTCTTCAGCTTTAGAAGATGGCGATGATGTTAAAATTTCAAGTTTTGGAAATTTTGTCGTCAAAGAAAGACAAGCAAGAACAGGAACAAAGCCAGGAACAAATGAAAAAATTGAAATTCCTAGTAGAAAAACTGTTACTTTTAAGGCTTCAAAAACTCTTAAAGATTTAGTTAAATAATTAAAATAAAAAAAATATTAATTATTAAAAGAAGGGTTTAAATACTCTTCTTTTTTTATATAATAATCAAGCGATGAATGAGATTTTTGATTACTTAAAAAGCGTATTTAATGAAAACGGCTTTAGGCTTTACATGATTGGCTCATGTAGTCGAGATTTTTTATTAAATAGGCAAATTAAAGACTATGATTTTGTAACTGATGCCACGCCAAATGATATATCTAAATTTTTAAAAGTTGATCAAACTTTTGCTAAATTTGGAACAGTTAAATTTAAATTTCAAGGAGAATTAATTGATATAGTCACATTAAGAAAAGAAGAAAACTATTTAGATTATCGTCATCCATCTAAAATCACATTCATTAAAGATATAAATGTTGATTACTTAAGAAGAGATTTTACTATTAATGCAATTTATATTGATGAAAATTATCAAATAATTGATCCTAGCGGTGGATTTAATGATTTAAAAAACAAGATACTAAGAGCAATTGGTGATCCACTAGAAAGAATCAAAGAAGATCCTTTAAGAATTTTAAGAGCTGAAAGATTTAAATTAGAATATAATCTTCAAATTGAAAAAAGTTTAGAAGAAGCTATAAAATTAAATTATTCATTGCTTAATAAACTGAATCCAAATAAAGTAAAATTAGAATTACAAAAATTAGAGAAATTAAAAGAGGGGGGACAAAATGAAATACGAGGCAAATGCAGTTAATTTTTCTTACTTATTATTGGAATATTACAAGTTTTTAAATTTAGATGAGAAAGAAGTAATGGTTATTTTAATGATTGATCATTTGCTTTCCTCTCAAAATGATTTTGTAACAGTTGATTTATTATCTTTAAAAATGAATCTTGATGAATCTCAATTAGATAATATTATGGCTTCTTTAATTATGAAAAAATATGTTGAATATAAAACTGATACTGGTAAAGCAAAAACATCGATTGAGCCAATTAAAAGAATTTTATATCGCAAATTTCAAGAATCAGTACTTTCTGAAGAAGAATTATCTCAAAAGGAAGATATTGAAGATTTAAGAGAAAAAATATATACCACAATTGAAGAAGGATTTGGAAGAACCCTAAATCCAATCGAACAAAATAGAATCGATCAATGGCTAAAAGATGAAATAGATGAAGATATAATTTTAAATTCAATTAAGGATGCATTAATTAAAGAAAAATATTCAATTACTTACATCGATCGATTAATTCTTAAAAAGTTAAATATTCAGCAAAATGGATAATAAAATAAAAATTATTGAAGATTATTTTAATGAGTTATTACCTGATGCTAAGTGTGAGCTAATTTATAATAAAGATTATGAATTTTTAATTGCAGTTATGCTTTCAGCACAGTGCACTGATAAAAAAGTTAATTCAGTAACTCCGATTTTATTTATTAAATATCCGACAATTGATTCATTAAAAAATGCAAATATTAATGATATTGAAAATATTATTAAGCCACTTGGTTTATTTAAAAATAAAGCTAAAAATATTATAAAAATAGCTAATTTATTAGCTGATGAATTTAATAATATTCTTCCATCTAATAAAGAAGATTTAATTAAATTTCCAGGAGTTGGAAATAAAACAGCAAATGTTGTAAGAGCTGAGATTTTTAAAATTCCAGAATTTCCAGTTGATACTCATGTTAAAAGAGTTTCTTTAAGATTAGATTTAACTAAAAGTGAAGATGTCGACACAATTGAAAAAGATTTAAAAAGAATATTTAAAAAAGAAAATTGGATTAAATTGCATCATCAATTTATTCATTTTGGAAGATATTATTGTAAGGCAATAAATCCAAGTTGTAAAAACTGTAAACTAACTAAAATTTGTAAATATAATGCAAAACCTTAATATTTTTTAAAAATTTAAAGCTTTTAAATAATCAATAGGACAAGAAACATTACCTTTTATTTCAATTCCATTTTCTTTAAAAAAAGATAGTGGAATTGATTTTTTATTAGGATATTTATTAATAAAGTTATTAAAGTTTTCAAGAGAAAGAAAATAAACTTCATTAATTTTAGAAAACATAATAATAAAAAAAGCTATACCTTGATGTTTTAAGATTAATTTTAAATATTCTATTTGATGAGGCTTAATATTTTTTAAAGGAAAAGAAGTTTTAATTTCAGTAGATTTAGCTTCAAAATCAAGATATCTTCCTTTATAAATCCCATAATAATCAGTTGTAGATTTCTTTTCAAAAAAGGCATTGGTAATTTTATTAATTTCATAATTATAATTAACTACCTTAATTGGAGTTGGTCTTTTATCAATTAAAGCAATATTATTTTGATAATAATAAATATTTGATTTATTAATTAAATATTCAAGCTCTTGTCCACGATTTTTATAGGAAAAAGGATTAGAAGTAATTAATAAATTTGAATTAAGATTTAAGCGAGACAATTATAATTCCTCCTCAACATATTTTGATAAATCATCTTTACTAATTGTTTTTCCTTTTAATAGATCTTTCATTAATCTATGAATTGGACGAGGAAGTTTAGGATTATTTAACAATACTTTTATATATTGTTCTTTTAAAATTCCTCTTTCTTTTAAAAATGCTTGATAAAGCAACATTAAATTAATTGCATCAGCTTCAGGATCATGATTATTCCCTTGAAAAGTAACATTTAAAACATCTAAAGCTTCGGTTAAAGACAATAATTGATTTTTATCATCACGAATAAATTGTGAAAGAATTGTACTAAAATCAATATAATTATGATTTATTCGATTAATAAAAGCATTTTCAACTAAATCATTTATGTTGGCTGTTTGATGCAATAATCTTAAATCAAAAGCACCATAAGATAAAAATTTAGAATTTAAATCATTTCCAACATAATTTTGAAATTGCAAAAGTGCATCTTTGAAATTAATACCTTCTTTTTGTAATAAATCCTCGCTAATTCCAGTTAAATTTTCTACAACTGGTCCTATTTTTCCTTTAGATTTAACATATCTTTTAAAAGGGGCAAATTTCTTTTTGATATTATTTTTATTATCTAAAGTTACTTTAACAGCACCAATTGCTATTATTTCTTGAGTGAGTTGTGTTCCTTCTAAATCAAAGAAGATTAAGGTTTTTGAATCTTTTAAATATTTATTAAGAAATTTCATAGGCAATTACAATATTCGAGAAATAAAATCTTTCACGATTCCTTCGTTTAAAGTAAGAATTAAATTAGTAAAATAATCTAAATCTTTAAGTCTTCCATCTCTTATTACTTTTACCATTAAACCTAATGTTCCATTAATTGTATAAGTAGATAAATCAGTAATTTTTTCAGATGGAATCGATGGATAAACATCATGAAAATCATTAATATATTTATTTTCAGTATAAGCAATTAGTCTACTTAATAATTTTGAATTATAAAATTCTTTAATTATCATTTTGGCGATAATATCATTTTGAGCAATATAATGTAATAATTCTTTAAAGAATGCTCCATCTATTACCGTAACATTTTTAGTTTCTAAACGAGATGTAATATTATTATAAAAATCATCTTGAATAGTTTCGTAAACATCATTTATATCGACAAAATGATTGTAAAAAGTTCCTCGATTGATATTTGCTTTTTTACAAACTTCAGTCACTGAAATTTTTTGAATTTCTTTCTCTTTTAATAACTCAATAAGTGAATTTTTTATAATTCCTTGAGAGATACGAGTTCGAATATCGTTTCCTTCCTTTTTCATCAATAATAGTCCTCCAAATCAACAAAATTTTAATTAATGTTTAAATTATATACATATTATATATATTAAAAGAAAAAATAAAAATATATTTTTAGACATGTGTTGACTATTTAAACTTTTGTTGTAGTATAAATTACATAAGAGGTAAATACTATGGCTTCTAAGAGAAAAGTTATTATTGTTGAGAATTTAAGTAGAGTGTTTAAAGTCGGCGATTCTGAGATTCACGCTTTAAATAATTTATCTTTTGATGTTGACGAAGGTGAGTTAGTAATTATTTTAGGACAAAGTGGTGCAGGTAAAACCACTCTTTTAAATATTATTGGTGGAATGGATCAAGCAACAAGTGGCAAACTTATTGTCGATGATATTGATATTACTAAATATAGCAAAAAACAATTAACTGATTATCGAAGAAACTATGTTGGTTTTGTCTTTCAATTTTATAACTTAATGTCGAATTTAACAGCTCTTGAAAATGTCGAATTATCTGTTGAAATGTGTAAAGACGCATATTCTCCAAAAGACATTTTAGAGAAAGTCGGATTAAAAGAACGTATGAATAATTTTCCTGGTCAATTATCTGGGGGAGAACAACAAAGAGTCTCAATTGCTCGAGCAGTTGCTAAAAATCCAAGAATTTTATTATGTGACGAACCAACCGGAGCACTAGATTATAATACTGGAAAACAAATTCTTTCATTATTATCTAATATGTGTAAAGAAGAACATAAAACTGTAATTATTGTTACCCATAACTCAGCAATAAAAGATATGGCTGATAAAGTTGTATATATTAGAAATGGTAGTGTTGAAAAAGTTCAAATAAATGAAAATCCTAAAAAGATTGAGGAGATTGAATGGTAAAGATGAAAGCTTATACAAAAACAATCTATCGTTCGATAAAATCAAATTTAGGAAGAATTATTTCGATTGTTTTTATAATCCTTATTGGAATAACTTGTTATTCTGGTTTAGGAACTTTAACAACTGAAGTTAAATCATCTTTTAATAATTATTATAATGAAAGCTTTTTATCTGATTTAAATGTTAAAACAACATCTGAAACAGGATTTAGTGAAGAAGAAATTTTAAAGTTTAAAAATGATGAAACAATCGATGAGGTCGATGCTTTTACATCTTTAGAGTTTGATAATTATGAAGATAATACTCGTTTATATATCTTTAATAAGGACGATCATGATTTAAATAAACTTGAAATAGTTTCAGGAAGAGATATTGAAGATCCATTAACTGAAATTTTAGTTGAACAACCTTCTTCAACAATTAAAACTATTCCTTTAAATTCTACTTTAAAGATTAATTTATTAGGATTATTTACTTTTGAAGCGAATGTTGTTGGAACAGTAAAAAGCCCATTAAATATTTCTCAAGATGGCGATATTAATTTACAAACCCAAGAAACGCTTGATGTAATGATTTATTCTTATTTTGATTTACTTGAAAATAATTTACCTTCAATCCTTTTAAGTCAAATTCCAACTACTGATTTGTATATTTCTTTTAAAAAAGACGCAGAAGTCGATTATTTTTCTAAAAATTATCAAGAATTGATTGATGATCAAAAGTATCGTTTAAGTTTATTATTTAATGAAGAAAATTATGTTTATTTATCATTATATGAAAATAAGTCTTATAGCATATTAAATTCTTATTGCGATAAAGTTGATATTATTGCAATTTTAGTTCCTATTTTCTTTTTAGTTGTTGCTGCATTAGTTGTCTTAACTACAATGACTCGAATGATTGACGAAGATAGAGCTTCAATTGGGTGCTATGCATCTTTAGGAGTACCTAATTATAAGATTAAATTAAAATATATGTTTATTTGTGGAGTTTTCACATTTTTAGGATCTGTTTTAGGAATGATTTTAGGTTTAACCATTCTTCCTTCAATCATTTATCCAGGTTTTGAAACCTTAGCTTTTATGCCTCCTAGAGCGTATCATTTTGATGTTGTTCCAGGAATTATTGCAACATTAGTAGTTACCATAATTACTATGTCTATTACTTTTTATGCAATAAGTAAAGATTTAAGAACAAGTCCAGCAAATTTACTTTTACCAAAATCACCTAAAGCTGGTAAGAAGATATTATTAGAAAGAATAACTTTTATTTGGAAAAGATTGCCTTTCCGATATAAATCTTCTTTAAGAAATATTTTTAGAAATAAAAAACATTTTTGGATGACAGTATTATCTTGTGCTGGCTCAACTGTAATAGTTTTCTTAGGTTTTTCTTTATTAGATGTTGTAAATTATTCTGCAGATATTGGGATTGAAGGATTAGCAGATACAATGGTCCCTATATCTATATTAATTATCTTTTTAGCAATACTTTTAACTATTTTTGTTGTTTATAACTTAACAAATATGAATATTGGCGAAAGAACAAGAGAAATTGCTACTTTAGGTGTTTTAGGTTACCGAGATCGAGAAATTTGCATGTATATTTATCGTGAAATTTCATTAATGGGAGCAGTAGGAATTATTTTGGGTATACCACTTGGTGCATTAGCTACTTATGTATTATTAAATTATCTTGATTTTGGAAGTATAAGTGATGTTCGATGGTACACTTACTTTTTAAGTGGTGCATTAGTTGTTCTATTTATTGTTATTGTTGATATGTTATTGATTAGAAAAATATTAAGAATAGATATGACTACGTCGTTAAAATCTGTTGATTAGTTGTTAGTTTTATCGTCTTTATCTTCAATATTCTCAATTTGTTTATCATTATCTTTCTTTTTTAAAATTGGTATATCTAATATTAAATAACGATAGAAAATTGGAGTAATAATCACAATAATTTGAAGAAGAATCGCAATGATATAAATATAATTTATTGAATATTCCCAAAATAAAAGATTTAATCCAATTGTTAAGTTCCAAATTAATAATGTTAAAAGTAAAGTAATATATTTTTTAACTTTTAAACATATTTGAATAATTAAAATAATTGCAATAACACCAGCTCCATCAAGTAATAAAATTGTAATTACATTATTTCTTGATAATTGAGGAATGATTGAAAATATTAATGCAATAAAAGAATAAACTAGTAAACCAACAATTGTTACAAGAGAAGTATAAAAAATAATTTCCTTTTTTCTAATTTTATTAGCCTGTTCTTTATTCAATATAACTTCATCATGATTTGTAAATAAATATTCTATGGAAACATTAAAAAATTTAGCAATTTCATATAATGTTTCTGCATCCGGAAGTGAATCACCTTTTTCCCATTTAGATATAGCTTTATTTGAATAATGTAAAGCATCAGCTAATTCAATTTGAGTTAATCCTTTTTCTTTTCTTAAATTTACAATATTTCGTGAAATAATCTCTTTTATTGTCATAGAATAATTATAAATAAAAATTTATGTTTTAGATATATTTTTACTTATTGAATATTAGCTGATATAGATAGATAAATATATAGTGTTATGATATAATTAAAACAGTTTTTATAAAAAATAGTTGAAATTTGCAAAGATTTTGTAATTTTGGAGGTATTTATGAATTTTAAAAAAGAATTAGAAGCTTCAATTGAAGCAGGTAAAAAAGCAAGATTAGTAGCTCTTAAATATTATAATGAAGGGTATCACGTTGAAATAAAAAATGATAATTCACCTGTAACTGAAGCAGATAAGGAATGTGATAAAATAATTAGAGAATATTTAAGTAATTTATTTCCAACTTATTCTTTTTTAACAGAAGAAAGCAAAGATGATTTAAATAGATTAAATAATGATTATTGTTTTATTGTTGATCCAATTGATGGAACCGAAGATTTTATTCATAAAGATGATGAATTTACTATTAATATTGCCTTATGTTATAAAAATGAAATTGTAGTTGGGGTTGTTGTTAGCCCAGTAAAAAATGAAATATATTATGCTTTAAAAGGTGAAGGAGCATATAAAATTTTAAGTAGTGGAGAAGTTATTAAAATAAAAGTTAATGATAAATTAGATGATTTAACAGTTTTAAAAAGTCGATACCATTCTAAACCAAAAGAATTTGAAATTTATAATAAATATAAAGATAGAATTAAACACATTGTTACTGCAGGAAGCTCATTAAAAGCATGTTTAATTGCAGAAGGTAAGGCTGAACTTTCATATCGAGTAAGTGATGGAACTAAGGAATGGGATACTGCAGCTTTTACAATAATTGTTGAAGAAGCTGGTGGACATGTTCTTAAATATGATGGAACAAGAATAAAATATAATAAAAAAGATGTTTATAATCATGATGGATATGTCGTTATGAACAATTTAAAAAACTTTATTTTTTAAAAAAAATAATTAGGTTTTGCAAAGGTTTTTATTATTTTAATAGATATCTTTATTTATATCTATACATTTTTATAGAAAAAAATATTAATTAATTTAAAATAATCAAGAGAAAATTAGGAGAAAAGTTATGAAGAAAAGATTTTTATTAATTTTATGTATATCTAGTTTAACTTTATTATCAGGTTGTAATCCAAGTAAAAATAGTGAAGATGATAATAAAGAAACAACTACTAATAATTATGATTATATATCTTTAAATAAAACTACTCTTAATTTAAAAAGCAACGAAACTTTTACCCTTGAAGTTTATGACTCAAATAATAAATTAATTAATAACGATAATTTAAATTTTACTTCTTCAAATGAAGATGTAGCTGCTATTAATGATCAAGGTGTAATTAGTGCAAAAAATAATACTGGAGTTTCAGCAATTACTGTATCGTTAAGAGATAATGAAGAAAATAAAGTAATTTGTAGTGTTTATGTTAATGATGAAAGTTTAAAAAATGAAAATTTAACGACTAAATTTACTTATCAAGATGTAATGCAATCATTAGATACAGGTGGAATTCCATCTGTTTCAAGTGAAAATAAAGAAACAAATGTACTTGTTGTTCCAATTAACTTTACTGATTTTTCTTTTTCAGATTTTGTTGGTAATGAAAATACAAATCAAAAAGTTATTGATAATTTAAATATTTTATTTAACTCAAGTGGAGAAAAAGAAACAAAATATTGGGAAAGTGTCTCTTCATATTTTTATAAATCTTCTTATGGAAGATTAAATTTAAATTTTGATGTTATGCCAGTTTATGAATCAAATGTCAAAGCTGTTAGTTTACTAAATCAAAATTTTGGTGAAATTGATTTAATTAAAAATGCAATTAATTCATATTTAGATGATAGTAATTTTGACTTAAACAAATATGATAATGATAAAGACGGTCAAATTGATGCTGTTTGGACAATATATAGTGCTCCAAATATGGCAAATGAACCAATGTTAACTAATGAATTACAAACTTTCTGGGCTTATTGTTATTTTGCAAATAATGAATCTTTTGGAAATAATTTACCAACTTTAAATCAATATGCTTGGGCTTCATATGATTTTATCTATGAAGGTTTGTCTAATTCTCAAGAAGGTATTGATGCTCATACTTTTATTCATGAAACAGGACATTTATTTGGACTTGATGATTATTATGATTATAGTGGTAATACAGCTCCTATTGGTTGCTTAGATATGCAAGATGCAAATGTAGGAGATCATAACTCGTGGACAAAAGCAAGCTTAGGTTGGGTTGATCCATATATTTATGATGCAGAGGTAAATCAAAGTGAAACTGTAATAATAAGCAAAAATCAACCTTTATTTATCTCTAATAATTATCGTGGAACAGCTTTTGATGAATATATTATTTTTGAATACTATTCTAATTCTCAATTAAGTTATTTAGATTCTACGCATGATTATAACGGTTATGGAAGATTACCAAGCACTAATGGTGTGAAAGTTTATCATTCTGATGCAAGACTTGTTGAAGTTAATTTAAGACAAGGATATATGCAATTCGATCATTATTTAACTGATAGTGAAATTAATAGTTTTAAAGATAATAAATTAAGAAATACTTATACAATTGGTGCAAATAATACTCCATCTAGAAGTTTTGTCGACCGTGATTTTGATCAAATTTCTTTAATCTCAAGAAAACAAAGAGGTGGAAATTTCTTAACTGATAATGAAGCTTCTTGGACCGGAGCAGATTTATTTAAAGAAAATGATAATTTTGATTTATATACTTATCGAGTTAACACAAAAAATTTATCTGGTAATTTAAATGATGGTTCTTCTTTAGATGTAAATGTTGAAATAGTTGAAGTCAAAGAAGAGTATGCAATATTAGAAATTTCTCAAAAATAATAGGGATTTACATAGTTTTTTAAAAAAAATAGACGATTTTAATCGTCTGTTTTATTTTCTTTTAATTCATTCATTGCCTTTTTAATTTCTTCTTTTTGTGAAGCTAGACGCACCGCAACAACACCTGGTACTTCTTCCATTAAAATTACTTCAACACCTTCTTCTAAATCTTCATTAATTAAAGCACAGCCTTCACAAGCTCCATGAATATTTACATAAACTATACCGTCTTCAAAAGAATCAAAAGTGACATCGCCACCTTCTCTTTGCATGAATGGTCGAATCTTATCTAAGGTATCTTTAATTAATTGAATTGTTTGTTCGTTTTCCATAGTGAATATTATAATTTTTAATTTTCTAAAATCAAATTATATGAACATTCTTTTCACTATAAATAGAATTTATACTTTAAGTATTAAGATAATGTTAAAATATTGATTTATTTTCTTTAATTTTATTAATTAAAAATTAAAGTTTTAGCAAAAAGTTTATGGAGGATAGAAATGAAAAAGAATAGTGTTTTAATATTATCTGTTATTTCATTACTTAGTTTTGTCGGTCTTTCTAGTTGTAATAATGAAACAACTTCAACTGTTACAGATGATAAAACGTATAGTTTATCATTAAATGCTCAAACTGGAACAAAAATCGAAGTTGTTAGCAAAGGAGATAGCGAAGGAAAATTTAAAGCTGGTGAAGAGGTTGAATTTAAAGTTACTTTAGATGATCCAACGTTGTATGAAGTATCTTTAGTTACCATTAATGATGTAAGTTTAGCAGTTGAAGAAGATGGAACATATCTTGCAATAATGCCAGGAGAAGATGCAATAATTACAACTGCTTGTACTTTAATTGGAGATGTTCCTGATAAAGCTTATTCTTTAACAGTTACTGAAACTCATGGAGTTGAGGTTGAAATTTTATCTGCACCAATTGAGAGTAATCAATTTATTGCTGGAAGTGAAGTTAGATTAAGCGTTAATTATGATGAAGATTTAATAGTTCTTAATGCTTTAAAGGTAAATGGTGTCGAAGTTAATGAAACTGAAGGAATTTATTCCTTTACAATGCCAAATCAAGATTCAGTTATCACAACAGAAGTTACTACTTTAGGTGATGGAAGTTTACTTAATATTACTGAAGTAGATGCTAGAAACTTAGCAACAATTACAACAAGTAACGCAGTTAGAACTTTAATTGAAGACTCAGCTGATTTAGAAGCAACTTATTTAAATTCAGCTCATCTTGAATTTATTACTACTGAAAATAGTGAGAATTATGAATATGACTACACTTTTGGAAGCAATGATGTAATGATTCAAGATGGAATAGTTACACCATATACATCTTCAGATATCAATGAATATCATTATGATATTTATGGAATATTAAATGATGAGAGATATTATTCAATTGAAGAAGAAGGAAATTTTAAAAATTTCGATTTAAGAGAAATAGTTGAAGAAGGTGGAAGTTCAACTAACCATACAATTAATAGAAGCGAAGCCGAAACAAATTTAACTGCGAATTTAAGTAGTCAAATAATTTCTGAAGCATTTAATTCAACATATCCTTTAGATTATCAATTTACTAGTGATGATATTACTTTAAATGATGAAGAGACAATTTTTACTCTTACAATGACTGGAGATTATTATTCCTCTTATAGTGGCTATCGAGTTGGAATATTAACTGTTTCTATCGATGGAGACGGAGTTTTACATGCAGCTGATTTTGTTTTAGATATATATGAATCTAGTAGTTATGATGAAGAAAATGATACTTTAATTGAAGATCCAATTCTTGAAGATCATGAAGAAATGCATTTAACAGCAACAAGGGGTTATAAAAAAGAATTAACTCCTAAATATGATATTCACGACTATGTACTAAGTGATTATGATGTTAGAGTTAATCAAAGTTTAGAAGGAACAAGTAAAATTATGGGCGAAGATAATAGAGTTGATAATGGCTCATTATTAAGCTTTACATATCGTTCTAATGTTTCTCAAGAAATTGGTGTTACTCCTTGGTTTGTTGGAGTTGATGAAGGAGAAGATGATTTCGTCACTTTAAATTATTCTCGAAATCCTACAGTACAAAAAGAAGGAACATTCCATTTATTATTTGATAATGGATTAGGTGAAATTAAAAAAATAGAAGTTACTTCTGTTCAACCTACTGCAGGTACATTAAATGTTTCATTATCAAATAGTTCTATGTTTGTTGGCGGATCAATTAGTTTAAGTGCAAGTTTAACACCTTCAACTGCTTTACAAGATGTTAATGTTACTTTAAGAGATGATTCAACATGCGAAGCAAATATTACTAAAAATGAGGATGGAACATATACTATTACTGGAAATACTGCTGGAACTGGTACATTAGTAGTTACTTCAGTTTCAAATCCAAGTTTAGTAAGAGAAGTTGCATTTGAAGTTAGAGAAGCTCCAGATTATAATACTGTTTACGCATTTATGACTCAAAATACATTATCATCTTCGTTTACTGAGAATAAAAGCTTTGCCCATACTTTATTTATTAATTTTAATACAGATGGAACTGGTGAATTCTTCTATACTGATGATATGAGTGGTTTTGCTTCTGATACTGGCGAAATTGAGACATTTACTTGGACTTTAGATGAAACAACATTCGCTATTGAAATAACATATGATGGGACAGATTTAAGTTGTGGATATAACTTTGCTTCATTAACAGTTAGTGGAAATAATTCTATTGAAGTATTAACTGAGTATCGTCATGGTACAAATCAATATCCTTCAACTTTAGCAGTATATGGAGAAAGTAAAGTCGAACTATCAACAATTCATTCAACACTAAAATAATTTAAATAAATAGAATGAATCATTCGATTCATTCTATTTTTTAATAATATATCGATTTTGCGAGGATTTTTATGAAAAAACAGATTATTTTTCTATCATTAATAACTTTATCATTTACTTTATTTGGGTGTGATAATACAAATAAAGAAAGTAATACTGATCCAGTAACAAGTTCAATAACATTAGATGAGGCAATTACATTACTTCAAAATGATTTATATCAAAATGAAATAAATAGTTGTTCTAAAGTTAATGTAACTGAAACGGATTCTAATAGTACTGTTGAAACAGTTACTAAAGAAGAATTTAATATTTATAATGACGATGTTTCTTTAGGAAATGGTGAATATACCATTACATATAAAGATGAAAATCAATCTCAATATAACCGAAATGATTCTTATGTTTTAGAAGCTGCAGTTCAAACAATTGATAATATTGATTATTTTGTTCGAGTTATGGATTATGATAAAGGAGATTATTCATCATTTGTTGATTCTGCTTATCGAATTCCAATTTTAGAAGAAGAGGATCCTAACTTAATTGAAGGAAGTGATTATTTATTAAAGAATAATGTAAAAGGTCAACTTGCTAAACAAGTTTCTTATTCTATAGCTAATTTCATTATTACTTATTTAGTAAATAATCCAGATTTAGCTTCTTATGTTTTACCATCAATTGAAGTTACAACTTATTCTGATCATATTGATTATATTTTTAAAGATTTTACTTATTCTTATCAAGATGATGAATATGATAATCGTTTAACCTATAATTTTAGTTTTACAACTGATTTAAATAAAACAATTTTATCTGGTAAAACATCATATTTATCATTAACTTCAAGAATTGATGATCCAAGTGATAACTATAGTGATGATTTAATTAATGAATATAGTTTAAGTTACGATGAAAAAGTATCTTCAAGCACTAATTCAAATATTTTAAATCCTGATGATTATTTTTTAGCTTCAGTTAGTGAAACTAAAGCATCAAATTCAGATGGAACAACAATTTATCAAAAAGATAATTTACCATTAAATACTTATATTTGGTTTAATGCTTCTAAATACGCTCCAGCAAAAGCAATAGATTTATTACTAAGGCCAGTTTCTTCAACAGATGAAACTGTCATTGAAATAAACGAAGAAAATATTTTTACTGTTGGAAGTGGAACAGCAACTGTTACTTTTGAAACAGTAAATGGTATTGTGATTGAAGAAGAATTAACTGTTGAAGAAAATAGTGTAACTTCAGAAATTATTTATTTAGATTCTTCATCAAATATTGAAAACGATGAAGGAGTAAGATCTATTTATACTAATACTCAATATAGCAATATTTATTTATATTCTGAACCTGATTCAATCGATGTAAGTGAAGATTTATATTGGGAAATTTCTGATCCTTCAATTTTAGAAATAACCGGAGAAGTTAATTCATATAATATGTATATTCTTACTTATAACGTAATTGGAGGAAGTGAAGGGAATAATGTTACTGTTACATTTAAATCTCGTTCTAATCCTGATGTAAGTGTAAGCATTACATATAATATAAAATTAAAATTATCAGTTGAAGAGTTATACACTAAATTAACTTCCAATACCTATACTTTTAATAGTTTATATGATGAAAATTTTGGCGGTGAATTAACATTTAATAGTGATCGAGAAACTTTTGATATTAGTTTTAATTATGGAATAGATAGTGAAACTATAAGCTATCGCTATACTTTAAATGAAACAACATTTAATTTAAATATTGCTCGTGTTACTACTCCATTAAGTGAACTTAATCAAATGACTGCATATAATGGTGGAGAAATAAGCTTCGATGGTGAAGAAATTACTTTCAGGGTTAATGATACAGATTTTGTTCATCATTTCTATATAGAAGGATAAAAATATGAAGTATTTATTAAAAAACCTTGCTATTTTGATGTTTTTTCCTTTATTTTTAGTAAGCTGTGATAATACTACTAATCCAATTATTAATGTTGAGTCATTTAATATTACTTTAAATAGAGGAATTGGAAGTGATATTAAGATTTTAACTGAAGCAATAGATGGAAAATATTTATTTAATAGTTTAATAGTATTTGAAGTAAATATAATTGATGTAAATTATGAATTAAGTGAAGTTTATTATAATGATAATAAATTAGAACTTACTAATAATAATCAATATTCTTTTTATATGTTAGATAGTGATGTTGAAATTAGAACTATTACTAAACAAAAAGATTTATCTGATACTTATATTGATTCAATTGAAGAATTTAATGCTGTTTTACCTAAAATTTTTAAATATAGTGATAACATTGTTTCTCAAGAATATCAAATTTCACAAACTGATAACTATGGTGGAGTAAGTGTTGATTCTTCGCAAGGCGGAACAAGGACTAGATATTTAAATAACTTTTATGAGGATCAATTTGTTCAAAGATTTAGTGATTCTGAAACTGATGAAATTAGTGGCATTACTCAAAGAGGGATTATCAATCAAAATAATTTAGATTATTTTTATGAAGTGACTGATTATTTAAATGATGATTCAGGGGATAGTGCAAGTTATATTCCTTATCAAGAAGAAAATATTGATTTAAATTTAAATGTTGGATTTGGCTATTCTTATTATCGAGATTATTTAACTACTTTATTTGGAATGATGAGTAATAACCCTAGCGGAAGATTAGTTACTAATTTTAATGAAGAATCCTTTATTGATGATGGCAACTTAACTTTATCGATAAGATTTACTGTCGAAGAAGATAATGTAGTTTCAATTCAATTAGAAAGAGATGATGTTTTAACAATTGAAAATGGAATAGTTATAGAAGATGAAGTTACATCTTTAGTTAGTTATATGGATGGAGCAAACTATATTTATCAAGAAGCAAGCTATAACTTTATTGAAGGAGAATTAACTGAATTTACTGGCGCTAGGCTTGATCCAACAGAATTTTAGCTTTTAAAGTATTTTTTAAAAAAATATATTAGGTATAATAATGTATTATGTTTATGGAGGCATGTTATGAATAAATTTTTTAAAGTATTATCACCTCTTATTATTGCAACTTCACTTATCGGTTTAGCAAGTTGCGGTGAAGAAGAAAGTTTTTCTTTTGAAGCAAATTCTATTAAAGAAGCATTAACTAAATTACAAACTATTAATGATTATACTTTAAATGTTGATGATACATATCAAGAAAGAAGTGGAAAAATTTATTATACTGAATCTCGTTTTTATAATGAGCTTGAAGGTTCAGGCTATATTAAATCTATTAATGGTGTTTTTGATTGTTATTTAGATAATGAAGATAATCTTGTTGGAGGAGAAATTCTTTTAAATGATGAAGGAAAAGCGATAACTAATATTTATACCAATGATTTAGTTAAAACTTTTAATGTATTTGATTTATCTAAAATTGAATCTAATGATCCAAATTCATTAGTTTTAATTGACAATCAATCAAGAAATTCATTTTTAAGTTTATTAAATGTTCCATATAGTGCATTATTAGAGATTTCTTCATTTGAAATCACAATGAAAAATAATGATTTATCAACCTTAACATTTGATATGCAATTTAATAATGAAACTTATATTAATATGACTTTAGAAAATATTAATAGTAGTAAAGTTGATATTGTTGATAATTATATTAGAAGTGGCGGAAGCTATTTTACACCAAATGAAGATTTAATTAAGATTAGAAATTTATTTGCTAACAATAATTATACTCGTGAAGTATATAGTGGGGGAACAAATCCTGAATATGTTGGAAAAGAAATATTCAATAAACAATATTATGCAGGACTTTATGAACCAGAATTTATGGCAAACTCTAACATGTTTGTTGGAATAGATAATCAAGAAATTGAAGTTACTTATGTTGATGAAGATAATAATTTTTTAGGAGTAGAATCTAAAACATTATTTGGTATTTATATTTGTATTCCAGTTTATGATAGTGTTAGTGGAACATATGTAGATTTTAATCCTATTTTATATAGAGCATATAATGATGAAACTGCTAATTTAAGCGAAGCAATGATGTATCCTTCACGTTCTATTTTATTCGATCAATACGAAGTTTTTGAGTATAACGAAGAAACTAATGAATATGTTACTGATGAATTTGATGTCGCTTATGATTTTTATCAAAAAATGTTTTTAAATTATCATGAATCTTATGAGACCGCTCTTTTACATTTACGTTTTAAACTAGAAACTATTGATAATAAAGATGTAGTAACTTTTACTTTAAACATGACTTTAAACGGTATACCTTATAATCAAGACTTTATCTTTACCGATTTTAATACAACTAGTTTTGAACCATTAGAAGAATTTGTAACTACTTGGAAATATACTAGTGTTCAATAATTTTAAAAAATAACCTAGTTTTGCAGGGAATTTAAATAAAAATAGTAGGATTTTAGTAAATATATAGTACTAAAATCCTTTTTATTATGTAAAAAAAGAGGATACTTTCGTATCCACTTTTTAAGGAGGTATAATACTAGAAAATCTAATTAGCGTTAATTAGCTTTTCCAAAGTATTCATATAAGTCTGTTGGGTAATCTTCATCGCCATCAGTTTCACCCATGAAGTAAGTTGTAGTAACGACAGCTTCTGAACCTTCTTCAGCATCCCAACTGCTCATTTCGTATAAGATTCCTAATCTTGAGGTTTCAGGATCATATAAGAAAGAGATTCGATCAGTTAATTGATTTTCTTCTAAAACTCTACCTTCAATTCTGCCATTAACAATTCTCCAATAGAAACCTTTACTTCCAGCAGAAGTTCTTAATGTTCCAGTGTGATAAGTTTCAGTTGTATCAGCATCTATTTGAACTTCTTCAGTTTCTTCATTAAATTGAGCGGTGTGAGATTGTAAATCTGTATGAACATATTCGACAATTTGATCTTGTTCGCCTTGAATTTTCCATGTACCATACATACCTTCTTCTGTAAGAGCATATCCTTTAACAAAATAGATATATAATTCATCTTTCTTTGAACTTGTATCTGGATCCCAGTTATCAGAAGTAATAGTTAAAGTAACTTTTTCACTATCATCAGTTACATGATAATTTGTTGCATCGATTTCTAATAATTCAGTGTCAGGATCATAGCTAAATTTAACGTTTTCATTAGATGAAGTAAATACAAGTGAAGTATTATCAGCACCAAGTGGTGAGGCTTTTAATGTAACGTAGGATTTTTTACTATCATAAACATAGACATAACCTGCGCCAGATTCTTCTGTTTCAACTAAATCATCTGTATTACCAGTCATGGTGGTATCAAAATAGACAGATCTAACTGGAGTTGAATCTACTGTAACATCAATGTCCTTAGTATGTTCATTTGTTGTTTGATTACCGACTGTAAGAGTAGAAGTACCATTTTTAAGTGCACGATATTCAGAATAATTACCTCTTCCAATAACATCTTCATTAGTACTATTAATAATTTCATATTGCCAAATATCTAAAGCTGTTGTTGGAGAATAATCAATATCAAAGTTATCACCTTTTACGATTCTGTCACCTTTTTTAAGAACATTTTTAGTGTCATCAGAATTAAAGATATCGTTATTAATTGTTACTTTTGAAATATCTGAGATGAAATATTGAGACATATCCATTGAAGGCATTTGATCTAAAGTTTCAGAATATTCATAACTAAATTCTAATGTTTTAACTAATGTTCCTCTATTTTCTCCACCTGGAAGGAATCCTTCTTTACCTGCGTCAAAGTTATAATCATTTTGGTTGTAGACTTTTTCTTGATAAGTTCCAGCTAGTAAGCTTCCATCAGAGGTAAATGATAATTCAACATCATATTCATAATGTTCATAAAGATTACTTGATGCATCAACTAAAGTCTTATAAGAATCAATAGTTGTGGTAAATGTTGAATCTGCATTTGCTGTAGTTGAGATATCAATATTTGAAGATTGTAAGTAATCAGAAGCAAATCCAACACGATATGCATACATAATATCAAATTCAATAGAATTCATATCATGAGAGTAGTGATTTGCATCAAATGTAGCTTCTCTTAAAGAAGTTTCAACTCCTCCCTTATCTGGGAAGTTTTTCCAATTAGATGCATCAGCTTCAGCTTGAGTATCAAATACTTTAATATTAGCTGATTTTGCTTCAGTATCATCTTTCTTAGTTGGATCATTATCACCCTCAATATAGGTATCGACAAATTGATAATTATCATCTTCTAAAGATTTATAAACAATTGCTTGTTGAACGCCTTGTAAATTAGTAACAGTTGCATATGATTTATTATCTTGATAACGAGTAAATTCATAATGTTCTTGAGTTAATGAATTCTCATATGTTACTTTTTTAACATTTTCAGGATAAGTAGTTTCACTACTTTTACCATGGTCGAATAGATTCTCTAAAGTTGTTGTGCTATTTGGTAAAGTATCAACTGAAACCCTTTTAATGTAAGCTGGTCTTAATTCAGCAGAAGGATCATAGTAAAAATCATATGTAAATCCACCAGGAAGTTCGAATGATGTATCATCATCTCTTGATGTTTCAATACTTGCAAAACATTTATAGAAATCAAGATCTTGATATGTTAATTGAGTTGGTTCATCTGTATCTCCTAATAGAGTGGTCCAATAAGCAAAGCTTGAATCTTCATTTAATTGAATACCTTTTGCTTCATAAAGTCCTGTTTCAGTATTTTTAACTAAAGGAATATAATCAGCACCAGTTAAGACAACTTCACTATCTGTTGTTAGCCAAGTTAATTTTGCACGAATTGTGACATCTCTATCTGGCATTGTAAATGAATATTGGTTGTTACCAGTAGAAGTAAGTGGAGTATTATTCATTGTTATTTCTTCAATAGAAACAAGGTTGATATCTTTAACTTTAGCAGTGAAAGTTACTGTTGAACCAACAGTAGCAGAATCTGGTCCTTCAAAAGTAACGCTTGTTGCAGTAATGTAATTAATTTTATATGTTGCAGGAGCAATTTCGCCGCCTTCAACTGTGATATCAATATATCCTGGATTATATCCATCAAGTTCAGCACTGATTCTTGCTTTTCCTTCACCTAATCCAGTAACAACACCGGTATTTGTGACCATTGCAACAGAAGAATTATTTGAACTAAATGTAACATTATTTAAAGCTACGCCTTTATCATCTTTAGCAGTTAATTGAACTCTTTCATTAACTTTAAGTGTAGTGACATTATTTTCTGCAGTTAAAGTAATTGATTGAGTAATACTTGGATCAACGACTGTTAAAGAAAAAGAAGCAGTTTCATATCCATTAAGTTCAGCGCTAATTACTGTACTTCCTACATTAATAGGAGTAACAGTACCAA
The DNA here is from genome assembly GCA_944327845.1 of uncultured Bacilli bacterium. GTDB lineage: Bacteria > Bacillota_I > Bacilli_A > RFN20 > CAG-826 > Onthovivens. The sequence goes on from CALVHN010000005.1 coordinate 58,870, forward strand.
GTTTAGAATCAATAACAGCAACAGCTGCATTTGAGCTTCTCCATGTAACTTCTAAAGTTTCTCCAGCACTATTTTTAGCAGTTAAAGTTAAAGTATCACCTAAATTTAATGTATCTTTACTTCCTTCAATAGTAATTAAGTTTTGTGTTTCTTCAGTTGTATTATTATCACAAGAAGTAAAAGCAAAAGCTCCAAGACTTAAAATACCCGTTAAAGCTAATACATTTAATAATTTAATTTTCTTCATATATTATAAAAACTCCTTTCTAAATTAAGTTATTTTTTGAAAATTATTGTTTATTCATTTGAGGAGAATAAAAGTCGATTGAGTGTCCTTCACTATTATAAAATATAATTTCTTTTCCGTGGGTAAATACTGCTAAGGTATCTAAAACCCAAGTAGTAGTTGATTCAACGTTATTTACCGAAAAACTAATCATATTTGGATATGGGAGAGTACTTACTTCATCTTTTTTAATTGTAAAAGTAATTGGATCAAAAGGTTCAATGCAATTACTTTGAGATGATAAAATGCCACTTCCATCGTTTAAAAATGTAACTCTTGTTGAACCAGCTTGTCCATCATATCCGCCTAAACCAGTCCAATAATCATATTTTGATAATGTATATAAATAATCTTCCTCAGTTTCTAAAGCTGGAACAACAGTTAAATTTTGTCGATATAATAATGAACCAGTTGCACCATAAATTTCTAAAGTAGATTCTCCAACATTATGAGGAATAAGAACATTTTTTCCATTAGAATTTATGCTACTTTCAAAAACAGTTGGATTAGAAGAACGAACTTGAATAGGTAAATCTTTAGAATCTTTTGGTATTAAAGAAATTACACATTCTTCATTTTTAGTTAAGTAAGGAGTAACAGATAAATCAATTAAACCATCACCTACTGTTCCTGAACTGACTTTTTCAACTGGATCAAGTTTTGTATAACTAACAACATCAAGATTAACGGTATACAAAGTTGATGTAGCACTATTAACGCTAAGAACTGAATGACCAACTTCATTTCCAAAAATTCTATCCCCAACAATAGTAGCGACATTATTATTACTTGATGAGAATGTTAATTCTTCTTCATTTTCTATATCTAACTTAAGAGTATTAAGAATTGAAGAAATCTCAACAGCGTCGGTTTCAGTAATATAATAAGTTAGTGGTTCATTAGGTTCTCCACATGAGGCAAGAGCTAATACGCTCGTTACGCTAAAACAAATTATTGCCCCTTTTTTTAAAAAACTACGCATAAAATACAAATACCTCCTAGTATGTTTAAAAGTTTAGATAGTAAAAGCGTTGAGAGATATTTAAATTTAAAATCTTAATACTAACTTAATATAAAAATAACAAGAAAATAAATAAGTTTGTTTTTACATAAAAATCGATGAAAAAAAGAAAGTAATATATTTATATAATAAGATTATTAAATAGTAACTTGTATTTAATAGTTACTTTTTAAAAACTAGTAAAAAATAAACAAGTAAAACAGATAAAAATAAAGGCTAATAACATTAAGTTAAAATTAAGATTAGAAAATAAGAAAAGATATAAAATTTTAAAACAATAAACTTTTAATAATTAAGTTTGGAGGATTTTTATATGTTAAAAAGAAAAATATTCTTAACGTTATCATCGTTTGCAATAGTTTCTGCTTTAGGATTTAGTTTATCTTCATGTAATGAAGAAAAACCAAGCGAAGTAGTTGAACAAAAATTTGATATTACTGTTGCATCGGTTAGTGGAGCAAAAGTAACTGTCGATAAAGAAACTGCTGTTGCAGGAGAAGCAGTAACAATTACTGTTAGTGAAGTAACTGAAGGGAAAATGGTAAGCGAAGTTAAAGTAAATGACATGGGTTTAGCTTTAACTACTACTAATAAATATACCTTTAATATGCCAGCAAAAGATGTAACAGTAACTGTTACCTTAGCTGATATTCCAGTTGAAGCAACTTATAAAGTAGATGTAAGTAAAGTTGATTCAAAAGTAAAAGTTACACCTGATAAAGCTGAAGCTCATGCTGGAGAAACTATTGAACTAGATGTTAAGTTATTAGATACAAATTTTAAAATTAAGTCGGTTTTTGCAGGGAATTTTAACATAGGACTTGATTCTAATAATAAATATTCCTTTGTTATGCCTGCAAATGATGTTGTAATTCAAGTTAATTTAGAAGAAATTGTTCCAGTAGTCGTTGAAACTTTTGATGTTATTTTACCTACTGAAGAAAGTCCACTTTATGAAATTACTTGTGATGATTTATATGAACATGAAGCAGGTGATGTTGTAAGTTTTGATATTGTTAAGAACTTTACCTATACCGATATTGTTGAAGTTAAAGCTAATGATATTGTTTTAACTTATACAACAAGTAATACTGAAACAAATACCTTTACTTATACATTCACTATGCCAAAAAGTGATGTAACAATTACAGTTAATGCTATTGAAGATCCAACCTTAAAAACTTATCAATTAGTAGATGGAGAAGCTGAAGGAACATCTGGATATAGCGTTAAATATGCTGTTGCTACAAGTTTATATGAGTCACCAACTGAATATATAACTAATGCCATTCCAGGACAAAAAATTGATATTTGGGTTACTGGAACAGGGACTGATGCAACTAAAACTCCTGATAGATTGCGTATTGAAGTCGGAGAAGGAGAATCTAGAAAGGTTGAATGGCTTGATTTAGGTGATGAAAGATTTAACTCAATTGAAAATAAATATTGTAAAGTTTATAAAGGCTATGTAATGCCAGTAGGAAATGTTAATACAACCATTTCTTTAATAGATGTTAAATATGACATCAATTATCGTAGCAATGATGCTTATGAATTTTTTGATATGGTAGAAGCTGCTGAAGAAGGTGATTCAGTTTCATTAAGACCTGTTGCATATAAAGGATATTATATAACCGGAGTTAAAGTTACTAACGACGATACAAAGGAAGAAATCGAAGTAACCTATAATGAATCAAGTAATTATTATTCATTTAGAATGCCTGCAAGTGAAGTTACTGTTGAAGCTTTATTTGAAAGTAATAAAGTTCAAGTTGGTATTAAAACTGATGCTCATGCTTCAATTTCTAATTTAAGATTAGGTTCTTCAAGTAACGATCCTATGACTGATAAAGTATTTGGACAAAATACTGATGATGACTTGGCTGTTTTAATTCCTGGAGATGAGTATTTCTACTTTGATGTTGTTGTTGATGATGGTTTTGTAATGCAATCATTAACTATCTTAGATAGTTTAGGAGAAGAAGTACATTATAGCGAATCGGGTAGTGCATATTATCTAAGAGAAATTCCTGAAGGTTCATTCACAATTGAAGTTAAAACTATTGCTGAAATTGCAACTGTTAGCTCAGTTAAAGTTGTTGATACAGAAGGAAATGATATTACATCTAATTTAACTGTTACTTATTACAATACTGATACTCCAATTGAAGGAGTTGGAATTCCAAGAGATGACAATTTAAGACTTGGTATTACATACACAGTAAGTGAAAGTATAACTAATGGAACTTATATTCCAACAAGTATTCAAGTTAATGAAGAAAGTCCAGATACCTTTTCTTACAATACAAGTGAAGGATTATATCTTGCTTCAATTGGTGATACTTTAACTCTTGAAGATAATGTTCAATTAGTACTTACTTTTGAATTTAAAGAAAACATCTTTGAAGAAAATTCTCCATATGTTGGTGATTTTAAAGGAAGAACAATTTCTACAAGTGGAAGTAATGCTTTCTTAAGATTTAATAGAACTGGAATTTATGGATATGGAAGCAGCGAAACATATTTAGGAGATCAAAGTGGTACATTTAATGCCGATACTGAAGCTGTTGGATATTTAACTGGTGAATCTAAATATGGTAGTGATAGATTTTTAGTTGAAGATGAAGGCTATGTTTTCTATATTGAAAGCACAACTTCAATGAGTAGTAATGCTTTATTGTTAAAAGGAAATACTGAAAACGTAAAAATTAATACCGCACAATTCTATGAGGATGGTAGTTCAACTACTAGACATCTTGTTCAATTTAATGCAGGAGATTTAACAACATATGCTATTGTTGATCCAACAAATAAAAAATTAGATGCTAATTTATCTATTGAAATTGTATCTGGAACTCCATTTAAAGTTGGTGCAGTTGTTAAAGTTAAAAATAGTACTGGAGAAGATGTAACAACATTAAAATTTGATAGAGCTAATAGAGTTATTGAAGTTACATTAGATAATATGCAAGGTGAATATACTGCAGCGACTGATTCAGCTAATCAATATGGAACATTAGTTCTTGATGGTGCAGGAAGTGCAAGATTTACTGGTGAAAATGCATATTCTTATGCAAGCTTTGATTATACAGTTTCAGGAACAAGGATTACTTTAACTAATCCTTCAAGTGGTGTTTCTCAAATTATAGAATTTACTGTCGATACCAGCGCTAAAACTTATAGTGGTGATAACCTAGGAATGATTGATTTAGAAAATGTTGGTGGAGAAGGAGTAAGTTCTCGTGCTAATTATGATTCACCTGTTATTACAATTGGTGAAAATAAATATGTATTCAGATTCTATAATTATGGAGATGGTGATTCTAGATTTAGTTATGCTACTGTAGATAGTGAAGGTGGAGTCGGTGAGTTCACATATATTGGTTCCTCTAGTTATTGTGATTTAGTAGCTGATTTAAGAGGAGGTGAAGTTATCCTTACTCTTAATCCTACATCATCTGTTTATGATAGATATCAAAATCCAGAATCCGTTCAAATCAATATAAGTAATGGAACATTCGTTATTAGTTGTACAGATTTCGGAGATGATAATATTAAGTTTACCTTCGATAATGTCACATTAACTAAGGCTGAATAAGAATCTTAAAATGTTCAAAGAGGATATTCTCCTCTTTGAACATTTTTATTATGAAAACCTTGCTAAAATCCATTATTTTTTTAAAAAAGTAAAATATTAGTCGAAATTTAATATCTATTTATTAATCTACAATATTAAATTAGCATTAAGATTTTGCGAAAATTAATTAATCTATTATATATATACTATAAATTATTGAAATATTTTTGGAGGGGGTATTATGAAAACAAATTTTCTTAAAAAAATTGCTGCATGTTCACTCGTTTGCTTAGGAACTGTAGCATTAGGAACTTCGATTATTGGATGTAACTCTACAGTAGGAAATATTGATTTTACATCTAATGGAGAAAAGGTTACTTCACTTAATGGATTTACTGGAGTCGAATATACAATTAGTGCCTCGTTTACTGGAGAATCTTTAGTTGGAGGAGAAGTAATTCCTCAAATTTTATGGACATGGGATGCTTCAAAAAGCGAATCAACAACAGGCTTAACAATCTCTCCTAATGGAAGTAATTTAACATTCTCTGCTCAAAATGCTGGAACATATATTTTAAGTGTTAGCTATATGGAAAACCAAGAAGTATTAGGTCAACAAGATTTTACTTTTGTTGCTACTACTCCTGATTTAACAAAAGCAACATATGCTTTGGATTTTGATAAAGAAAATTCAAAAGTTGTCTATAAACAAGGAGATACATTTAGTTCTGAAAATTTATTTGTTTATCGTACTGTAACAGTCGATGGAACAGAAGTTAATCGAGTTAGATTAAATCTTGGTAGCTATTCTTTATCAGCAACTGTTGAAGGAGATACTTTCCCTCTTGAAGATGGATTTATGTTTGAGACACTTGGAACATATAAAGTAGTTATTTCTTCAGATGGTGTTGATGAAGTTACTTTTGATTTAACTGTTGAACGTGGATATACCTACGAATTCACAAATATTATGCGTGAGTTTAGCCAACAAAGTGATAATTTTTATGTTGAAGGCGGCCATGTCTATGGAATGGATGATGATATTTTAATTAACTATAATACTAGTGTTGCTTATTCTGTCCAAGAAACTCCAACTTCATTACCTGGTTCTGAAGGACAAACTATTACAGGATTAAGAAAGTTTGGAATTACTGAAACAGATGAAAGTGGAAATCCAACTACAGCTACCCCATTAGATTTAGTTTGGAATACTATTTATAAGAATACTGAAATAGGACTTGGCTATTTTGGTAATTCTAAAGATTACACAGCTATTGAAGCTTTTGCTCAAACAAATGATTTTGTTTTACCAAGCGATTTTGATATGAATGCTATCACTAAAGATGGTGAAGTAACATACGAATTAGTTGGAACAACTGCTGGTGGCGATGAAGTTTATGGTTATGGCATAGGAGCAAATGTTACAGAATTCTTCCTTGAATTTGGGGGATATGGATATGTTCTTAATAATTACCCAACAGTAGGAGGATATGTTGTCCAACTTGGCGATAATACTTATCAAGTTTTGGCGATTTTAAATGTTAATGGTCAAGGTCAAATACTTCAAGTTGTTTTTGATTATGGTAATAATGATTATTCTCAATTAAAAGCTTCTATTGATTCTTTTGCTGGACAAGCAGCTGATCAAGAATCACTTAATGATCAAATTTTAGATGATACTCTTGATGTTTTTGCAAATAAAGGATATCAAGCCTCACATAGTGAATACGAAGGTACAAGAGTTTTACTTACAGTTAATGATAATTATGTAACTACTGCAAATCAAACTGGTGGAGTTTTAAATAAAGAAACTGGTGAGTATGATTATTCAAGAGCAACTACTTCTAATATTAAAGGTTTTGTTAAAGATACAAGAACTGAAAATACTTGGAATTCATATACTATTTCAGGTGAAGAAATAACTGTTGATACTCAAACAAGCATTACTGATGAAAAAGCTTCAATTTACGATCCAGGTTCATATCTTGGTTTTGTTAAGGGAACAGATGAATTATTATGGGATAATAAAGGTGTGGTTTCAGCAGTTCCAGATGTAATACCTGGAGATGATCAAGAAATTGATTATAAACAACCTGGAACTTTAACTTATGAATATTCTTCCTATGGTAATGGTGCTGCAATGCAATGGATGGGTGTACTTGGATTTGGTGAAGTTGATGAAAACTTTTTAGCTATTGCTTCATACAGTGCATATTTAACTTTAAGTGTAGATGTCCATGTTGATAATATGGAAACACCAACAGAATCTGAAATAGTTTCAATTTCAGTTTACCCTACACTTGATGGTATTAAACTTAATGATAATACTGGTTATGATCATAGTTTATATTTTGTTGATATGGTCTTTACAATTTTCGACTTTGAAGCGACAAATGAAGTGGTCGAAGGATATTTAAGTGGGTTAACAAACACACAAACATTATAAAGAAATAAGAATTTATATTTACAAAAGAACCTCTCGTAGGTTCTTTTGTATCGTTATAATTAATTAAGGAGGAAATTATGAAAAAAGGAAGATTTAAAAACGTTATTGCTTTAAGTAGTCTTTTAGTTTTTTCAAGCTTAACTGTTGGTCTTGTCGGATGTAATCCTGGTGTTAACACCAATATTACAATCGTTATTACAGGCGGACAAAACGGTTTTGTTGGAGGAACTTGCCAACTTACTGCTCAAGTTTTTGGAAGTGAAAATCAAAATGTTACTTGGACAAGTTCAAATACTTCACTTGCTACTGTTTCTGAAACTGGTTTAGTTAGTTTTCTTGGACAAGGAGAAGTTGATATTGTCGCTCATTTAGAAAGTGAAAATGCTCAATCTTCACCTTGCCACATTAGAATTACTAAAGGTGATGCTCGACTTGAACTTACATCATCGCCATCAAGATTAGCGTATAAAGTTGGTGAAACTTTATCTTTTGATGGAATGAAAGTTACAGGCTATTCTTATTCTAATGGCGTAAGACTAAATAACAGTGGTGTTGATTTAACAAATGCTGATTTAACTTTTTCAATGGAAGAAGGAACTACTTTAGAAGCTGGAACTCATACAATTACTGTATCTTATGGTTCTTTTGAACCTACTACATTTACAATTAATGTTGGACAACAATTAGAAGAAAAAAGATTATATGTTTCTCAACTTCCAATAAAAACTACATATTCAATTGGAACAAATAATGCAAAAGATTGTACATTTGATTCAACTGGAATTGCCGTTCAAGAATTAACTTATGTTGATGGAGTTTTAAAAAGTACTGAAAATTTAAGAAGCACATCCTATAGATTGTCAATTAACAATAATTTTGTATTCTCAAATGAAGGCAATTTTACAGTTAGTGTATATCGTAATACTAACGATGCAGTTTCTACTTCATTTAATGTTATGGTTTATACCCAAGACTTAACATTAAGAGATTTAATGGAAACTTTACAAACAACACATAATTTCCAAGTAGAAATCTTTAATAATGTTGGAACAACACAAGATTCGTATGGTTTCCATTATTTAAGAACATATACTGAAAATTATTATGATGAAATTTCTTATCAAAATACATATAACTCAACAACTCAACAAATAGAATTTACGACAACTGGTATGCCAAAATCTCATATTGGTTATGCAAGTTTAAGTTATGTCGATGATGATACAAATGAAACAACTAATGGTATTGTTTCATTTAATACTAGTAGTTTAGGAAGATTACAATATGATGTTATCGTTAATGAAACTAATGAACCTTCCTCTTGGTGGGATATGGCTGATACATTAGCTACTATGATGACTGTATTTGATCTTGATAATATTCCAGTTAATACTTTAAATGGCAAATATTTAATTATTCCAGTTGAGCTTGTTGAAGGCGATAATGAAGATGGAGAACAAACAATTAAAAATTATCCATTAATCGATCAATTCTTTAGCTATGTTGGTTGGTCTAATTCATTAATTACTATTGCTGATAGACTTACTATTTCATTTAATGAAAATAATGAATTAAGTATGAGAGTTGATTTTGGATATTATGGATATACTGAAATGATTGTCCGTGATATTGGAACAGCTTCTAATCCACTTGTTGATCAATTTTTACAACGTGGTATAACTGAATCAACAATGAATAACTTAAGAACAGTTAAAAGTGATGTTAGAACTGGTGTTGATCCTTTATTAGCTAATAACTATACAGTTTCTAATTATCAAAATAATGTTGGTATTGATAATAGTGAAAGAGCATATTTTACTGAAAATTACATGTTTAATACTTTAACTGGAACAGGTTTCTTTAAGCTTGATAATGGCGATGTTTATTCATTTGCTGCTTCAGGTCGTAATGTTACTTCATCTAGTAAAGTTGATGATTATGATTCTTCAACTCAAACTTTTCAAGAATATGTAACTTCTAAAGGAACTGATGTTAATTCACGCTATATGTCAGCTGGATTAAGTGATGTTCTAGGTAATCAAGCAGGAGAAGATGTTGGAAGATTATATACTTTCTCTAGATTTAATAATTTCTCATATGGTGATATGGTAACTTATCAATCTTATGATTCTGAAACATTAAGATCATTTGCTAGATTTATTGGTGAATCACAAGATGCTTTTGCTGGATTAAGATTCTGGATTTGTGCCTACTATAATGATGTTGATGCTTTAACAGATATTTATCAATATGAAATTTGGGCAATAAGCTTTACTGGAAGTGGTGGAACTGGAAGTGTTATACCATTAATTAATGTAGGTAATACTCAATTATCTTGGCTCGAATCTTATATGGCTACATTAGAAAACTAAAAAGGAGGGGAATTTATGTCTAAAAGAAAAAATATATTAGGTTTATCAATCTTAACTTTAGGTGCTGTTGCCTTTTTAGCTTGTTCTTATGATGGAAGAAGAGCCGATTTAAATATTAATAGCTCAGTTAAAGATACAACATTTTTAATTAATCTTGATGGTACTTCACTTAGTTTAGGAAGTGACGGAGTTAAAAAATCTCAAGATCAATTCTTTAATGAATTACATTTCTATTTAGGAAATGATTATACCCTTGTTAGAACTTTTGATGAAATTAACGCTATTCAAATTAAAGCTAATTCAAAATATGAATCAACATTAAATTTAATTAGTAATGTTTCAAAAGTTAGTATTGATCAAAAATATCGCTTTGGTGGAGTATCTAACAATGTTTCAAGAACTGCAAGTGAGATTGAAGAAGGATATATTCCTTATGAAGCTAGCGGTGGAGTTTCAGAAAATGCTGATTCTTTAAACGATAACCAATCCGCTAAATCAATGATGGTTCCAGAAACTAATAATGGTGGTAAAGGTTCATTTATTGCTATTTTAGATACTGGATATTTAATGGATCATGAGTATTTTGAAGATTTAACCTATGAAGAAAGTGAATTAAGATTTACTTATGATGATTTAGTTTCTCTTTCAAGTTCTAATAGATTAATTGCTCATCAAAGAGATGGTGCTTCAAAAGGAGAAGAAGGTTCTTTATATTACAATAAAAAGATTCCTTTCTATTTTGACTATGGTGCATCTTCAACAAACTCAGCAAATGATTATGATGTTGTAACTACTCTTTCAGAGCACGGAACTCACGTTGCTTCAATTGCTGGAGCTAATGGAACTTACGATGGTATCGCACCTAATGCTCAATTAGCATTAATGAAAGTTTTCTATGAAAATTTCCCAACAAATGATACCTCAGTTGGTTCAACTTATGCTCAAGATTCTGATATTTTAGAAGCTTTAAATGATTGTGTTGCACTTGGTGTAGATAGTTTAAATATGTCATTAGGTTCAGACCTTGATGATTTTGATAATCGTAGTGCAGCAATGAATGTTATTGATGAATTATCTAATGATGGTGTAATTTGTTCAATTTCTGCTGGTAATGCTGGTAAAAACTTATATAGCTCAATGGGTGGATATAAATACTGGACAACTGATCAAGTTGATACTGGTGTTTTAGGTAGTTATGGAAACTCAGCTACTGCTGATATTATTGCTTCTTCAACTACTGAGCAATTATTCTATGAAACTGGTTTAAGACTTGGAAATAACGTTATCGGATATGATGATCAAGTTGATTATACTGATGGAAGTGATGGAATCATTGAAAGAAATGAGCACTTATTATATGAAGATACCCAAAATATTGAAAATTTAGAGATGGTTATCATTAGATCTAATGATGGAGAATCAACTACCGGAGCTAGTGCTGATTATGAAGCAGTTAGACTTGCTGCAGAAGGTGGTAGTAATTACTTTAATAATAAGATTGCAGTTGTTGACCGTGGTGGTACATCTTTCGTTGACAAAGCAACAGCCGCAGAAAATGCAGGTTGTGCTGGCTTAATTGTTATTAATAACGATCCTACCGCTTATGAATTTAATTTTGGAATGTCTTGGACAAGCGGAGAAAGTTATGATATTCCTGAAATTCCAGTTGTTTTCGTTTTAAATCGTGATCGTAATACAATTTTGGATTATTGTCGTGAAAATTCTGGTGATAGTCCAGTTTTATCAGCTCCTTTAAGTGTCATTCAAGATGAAGTTGCTGATAACCCAAATGCTTTTGAAATGTCTGATTTCTCAAGCGATGGTGCTAAATATGATTTAACACTTAATCCATCAATTTCTGCTCCAGGAAGTTCAATTCAAGGTGCAACAATTGGTGAAGCTAATTCTCAAGGAATTGTTGAAGAATTAGATAGAACAAGTGTTGGTTATCTTTCTGGTACTTCGATGGCTGCTCCAAACTACACTGGTGCTGTTGCTTTAATGGTTGGTGAACAAAACTTTGAAAATGATGAAGCTAGAAGAGATTATTTAAGATCTTTATCTGCAAGAGTTATGTCTACAGGTCAAATCTATGATATTGATTTAACAAATTATGGAACTATTAATTCAGAAAAAGGAACAAATAATAACTCGACTCCAAACGATCCAGATGATGACTATGAAGTTGATATATATGTTCCTGAAGAAAGTGAAGTTGTTAACGAAACAGTTACATATTCTCCAAGAAAACAAGGAGCAGGTGTTGTTAATGTAACTAATGCTTTAAGCAGTAAAGTCTATTTAGAAGGTTTAGAAGTTAATAGTAATGGAACATATTCTTCTAATCCAAATGGATTTGGAAAAATCGAATTAAGAAATAACGACTTAGTTAAAAATGGTACTCTTAACTTTAAAGTTAGAGCTCATAATGAAACTAATAGTTCAATTAGATATAACGTTAAATTCTCATTAATGACTCCTCAATTAACTTCATATCATACTAATGAAGATGAAGAACCAAACTATGTTGGAAATGAAGCTCAATTTGAAGGAGCAAAAGTTTCATCAAGCTATGATTCATATCAAATTATGAATCTTGATAAATGGAATTCTTCATTAACTGATGAAAATATGACTAAAACAATTGATTTAGAACCAGTAGAAATTCCTGCTGGAACTAAGGATATTGATTTAGGAAGCTATACTTTAAGTGATGAACAAAAGAAATTCATCATTGATAATTTTGAAAATGGTACTTATTTAGAAGGTTATATTTATCTTGAACCAGTAAGTGATAGTGGAACTGAAATTAATGATGGTTCTATTGTTTCATTAAATATTCCTTATATGGGATTCTTTGATGATTATGGTCAAGCTGAAGCTGTTGAACCTTTCGATTTTGAAAGAGAAGTAACTTATAATCGTACAACTGGAGTTACAGAAAATGCTAAACTTCATGGTAGTGATTTCGTTAATTATCTTGGAAGATATTCTTATGGTCGAACAAATACTAATGTTGGTAGTATGATTTCTGCTTTATCATTTGAAAATTATCAAAATAACAATACTGCTAAAGGTTCTATGCTTCAAAATAACAATAATCTTTATGATTATGGTCAACAATTAAATTATGTTAAAGATGAAGATGGAAAGATTACTTTATATGCTGGCGGAGAAGGAAGTGATGTTTTATATATTCAACAATATGTCTATCGTTCAATGAATAGTGGCAAGGTTTCAATTATCGATGAGACTAATAAAGTTGTAAAAGAAAAATCTTTAACTTCAATGATTAATGGTGGAACTAATTTATATAAATCTCACATTAATACTTCTTATATTTCTAGCTATATTCTTTCAGATAGAGCCTATGCTGAGCTTCCATTATATTTAGATAATGGTAGTAAGATTCCTAATGGAACATATACATTAAGATTTGATTATAGTCTTGTTTACGGTTCAACTCAAAGAAAAGATTATACTTTAGTTATTGATACAAACGCTCCTGAACTTGTTAGTAAGAGTGTTGTAACAATTAATGGATCTAGCTATATTAGACTTAAATTTAATGAATTATATATTCCTCAAAATAGTCAAGGAAGAACATATGTTTATGTTAATGCTGGCTTATTAACTGATTATATTCTCACTCACGTAAGTGATGGCTATATCCTTGATATTCCATATAATGAAAATACATTTAACAATGGTAAGTTACTTGTTTCAATTCAAGATTCTAGCAGAACTTATGCTCGTATTATGTTAAATGAAGCTTCAATTTCTACTGGATTATTCATTGAATCTGATTTATTAACTGTTGGTTATAATTATTCATACACTAGAGTTAATAATTCAACTGGAATTAATTCTAATATTAATGAAACTTACACAGTAAGTGCTACTGATTATACTGGAGCAAGTACAAATTTAGGAAGTTATACTGCTTATATTACTTTTGATAAGAAAGTAAGTAGTGGTGTTAGAGTTTATGGTATTGGAAGCGATCAAAATGAAGTTTTAATTAGCGATGTTTCTTTACTTGGTGATGGTCAAACATTAAGAATTCGTACAAGCTTTACTCAATTTAGAGTTGAAGATAATGGAATTTATAATCCTCCAATTCTTGGTGGAGAATCAGCTGGTGTCAGTGTTTTAAGTAGTGAAAATGGTCAGGTCTTTGTTGATAAAACAAGTGGTGTAAGTGGAGACCGCGTCACAGTTTATGCTATTGCTAATGAAGGATATCGCGTTGAAAGCGTAAAAGTAAATGGTAATGAAATTAATAAAGATCAATATGGAAATTATTCATTTACTTTAGTAGCTGGAGAAAATAGAGTTGAAGTTAGCTTTGTTAGAGCCTAATTTTTAACAAAATATTTATTTAAATTCTTATAGGTTGAGGAAACTCAACCTATAAGAATATTTTTTAAAATATGATAGAGAAAGAAGAAAATTTTAAAAAAGAGCTGAGTTTTAAAAGGTTTTTTATAAAATACATGATAAAAAGTATTATTTCTATCTGTATTAGTTTAATTGTTTTTTTGATTGTATTTTTTATTAGAGGGAATAATTATACTGGAATTTTAGATGGTTTATTTTTAGCTTCTGTTGCTTCAATCACTATGGGTTTATTTTCTTTAATTACTAACTTAGGATTCTTTGATTTAATTGCTTATAATGGAGCAAGATTTAATAATTTTATCCATCAATATAAGGGTAAATCATTTAATGGAGTGTTTGAATATAGTGAATCTAAAAAAGAAAAAAGAAAAGAAAATCGCTATGTTTTTCTCTCTTATTTAGTTGTTGGAATCGTTTTTCTTATTATATCTATTATATATTTGTTTGTTTTTAGAAAATAAAACTTTACAAAAATTATTTTTTACTTATTATAAAGATACTTTTTTGAAAGACTAGTCTTTTAGCTTTTGAATGAGTAAATAAAAAAAGAGATGTTAACTACATTAATTATAAGGAGGGATTAATATGAAAAGAAAGGGAACAAAAGTTGCTATTGCTTTATCAGCTTTATTTCTTTTAGGGGGACCTTTATTTTTAACTGCATGTGGACCAACTGATAATCCAGGTCCTGTTGGACCAAGCTATGGAGATGGTGATGTTTTAAATTTTGATGTTGAATTATCTTCAACAAAATCTATTTCTGTTGGTGAATCTATCAATGTTGTTGCTACTGTTACTGAAGTTGAACAAGGCGCTACTAATGTTGTTGGTGAATTTATTTATGAAAGTGAAGATCCAAGCATCGCTGATGTTGATAGTAATGGAAGAATTACTGGTGTTAAAGCTGGTACAACAACAATTAGTGTAATTTGTGATAATTTTGGTGGAGAAGAGAGTAATAGAACAAAAACTATTCAAGTAACTGTTAGTGGTGATGCATCAAATGCAACAGGTGCTTTTAACTATTCTGGTGCAAGCTATGAAGAAAAACTTGATATTTTAGGTAAACTTGAGGACTATGCTTTAAATAATAACCTTACTGGTATTACACTTTTTGAAAATGGTGGTTATGTTATGTATGCTGACCGTATTCAAAAAGGTACTGAACAATATATTTCAGGTTATGGTTTTGGAATTGTTTCTGAAGGAACAATTACTGCACCAAATAAAAAATATGAAGCTGATGGAACAGAAAATTACTACCATTCTTATGGTGGTGTAACTAACTCCCAAAGATATAACTATTTGGATGATACTGGTTCTGAATCTGCCGATTTATATGGTTATGTAGCAAATTCTTACTATGGAACTAGAATGAATAGCACAAAGGATGGATATGAATGGTATCCTTCCCTTGCTAAAACTTTCCCAAATACTGATCCTAATTACTCATCTTTAAACTTAACTAATACTCAACTTAATAGACCAGTTGCTTTAAATAAAGATCCTTCTACAGGTTTAGCTACTCAATTTAGAATTTATTTTAAGACAGGTTATGATTATGCAGATGGTAAAGAAACATTAAGCGGTAAAAAAGTTGCTGGAGATGGATTCGCATATCATACTTCAACTTCTTCAAATTATTATCGTGAATATGATGGAAGACCTGTTTCAATCATGGATTATGTCACTCCTTATATGCTTCTTTTAAATCAAGGAATTGGTTTAGCAAGAAGTACTGATATGATCTCCGACTCAAGTGATGGAACTTTAAAAGGTGCTAGATCATTTTATAATGCAACTGCAACAAATACGGATTTAACAAGTGAAAGTGTTCAAAATCAATTCTTTAATCTTGTTGGAATCAATGTTGGTTTAGATGATGATCCTTCTAGTCTTGACGCACCTTGTATTACATTTACTTTAAATCGACCTTTATCTGAATTTAGTGCAATGTATTCTTTATCTTCAACTTTAGTTTCACCTATTCCATTAGACTTTATTATTGATATTGCTTCAGAAGGTGAAACAAATGGTGAAAAAATTGTTAGCGGTATGAAAGATAGTTATGGTGTTTCAAACAGCGATAATGGTACAACTCCTGTTGATAATTTGTTGAGTGCTGGTCCATATATTCTTGAAAGATCATCAGCACAAGAAGCAGTTTATTCAAGAAATGCTGATTTTGTTACAAAATTTGAAACTGGTAGATATAACATTGAAGGCTTAGTTTTACATTATTTACCATCAATGGGTACTAATAGTAACTCTGCTTTCTTAGAATTTTTAGATGATAATCTTGATGCTGCTTCAATTCCTAAGGACTATATTTCTCAATATCGTGGTGATACAAGAACTACAGTTACTCAAGGTGATTCAACATTTAAATTAAATGTTAACTCTTGTACACAAGAAGAATGGAATGCGATTTTTGGTCCTAATGGAACTAATCCAAATGGTGGATTAACCTATACTATTGAGCCATTAATGAGCAATGATAAGTTTGTTCAAGCATTATCATATGCAATCGATAGAGAAACTTTTGCTGCTAATAGAGGTAATGTTCCTTCTCAAGATTATTTTGCTGATGCATATATGTGGGAGCCAGAACAAGGTTATTCCTATAATGATACTCCTCAACATCTTGCTAATCTAGCAGACAGATCACCTTCAACTTATGGATATAACTTAGACGTTGCTGTTAGCTTAATGGATCAAGCTATCCAAGAAGAAATCAATAAAGGAACTTATGATGGTATGCAAGATAGTGCGACTGTTGAAATTTCTTGGATGAATACTACTGATGCTAGAGATTTTGGTGATGAAATTCTTACTTATTGGCGTGAAGCATTTGAATTAACTGATGCTGCTAGAGCTGGATTTAATCTTGTATTCACCCAAGATAATGGTGCAACTGATTATCAACAAGTTTATACAAAGATGAGACAAGGACAATTTGATATTGGCTTTGGTTCTATTTCTGGTATGAATCTTGATCCACTTGGTTTTATGGAAGTTTTAAAATCAAATAACGAAGCTGGCTTCACACTTAACTATAGTGGAGATACTAGCGTTATTTCTGATACAACTCCTATTTACTATGATGGTAAAAAATGGTCTTATGATGCTTTATGGGAAGCAGCCAATAATGGAGCAATTATTGGTAGTGATACTAAATTAGTTGAAAATCCAGTTTCTATTACTCAAACCGGTAATGAAAGAACTGATTGGCTTGGTACTCCTTCAATGCAACTTGCATTAAGATATCAAAAAAATGTCAATGCAGCAGGTGCTCAAATTAGATTAGCTACTAATGATGAAGAACAAGTAACTATTTCTGGAAATTACAGTCATAGAAATGACAGCGGAGAAACAGAAACTGTTAATGTTACATTCAATTTGAATTTAGCTGAATATGGTCAAGTTAATGGAGAAGATTCTACTTCTTACTTTGAAGATGGAGAAAGTGAATTAAATACTATTGATATTTATATTCCATTAACCTTAACAACAGAAATGACTTATTTAGATTATGAAGTTAACTTAACTGATTTAACTAATGTTGTAATTTATGTAAATCTTTATACAACTATTGAAGGAATGACAGTTTCATCTACCTATACAATTCCTGAAAGTGGTTCAATTAGTTGGAATAAATAATAACTAATCTAAAAAGTAAAAATTATTAGTAATTAACCACCTTTTTAGGTGGTTATTTACTATCATTACTAATAAAGTTTATATTTATAAAAATTAATAGTAATGATAAAATTAATAGTATTTAAAATGAGGGAGAGACTATGCGGAAATATGTTTTAAAAAGAGTTATTCTTGCATTTGTTACCGCTTTTATTATCCTTTCTGTAACATTTATGTTAGTAAAATTGCTTCCTTTCCAAGCTCCTGTTGGACAGGCAAGTGATTACTTCCGTTTCTATCAAGATCAAGTTACGCAAGGATATGTTTTACGATTTAGCGAACCTATGGAAGGTTATGGTGAATTGTTATGGACAAGTGCTGGTACTAATTTATTTGACAGTAATACTGCTTATTACTATTATCAAAGACCTATTATAGAACAATACTTTACTTGGCTATCTAATGTTTTTACAAAGTGGGAGTGGGGTACATCAACTTCAATTCAAGTTGGTGCTAACTCAATGGCAATCATTGGTTCAAGATTACCTACTACTATTTTAATTAATATTTGGTCGGTTATTATATCTGTTCCTGCAGGTATTGCTTTAGGTATTTGGGCAGCTTTAAAGAAAAATAAACCTACAGATCATATCATTTCAACAATTGTTATGGTATTTATCTCTGTCCCATCTTTCATTATTATTTCTCTTTTAATTAAATGGCTTGCTTATGATTCAGGTTTACTTCCTTCAATGTGGCCTTCTGCTTCATCTTCAATCGGAAGAAAAATTTTAGGTTTTATTATTCCTGTTGCTTCGTTATGCTTTGGTTCAATTTGTGGATATTGCCGTTTTACAAGAGCTGAATTATGTGAAGTTTTAAGTTCAGATTATTTATTACTTGCTAGAAGTAAGGGTTTAACTAAAACTCAATGTATTGTTCGTCATGCTTTAAGAAATGCGATGGTTCCGATTGTTCCTTCAATTTTAGCAGAATTTATTTCAGTTTTATCTGGTTCTATGATTTTAGAGAACCTTTATAATATTCCTGGAATTGGTTCATTATTTGTTAGTTCAATTAATGCTCGTGATTATAATGTCTTAATGGCAGATATGGCAATTTTTACTTTAATAAGTTTACTTGCTAACGTTATTTTAGATATTTCGTATGGATTTATTGATCCTCGAATCAGAATGGGGGCTAAAGCAAATGGATAATAAAGAAAAATATACATATCGAGATAGTAGTAATGTTAAACATGAGATTCTTCTTAATAAGGGTGATTTTGAACTTGCAGTTAAAGATGAATCGATTCATGATGTTAAATTTAAAACTAAACCAACAACATTCTTAAAAGATGCTTTTAAAAGATTTTGTAAAAATAAATCTTCGGTTACTGGGGCAATTATTTTAGGTTTACTTTTAGTTTGTTCTTTTTTAATTCCAGTAATTGATCAATCTGATATTGATACAAACCATCCTCAAGAAAGAATGTTAGAACCTAAATTATTTAATGCTGGAACTGGTTTTTGGGATGGAACAAAAAGAATAACTAATGTTGTTTGTGATACGAGTATTTCAACTGAAGATCAAGCTGGTAATGTTTATTATTATCCTTCTTCTGAATCTTATGTAACAAGTGCTGTTACTAATTTATCTTTACCTAGAGAAAATAATGAAGTTAATACTGCTAGTGAATTTGTTACAGGTGGATTTGTAAGAATCACTAATACTAATCAATTACTTACTGAAGAGGGAGATGATACAGTAATTGAAAATAATACAATTACTTACTCTTCAACCCCATATTCTTTCTCAAAAGATGGAACATATGGTTTAAATATTGAATTTGGTGATGAGCAAATTCAAGATTTAGAACTTGGCGATTATCGAATTTACTTATCTTATTCAATCACTACAAATGGTCAATCTGGACAATCTTATACTCCAACTTTTAATGAATTTACTCCTTTAGAGGTTGAAGATGGAACAGAAGTTGCTCCTTATGTTGGTACATGGAATGGTAGTGTTTCTATCAATAATCAAGCTTTAAATATTGAATTAGTACTTGAAGAAAGCAATGTTGGCACATTTAATGGACAAGATTTTAGCTATACCGTTACTGAGCCAACTGAAGAATCTTCTTTATATACAATAAATATTGAAGCAGATGATGGTACTTTTGAATTTAATTTAACTTTTGATGGAAATGAAGAAGTTACACCAGAAAATGGTAAATTATCTGGAACATATCGTAGTATTGTTGTTAATCAATATAATTTAACTGGAACTAGCGAAGAACCTTTTATTAATACTTATGAAAGCTTCTCAAATAATGATATTTTAAGTGAAATTAGAGAAACATTAAGTGAAGAAAATGAAATTAGTGATTTAACAATCAATATTGATGTTAGACCTGGAGTTAATGTTAATACTTATTTATTAGTTAAATCAATTAATCTCACTACTTCAATAGCATCTGAACAAAATATCGTTTCTCAAATTGGATATAGTGATGCTAATGCTTCTTTATTAGTTAAATCTGGTGCTGGTTATTGGAGATGTAATGGACAAAAGAATTTATATCATGGAACTGCTTATGTTTGTGATTTTACTTATGATACATATGAAGCAGTTTATGGCAATTCAATTGAAATCGTTCCTCAAACAACATTTAATCAATATATTGAACGTGGATGGATTAAAGAAATTGATTGGGATGAAGCAGTAAGAGCTGGATCAAATCAAGAAAGACTCGCTGAAATATTTAATGCAGCAAAAACTGATTTAACTGATGATTATTGCCCTGTTATGTCTTTAGTTAGAGTTAGAAGAGGAAGTGCAGGAGGTGTCACTTACTACACAATTGAAGCTCAAGTTTCTAGATATAAATTATTAGGTTATACTTCTATGCCAAGATTTTTACTTGGTACTGATAGCTATGGTAAAGATATGTTAAAAGTTGTTTTCGTTGGTTTAAGAAATTCACTTTTACTTGGTCTTTGTGTTACTGTAGTTTGCTTTATCTTTGGTTTATGCTGGGGTGCAATTTGTGGATATTATGGTGGTAATATCGACTTAATCTTAGAAAGATTTACCGACTTTTTAAGTGGTGTTCCTTGGATTGTTATTATGACTTTATGTGTTTTAAATCTTGGTAGCAACTTTGGTGTTTTCCTCCTTGCTATGTGTATGACTGGTTGGATTGGAACTGCTGCTAGAACTAGAACTCAATTCTATCGATTTAGAGATCGAGAATATACTTTAGCTTCAAGAACTTTAGGTGCAAGTAGTCCTCGTTTAATCTTTAAACATATTTTACCTAATGCGATGGGTACAATTGTTACTTCGTCTATCTTAATGATTCCTTCAGTTATTTTCTCTGAAGCTACTATTTCTTATTTAGGTTTAGGATTTAGAGATATGACATCTCTTGGTGTAACTTTATCAGATAACCAACAATACTTATCAACTTATCCATATTTAATTATTTTCCCATCAGCTATTATGGCTTTAATTATGATTAGTTTTAACTTATTTGGTAATGGTTTAAGAGATGCGCTTAATCCATCTTTAAAGGGGAGCGATTAGTTTATGAAAGAAAATAATATGACACGAATTGATTATAGTAAAACCCCTAAAGTATTGGAGGTTAAGAATTTACGTATTAATTTCTCTAGCGATACTGGGATGGTTTATGCTGTTAGAGGAGTTAGCTTTGATTTATATAAAGGTGAAACTTTATGTATTGTTGGTGAAAGTGGTAGTGGAAAATCTGTCACTTCTAAAACAATCATGGGTATTTTAGCTAATAATGCGATTATTGAATCTGGACAAATTCTTTATGAAGGTGAAGATTTAGTTAGAATTTCTGAAGAAGAATTCCATCGTATTAGAGGGCATAAAATTGGAATGATTTTCCAAGATCCTTTATCTAGTTTAAATCCTATTACCAGAGTTGGTAAACAAATTACTGAAGCAACACTTATTTCAAAAAATATTTTAAAGAAACATTATAATGATTTAATTTCTAAACAACTTGTTGCTTTAAGAAATATTTCAGCTAATGCTTTTTATGAAAAAAATAAAACCAATGCTGAAATTAATAAGATTAATACTTATTTAAAGCTTTTAAAAAATACAAAAGTAGAATTAAATGAAGAACAAAAAGATGAGATAAGTGAATATATTAACTTACTTAATAATAATATTCTTGAAGATATTTCTTCTTTAGAATACAAATTAGAATCTCAAAAGAAAGTTGATACTTTAGAAAACAAATATTTAGAAGAAGAAATTAAAGAAAAAAATATTGAATTACTTAATGAAGAAATTGCTTTTTATAAAGAATTTAAAGAAAACTTATTAAAAGCAAGCACTGATGAAGAAAAATTATCATTAAGAAAAGATTTCTTAAATCATTGTTTACTTCATATTAAGAAAACTCTTTTAGTATTAAAACCTATTTATACTAAAGCTTTAGTTTTAAGAAAGGTTGATGCTAAAAAAGAGAATCTTGATTATGCTAAAAAAGTTAAAGAAGAGTATTTAAGTAATATTAATTCTTTAAAAGAAGAATTAAAACCAATTGAAGAAAAGATCAAAGAGATTTTACCTTCTTTAAGTGAAACTCAAATTGAAGTTTATAAAGATATTCTTGAAGAAGAAAATAATAAAAAGAAATTATATTCAAGATTTGCAAGGTTTTTTGTCAATAACTCAATAAAAGGACATGAGATTAATATTTCTAAAGTTACTAAAAAAGAAGAAAAATCACGTCTTACTGGAAATGAAGAATTTGATAATTTAGTTGCTAAACGTAGTGAAATTTTAGAAAAAATAGAAAAAACAAAAGATGATTATGTTTATAAAACTAAATTAACAGAAAAAGAAGCTAAGAAAATGGCTTTAGAGGTTATGAGAGAAGTTGGTATTCCTCTCCCAGAAAAAAGATTTTATCAATATCCTTTTGAATTTTCTGGTGGTATGAGACAAAGAATTGTTATTGCAATTGCTTTAACTGCAAATCCAGATATTTTAATTTGCGATGAACCTACAACTGCACTTGATGTCACAATTCAAGCTCAAATCTTAGAGTTAATTAATCGTCTTAAAAAAGAAAGAGGATTATCTTGTATTTTCATTACTCACGATTTAGGTGTTGTTGCTAATATGGCAGATAGAGTCGCAGTAATGTATGCCGGTAAGATTGTTGAATATGGTACAGCTTATGAAATATTCTATAATCCAAAGCATCCTTATACTTGGGCTTTATTATCTTCTATTCCTGATATTGATAGTAAAGAAAAACTTGAAGCTATTGCTGGAACTCCACCAGATATGAGATTCCCTCCAAAAGGTGATGCTTTTGCTTTAAGAAGTAAATATGCTTTAGCAATTGACTTTAAATATGAGCCTCCTTTCTTTAAGGTTTCTGATACTCATTATGCTGCAACTTGGTTGCTTCATGAATCTGCTCCAAAAGTAGAAATGCCTCAAATCGTTAAAACTCGTATTGCAAATTCTTTAAAACAATTTGAAGAGAAAAATGAAAATTCTGAAATTTTAAAGGAAATACCTCAAGAATCATTTAATTATATTGATTCAGTGAAAAAGTCCGTTAAACAAAGCTTATTACAAAAAAATCTTAAAGCTTATCAACAATTAGAAGATGGTACTATTGATGTTTCTTTAGATGATGCAAATGATAATTTACATACTTCTAAGTTATCAAAAGATGAACTTGTTGGGGTAAAAGAAGAAGATAAGTCTCAAGAAATCAACAACATCAAATCAAAATGTAAATATAAAGAAGAATATGTAAAAGATAATATTATTTTATCTGTTAACCATCTTAAACAATATTTCTTCTTTGGTAGCTCTTTAAATAGATATAAATTAAAAGCAGTTCATGATGTTTCTTTTAATGTTAAAGAAGGTGAATGTTTTGGTGTTGTTGGTGAATCAGGTTGTGGAAAAACAACAACTGGTAGATGTATTATGAGACTTTATCATATTACTTCTGGTTCAATTTATTATAAAGGTTATCGAATCGCTGCTGGTTCTAGATGGAATCAAAAAGAAATTAAATATACTAACATTCGTTACCATAAAAAATTAAAAGAATTAAAACGTTTATTAAAAGAAGGTTCAATTTATTCTTGGGAATATGAAGAAGAAGTTAAAAAAGCTAAAGAATACCGTAATAATGTTGTTAGTGTTCAAAAAGCTAAGATTTCTCAAATTAAACATGATGATAAAAATGTTTCAAGAAAATTAATGAGCGAAATTCAAATGATTTTCCAAGATCCAATCGACTCATTAGATCCAAGAATGACTGTTGAAGATATTATTCAAGAAGGTTTAATTCTTCAAGGTTATCGAAACAAAGAAGAAAATCATAAAAAAGTTATTGAAGTCTTAGAAAAAGTTGGATTGATTGCTGATTATTGTAACCGTTATCCACATGAATTCTCTGGCGGTCAACGACAAAGAATTGGTATTGCTCGTGCATTAATTATGAATCCTAAATTATTAATTTGTGATGAACCTATTTCTGCACTTGACGTTTCAATTCGTGCTCAAATTATTAATTTATTAAATAAATTAAAAGAAGAAATGGGCTTAACTATTATGTTTATTGCTCACGATTTATCTGTTGTTAAATATTTCTGTGATCGAATTGCAGTTATGTATTTTGGTGAACTTGTTGAACTTGCATCAAGTGATGAACTATTTAAGCATCCATTGCACCCTTATACTAAATCATTATTGTCAGCAATTCCTAAACCAAATCCTCTTACTGAAAAAGAAAGAGTTAGAATTGTTTACGATCCTCAAAAAGAGCATGATTATTCTCTTGAAAAACCAAGTCTTGTAGAGATTAGCAAAGATCACTTTATCCTTGCTTCTCCTAGTGAGGTAGTTAAATATAAAGAAGAAATCAAAAAGCTTGATTTAGAAGCAAAAGAAGAATAATTAGGAATAAATGTCATTAATTCAGGTTAATGACATTTTTATTTGAAATATTAATTTAGTGTTTTTAAAATATTGTATTGTTGGAGAGAAATTTATATGAAATTTTATACAAATAACAAATTAAAAAAGACAAAAAAATGGATAATTACTGGCTCAGTTTTAGGAGTAATTGCTTTATTCTTATTAACAATTAACTTAATTCCACCAGTAAAAGTAATGGAAGATAATCCATTTTTAGTAGAAGAAGGTGAACTTCCTATGTTATGTGCTCATAGAGGAGGAAAAATATCTAATCCTGAAAATACATTAAAAGCTTATAAAAATTCTTTAAGAGATTATGATATTGATATCATGGAAACAGATTTATGGCTTACTAAAGATAATCATTTAGTTTTAAATCATGATTCAACAATTAATAGAACAAGTGATGTTGAAGAACTTACTGGAAGTAAAGAAGATTATTTAATAAGTGACCATACTTTAGATGAATTAAAGAATTTTAATTTTGGATATAATTTTAATATTAATGGAGAATATCCATATCGAGATTTAGTAACTTTTGATCAAGAAAATCGTAAGGAAGTTATTGAAGAAAATGATTTATCTATTGTAACTATTGAAGATTTATTAGGAACTTTTTATGAAGATAATAAAGATTTATTATTTATTGTCGAAATTAAAGATTCAGGAGAAAGAGGCTTTTTAGCAGCTGATATTCTTGAAAATATATTAATAGAAAACTTCCCAGATTATTTAAATCGAATCGTTATTGGCACATTCCATACAGAAGTAGAAAACTATTTAAAAACTGAACATCCTTCATTATTAAGAGGTGCTTCAACTGGCGCAGTTATTAAATATTGTGTCATGAATTGGACAGCAACTAATTTATTTAATTATGATAATTATGTTTGCTTACAACTTCCAACTTCACAAATGGGAATTGACTTAACTTGGGATTATCATATCTCTGAAGCTCATCAAAAGAATATTGCAGTTCAATACTGGACAATTAATGATGAAGCAACAATGAGAACCTTAATTGAAAAAGGATGTGATGCTATTATGACCGATGATCCTGCTTTATTAAAATCAGTATTAGATTCTTATAAGTAAAAATTTTAAAATCTTTGCAAAACCCCATTATTTTTTAGAAAATTAGTACTTTTTTAGGAGTAAATTTGTAGATAAAAATAGGTTAAAAGACCAATTTAAAACTATTAATTTTTTTGGTAAAATTGAAACAGTATTTTTATAAAAAATACTTTATTTATTTTATATTTTTATTATAATTTTCAATTAGGAGATTATTTTTATGGCAAAAGATACAACAAAGGTTAAAAAGGTTTCAAGAATCTCACAAGTAGTAACACTTATCGCTGTATTACTTGTATTTGGATTATCATTTGGACCAGCTATTGTAACTAGAAGCGATGGAGCTTCAATTTATGAATGCACTAACTTTATGTTTAGAGGTGTTAGTGGTGGATTATTGTCTGCATTTATTTTTGTTTCATTAGCAATTTTATTTGCAATTTTAACTTTAGTTTTTGGTTTAGTTTCAAAAACTGATAGAAATGGAAACAAACTTAATGAAAAAATTGGCGATAATTTTATAGGCTTTATTGAAATATTAGAAGCTGCATTTATGTTTACTGCTGGTATGCTTTTCTCTTTCACTAGAGTATTTGCTTTTGGAAATATTAAAGCAAATGGTGGTAATTTAATTGATTTAAGCACTTGGAATTTTATTGGCTGGGCTGCTATTGTTATTGCAATTGTTTGTTTCTTAAGTTGTTTATTTTTACTTTATTCTGGAACAAGAAATATTGGAATTCGTGCAGCAATGAACGCTGAAGAAGAACAATATTAATATAATCTTAGATTATTTATTTTTCTAAAATAATTTAAGAATATTAATTAAAAACAAAATAAATTCTAAAATCTTCGATTTTGTCGAAGATTTTTTATTATAAAAATAAAGTATTAATAAAAATATTTAAAAAAAATTTGGTCTTGTTATAATTTAAATAGAAATAGAGGAAGAAATCCTCGGTTATATGAAAGGCATTGATAATATGTGCCTAGTGATGAATGAGAGAAACTCTCATTAGCCCCTCCTAAAGATATGAGAAACAATGGATAGAGAAAAAGGAGGGGTTTTATTTGTAAAAAAATATTTTTAATATAGAATATTTTAAAAAAGTTGAGGTTTATTTATGAATGTTGGTCATAGATTAAGAGAGTTTAGATTAAGATTTAATTACACAGTTGAGGATTTATCTTCTTTAATTAATGTAACAAGTGAAACTATTTTATCTTGGGAAAAGGGCGAAGTTACTCCAAATTTTGATCAATTAAATGAATTAGCAGCTTTATATGATGTAAGTGAAGAAGATTTAATTAATACAAATAAAGGAATTAACGAATGCTATGGTGATTTTGATCAAGATAGAAAAGTTGATGATGAAGAAGTT
This sequence comes from uncultured Bacilli bacterium, assembly GCA_944327845.1. Lineage (GTDB taxonomy): Bacteria > Bacillota_I > Bacilli_A > RFN20 > CAG-826 > Onthovivens. The sequence continues at coordinate 86,067 of CALVHN010000005.1, forward strand.
AAAAATAAATCAAAAGTAAATAAAGAAAAAGATATTAAGAGTTCTAAAATTAAATTTAAAGCAAAATTAGAAATATTAAGAAATCTTGATACAATATTTGTCATTTTATTTGTTGCTATATATTTAATATTAGGATTCACTGTTAGTCATGGCTGGGCTGCTTATTGGCCTTTAATTTTATTAGGATTTGTTCCTTCTTCAATTATTAAAGCAATAATCTATAAAAAATCTGCATTAGTTAATTATACAGTTCTTTGGATTGGATTATATTTATTAGTTTCAATGATTGGTACAGCTTATAATTTATTTAATATTTGGTGGTGCTTTATCTTTGCTATTTTATTAATAATTCTTAGCTATTCTTTAGCAAATATTTTAGATGTTAAGTTATTTTTAAAAAGAAAAAATAAAAAATAAGTTAATTTTTAGTTGGTTTAATTTCACCATTTAATAAAGCTTTTAATACTGAAGCTAAAACTTCAATTGAACGATTATCGTAACCATCATTATTAACTAAAATATCAGCGTAGTAGCTTGATGGACCGATAATTTCTTCATACATTGGTTGGACAGTTGTAAAATATTGTTCAACAATACTATCAAATGTTCTTTTTCTTTCGACTTGATCTCGAGATAATCTTCTTAATAATCTTCTTTCTCTTGTTGCATTAATAAAAATAGTTAAATCAGCAAGTGATCGAACGTTTTTATTAACAAGAGCCATAATACCTTCGACAATAATGAGCTTTTTAGGTTCAACTAATTCAGTAATTTCACTTCTTGTATGAATTGTATAATCATATGTAGGTTTTAAAATTGATTTATTATTTTTTAAATCTAATAATTGAGAATTAATTAATTTCCAATCAAAGGCTTTTGGATGATCATAATTTTGTTTTCTTCTTTCCTCTAATGGAATATTAGATTGATCTTTATAATAATCATCTATTGAAAGATGGCAAACATTATCTGTTCCAATATGTTTACAAACTTCGTTTATAACGTAAGTTTTTCCACTAGCAGTTCCGCCACCAACCAAAACGAGTATATTCATAAATCGTTTAAATATTATCACGAATAAAAACATTTTTCATTAGATATTACTATATTTAATTTAAATTCTATGTATAATATATCTCTAGTAAGTTTATAATACTTATTAAACGATTGACTTTTTATTTTAAATAATTTAAATAGTGAGGAATTAAAAAAATGAAATTTAAAATTATTGTTGATAGTAGTTCAAATTTAACAAATGATTATTTAAAAGATTCAAATATTCTTTTTGAGTCTGTTCCATTATCAATTAGACTTGGTAATAAAGATTATGTTGATGATGAAAATTTAAATATTAAAGAATTTATGAATGATTTATCTTCTTTTAAAGGTAAAACTTCACATTCTTCTTGCCCTACAGCTTCAGCTTATTTAAGTGCTTTAACTGGTGCAGATTATTATTTTATTGTTACAATTTCTAAAAAATTAAGTGGAAGCTATAATGTTGCTCATTTAGCTATCTCTCAATTTGATAAACCTGATAATGTATTTTTAATTGATTCAAAAGCTGTTGCAGGTTCAATGATTTTAATTGTTGATAAACTTGTTGAATTAATTAATTCCAATATGGAATTTAATGAAATTAAAGAGAAAATTCTTGAATATCGTAATTCTTTAAAATTATTGTTTATTCTTGATTCTTTTGATAATTTAATTCGTAATGGAAGAATGAGTAAAGCCGTTGCTTTTATTGCTACTTTAATGAAAATTAAACCACTTTGTTATGCAGATGATGGAGAAATAAATGTCAAAGAAAAAATTAGAACTTTAGAAGGAGTTATTAAAAGACTTGTTGCTAATATTGGAAAAATGACTAATATTACAAAAGAAAATAAAGTTATTATTTGTCATACTCAAGATGAAGAAAATGCAAATAAAATTAAGAAATTAATTACAGAAAATTATGAACTTAATAATATTCGAATAATTGAAAATCGTGGGTTATGTTCATTTTATTCTTTATTAAATGGAATGATCGTATCTTTTGAATAGAAAGATTATATATAAATTTTATATAAATAGAAGGACAAAAAGTCCTTTTTATTTTACTTAAAAAATATTTAGCACTCACTATTGACGAGTGCTAATTTATGATTATAATATATTTATGGAGGTGATAAATATGGAATTTAATAACGTAAATGAAGATGTTTTAACAAAATTTGGTCGTTTAGTAACTGATGAAGTTAGAAAAAATAAAGTCGATCCTGTTATCGGAAGAGATGATGAAATTCGTAAAATTATCACTATTTTAGCAAGGAAAACAAAAAATAACGTCATTTTACTTGGTGAACCTGGTGTTGGTAAAACAGCTATAATTGAAGGTTTAGCCCAAAGAATTGTAAAAAAAGATGTTCCTACAACTTTACAAAATAAAGAAATATTTGAACTTGATATGGGAGCACTTGTAGCTGGTGCTAAATATCAAGGTGAGTTTGAAGAAAGATTAAAGAATGTTTTAAATAAAATAAAAGAATCTGATCATAAAATCATTTTATTTATTGATGAGATTCATTTAATTGTTGGTGCAGGAAGAAGTTCAGGAGCAATGGATGCTTCTAACTTATTAAAACCTATTTTAGCTAGAGGTGATATCGATTGTATTGGTGCTACAACTTTAAAAGAATACCAAAATTATATTGAAAAAGATCGTGCTTTAGAAAGAAGATTTCAACCTGTAATGGTTCTTGAGCCATCAAAAGAAGATACTTTATCAATTTTAAGAGGATTAAAAAATAGATTTGAAACTCATCATGGTGTTCATATTACTGATAATGCTTTAGTTGCTGCTGTTAATTATTCAGTAAGATATATTCCTAATAGATTCTTGCCAGATAAAGCTATTGATTTGGTGGATGAAGCTTGTGCAGAAACACGTGTTCAAATTGAATCAATGCCAACTGAACTTGATGAAGTTGAAAGAAAAATTCGCCAACTTGAAATTGAAAGAATGGCTTTAAAACAAGAAAGTGATGAACAATCTAAAATCAGATTAAATAAACTTGAAGGAACTTTAGTTTCATTAAATAAAGATAAAAAAGATTTAATGGAACAATGGATGAAAGAAAAAAATGAGATTAAAGAACAAAAGGATATTAAATCAAAAATTGATAGCTTAAAGTTCGAACTTCAAAACGCTTTTAATAGTGGAGATTATAAAAAAGCTAGTGAAATTCAATATAAAGAAATACCTACTTTAGAAAATAGATTAAATGAACTAGAAAAAAATGAAGGTGATAGAAAAATACTTTCTGATGTAATTACTGATGAAAATATTGCTTCAATCGTTTCTAAAATGACTAATATTCCAGTAAGTAAAATCTCAAAAGGAGATAAGGAAAGAGTCTTAAACTTAAAAGAAATTTTAAGTAAAAGAGTCATTGGACAAGATAAAGCAATTGAATTAGTAAGTGATGCAATAATTAGACAAAGAGCCGGGATTAACGACGAAAATCGACCAATTGGTTCATTTTTATTCATGGGACCAACTGGTGTTGGAAAGACAGAAGTTGCTAAAGCTTTAGCTGAAGCTTTATTTGACGATGAAAGTAAAATTATCAGAATTGATATGTCTGAATATATGGAAAAATATTCGGTTTCTCGTTTAATTGGTGCTGCTCCTGGATATGTTGGATATGAAGAAGGTGGTCAATTAACTGAACAAGTTAGACATAATCCTTATTCTATTGTTTTATTTGATGAAATAGAGAAGGCATCGCTTGATGTTTTAAATTTACTTCTTCAAATAATGGATGATGGAAGATTAACTGATGCTCAAGGAAGATTATGTGATTTTAAAAATACGGTAATAATTATGACTTCAAATTTATCTAGTGAAGAAATTTTAAATGGTAAATTTGATGAAGCTGAAAGAAAATTACATCAAACATTTAAACCAGAATTTTTAAATAGAATCGATGAGATCGTGTATTTCAACGCTTTAACAAAAGAAGTACAATTTAAAATTGTTGATAAGATGTTAAATAATTTAAAAGCTAGACTTGAAAATCAATATTATCATGTAAGTTTTACCAATAATCTTAAATCCTATATCCTTGATGAAGCTTATTCTTTTGAATTTGGTGCTCGTCCTTTAAAAAGATTTATTCAACATAATGTTGAAACTAAACTTGCTCAAATGATAATTAAACAAGAAATTCAACCTAATAAAAAATATTTAGTTGATTATAAAAATAAAGATATAACAGTTGAATTAATGTAATTTATAAAGGATTTGTAGGAAAAACCCTGCAAATCCTTTTTATTTTTTAAAAACTTTTAAAACTTAAAATTTTTATTATTAATTAAAATTGTTATTAAATATTTGTTTATTTATAATTTAGGTGTGAAAATTAAAGTCGCTATTGTTGAGGATGAAATTAATTCATTAAACGATCTTAAAAAATTAATTTTAAGTTATAAGGATAAATATAGTTTTGAATATGAAATATATTCTTATTTTAATGGTCTTGATTTTTTAAATGATTATAAAGGCCAGTTTGATGTTATTTTTTTAGATATTGAAATGCCTAAAATTAATGGAATGGAAGTAGCTAAAAAAATTAGAAGCTTAAATGATTCAACATTAATTATTTTTGAAACAAATATCATTCAATATGCTATTGATGGATATGAAGTCCAAGCATTTGATTTTTTAATTAAACCAATAAAAGAACCTCGATTTAGACTAACATTTTCTCATATTTCAAATGAATTGAATCATAAATATAATGAAGAGACTATTACAATTAATACTAAATCTGAAATATTAAATATTTTAATCGATGATTTATTATATATTGAAGTAATGAATCATAACTTATTTGTTCATACTATAAAAGAAACAATTAAAATTAGAGGCCAATTAAACGCTTTTGAAACAAAACTTAAAAATAATTCTTTTTCAAGATGTAATAATCCATATCTAGTGAATTTAAAGCATGTAAAATCGATAAAGGGAGAATATTGTATTTTAGATAATGATGAGGAATTAAAAATTTCCCAAACAAAAAGAAACTCATTTTTATCTGATTTTGCAAATTATATTGGGGTTTAGCAATGGTTTTAACTTTTTTACGCACACCTTTAATGGCTTTAGAATTGCTAATTGCTGAATATATTTTTTCAATTCAACTAAAGAAAAAACCTTATTTTTATTTAAGATTTTTTATTTTAAGTTTTGTTGTTTTAATAGCAACTTTCTGGATTGAGTTTTTTTATTTTATTATTACTAATAGTAACTTTGTTTATATTGGTTCAGAAACATCTGGTGAGTCTATCTTTAAATTATTTTATTATCTTTTAATTTTTATTATGACTTTATTAGTTTTAAAAGGAAGCTATGAAACTTCTTTTTATTCTATTTTATATTATGGAGCAAATGGATTTGCTTTACAGCATTTAGCTATTGAATTTTTAAATTTATTTATTTTAATTCCTGGTTTAGCAAATTCTTTAGAAACATATCCTTATTTAACAATTTTATATGAATGTTTGTCATGTTTAATTTTTTATATTCCTTTTTTAATTTATATGTATAGCAAAAAAGACGAAACATTATCTTTAACAGAAAAAAATGCTCGAAGAAAAATCATTACTTCAATAATTATTGTTTTTGTTTGCATTGGTTTAAGTAGAATTACTACCGATAATCTTGAACGTAATTTATTATCTAGTATTTCTGAAAATATTATGATGATTCTAATTTGTTTTTTACTTTTATTTAGTTTACGAGATTTAACTAAACAAGAAAAGATACAATCTGAAGTTGATTTAATGACTGAAATTTTGCATCAAGAAAGAGAACAATATAAATTAAGTAAAGAAAATATCGAATTAATTAATATTAAATGTCACGATTTAAAGCATCAAATAAGATTGCAAAGAGATAATTTAAATATCGAAGAGATTGAAAATGCCATTAAAATTTATGATTCAACAGTTAAAACAGGGAATGACGTTTTAGATACGATTTTAACGGAAAAAAGCTTATTTTGTGAAAGAAATAAAATTATGTTAAATTGCGTTGGAAATTCAAAAGATTTAGTAATTATGGATAAAAGTGATATTTATTCTTTATTTGGAAATATTGTTCAAAATGCAATCGATTCGGTTAATGAAATTGAAGATTTAGATAAAAGATTTATTAAATTAGATATTCATTCTCAAAAAGGAATGCTTCTAATAAGAGAAGAAAATTATTTTAAAGAAAAACCAAAGTTTGAAAATGGTATTCCAATCACTCAAAAAGATAAAAAATTTCATGGATTTGGTGTTAAATCGATGATGAGAGTAGTTAAAAAGTATGATGGAGTTTTAACGTTTAAACTTGAAGATGAAAGATTTGTTTTAAATATTGCTTTACCTTTAAAAGATTAAAAAAATGTAAGCGCTTTCTTAACTTACGACTTTTAAAAGTTAAAATACGACGGTTTAATTTATTTTTAAAAAATAGATAAATACAATAATGGCAAATAATATGAAAGGGGTTTGTAAAATGCAAAATTATTTAAAAAGCCTTTTAACTTTAAAAGATAAAGCTTATGGTTTTTTTGTAACAGTAGGTTTATCAATTTTTGCAATTATACTTTTAATTGTCTATTTTGTAAGTTATAAAGGCGTTTATTCTTCGGGTATGGAAGTATTTTCTTGGTGGGTATTTACTTTCTTACTTCTTATTCCAATATTGAATATCGTAATGTTTTTCTTAAAATTATCGAAATTCAATAATTATGTAACTGGAGCATTAGTTTTAGTAACTATTTGTTTCTTTATTTATTCTATTTATTACTTAGTTTCAGTTATGGCTACAGGAATTGATGCTACATTTGATGCACCATTTATTTCAAATGTTATTTTATTTGTTATTTTATGGGTTGGATCAATTGTAAATATCTTCTTACCACAAATTAAAAGTAATAAATAAGAAACTTTAATAAAAGATGAAAGGTAATTTATATGAATAGAAAAATTAATAATTTATGTAAGATTTTAATTACTTCATTAGGTACAATCAGTGCAATTTCACTTACTGGTACTAAAATTGCTCTTGAAAATGATGGTTCTATTAACTCATTTTTAGGAGTGCAAGAAACAGTTTATACACCTAATGAAAATGCTGATGAACAAGATACAGAATATTACAAATCTAAATTTGATAATCTTCAAGATGTTATTGATAATGGAAGAAATTTAAATCGTTTAGTTCAACAAGAAGGTTCAGTTCTTTTAAAGAACGATAATAATGCTTTACCTTTAAAAGAAGGAAATAGAAAAGTTTCTTTAGTAGGTGTTTCAAGCGTCGATCCAGCTTTTTCTGGGACAGGTTCTGGAAGTGTTGATACAAGTGATGCTCCAAGCTTTAAAAAAGCAATGGAAAACGCTGGATTTGAGGTTAATGACACTCTTTGGAATTTCTATAGTGATAATTTAGATACATATAAAAGACCAAATCCTTCTTCAGTTGGTGGGCCAGTTAATGTTTATAATTTCCAATCATTTAATTATGGAACTGGAGATGCAAGTTGGAATGATGTAAATTCAAATTGTGGAAGTTCATTCTCAGAATATGGTGATGCAGCAATTTATACTATTACAAGAATTGGTGGAGAAAGTCATGATATTCCTAGCGGTTTAGATTCTGCAAGAAAACACGATTATAACAAAACTTCAATCAATGAAGATGGTGATTATCTTGATTTAAGTGATACTGAAGTTGATGTTTTAAAAGGATTAAAAGATTTAAAAGATCAAAAGAAAATTAAAAATACTGTTTTAATTATCAATTCACCAAATCCAATGGAAACTGATTTCTTATTAGATCCAGAACTTGGAATTGATGCTTGCTTATGGATTGGAACTCCAGGTACAAATGGTTTACAAGGTGTTGCTAATTTATTAGCTGGTGAAGATGGTGATGAAGCTATTTCTCCATCAGGTTCTTTACCTGATACTTACTATACTGATAACCAAAAATATAATCCTGTAATGTCAAACTTTGGTTATTTTGCTTATGAGAACAACGAAACTTATTTCCCAAGAAACCAATATGGCGATCGTTATTATAACTACATCCATTATGTTTGCTATCAAGAAGGAATTTATCTTGGCTATAAATATACTGAAACACGTTATGAAGACAGCGTTTTAAATCAAGGAAATGTTGGTGATTTTAACTATGATGATGTTGTTTCTTTCCCATTTGGTTATGGTTTAAGTTATACAACATTTGAATTTTTATCGATGAAAACATCAAAAACCGATACAGGTTATCAAGTTAAGGTTAGAGTAAAAAATACTGGAAGCACATATGGTAAAAAAGCTGTCCAAGTTTATATTCAAAAACCATATACCACATATGATACTGAGAACTTTATTGAAAAATCTTCAGTAGAACTTGCTGGTTTTGGCAAAACTAAGAATCTTGCACCTAATGAAGAAGAGGAAGTTATTATCGATATTAGCGATGATTTATTCAAGAGTTATGATGCTTATGGTGCTAAAACCTACATTCAAGATGCTGGTGATTATTATATTACTGCAGCAGGTGATTCTCATGAAGCAATAAATAATATCCTTGCTTATAAAGGAAAAACTACTGCTGATGGAATGACAGAAAATGGTGATAGAAACTTTGTTTATCATGAAACTCGTGAATTTAATTCAACAAAATATGCTACATCTAAAGCAACCAATCAAAAGGTAACTAATTTATTTGAACATGCAGATATGAATTTCTATGATGGTAAAATTTATAACTGGGTTGATTATTTATCAAGAAGTGATTGGGAAGGTACATATCCTGATATTAATGGTGTTGAATTTACCATGACTAAAGAAATGGCTGATCAAATGAAAACTTATGTTGAGCCAGTAAAAGAAGATAGTGAAAGTTATCCAACTTATGGAGCAAGCCAAGTTTTGACTTTAGCAGATTTCATTAAAGATGAAAATGGCAATCCAATTTCTTATGATAATCCATTATGGGATAAATTATTAGATCAAATGACATATGAAGAAACTTCATATTTATTGTCAAACGGTTTAAGGCATACAAAAGGTGTTCCTAATGTTGCTAAACCTGAAACTTTAGATCATAATGGTCCAATTGGCTTAACTCAAGCTTATGGCTCCGGTCCAAATGGTTTAGCTGCTAAAAAAGATGATCCATTAAAGAATAAAAAACCAACTTCATATTCTTGTGCTGGAATTCAAGCTGCAACTATGAATGCTGATTTAATTGAAGTTATGGGCGAAGCAATGGGAGAAGATGCTTTATGGGCCGGATATAGTGGACTTTATGGTCCTTGCTCAAATATTCATCGTTCACCTTATGAAGGTAGAGCATTTGAATATTTCTCTGAAGATGCTGTTTTAAGTGGATTAATTCTTGCAAGTGAAACAAAGGGAATCCAATCTAAAGGATGCTATGTTTACAATAAACACTTTGCATTAAATGAACAAGAAACTAATAGACCTGGTGTTGGTACTTGGGCTAATGAACAAACTATTAGAGAAAACTACTTAAGAGCATTTGAATTACCTATTACTGAAAGTAATGCATATTGTGTAATGTCTGCTTATAATAGAATTGGATTAATTCCTAGCTATTGTGATTATAATTTACAAACTGCATGGTTAAGAGGCGAAACAGGCATGGAAGGATTCAATGTTTCTGACTACTATACTAATGCTTTAAAATATACAACATTATCTCAAATTATTATGGCTGGTGTTGATCTTCCTGATGCTGATTTAAATGGCAATAATTCATTAGATAGATTTAATGATGGAAAACACGGTGGATTAGCTAATCAAATGAGAGAATCTGCTAAACGTATCCTTTATACTGTTAGTAGATCTAATGCGATGAACGGTACATCAAGCGGTGGTACAATTAGTTTTATTACACCTACTTGGAAATATGTTTTATATAGCATGGATGGCGTTTTAGTTGGTTTAACTGTTGCTTCAATTGCATTATTAGCTGTTAATTTATTTAATGTAATTCCAACAAAAAAGAAAGAAGATAATGAATAAAATATGGAGGATTAGCAATGAAAAAAGTTAAATTATTAGTTTCTCTATTATCTATAATTAGTTTAGGTGGTGTATTATCCTTGACTTCATGTCAAGATAATACCAAGCCTCAAGATACTCAACCTGAAGAGAATTATGACGTTTCAAAAATTACTATCTTATATGAAGATCAAGATATTGGTGATACTAAAGAAATTAGATTCCAATTAGGTTCAATTAAATTAAAAGCTTTAGTTGAAGGAAATAGTGAGGTCGTTCCTCAAAGAGTTAAATGGAAGAGTAGTGATTCAACAATTGCTACTGCATCAACAACTGGATATATTACTTTTAAAAAACAAGGTACTGTCACTATTACTTGTACATCATATTTTGATGAAACTGTCTCAGATTCAGTTACATTAAGTATATTTGAAAAAGCTGATGTTGAAATAAATAAGACTGGCGAATATAAACTTGAAGCTGAAGCTGCTGATTTATCAAATGCTACTTCTTCATCATCTAATGCTGAAATAATTGATACTGCTCCAACTCATGGTGCTGGACCAAATGCTGGAAAACCTGCAAGTGATACAAGTGTTATTAAAAATTTATCTGTTATTGGTAATGAAATTAAATACACAATTAAAAGTGAAGCATATGCTAGAGGTAATATTTTATTACGTGGTTCATCTTCCAACTGGGATGGTTTAGTAATGAAAGATGCTAAGCTTGATGATTTAATGGCAATGTATCTTGATGGTAATCAAGTTTTATTTGGAGATAATGCAGTATTTCCTGGATGTGAATATAAAGATTATATGAATTTACAAGATACATATGTTTATGATTTCTTAATTACTCCTGGTATGCATACTTGGACAATTGAATCAAAGGTTGATACTTCTTTTTCTGGCGTTCGTGCTGTTAACTTCGATTATTTTGTATTCCAAATTGATGAATATTCTAATGATCCTCTTCCAGAAGTTGTTCCAAATGAGATTAAACTTGAAGAGAATTTCCAAACTAATTACTTACAAAGCGAAGTATTTAAAGGTGGAAAACTTATTGCAACTTATGATGGATACAATGAAACAATTGATGTTACTCCTGAAATGGTAAAAGGCTTTGATACTTCAACTCCTGGTAATAAAGAAATAACTATTACTTATAAAGGTAAAGAAATTAAGGTTACAATTTCTGTTCAAGCTTTAAAATCGTTAATTAATGGTGTTAGTGTTGCTACATTAGAAGCTGAAACTGATTTTGATCTTTACGAATATAAAAATGCTTTAACTGAAGAGAATTACAAAAAATTATTTACTGATGGAAATAGTAAAGATCCTAATGGTAATGTCGTTGTTGGTTTAAGAAATTTATGTCAAGATAATGGAACATTGAATTTATCAATTACAGCTAATTTCTTAAGTTCCGGAAATGCTTATGGAGATTTAATCTTTAGAATGGCTCCTTCAGTTGCTAAAGGAAATGTTGGAATTTGGGATATGTTCCTTGATGAAGTTATTGAAATTTCATTAAATGGTGAAGTTATTAAAGCTGATGGTGTTTTACCTGGACTTGTTAATATGAAAAATTACTTTAATATGAGCGATTTAACTATTAAAAATGTTAATTTCAAAAAAGGCATTAATACTTTATCTATTAAAGTAATTGTTGAAAAAGATGTAAGTACTGGATTAGGTGCTCCAAACTTCGATAATGTTAAACTTGATATTAAAAAATATAGCGAAACAGAAGATATTAAAGCTCCAACTGTTGAAGAAATTAGCATTAACGAAGGATTTAAAGCTGATTACCAAGTTGATGAAGAGTTTAATAATGATGGTAGTTTAAATGTTAAATGGAGCGATGGTTCTACATCTACTCAAAAAATAGTTAGAACTATGGTTAGTGGTTTTGATAGTTCAACTGAAGGTGAAAAAGAAATTACTATTTCTTATCGTGGACAATCAATTAAAACAAAAGTTAATGTTACTGCACCAGTTGAAGCAGAATAAATCTTGTTTTAATCTTAAATTAAAAGGACTTATTTAATTCTTAATAAGTCCTTTTTTCTTTATTTAAATATAAAAACCTTGCTAATTTAAGATATTTTTTAAAAAAATTAACAAGAGGAAAGTGCAAGAGTAAATAATCTTCTTTTCTTATATTGTTTATGATTATCAAATTGAACTAAATTAAATTTAGCAAAATATAAATCTTCATAAGATAAATCAAAGAAAGATTTAAGCTTTTTAAATTCATCAATAGTTGGTAAGGAAGAATTATTTTCCCACTTAGAAATTTTATTATTTGAGATGTTAACTATTTTTGCCATTTCTTTTTGTGAAAGATGCTTTTCATTTCTTAAATAAATTAAGGTTGAGGCAAATTTTTCACTATCAAATATGTAATGATCACAATCATCGTTATTTTTTTCATTTTTTTGATTGATAAAAGAAGTTAAATCAACTTTCAAAGAGCGGGCTAGAATTCCTAAAAAAGATAAATCTATATCTATTGTATTTGATTCGTATCTACTTATAGCTTGAAAAGAGCAATGTAAGCAATTGCCAAGATCGCTTTGCGACATACATAAGGCTTTTCTTAAGCTTTTAACGTAATTTCCGAAATTTTCTTTTGCCATGTTAATAATATAAATGAGTTTATAAAAAAATCAAGATTTTTTGACTAAATTGTTAATGAAAAAATAAAATTTATAAAAATAATTGAGTTTTGCAAGGTTTTTATTTAAATATGACCTTATTTTCGTGAATATTAATGAATGTAGAATAGAATACTTGGCTAAATTTCATTAAGTCAAAAAGATCTTTTTGACCACAAAGTTCAAAAGAACTATGCATTGCAAGTTGAGGAATACCAATGTCAGCACTTAAAATACTTACTTCAGAATTTGAAATATTTCCTAAAGTTGATCCACCTCTTAAATCGCTTCGATTAGTAAATTCTTGATATTCTAAATGAGCTTTTTCAAAGACATATTTTAAAATTGAAGAAGAAAATCCATCGCTTGTATAAGATTGATTTGCATTATATTTAATTGCAATTCCTTTATTAAGAACGACTGGGCTTGTTTGATCTTGATATTCTAAATAATTTGGATGAGTTGCGTGAGCATTATCAACACTTATTAAAAATGATTTTTGAATAGCGTTAATATAATCTATTTCATTACCATTTAATAAATTAACAATTCTTTTTAATGTGTCCTTTAAAAATGTTGAATTTGCTCCTTGTCTAGTTAAACTTCCAACTTCTTCATTATCAAAAACAGAATAAACTGTGATTTGATCATCGTTTTTTGAATTTAAAAATCCAATGAGCATTGAATAAACACTAGCTAAATTATCTAATTTTGGACTACCGATAAAATCACTATTTAATCCAATAATTTTTGCTTCCTCTCTTAAATAAAGATATAAGTCAAAAGAAAGAACCTCATGTGTTTTAAAGTCTAAGTGTAACGCATCTAATAAAAATTTCTTAAAGTTAAAGCAAAAAACATCGTTTAGTCCGAGAATTGGAATTAAATCTTTACTTGGGTTATAAGCATAGCCTTGATTGATATTGCGATTAAAATGAATACATAAATTAGGGATTATTAATAAATCCTTATTTATATTAAGCAATTTTGTTTCAATTTTAATGTTGTTTTTTACTATAACTCTTCCAGCAATTGATAAAGGTTTGTCAAGCCAAGTAGAATAAATTCCTCCACCATAAGGTTCAACGTTTAATTGCAAATAGTTATCTTTATTAATTAATGGATTTGGTTTTAATTTAAAAGTTGGTGAATCAGAATGACTTGCACTAAGTAAAAAAGAAATATTATTAATTTCTTTAGGAATTTTAAAAGCAATAATAGAAGAATCGTTCCTTGTTAAAAAGTAATTTTTTCCTTTTTCTAAATAATTCAAGTTATTGTCAAAAACTTCGATAAAACCGTTATCTAAAAGCAATTGTTTAACGTTATCAATAACATGAAATTGGGAATAAGAAGTGTTAATTAATTTTAAAAAAGTATCTAATTGATCCATAAATTTTTACCTCATATATATAATATAGAAAAAGAAGTTTAATGTCTTTTAATTTAATTCAGTATTTTTATACTGAATATAAAAAATAAAATCTCTTTAAAAAAATGTAATTAATATTTATAATATTAATTGTTTAATTTCTAGGAGGAAATATATATGGCAATAAAAGTTGCAATTAACGGATTTGGTAGAATTGGTAGACTTGCTTTCAGACAAATGTTTAATGCTGAAGGTTATGAAATTGTCGCTATCAATGATTTAACTGATCCAAAAATGTTAGCTCATTTACTTAAATATGATTCAGCTCAAGGTAGATATGCATTAGCTGATAAAGTAGAAGCTAAAGAATCATCAATCGTTGTTGATGGTAAAGAAATTGAAATTTATAAGGAACCAGACGCAAGCAAACTTCCTTGGAAAGAACTTAATGTTGATGTTGTTCTTGAATGTACAGGTTTTTATACAAAGAAAGAAAAAGCAATGGCTCACATCAATGCTGGAGCTAAAAAAGTAGTTATTTCTGCTCCTGCTGGAAATGATCTTAAGACAATTGTTTTTAGTGTTAATGAAAACATTTTAACAAAAGATGATCAAATTATCTCAGCTGCAAGCTGTACAACAAACTGCTTAGCACCAATGGCAAAATGCTTAAATGATTTTAGCCCAATTGTTTCTGGTATTATGACAACAGTTCATGCTTATACTGGTGACCAAATGGTTTTAGATGGACCACATAGAAAAGGTGATTTAAGAAGAGCTAGAGCTGCTGCTGTTAATATCGTTCCTAATTCAACTGGTGCAGCTAAAGCAATTGGTTTAGTTATTCCTGAATTAAATGGTAAATTAATTGGTTCAGCTCAAAGAGTTCCTGTAAAAACTGGTTCAACAACAATTCTTGTTGCATTAGTTAAAGGCAAAGATATTACAGTTGATGCAATTAATGATTATATGAAAAACCATACTTCTGCAAGCTATGGTTACACTGATGATCCAATCGTTTCAAGCGATGTCATCGGAAGTAGATTTGGTTCAATCTTTGATGCAACACAAACTATGGTTAGTAAAGTTGATGATAATACTTATCAAGTTCAAGTTGTTGCTTGGTATGATAATGAAAATTCTTATACCTCACAAATGGTTAGAACTATTAAATACTTTGCAGAATTAAATTAATTTTTTAAAAAATATAGGCTTAAGGTATTTAATATCTTAAGCCTTTTTAATAACTTTGAAAGGAAATTTATGCACACAATCGACGAATTACATGATTTAAGTGGAAAAAAAGTAATGGTCAGAGTTGACTTTAACGTTCCACTTAATGGTAAAGAAATTAGAGATGATAACCGTATTGTTTCTGCTTTACCTACAATCAAAGAATTAATTAAAAAACACGGCAGAATCGTACTTTTTTCACATTTAGGTAAAATTAAATGGGGAAAGGTTGATGATGCTGAAATTGAAAAACAAAAAGCTAAAAACAATATGGAATTTGTTTTTCCTCGTTTAAAAGAATTATTAAATGGGACTAATGTTTTCTTTACTAATGCAACAAGAGGTGAAGAATTAACAAAAGCAATTAATGCTTTAAAAGATGGTGAAGTTTTACTTGTTCAAAATACTCGTTACGAAAAAGGTGAAGAAAAAAATAACCCTGAATTAAGCAAAGACTGGGCATCAAATTTTGATGTTTTTGTAATGGATGCTTTTGGTAGTGCACACCGTGCACATGCTTCAACTTTTGGTGTTCCTGAAATTTTAAAAGCAGAAGGAAAAGAAGTTGCACTTGGATATTTAATGGAAAAAGAAGTTAAAAATTTAGGTGCTTGCGTTAAAGCTACAACCCATCCTTATGTTGCTATTTTAGGTGGATTTAAAGTTTCAGATAAAATTAAAGTTATCGATTCTTTACTTAAAAAATGTGACAAAATTTTAATTGGTGGAGCTATGGCCTATACTTTCTTTAAAGCTTTAGGTAAAAATATTGGAACTTCTCCTTGTGAAGATGATCAATTAGAATATGCACGAAATTGCTATGCTTCTGGCAAAGTCATTTTACCTGTTGATAGCGTAGTTGCTGATAGTTTTGATAATCCAGTAAATATTCAAACTGTTGTTACTGATGTTAATTCAAATACTGCAGGTATTCCTGATGGATTTGAAGGATTTGATGTTGGTCCTAATACAATTAAACTTTATACAGAAGAAATTAAAAAAGCTAAATTAATTTTCTGGAATGGACCAGTTGGTGTTTTTGAAAAAGAACAATTCCAAGCTGGAACAATCGCTATTTGTAAAGCTATTACCGATAATAAAAACGCTTTTTCAGTTATTGGTGGAGGAGATAGTGCTGCAGCAGCTAAAGAATTTGGTTATGCAGATAAATTCTCACATGTTTCAACAGGTGGTGGAGCTTCTCTTGAAATGATTGAAAATGATGGACATCTTCCAGGAATTGATGTTATTGGATAAAATGAGAAAGAAATTTCTTTTAGGCAACTGGAAAATGAATAAAACAGTTGCTGAAGCTAAAGAATTTGCTAATGAAGCAAAATCTTTAGGTGATATCGCTAAAAAAAATAATATTGATTTAGGAGTTTGTGCTCCATTTATCGATTTAATTGATGTTAAAAATATTGTTGGAGATTCTTTAATAGTTGGTGCTCAAAATTGTCATTATCTTGAAAAAGGTGCCTTTACTGGTGAAATTTCTTGTGAAATGTTAAAAGAAATAGGTATTAATTTATCAATTATTGGACATTCAGAAAGAAGAGAATACGATAATGAAACTTCAACTAAATGTAATTTGAAAATTAAAGCATTATTAAAAAATGAGATGACTCCTGTTTATTGTTGTGGAGAATCTTTAAAAACATATGAAGAAGGTAAAACAAAAGATTTTGTTAAAACTCAAATTGTTGAAGGTTTTAAAGATTTAACTAAGCTTGATGCAGAAAAAGTAGTCATTGCATATGAACCAATTTGGGCGATTGGAACAGGTAAATCCGCTTCTAAAGAAATCGCTGAAGATATGTGTAAATTTATTCGTAATATTATAAAGGATTTATATGATGAAGATGCTTCAAATAATATTCGTATATTATATGGCGGAAGTGTAAAACCTAATAATATTGCTGAATATTTGTCCCAACCTGATGTTGATGGTGCTTTAGTTGGTGGAGCAAGTTTAAAAGTTGATTCTTATAAAGAATTGCTTACAAACTTATTATAAAAATTAATTATTACTTTGAGATGGAGATGATCCATCTCTTTTTCTTTTTTGTATATTGTCTAAAAATATAAATAATTTATAATTATTTTATAAATTTACTATTTAGTCAATTTATTAGGAGGTATTTATGGAAACTTATTTAAATGAAGAACAAGTTAAGCCTACCCTCAAAGAAGGATTTATTGGTAAGGTTTATACTTATATGGCTCTTGCTCTTGCAATAACTGGTGTTGTTGCAATTGGATTTAGCTATTTATTTAGTTATTTATGGGACATTAATGCTGCTGCAAGTTTAATGACTTATAACACAATTATTATTATTTCATCAATCGCTTTAATAATTTTAACTTTTGTAATGAATATTAAAGCTGTAAGAAATACTAATTCTTTATTCTTATTAATAATATATGCCACAGTTTGGGGAATATTCGCTTCTTCTTTTGTTTATTATATAAATGATCCTGTTGTTTTAGGATTAACTTTTTTAGTCACAGCTTTTATCTTTTTAGGAGTATCTTTAATAGGCTATTTTATGAAAGGTAAAAAACTTGGACTTTTAGTGACAATTGTTACAGGATTAATTTTAGTTGTTGGTTTATTATCAATTGTTAATTTATGTATATTACCTTTCACCTTCCTTGGTGGAAGTGGAGCTTTTGAAGCTTATAGCTGGATATATTTAATTATTGAAATTTGTTTAGTTGGTTATATGATTTTAATGGTTGTAATTGATACATTTAAAATGAAAAAACTTGCTGCTGTTAATGATCCTGTTATTTCAAAATCATTAGCAATTACTTGTGCTTATACTTTATATAGTGACTTTGTTTTAATATTCCTTTATCTTTTAAAATTTATTGCTTTATTTGCAGCAAGTAATCGTAATTAAAAATAAATATTAAGTTTATATTAATTTAAGAGTGGCTTAAGGCCACTTTTTTACTATTTATCTTATATATTATATATATAAAAATCTGGCCAAAAATTTAACATAAAAAATTATAAAAAAAATTAAAAAAACTATTGTCACAGATAACTGGCTTTGATATACTTATTCATGCTCACGTTACGGGCCGGACTTAATATAAAATTAATGTTTGTATTAAGAAAACATTTAAAAAAATTGTTAAAAAAATTAAAATAAATGTTGACACGACTTCTAAACGAGAGTAAACTAATTAAGCGCGTGTTTGAGGGAATAAGAAAATTCCTTCTAAAACAGTGAGAAACTGACACGCAAGAGATCTTTGAAAACTAGATAGATGTACAACAAACACAACGTCAATTAATTTAAATTTTAAATATTTAAACCAGAATAATTTTGAAACAAGATAAAACTTTTTGAGAGTTTGATCCTGGCTCAGGATGAACGCTGGCGGCGTGCCTAATACATGCAAGTCGAGCGAGGTAGCTTGCTACCTAGCGGCGAACGGGTGAGTAACACGTTGGTAATCTACCTTTCAGTTGGGGATACCCAGAGGAAACTTTGGCTAATACCGTAATACGCAATATTCTGAAATGTTTATTGTAAAAGGAGCTTCGGCTTCGCTGATTGATGAGCCTGCGTCTGATTAGCTAGTTGGTGAGATAATAGCCCACCAAGGCGATGATCAGTAGCCGACCTGAGAGGGTGATCGGCCACAATGGAACTGAGACACGGTCCATACTCCTACGGGAGGCAGCAG
>CALVHN010000006.1 GCA_944327845.1 uncultured Bacilli bacterium
ATAAGTTTGATAAATGATTTTGTCTTAAGTTTTGAAGCTGGACAAATTTAGAAGCATATCGGCCAGTGCGCGTGGCACCAACAAACTGAAACATACCTCTTACTCTACTATCTGAACATTTGCAGTTTTTAATAGCCTCATATTTTTTAATTGAAGATTTGGATGTCTGAAGCCTTAAAGCAAGAACTAAATTGATAAGCTCACTTGGAGCATTCTTTATAATGTTTTGAACATTTTTCTTACCTAAGTCTTCTACTTCTAATCCTTGTTCTTTTAACCAATTTTTAAGTTGCATCACTGAATTTGGATTTTCTAAATTAGTTAACTTTTGCAGGGTATTTTTAAGAATTAATGTAGTTTTATCGGAAATATCAATGGCATTATTTACTAGTTTTTCGTCTATTAAGACTCCTCTATCATTAATGGATTCACTTTCGCTATATTCCATCCAAATTGTGCTTACTAGAGAGTGTGACTCTAACCTTTTAATAATCTCACATTCAGTTTCAACATCACGCTTGTTATAAGCCTTAAAGGTCTCCCATCTTATTAGATCATCGCTAGGCAAGTTCCTAGTCCTATAGTTATTGGATTTTGTTGGTTTACAAGGAACGCTAAAATACTTAATTAGCTCTTTCCCTTCTTCTAGCTTTTGCTTATCGAGTTTTAGAATATACCCTAAGTCTTTAAGTGACTTTGGAAGAGATAAACAAGAGGCATATACCATCGAACAGCGCCATGAAAAAGGATCTAAATAAGTGTGAATAGGTAAGCCTAGATATATCGAAAGACAGACCCTTTCAAACGACGCATTATGAGCCCACTTAAAAACATCATCATTTTTAATTGCTTCTATTATTTCTAGAGGTATTACCTCGCCTCTAGCTAAATCAACTGCTCTAACTTCACCGAAATCTACACTATATCCAAATAAAAGAATTTCAAAGTCATTGGCTTCAACATACTTATAAACACCACATTTCGAGATATCTTCACTAGAATAAGTTTCTATATCAATAATTAAATTCTTCATTTGCTATGCACTCCTTTCATAAGGAAATAAGGGCGATAAGAGTCAGCCTCCTACCACCCTTATAATTTGATGAATTAGAAGAGTATATCTTCGTCATCAAAGACATCAGTTTCAAAGCCTTTAAAGTCTGATCTAGCACTTGCTCTACCAGATAGTCTTTCGCCATCTTTAATTTTCTGAAGGTTATTTAAAGAACATGCGATGCCTTTGTTTCCATTGGAGTTATAGGCATAAAATGTAATTGATGCTCTACCATAGCAACCACTATAGACCTCTTCTTCATTAGAGATTTCTCTTAGATATTTATCAACAATGCCAGGTTTCTTATTTGTTTTAGCATTAATGTAAAAAGCATTTTGATAGATTTCTTCACCTTGCTTTTCAAGGTCGCCATCATGAAGAGGAATTCTTAAAGATTCAAGAGTAGGGAGTTTTCCATTATTTCCTTTGAGTCTTGCTTCACCTTCTTTATAAGCAAGTTTGATAGCTTCTTTAATAGCATTAATAGTTTGTTCATCATCTTTTGGAATGATTAAACACAAACTATATTTAGCATTAGCCTCATTTCCGTTTGGATCATAAGGCTTAAAAACATGAACGAATGACCATCTTGTATTAGGTCCAGTTACTACTTTTGTTGATTGATTATTCATAAATTATTTTTCCTCCTTGAATACATCAAAATCAGTATTTGCTAGGTTTAGTTCTTCTCTTTTATCACTTCTTAAAACAAGCGTTGGTTTTCCTTGTGGCTTGTTTACAAAGTTATCTAGTAAAGTTTTAAATTTGGCTTTGCCTAGCTCTTTTTCAATATCGGTTATCGAACGAAGCTTAGTGTCATATGGATTAATGTTATTTTCTTTTAAGACATTTATGACGCTTCCCTCATCCGTAAATTTTCTAGTGCTCCTGCCTTCGACTAGCTTGAAGTTAATCCACTTCTTGCCATCGAGTGCTTTTGCAACAGCAAAGTCCTTGATGTCATTTAGATATGAAGAAATGTCGTCTGCTTTAAGAAGGATCTCTTCAATCTCGTTATCGCTAAGTAAAGCAGGATTCCTGAACTCTTGATTTAAGATTTCAAGTGCAACTTTGCTTCTTTCTTTGCATATTGCCTTAGCCTTACAGAACTTGCACCATGGTCCACTTCTGAATATGCCTTCGCCTTTATCAGCTAAATCAGCTGCTGGTTTAAGTACATCTTCTGCCCATTTAAGTAGCTCGTTTTTGGTCGTTTCCCAAGTAGATACATTTCCTATTCTTGGTTGATAGATTGTTAGAATTATCTTTTCAAAATCATATAAGCAATCAAGTTCTTGAATAGCACCTAAAGCATAGATTTTAAGCTGTGAGTTTTCAGTAGCATCTACTTTCACACCGAGTCCGTATTTCAGGTCAATAATATGAAGTGTTTTGTTGTTAGCTGCCAAGAAATCTATCGTGCCATAACTATCTCTTACCCATTTGTCATATGAAACTTGGTGTTCAACCATGACATAAGGAGCATTACCGCTATCTTCTTCTTTTAAAGCTTCAATTTGCTCTAAAACAAATGAAACATAAGAGTCGGTATATTCATCCATTTCTTTGTTAAAGATTGTAAGTTTTGGATATTCGATATTATTTCCTAGTGCTTTATTAAGTTTATATTCGGCAAGTGAATGGGCATTTGATCCTTCTTCAGCAAAGATAGAAGTCACATCTTCCATATCTTCTGTAAGCCTTGCACTAGGTGGACAATTAATCCATCTTTCAGCTGAAGAACCGCCTAAAAGACAATGTTGCTTTTTATCTTCCATTAGCAATGTCCCTCATTCGATTTAAGACTTCTTCATAGTGTTCTGGTTTAAGCTCAGATAGTTTATTAGCACCAAAACCTACGATTATGTCTCTTATTTCTTTAGTGAACCCTTTTCTTGCAAAAGTCGTGAGTTCTGCACGGATTTCATCTAAAGTAATCGGCTTCTTTTCTTCTTTTTGCTTATTATTATTAAAAAGATTTAAAGCCTCATCAATTTTGTTTTTAGCCTCTAAAAGAAGCTCGCTAATCTTTTGATTCATCTTTTATTACCTCTTTTTCTTCTTCATATGCATCGCGGATAAGTTCTTCATCACGCCAAGCGTTCCAATCCTCTTCCTCGTTTGCATAGGAAGGTTTGCATTTAAAATAGTTCATCATTTTCTTCCTCCGCATTTGCAGCCACCTAAGCAAGAACTTTGACAACCTTTGACTTCATTCTTTTTGTTTTTCTTGATGGCGACATCAACAACGACGTCTTCAAGATTCAATGAGAAACGAATCGATTTAGGTTTAGGTTCAGTCCCGAAAATGGCATTGAGTAGTTTTTCTTGTTTGCTTTCTTCCATATGGTTCCTCCTATTGATTAGTGAAGGTTCTAGATGCCCACCGGTTGTTGAATTCGAGCATCTACCGCCTTCATAACCTAAGGAGGTTTTGGATAGTGGTCGTCAACCAAGATACGTGTTGTATCTATGAATTGATTGAATCCCAGTACCCCTGCAGTTTCGCTCTAAGCAGTTCTTTAGCTTTTTCCCATTTCTTATGAGCGGCTTGCTTTGATATTCCTAAAGCGCGACCAATCTCACTAAAAGAACAAGAATCAGCAAACATACGAGCTACGACTTTCAAATCTTCTGATGGTAAGGAGTCTATGGCTTCATTGACCTTCTCTTCCTTTTCCATTCGCTCGGCATAGGCACTTGGACCTTCATCGCTAGAAGCAAGTTCAATGCCAGTTTCTGCCAATTGATCGATTGAGACCTTGTTTGGCTTCTTAGACCAAAAGTAGGAGCACTTGGAGCAATCCTTCTTGCACTTGATCTCAAAGCCACGTGAGCCGATGATAGTGCAGTGGTATTGCATCCTCTCGTAGTAATGAAGCCTCTCTTCGAATCGCTTCTCGTCGAGAGTCCACTCCTCGAGGGTTGTCGGTGTTCTTTCGTCTCTCCCACCAAAAGAGTTGTTATGGCTTGTGCCACGTTTGTTGAACTTAGTAAACAATTTGTTGTTCCAAGTATCGGAGCAACATCACCGTTAAGTTTTCTCGTCTACATACCCTTCTCCACCCGAACGGTTATCTAGAATCAAGGCGGAATTGTTAAGCTACGTCTAGCTTATGGTTAAAGTATAAATCGGGATTTTTTTATATTCTTTGGTCCAACTTGGGTCATTCTTGGGTATCTTTTTGGGTATAAAAAAATAAGTCCAAAAATGCGCTGTTTATCGAATAAATACAGGCATTTAAAGACTTAAAAAAACACTTATGTTATAATTAGAAATAGGAATTTATTAAAACTTGCTTGACAAGTAAATTTGAATTGAAAGAAGGAATACAATGTACAGATTCCGATTCGGTAATCTCTTTGCGTTATTAGACGAAATCAAACTGAAAAAATCTGGAAGGCTTGGTAGCCAAGTCAAACTTTATGCTGCGCTCGTTAACCCTAATGACGAGAGTGGCGTTTCAATAGACTCTGGGGATGTTGGCAAACTTGCTAAAGGTCAATTCACTCCAAGCGGATATGTTCAAGAAATAATAAACAAACTATCAGTAAATGAATTGACTCAAAATTACTTATCTAATCTAATTCCTGCTCTAAGCCAAACAATGCTAAAGCCTCTTATTTTGGCTATTAAAAGCATTTTGGAATCCGATACGACTATTTCGCCTACAAAAACATTTGCTGTGGATGATTGCAGAAAAGAATCGATAATAAACGACAATGTTATATTTCTAGCTAGATTGCTTGCATGTCTAGTTAAAGAAACAATAGGTCAACCTAACGACAAATTCGAAGGCGAGGAACTTCTACCCAAGAAATATGTTGAAACATTTATCAAGGATGACAAGATAGGCAAAATAAAAATAGTAAATAAAGAAGAGGATGTTTCCACTCCACTCGAAAAAACATTATTTACGAAAACTTTTAACAGAATTTTTGAGGAAGTAAATCCAAATGCCTATTCTTTGAATATCAGTAATACAAATAGATTCAAAGTTTATGTTTTGGATATATACAAAAAAGAAGGATTCGAAACTCAAAGTCTTAGCGATTTCATAATAGAAAATATCGGTGCCTATGTTCGCTCACGAAACTACGTCGCTGAGTCGAAAGCAGAGGGAAATCCTTTTACTTTAGGTCATTATGCAATAAGAGAAATAAGGGCTAGGATAAAAGACAAAAACGAAGCCTTTTCACAAGTAATGACATATACATTCATGGAGTCGGTGCTTCATGCTCCTAAGATATTCTCGGCGTATGAATTAGAACATAAATTATCAGGTGATAAAATATCAAAAGTATCCGGCATTTATTTGTTGCCCTACGGAAGCGTGGAAGGTTATGCCAACCAGCTTGTTTTCGGATCTTCAAACGTTAATAACTCCATAACTACTGCTATTGATAATGTTTTGGAAATAGCTTCATATATTGATAAAAACGAATCAGAAATGAGAAGGCATATCCATAACAATATCTTTCATTATGGCAATAGCTTTAACGAAGATACCAAAGCTTATCTAAAAAGTGTTTTAATTCCTGATAGAAATACATCAATCCCTAAAATTAATTCGTTTGGCATATTTTTTTCCTATTCTGTAGATCTTTCCTCGATAGAAACGAACAATAAATATCAAATCAAAAAAGAAGTATGCGAATTGATAAACAAGGAAATTGAGCAGGCTATTCCTTACATCGAAGATAAAATCAAATCAATGGGACTTGATACTTATCCTTTCTATTTCTTCGCTCTTCCACTTGCTGACGCCGAAAGGGCCTCCTCTGAAATAATGGACGAAGTATTAAGGTGATCGAAATGGCGACAACAAGACAAAAGAGCTTCTTTGAGGATTTATTCGACGACCTTTCAAAGAATGATTATTTATTAGAACTATATGATGAGTTGTTACGAAATTACACTCGTTATATTTTCGGCCGTAACATTGAGAAATTAGAAGTCAAAAAAATCAAAGATTTATTGAGATCTGCAGAGATTTTATCCAATTCAATGGATGGAAACCATAAAATTTGGGCTCAGCAGATAGTGGCATTATTAGATAAATTAAATCCCAAAAACAAAGAGATAGAAGATACCAAACGATATGTCTTACTTTCATGCACGAATTTTAAAGGACTAGGTAATGAATTAACTCCTACCGGAGATTTTTTAGATGACGTCACCAACGAAGTAATCATGGATTCGCTAAAAATTCCTAATACCGAAAATGATCACTTCTTTTCAGAGCAAAAGGAAATCTACGATTCATTTCAAAAAGAAAGCTGCTCTTATTCAGCTCCTACTTCCATGGGCAAGTCTTTTGTCATGCGCATCTTCATCAAAGACCAAATCAAAAAAGGCTCTAATAAAAACTATGCGATTATAGTTCCTACTAAAGCCTTAATTAGTGAGGTTAAAAAATCGATTATTGAAGATATGGCGAGCGATCTTACTGCAAATGATTATCGAATAATAACCGCAGTTGGCGATTTGGCATTGACCATTCCCCATAAATTCATATACGTAATGACGCCTGAGAGAATGCTATATCTAATAAATACCAAACCGGATCTTAAAATCGATTATCTTTTCATTGATGAAGCACACAAACTCTCATCCAAAGATACCAGAAGCCCGCTTTATTATGATTTATTGGATAAAATATCATCTCGTGAGCAACTTCCCTACATTTTCTTTTCCTCACCAAACATTCCAAATCCAGAGATTTATTTGAAGCTTATCAAAAATGCTAATTTAGAAAACAAGATCCACGTCTCTTTCTCTCCGGTTAGTCAGATTAAATATCTTATTGATTTGAAAAATGGCGGCTTAATAAGAGTTTTCAATGATTTTTCCAAAGAATTTATTCAAATCGGAAATCGAAGCTCAGCCATTAACCTGAACTCCATTATCGATGAAGTCGGCAAAAACAAACAAAACTTGATCTATTGTTCTTCAATCGACAAGACGATGAAAGCTGCCAAAAACTATGCCCAAAACCTACCCGATAAAAACAATCCTGAACTTGATAAATTATCTAAAGATATAGCTTCTGAAATACATAAGGACTATTTCCTTGTGAAGATGATTAAAAAAGGCGTTGCATTTCACGTAGGATACTTGCCTGCTAACATCCGCTCACAAATAGAAAAACTATATAAAGACGGCGTTATCAACCATTTGTTCTGCACTTCTACCTTGATCGAAGGCGTCAATCTTCCTGCCGATAATCTATTTATAACTAGTTATAAAGCCGGTACTTCTAGCTTTGATGAAGTTTCATTCAGAAATCTGATAGGTCGTGTTGGAAGAATCAAATTCAACTTATTTGGAAATGTGTTTTTGATAACTCTTCAAGATGAAGCGGATAAGGATAAATCGCCTGAAAAATATTCCGAATTGCTAAAAACCGATATACCCGAACAACAACTATCAGCCGATGAAGTTCTTAGACCAATAGATAAGCAAAGAATAGTAAAAGCGTTGGTTCATGAAGATTACGAAATCATGTCTAAACCTGATGACACAACAGCTAATAAATTCGAGATAATGAGAAAATTCCAACTTATTCTCAAAAACGACATTCAAAGCGGAAATTCGTCTGCTGTAAGTGAATCTTTTAAAAACGAACTCTCGTCTGAGGAATTAAATGCAATTAAGTCAATGGATAAACCTGATAACAAAAGCATAGATATATCCCCGGATCAGTATAGAAATCTAAGAGATTATATCAACGATGGAAATTCATACCCTACCACTCATTTTAGCTATAACGAAATAGTCAATTTCCTAGAAAAACTTTCTGATATCTTCAAGTGGCGAGTTTACGAGAAGAAAACGTTAGGAAATTGGGATAAATATAATTATCGACTAACTCATATCAGATATTATGCAACCTTATTACTTCATTGGATGCAAGGTGATAATCTAGCTTATATCATCAGGAGCGCTATTGAGTATAAAGAAAAACACCCTGATACTGGAGTTTGGTTAAATAGTCATAAAATCGAGGAATACTATAATCAATACGATGTACAGCATAAAAACTACGTCATAGCCGATACTTTGAATTCATTAGATAAGGTTATTCTTTTTAAGATTTCAAATTACTTCAGAGAATTCTCAACAGAATATAAAAAAGTTAATAACATCGACGGAAGATTTCCAAATGACTGGTACGAATATGTTGAGTATGGAACTACTGACGATATTATCATCACGCTCCAACAATGTGGTTTTGAAAGAGAACAAGCCCAATATATAAAATCACATGGGTATCTTGATCTAAACACCCCTTCTTCTGTTGCTACTTTCACAATCAAAAAGGAAGAAATATTGAAGTTAAAAGATGAAGATGTTGTTAATCAAGCTAAAGAAGCACTTATCAATGTGCCTGAGTTATTTAAATAGGAGGTAATTTTATGGCAATTAAACTGAATGAAATAATTAATTTAACAAATGATGAATATGCAGATTGGACTATATGTTTGAATAACGCTAATCCTGAAGGGATTTATTCATTTGAGCAAAATAGAACTCGCTTAATGGAACATATCTCTTGGCACAAAACTGCTGGTTCAAAAACTTCTTTTAGATCGATATGGACTAAATATTGTCTTCAATTCATTAGATTAGATAAAGACTCAAAATATGATCAATGGCTATTTTTAGGAGCTTTTGAAGTTGATGGGATTATTACTTACGATAACGGACATCAAATTTATAACCTTAAACCAATTGATAGATTCCAGAATTTTGCCGAAAGGTTGATTATCCAATATCAAAAAATTCAAGGACCAAAACAAGCTAAGATATCCACTTCTCTTATTGAAACAATAGATGTTGTGAGAATACTAGAAAAGAAATACATAAGAGTCGATAGAAAATTTGAAGGATACGACCATGTTTCTATCCCTTTCAAAGAACTCAAAGACATCATAAATTCTAAAGTTGACAATTGGCGTGAACTCTTGTGGAACGTTAACTGCGTTTATTTAATAACCGATACTTCTAATGGCAAACTTTATGTTGGAAGCACCTACGGAAAGGAAGGCATTTGGCAAAGATGGCGCACTTATGTTGATACAAACGGAACTGGTGGTAACAAAGAATTAACTAAGTTAATAAAAGATGATCCTGATTATGCTGTTAAATATTTCCAATTCAGCATTTTAGAAACTTTTCTCAACCAAGACAGCAACAATGAACAAATCCGTGAAAGAGAAATTTACTGGAAGAATGTACTAGATAGCAAAAATCACGGTTATAACGATAATTTATAAAAAAAGACCTGCCATCTAAGACAAGTCTCGTATTCTATAATTCGCAACTTTTCATTTTATTTTCATCGTAGTCGATATATTGCATCATAGTGCTATTTTTTAGATTTTTCACATCATATATAACAAGATGAGGCAGCGGTTCATGGCTTTCTATCGTTTCAAAATAGTTGTATGGCATAAGCCAAATCAAATAGTCTATATCTTTACCTATAAACTCAGATACAAATCGGTTATCGAAGAAAACTAAATGCGGTTTACCACACATTTCCTTCTGAATTTCAAAATAAATGCCACTAGTTTCATCCATTACTAAGAATATCAACTCTTTATTAGGATAATTCCTTCTATACGTTTCTATTTTTGAAGCGTGTTTTCGTATTGTTCTTTGAAAACTCTTGTAATAATTCTTGTAGTTGTGATCTTCATCGGTTGGCAAATCAGTGACCGGATTGCATATAACTTTTTGAGCATTAGGAAACATTCTTAATATTCCTAACTGCTCCAATTCTTTATGCATTTCCTTCTCTCTTCTAAGCACGGGGTTCTTTTTGCCATCAGGTGAATGGTCATCTACCCTCATCACTTCTAACATTAAAGAGTCTTTTTCATTGATAAAATCTGGAGGCAAATTAGATGAGGAATTGTTTTTCCACTTTTCAAGATAGTCATTAGACAATAAAGTGTTCAAAACAGCAACAGTTTTTAAATAATTATTGCTTCCATCACTGTCTGACAAAATAAAACATTCGCTAGGCTCTAATTCATGAACTTCGTTTATTATGTCTATTTCATCATCATAATTTGTTTTTGGTTTATTACTATTTGTCATCTAATAGGACACTCCTTAAACCAAAAAGAGATGAAGAAAATTTACTAAAATTATATTCCACTTGTACTACACCTCTTTTTCAAGGGTAGACATACAATGTCTTCTATAATCTTCTCTAACATCGTTGATTGAAACACGACACCCGTCTCTCTCAACCATCAAAAAGTCAAAAGCATTGACTCGTCTTGATTGCCCCATCATTAATGCCGCAACTTCATGCATTGATTTTGTTTCACCATTATATGTAAGCTTTCCGGAATCATCAGCTAATACAGCTGATTCGCCTTGCTTATTAAAAAACTTTTCACCGATTCTAAAATATCCTGCTTTTACCATTTCTTTCATCGATACTTTTAAAGGCTTAATATCAAAAGTCGCTAATTCTACATCGCTTATTTCAGGAATAACGCCATCAAGTCTTTTTTGTCCATATTTAATGTAGGTTTCATCGCGTTCAATCATGGTGTAGTTCCTACCCATTTTCTTAGCAACAGCACCAGTCGTCATCGTACCGCCAAATGGATCTAAAACTAAGTCATCCTTGGCTGTAAACAAGGCAATAATTCTATACAGTAAGGCCTCAGGT
This sequence comes from uncultured Bacilli bacterium, assembly GCA_944327845.1. Lineage (GTDB taxonomy): Bacteria > Bacillota_I > Bacilli_A > RFN20 > CAG-826 > Onthovivens. The sequence continues at coordinate 10,750 of CALVHN010000006.1, forward strand.
TTTTGCGTATTATGAAGTTTATTGTCATTTTCATCCTTTAATCTTTCGTTGCCCGAACAAACAGGAAATTCCCAGATTGAGCCCATTTGTTTTCCGCCATTTAAATATTTTCCTGTCTTGTAATTAAAGGTAAATTTTGACTTTTTGCTTTTCGCTGCCCAAATTAGTGTTTCGTGGCTATTATTCAATCTTGTACCGCCAAAATTAGGTGTCGGATTACTCTTCTTCCAAATAATGTCATTAATTACCCAGTAGCCTAACTCTCTAAGAATGGATCCAATTTCATATATAGATTGCATTCCGGAAATAACACAAATTGCACCGTTATCTTTAAGCAAACGTCTTACTTCAAATAACCATTTTCTAGTGAATTCTTTATAAGCATCCATCGAAGCAAACTTATCCCAGTCATCATCACATCCATCAAACTCAGTACCTTCTACTCTAAATAGTTTTTTGCCTTCTTCGATTTGCATGAAATAAGGTGGATCAGCAAAACAAAAATCGAAACTCTTTTCAGGAAGTTCCTGCATTTTTTGTATAGTATCTCCTTGTAAAATTTTATTAATATAATCCATTAATATCACCTCTATAAATTAATCACTCTAAATCGAATTTTAAGCAACCTTATAAAGGCCTTTTCTTCAATGCTTTTTCTAAATTATCACCATTAGAAAATAACTCAGCTCTAAGTTGAACAATTTCTTCTAGCTCAGAATTTAGTTTTTTCCAATGCTTGCTAGATATATGAAGTAGAGCATTATATATTTCCTCACTTGTCCCGAAATCAGGTATCTCAACGTTAGTATCAGCATTATCTAAACGATACTCTTTTAAAAGGCTTATAAGTTCATTCCATACAGTCATTCCATTATTCAATGATGCAAAAAACTCACTTCCGTAATATAAATGTAAAGAGACATTAGAAAAGTTTTCCTTGCTCATTTCATCTCTATAATAGTTTTTATTTTTAATAAGGCCTGGATCAACGAACCACATTGAAGCATCAATATGAGCGTTTGGATGCTGTTTTCTAACTAAAGATATTTTCTTTCTAAAATTATCATATTGGCCGCGTTTCTTTGTGCTATCGTGATCATCACGTATTTTCATTTCGGTCAAAAATACATTAGTACCATCAGTAAAATATTGATCTACATTTAGATCATCGCCATTTTCATTTTTCCCTAAGTGTTTATTGAAGTTTTTATAACCCAGCTTATCAATGTATAAAGTGCAGATTTCCTCAATAATATCGCCAAATTTGATTTCCCTACTTTGCGTTACATTCTGAATAAGTTTAGTTCTAGCATTGGATAATCTAAACAGCCCACAATACCTAGTAGGGTTATCAATAACTTTTTCAAGCAAAGACACATAGAAGTCCTCGCCATCTTGAATTTTCTTACTTAATATTGAGCAAAACTCATCATAAGATATAATCATTAAGCATCACCTTTTTTCTAAAATTTGACTTGGAAATTATATCACATTTACTTGACTTTCACAATGTAAAGAGGTAATGAAACCAACATAAGTTTTTTATTTACGCCTTGTTACAACGCCCCTTTTGACTCTCAAAAAGAATGAAGCAAAAACATAAGGGTGTCATTTATCTAGTAGGGTTTCGTTTTTCTAGTAGTCTAACGTTTTTCTAGTAGGGGTATCGTTTATCTAGTAGAACTAAAATTAGAAAATTTATAGGTTCGAATCAATTTATATCTACTAGCAAAACGCCAAAAATAAAAAAATGCCCGATTTCTCGAGCAAATATCGCTAATTTTGACACCCTTTAATTGTATCAAAATGTTAGTTATAAGATGGTGGAGATGCGGAGAATCGAACTCCGTTCCATAAACAGCCCCACAAAGATATCTACAGTTTAGTAAAATTTTTAAGTTTAGTGATTCTATAAATATTTACTAAATTTAAATCACGAGATTATAAGTTTCGATAAAGTCTATAATCATTAACTTTATTATATCTTCTTAATATTAACAGGAAGTTCAATTAAGAGAAGATGCTTAATAACTTCCCGCCTCGCTTAAAGTTTAATAATCCTGCTAATAATTAAGCAGCAAATGCAAGGTTGTTATAATTTCTGTTGCCAGATATTTTTGTTTGATCTTTAACGAGATCAATCGACTGCAATCTAAGCCAAACTATAAATGTCGAGACCTTTACATCCCCATTAACTTTATTATATAAAAAAAGTAAGGTTTTTCAATAAAAACCTTACTATTTGAATATTTTTTTATATTTATTAAGCATCTTTATATAAAGAAACTTGTCCTCCATCAGTTACATTAAATAAATATACTTCATCATATTCTCCCTGCCACTGACTAAATGTTGCTGTATAGTTAGTTTCACCAACATAAAAATCAAGAACATGTTGATTAGAACTATTCACATCTGTAGTAAGATTAGTTATTTGTTCTCCATTTAAGGTAATATCATTACTAGAATTAATAACAAGTATTGTATCATTCGTTGCAGAAGACCAAGTTCCAATAACATCATTTAACCAAGCAAAATCACCTGTTTCTTCAGATTCTATTAAAAACTCATAAGGAATTGAAGTTGTGCCAATATCAGAAATTTTAACTTCATAAGTATAGGTTTCTCCATCAATTAATAGATTAAACATAAATCCTGTTAAGTGATTATCTGGAACATAGAATGTAACCCCTTTTCCGTCATAACATTCCATAACTGTTTGATAATCATCCCCAGGAACAATATAAGCCGAAACATACATTCCAAAATAATCTGGTTGTTGTATTTGATAAACTCCTTCTTCTTCAGAATAAAATATCTCTTCATTAAAGATATTAAACATTGGAAGATAAGTAATTTCTTCACTTGTTCCATCACTACTTCCAGTTCTAACAGGAACATTATTTTCTATTTCAAATGGATACCAATTATTGTCATCATAAACTGCATAACCGTGGCTCTTATTTTCATTACGTGGATCATTTTCAATTAATAAAACTCCATCATTCATTTTAAATACATTTTCAAGAACTAAATCCACCCCTTCAGCATCTTTAATTGTTCTAGTAAAAGTAAAGTTATTATTAGCATTTTTTACCTCGTTTAAAGCAGCTTCAAGATTATCATGATAATCTTCTCGAGTATAAGGTGTAATAACTTCATCAACCCTATCAGTAATTGTTATTGTACCTTCATATTCTGTTTGATAAGAATAAATATCTTGAAAAGAAACAACTTCATCAAGACAAGTAAAAGATAAAGAATTATCTTCATTAGGAATAAATTTAAACTCTAAAGGTTCTTCTTCACTTCCAGAATTAGTCAATAAAGATCTAATTAAAATGCAATTATCGCTAACTAAATCATATGAATTCCCATTTAAAACAAAATTATCAGTTGTTAAAGCATTAAAAGGATTAGAAAAATTTCCATCAAACTCAATATCATATCCATCAAGAATTGGAGTCTCTAATAATTCATTATTTAAGCCTATTTCTTGATAAACAGCATATCCCTCAGTGTTTTTAAAAACTGTAACAGGTTCGTTTACTTGATTATATTCTGGAATTGTAGATTGAACAGAATAAGAAGTTTCACCAAAGAAAATATTAATTTCTTCATCTAAAGTATAGCCTTCATACCCTTCTCCGCTATAAGTTGTATGAGCTTCAAGATTAACTTCAATCTTTTTATTTTTTAAATTATTTAAAGCATTAGAGATATCTAAAACCTCATCTTTTGTCGTAACAGCGATTGTTACATTGCTACTTGGCATAACAAAGGAATAATAATTATTTTCACTTTTATTAAGAGTAACTTCAGGAGTAATTGTAACTGTATCAACATCTCTTCCTTCAGGAACTACAACATTAAAAGAAACGATATCACCAGCGTTTTTATGATTTCCTCCAGTTATTAAAACACTTACTCCGTCTTCTACATCTAAACTAATTTCATAATCACCAATTGTTTCAGAATTACAACTAGATAAAGCTATAGTTGTTCCACTAAAAGTAAGTAAAGATATTAATAGAAAGGTACTTATTTTCTTTTTCATATGAATCTTCCTCCGCGCGATAAAAAAAATAAATAACAAATAATATATTGACTATATTTGTATATTTAATTTTAAGATTATTTTAATATTTATAAGAGTTACTTTTTAAAGGAATAAACTTAATTATTAAATTTATAAGTATGAATAATTTCTTTTAATTTCCAATCAAAGCTATATGTTCTATTTTCTTCAAAAGTATATGAAGCAGTAAATCTATTATAATTTTCGTTATTAATTCTTAAGCTAGATTCTTTTAGCTCTAAATTAACTTTTTCATTAGAATCAATTGTTAAAGTTAATTCTCCATCTAATTCATAATTCTTATCAATATATAAATCAATATTTTGAGTTCCAGCAATAATTTCTCCATCTTCATTCATATTAGAAATTTCAATAAAAGAATAGATTTTAGCAAGGTTATCGCTTGGAATTAAAGAAACATTACCAGTTAAAGGGTCACTAGGAAGGGTAGAAGTATTTCCAGCAAGAAAATAAATTTTAAAACCAACTCCGTCTATTGCATCTAATAAATTATTAAAATTAGTTTGATATTCAGTTTCGTTTAAATCTTGCCAAGCAATTTCTGGATTTAATCCATTTAAATTTTCTTTTGACCAACTTAAAGTAATATCAACATTATAACCATTATCTTTATTATTAATATTTAACCATTCATTTACACTAATGCTTTCAAATGTAGGTAAATCAATATAATTAAAGAATGGATTATCTTCTAATAATTCAACATTATTTTTAATAGCTTTTATATCAATTGTTAAATTAGGAACATACTCACTTGCAACATTTTTCCAATTAAAATTATAAGGATCAAATCCTTCAAGATTAGAAATAGCTTTTATATTATAAGTAACTGTTAAATTTTCTTTACCACCTTTTGAAGCAGGAGAATCAAAAACAAAGTTTGTATTATTAACTCTTGTTGCTTCAACTTTAAAATTACGGTCAGCTGAATCAGTAACAATTATTGGAGAAATATTATCGCTTGTTGCTTGATAAGTTCCAACTACTTGCCAAGCACCATATCCAACTCCAGCAAGTAAAAAAGTGCTAACAAGACCTAAGATTATTTTATTAGTTTTCTTCACTTTTCTATCCTCCAACAATAATTAACTATTCATTCCATTAATCTTGATAAATCTTAATTACTCGATATCCATATTCAATTGAGTAATCTTTAATTTCATTCATCTCATTAATTCTAGATAAGGTATATTCTTTTAAATATTTTTCTTTTTTCGAATCATAATAATCTAAAAGAAGGAATGAAATAAAAATATAAAGAATAGTAATACACCCTATTATTGAAGAAACAAAACTTACTACATATCCTAATGGCAAATTAGAATATCCGCTATATGTATATAAAACATCATCACTAGATACTAAAAAGTAATCACTATCACTATTAGCATCTCCTCTAAATTCATAATAAGTTGTTCCATTTACTTCTCTAATATCAATAATACGATGAACTATTAAATTATTTTGTTCATTTCGATATGCGCAAATATCATAAAGTTCTAAATTATCTTTATTAGCTTCATCAATTACATCTAATTTAATAAAAGTAAATAAAGGTAATTGATCATCTAAATTATTTTCTTCTAAATATGTATTATCTTCATTTTTTGTTGCCATAGATCCACTTCTTATTGTGACATAGCTTGATCCATTAACAATTAATATATTGTTATTTACTTGAAGATAAATACTAAATGTAACCATACCTAAAAGTAAGATTGAAAGAATGATATTTATTGTTAAATATATTCCTTGTTTAATCTTACTTTTAGGTTTTTCTTGGTAAAAATAAGTAACTTCGATATCACTATCTTTTATCTTTTCATCATTTTGATATAAAGATTTATTAGAATATTGAACAAGAACTAGTTTATCTCTTTTATAAAACTCATATTTCTTTGGAAGAGGATTAAAATTTTCTTTTGATAAGATATTAGAATTAATCTCTTTTTCTCTTTTTCCTAAAGAAAGACCTTTCTTATAGAAAGAAGCTTCTTCAGAAATAATAATCCATAAAAGAATTAAAATAAGAGTTAAGGAAATAATAGTTAAAATAATAGATAAAACATAGTTATTCATAAAATATTCTCGTTAAATTAATATATTTTTTATTAAATGTTATTCCAGTTATCACCCTTTTCAGGTTGAAGAATCTCTACATCTCCTTCATAACTAGATGTGCTTAAATGCCAAATAGAATAACCTATTCCAACAAGTGAGCACGAAATGAGTAAAGCTAAAAGTAGTTTTTTCATAAGATGAATATATAAGAAATTATTCTGCTGTATAAGTGAAAGTTAAACCATAAAAAGCAAATCTACATTCACTAGCATTGGCTGCTTCAATTGTTATAGTGCTTGTTGGCTCAGTAAATTTAAATGTTTCAGTTTTCATTCCTGTAGAATCAAATGTATATGTTCCAGCAATTTTTGAATTAGCATCTAAGACATTATAAGATGCAGGATCTTGATCCCACTTCATTGCTTCAATAGTAATTTCTGTTACATCAACGGTTGTTTCAAATGTAAGAACACCAGCTTCTGATTTAGAAGAAAATTTAATACCTGACTTTTCAAAACTTGAGGAGTAGTAAACCTTTGTAGCGGTTGTGACACCACTAATTACTATATCTTCTTTACTTTGAGCGCCTTTATTCAAAATTTCTGCAGCGTTCTCTGTAGTTAAAGTTTGACTTTTTGTCCATGAATCATTAGTTAAAGTTTCCATTTTGTCAAAACTATATACAGCTTTTTTTACATCAGTAGGAGCTGGATTTATTGTAATTGTAACTTCATTGCTTGTAATATCGCCAACTTTAGCAACTACTTTAACCGTTCCTTCAGCTTTTCCGGTTAAAACATTTTCTTCAAGAGTAGCAAATTCATTTCCTTCAGTAATTTCATAAACAACATCACCTGTTGCACCGACTGGTAAAAGATCAGCATTTAACTTTGTTGTATCACCAACATTAATTTCGGTTGCAGTAGCTGTTAAGTCAATTGATTCTAATGTAATCTCAATTTTTCGAGTTTACTTCCATCACCAAGGAAAGCAAATTGAGCGCCTTTAAACCAGCTTAAAGGTGTTGTTACTTTATATAAAGCACCTTTTTCTAATTCAGTGGTAATTTCGTTTTCATCATTTTTGTCTGTTCTTAAAGTAACTTCTGTATCTCCGATTTTCCATGTCGTATTTACAGCATCTCCTTGGGAAGGTGTTCCACTAACATATTCAGCTGTAAATGTATACATTTTACCAGCGTCGCTGTCTTTTAAAGCTTTGAATCCTTCTTCATCAATTTCAATTGGTGTCATAGGAGTAATTGTATCATCGTCAAGTTCTGTAATAGAAATTTCATCACTGCCAGTAGTCTTGAAACCAGAAACTTGGAATAAACCATTATATACATCAACTTGTCCATGAATAAGATATTCTTTACCAATTGTCCAGTTAGGTTTTAAATCTAAAAAGTTATAAATATATAAACCATTAGTATTATCAGCAATGTAAGCACTATTTCCAATTGTTGCTACTACTTCACCTTTAACAGTAACCCATTCACCATCTTCTGCTGTTTCTTTAACTTGATCAATTGTTAAATATTCTACAGTAGCTGGCTCATTAACAGTAACAACACATGTTGCGGTTTGATCTCCAGCTTTAGCTGTAATTGCAGCTTGTCCAGTTCCAACAGCAGTAACTACTCCATCTTCAACAGTAGTAACTTCTTTATTTGAGCTTTCCCAAGTAACAGTTTTATCAGTAGCTGTATCTGGTAAAACAGTAGCATTTAAAGTTTCACTTCCTCCAATTTCAAGAGTAAGTTCTGTTTTATTTAATGTAATAGATTCAACTTCAACTACAGATGGAACATCTTCAACAACTTTCCAATCAAATGTATATGTTTTGTTAGCTTCAAATTCATAAGTTCCAGTATAAACATTTGAATATGTTAATTCAGGATTTTTAGCTTGAGAAGGTTCAGCTTTTGTTAATTTGATAGTATCAGTAGAATTTCCATCAATAGTAACATTTAAATCTCCACTTAAAACGTAGCCATCTGCAACACTTAAAGTAATATCTTGTTCTCCAGCCAAGATTTTTCCATCTTCATTAGTATTAGCAACTTCTAAATATGAATTAGCTATAGCAACTTCATCAGTTGGTTCTAATTTAACATCACCTGTAACTTCTTCAACAGGAGTAGTTTCTTCATTACTTGCTGAGAAAATAGCTTTAAATGTAACACCATTTAATGCTTCTTCTAATGCAGCAAAGTTAGTTTCTTGTTCTTCTCTTGTTAATTTATCCCAAACGACTTGTGGATTAGCTCCAAGTTTATCACTCCAACCAACTGATACAGTAACTGGTTTACCTGTTTCTTTATATTCTTCTGTTAACCAATCAGTATAAGTAAATGTTTGAGCTTTTGGTAATTTAACATAATCAAAGAATGGATCAGTTGAAGAAAGTTCTGTTTCTCCTTCATAAGCTTTTAATTCAACTTTTAATGTAGGTTGATATTGTGTAGCAACTTTACCCCAATCAAAACCATAAGGTTCAAATCCATCAACGCCTTCTGCTTTAACAGTATAATCGATTGATAAATGTTCATTGCCGCCCATTTCAACTGGTGCATCAAAAACAAATGTTTCAGAAGAATCTTTTCTTGTTGCAACAATATTAAATGAACGATAAGAAGTTTCAGTAACGACTTCTGGTGTAATATCATCTGTTGTAGGGGTATATGTACCATTAATTACCCAAGCACCAAGACCTGTAGCAACGAGTGCTCCAACGCTTAAAACACCTAATAAAAATTTTGCAGTTTTAGCCATTTTAAATATTTCTTCCAATTTTAGACTATGCAAAAACAACCAAATACAATAAAAGATAATAATACTCTATTATAAATCATATTATTTAATAAATAGCCCTTCCATGTATTCATAGCATTTATATTTTACTAAAAATAAACTTTTAAGTAAAAAAAGAGATGTAAAAATATTGTAAAATAAAAATAATTTTAAAAAATAATTGAGTTTAGCAAACTTTTTTTAATTTTTAATCTTAATAATAATTATTATTGAATGTTAAATTAATACAAACTTAACTTTGATAAAAATATCAAAAGAAAAATCCTTATATTTTCAAAAATATAAGGATTTAAAAGGTTTTTATTAGAAAATTAAACGATTTTATTAATACATACCTGTAGCATCAACATCATTTAAAGAATCATTCTTTTCATCTTTTTTAATTTCAGATACCCCTGCTTCAGTAGTAATAAATAATGCAGAAATTGAGCTTGCATTTAATAAGGCACTTCTTGTAACTTTGGTTGGATCAACAATTCCTTCTTTAAACATATCAACCCATTTACCATTTTTAGCATCAAAACCAAAATTAACTTTTTGTTTTAATTGTTTTTCAACAATCATATCACCATTATATCCAGCATTTTCAGCAATTTGATATAAAGGAGCAGTTAAACTATCTAAAACAATGGAGATACCTTTTTGAACATCTTGATTGGTATCTTTTAAAGTATTTCTTAAAGCTTTTAAAGCTGAAATTAAAGCAGCTCCACCACCAACAACAATACCTTCACTAACTGCAGCTTTTGTTGCATTTAATGCATCTTCAATTCTTAACTTCTTTTCTTTTAATTCAGATTCAGTTGTTGCTCCAACCTTAATTAAAGCAACACCTCCTGAAAGTTTTGCAGCTCTTTCTTGATATTTTTTCTTATCAAATTCACTTGTTGAATTTAAAGCTTGATTATTAAGTTCATTGATACGTTCTTTAACTGTTTCTTCATTACCTTCACCATCAATAATAGTTGTATTATCTTTAGTTATAGTAATCTTCTTAGCTCGACCTAAATCATTAATAGTTAAATTCTTAAGTTCCATTCCTAAATCTTTAGAATAGAGTTTAGCACCTGTTAAAATAGCAATATCTTCTAAGATATTCTTTTGATTATCACCAAATTCTGGAGCTTTTGTTGCAACAACATTAAATGTTCCTCTTAATTTATTAACAATTAAAGTTGAAGTTACATCGTTATCAATATCATCAGCAATAATTAATAAAGGTTTATGGGATTCAACAACTTCTTGAAGCACTGGAAGAATATCTTGAATATTGTTTATTTTTTGATCTGTAACAAGAATAAATGCATCTTCAAGTTCAGCAACCATCTTATCTCTATCGGTTACCATGTATGGTGAAACATAGCCTTTATCATATTGAAGTCCTTTAACAACTTCAAGTTCAGTATCAAAACCTTTAGATTCATCAACACTTATAACACCGTTTCTTCCAACAAGTTCCATTGCTTTTGCAATTTCTTCACCAATTTCTTTATTAGATGAAGAAATTGTTGCAACACTTGCAATATCTTTAGATGTTTCAATAAGTTTAGTATGTTCAAGTAAATAATCACTGACTGCTTTACTTGCTTTTTCAATTCCTTCTCTTAAAAATACTGGATTTGATCCTTTATTAACATAATCGATTCCTCTATGAATCATTGCTTGAGCTAAAACTGTTGCAGTTGTTGTACCATCTCCTGCAGTATCATTTGTTTTATTTGCGACTTCATAAACAAGTTTTGCACCCATATTCATGAAGTTATCTTCAAGTTCTATTTCTTTTGCAATAGTTACACCATCATTTGTAATAAGTGGAGAACCATATCCTTTATCTAAAACAACATTTCTTCCTTTTGGTCCAAGAGTGATTTTAACTGTATCTGCTAAAACATCTACTCCTCTAACCATTTTGCTTCTAGCATCTTTCCCATATTTAACACATTTTGCCATAATTAATTTCCTCCAATTAATCAATAACCGCTAAAATATCTTCTTCTTTTATTAAAAGATACTCTTCTTCATTTTCTTTATAGGACGTTGTTGAATATTCTTTGTAAATAACTTTCTTATTAACTTCTAAAGCTTTATTTTCAACTTTATCTCCTAAAGCAACAATATTTGCAACGTTTCCATTATCTTTTTTATTATTAGGTAAAATAATTCCACCTACTTTTGTTTCTTGATTAGTTTTTTCTTTTTTAAGTAAAACATATTCATTTAAAGGTTTAATCATAAAATTTCCTCCTATTGATACTAATTATAAACCTTATTTTAGCAGGTGCAAGTAAAGAGTGCTAAAAATAAATAAATATTCTTTTCATTATAAAAAGAGGCGAGAAAACAATAGGAAAATTAAAATTTTATCTTATTTTTTACGATTAATATTTTTATTAAATACTAAAATAAGTATTATTGCACCAATTATTGTTAATCCTAAAGATAAGCCAATTACAATCCAAAAGCCATATTTATGTTCTGCTAATGGCATATCAAGAACATTCATACCAAAAATAGAAGATATAAGTGTTGGAATTGAAATAATAATTGTAACTAATGATAATGTTTTCATTGTTACGTTCATATTGTTATTGATAACTGAAGCAAATGCATCCATTAAATTAGCTAAAATATCACGATAAATCGAACACATTTCAATAGCTTGATCCATTTCAACAACTGTATCTTCCATTAAGTCGAAATCATCTTCAAATTTTTTATATGTTTGAGATTTTAATAGTCTTGATAATACTCCTTTATTAGAATTTAAAGCGGTTGAGAAATAAACAAGGGTTTTATTTAAATCCATTAATTCTAATAATTCTTTATTTTTTTGTGCACTTCTTAATTTAACTTCAATTACCTCGGTATGAGCATTAATTTTTCTTAAATAAACAATAAAAGTAGAAGCTAAACGATAAATAAAATTAAGTGTTAAACGAACATGTTTATGAGGTTCGACAAGTTTTACTCTTTTAAATAATTCATCAATTAATGCTGTATCTTTTTTACATATTGTTACATAAAAAGAACGATTATAAGCGATAATAAAAGGAATAGTTGAATAACTAGGATCCCTTAAATCCTCGTTTTCTTCAATATAAGGGGTATCTAAAACAATTAATGTATCGCCATCATCAACATCAATTCTTGCGCTTTCTTCATCATCTAATGAACACAAAAGCATACTAGGAGCAATCCCAGTTAATTTTGCTATTTTTTGAATGTTTTCTTGAGTCGGGTTAGAAATATGAATCCAGCTTCCGCTTTCTAATTCAAATTCATCTGTGTCTTGATAAACATTCTTAATTAATGTTTTTCCTTCTTCCTTATATACGCTAAACATATAATAATTATAAACTTATAAATAATTGCTTGTAAAATAGCAAATAAACAAAGAAATATAAAATATTTTTGTTAAAAATAAGTGAAAATAGAAGGGTTTTTAATAAAAAAAGCATAGTTGAGAGACAAACTATGCTTTATATACTTATTTATTTAAAAATAAGTAATGATTATTTATTTAAAGCTTTAATCATTAATTCATTTAATTTATTAACAAATTCTTTCTTATCTTTAATTTCGAATCCTTCAAGCATCATAGCTTCATCATATAATAATGATCCATATTTCTTAATTTCTTCATCATTATCTTTTAAAGTTTGTAATGCTTTAAATAATTCGTGATTTGGATTAATCTCTAAAACTTTACTAGCTTTAGGTGCGTTTTCATCTGTATATCCGCCTTGAAGTTTACTTTCTTCATCTAAAACATTTTCCATATTTAAGCTAAGACCATTTTTAGTGGTAATACAAACTGGCGAATCTACTAATTTTGTTGAAAAAGTAACAGAGTCAACTTTTCCTTTTAAAGATTCTTCTAAATTATCAATAATTCGTTTATTTTCTGCAATTAATGTATCTAATGAAGTTTTTTCTTCTTCTGTTAAATCAGTTGAATTTTCACTTGAGATATTTTTAAATTCAGTTTTATCATAATCTCTCATCATCTCTAAAGCGAATTCGTCAATATTTTTATCAAGTAATAAAACATCTATTCCGTTTTGTTTGAATTTTTCAATTTGAGGAAGCATTTTAATAGAATCTAAAGTTCTACCACTTGCAAAATAAATGAATTTTTGATTTTCTTTCATTGCTTCTTTATATTGTTTTAAAGTAATTGGCTTATCATTGTTTAAAGAATGGAAAACGAGTAAATCTTGAAGCATATCTTTTTTCATTCCATATGTTGAATAGATACCAAATTTAAGATGGTCTCCAAAAACATTAAAGAATTCAAGATATTTATTAAAATCTTTTTCTTTAATTTCTTTTAATTTTTCGATTACTTTCTTTTCAATATTATCGTTAATTCTTCTTAAAACTGGTGAATTTTGCAAAATTTCACGAGATATATTTAAAGAAAAATCATCACTATCAACAACACCTTTAATAAACTTCAAATAATCAGGGACTAATTCCTTACATTTTTCTTTAATAAAGATTCCTTTTGAATATAAATCTAATCCTTTTTCGTAGTTGTCAGAATATAGATTATATGGAGCATGTTTTGGAATATAAATTAATGCATTATATGAAACTACACCATCAACATTAATAAATAAAGATGTAAATGGATCTTCATAATCCATGAATTTTTGTTTATAAAAATTGTTAAGTTCTTCATCAGTTACATCTTTTTTATTTTTCTTCCATAAAGGAACCATCGAATTTAAAGTTTTATCTTCTTTTACTTCTTCACTTTCACCTTCAATTTCTTTTCCATCTTTATCAAGTTTAGGTTTAGAAGTTATTTCAAGCAGTTTAATAGGATAACGAATGTAATCGCTATACCTTTTTACTAAATCTTCGATTGTGTAATATTCTAAAAAGCGTGAATAATTTTCTTCACCGGTATCATCTTTTAAGAAAACTTTAACAGTTGTTCCGTGTTCTTTTAAATCTACATCTGAAATTGAGTATGTATTTACACCATCACTCTTAAATAAATAACCTTTTTCGCTATCGCATGATTTTGTTAAAACTTGGATTTCTTTTCCAACCATGAAAGCACTATAAAATCCAACACCAAATTGACCAATAATATTAATGCTTTCTTGGTCTTTTGCTTCTTTAAACTTTTTAACAAAATCTTTTGATCCGCTCTTAGCGATTGTTCCTAAATTAGCAACAACTTCATCATGTGTCATTCCTATGCCATTATCAGCAATAGAAATTGATCTCTCATTTTTATTAATGGTTATTCTTATTTCATAATCTGTAGCTTTATACTTATCACCGTTAGTTAATTGTTTATATTTATATTTATCTATAGCATCACTACCATTAGAAATTAACTCTCTTAAGAAAATATCTTTATTTGAATAGATGGAGTTAATCATTAAATTAAGTAGTTCTTTTGATTCAGTTTGAAACTCTTTAACTTCTTCCATATCTTATTCTCCTTTGCACTTATAATTATTTTAATACTATTTTTAGCAATTGCAAGTAGTGAGTGCTAATTTTCTAAAATTTTAGTTTATCGTCTTATTTTTTTAAAAAATAGTGAGTTTTTGCAAGTTTTTTAAAATTTTTCTTGAAAAATAGTTCTATTTCTTTAATATATAAATATGGAAAAACTCAATTTCAAAGGTTTTAAAAGAGAGGTCGATAATAGTTTATATAGTGTCGTTTTTTGCCATGGAATACTAGGAAGCCCTACTTTTTTTGATTTTTTAACTCCTTTAATTAGTTATGATATTTCTTATTATTCAATCCTTTTAGATGGACATGGCGGTAAGGTCCAAGATTTTTCAAAAACAAGTATGAAAAAACGGAAACAAAACGTCTCAGATTTAATTGAATATTTAATTTCAAAAAGGCAAAAAATTATTTTTGTTGGTCACTCAATGGGAACCTTACTTGGAATAAAAGAAGCCGTAAAACATAAGGAAATTGAACATTTAATACTTCTAAACCCTCCTCTTGTTGCTCATTATCCTCTTTCCACTATTCTTGATAATTTAAAAGCTATTTACACTGATTCAAACGATCCTAAAATTGTTGCAATTAAAGAATCTAGCTCAGTTACATTATCAAAAAATCTATTTTTATATCTTGGCTGGATTCCTAGGTTTATTGAATTACTTAAGTTTATAAAAGAATCAAGAACTACACTTAAAAATTTAACTACTCCTACAATTGCGTTTCATTCTTTAAATGACGAATTAGTATCTAATAAATCAAAAGATTACCTTGATGAAAATAAAAATATTAAAGTTTTACTTTTAAATTCAGGTCATTATTATTATGAAGAATCTGATAAAAATCTAATAATAAAAGAATTCCAAAAGATTTTAGAAAACCTTTAAACGGACAAACATAATTAAAGTTTCATTGATTTCTTGTTCATTTAAAAGATAATTTAAATGTATTTTTATTCCAGAAAATAATCCACTTGATAAACTTAAATCTTTAGTTGTGATTATTCCTTTTTCATTAATTTCACAAAGATTTAAATTAGTAGATTCATAATTTATATTCATTAAATCTGCACCATCTGGTAACTTAATTAAAGAACTAATATCAAATGTTTGATTAGCACTTAAAATTAATTCTCTAGTATCTAAATTAAAGGTTGAATTTTGGTTAAATGAAGACAAAGTAGTTGGGAAAACACTATTTAATCCAAGATAAGTAACAGTTTTTTCATTATCATAATAATCAAAAACATCGCCGTTTTCATTTCTAACTTTAAATGATAATTTTATTTTTCCAGTATTAATTCTTTCTTTAACTAAATTATTAATGTTTCCCGTATAAACTGCACCATTAGAATAATATCTATCTCCATCAACTTTAATTAAATCAGAATTTAATGTTTCTATCTTGATATCAAAAACTTCAAGTCCTTCTCTTAATGGAGTAATTGTTACGGTACCTTCATTATTTGTATCATTTAATGTTAAGCTTGAATAAGCAATATTAAATTCTTCAACAATATTAATATTTAAAAGTCTATCATTCATTAAACTTAATAAATAATATCGATAATCTTCACTTGTAAATGAATTATATAAATTCTTTAAATTATTAACTTGTTTAATAAACTCATCATCTAAAGGTAAGCTTTCTTCAATTAATCTATCGTATTCTTCTTTTAATAATTGTGCTTCATTTATTAAACTTGGAATATCTTTATCTTCATAAGTAAAAAGAGAAGCTTCATAAATTTTATTAAAATCATTTTTTAAAGAATTAAAATATGTATTTAATAATTGAGTTGGTCTAGATAAAGTAACATTTAAAAAGTTATAAGGTGTTTCATTATGAATTCCATAAGCTTCTAATATAAAAGAATTAAAAGGATAATTGGTATCAGAATATGAATTATCAATAATAAAAGATATTTCACTAAAAGAATCTGGTAAATATAAACCATTTAATAATGTTGCATATTGATTTGATGAATCAAATTCGATATCTCCTCCAACTCCTAAACTTTCATAATATTTATTGATTTCTGATAAAATAGTAGGTTTTAGTGAGATTTTTAGTGAATTTTCGGTATTTTCAAAATCAAGCATAGTCTTAATTAATTCAATATATTTATAAATATTAAAACCATTTAATATACTTAATTTTTGTTTATTTAAATTATCAAAATTCAACTTTTCTTCAAGGTTATATCCTTGAAAAGCATATGTTTTCTTGACTGAATTATTAAAATTCTTTTTTAAACCAATATAATAATATGTTTCACCAAAGTAATATATATCAAGATCTGTTGTTTCATTTAACTCTTCTTCACTGATATAATCTAAAAATTCAGGGCAGACATAAGAAATAATTTTTCCTTTAACATAATTTAATAAAATTGAATCTACCATAGTGGATGTAATACTAATTTCATCTAAATTAAAATTAACATATAAAGAAAACTCTTCATTTAGATTATTAAAATTTAACGTAAAAGGAATAATTGGTTCAACATTTACATTATCTAATAATGTTCCTAAATTAATATTTATTGTTCCATTTAAAGAAACTCCACTTTCTAAATCAAAAGATCTAAATGTATCTACTAATCCTTTAATATGTTCATTTTTATTTTCTAAATAATCATAAACATCAAATGATAAATCTTGAAAAATATCTTCATTACTAAGAAGATAGACTCTTACTCTTGCTTTTCCTTCTTTTAAGGCTTTAACTCTTCCAGTTGAAGATACTTCTAATATTTCTTTTCCTTCTTCGCTTAATAAATATCCTACTGAATTATTTTTAAAGTCTTTAACATCAGTCACAATATTAACTTCTTCTCCTACCATTAAAGTAGTTTTGCTTGCTGAAACATTAAAAGTTCCTTGTGTTTCTTCAACATTATTTTCACAAGAAAGTAAACCAAAAGTTAAAATAGAAATTAAAATAATAGGTAAATATTTTTTCATAGTCTTTTCTCACATTTAATTTAAATCATTTTTTATTCTTTAACAAGTTAAACGAAAATAATTTATAAGTGATCCTTTTTAATAAAAATGCATTTAATTATCTTAAATGCATTTCTGTTTTTTATTATTTATTTAATAAAGAACAATCTCTTATGACTCTTTCCTTTAGTGATTCAGGAACTTCTTCATAAGATTCAAATTCTCGATTAAAGTATCCGCTTCCTTGAGTTAATGCTTTAAGTTTAGTTACATAATCTAAAGTTTCACTTTCTGGAACTGATGCAATAATGGTTGTTGTTTCATCGCCTTTATCAATAACATCTTGAACTTTTGCTCTTCTTGAATTTAAATCGCTAAGAACATCGCCCATATATTGATTATCAATATTAATAGTTACTTTTAAAATTGGTTCTAAAATAGTTGGTTTACATTTCATGTATGCTTCTTTAAAGGCTAAAATTGATGCCATTTTAAATGCTAATTCATTTGAATCAACTGGATGATCTTTTCCATCTAATAATGTAGCCTTAACATGAATTACAGGGAAACCAGCAAGTAAACCTTGAGATAAAGCTTCAAAGAAACCTTTTTCTACAGCAGGGAAATAATTTTTAGGAACACTACCTCCAAATATCTCTTCATGGAAACTACTTTCTTCAGTAGTTGGTTCAAATTTCATTTCAACAACACCATAGAATCCGCTTCCACCACTTTGTTTAATGTATCTTCCTTGAGCAGTTGCAGATGTTCTTATCGTTTCGCGATAACAAATTTTTGGCTCTTCAATTTTTAATTCTAAACCATAATTTAACTTAATTTTTTCAAAGACAAATTGAAGATGCGATTCAGAAAGTCCGCCGATCAATAATTGTTTTGTCTCGTTATTACGTTTAATTTCTAAACTTGGATCTTCTTTTTTAATTTTAGCTAAAGCTGGATTTAATTTTTCTTCATCTTTCTTATCTTTTAATGAAATGGCTTTAAAGCAAACAGCGGTTGGGAATTTAACTTGATTATAAATTACTGGATTATTTTTATCACAAATGGTAAAAGAAGTTTGTAAATCATTAATTTTTGAAACACAAACTATATCACCAGCAATTGCTTGATCGACGTTTATTTGAGTTTTTCCACACATTGTAAATAATGATGAAACTTTATAAGTTGATTTTAATTGTGGACAATAAATTTCATCACCTACTTTTAAAACACCACTATCAATTTTTACAAAATTAATTGTACCTAAATATGGATCAACTAATGTTTTAAGAACATATCCTGAGAAAAATTCATTTACGTCAGTTTTTCTTTCAATTTCTTCACCTTTTTCATTATAGCCAACATATGCTTTTAAATCTGTTGGTGAAGGCATATAGTCAACAAACATCGATAATAGCGTATTAATACCGATACTCTTTGTAGCACTTCCAAAAATAACTGGAACTAATTCTCCGTTTAATACAGCAGTTCTTAATCCGGTATGAATTTCTTCTCTTGTTAATGGTTCTCCAGAGAAAAATTTATCTAATAAAGAATCATCTGTTAAAGCAACAGCTTCACAAATTGTATTATGAAGTTCAAAAACTTTAAGTTTTTTATCTTCATGAATCTCATCATCAACACAAGTCACACCATTAAATTTTCTTGCTTTTAAATCAACAACATTTACAAATCCATCAAATTGATCATTATGCCCAAGAGGCATAGTGAATGGAATAATTACTTTTCCAAATTTTGCTCTTAATGAATCCATAATTTCATCAAAATTTGGATTTCCTTTATCCATTTTATTTACATAAATTAAGGTTGGGATTCCTCTTTTTCTTAACATTTTAAAATGTTTTATTGTACCAACTTGAATTCCACTTGAAGCATCAATTAATAAAACTGCTCCTTTAACAGAATGGGTTATAGATTGAACTTCCCAAACAAAATCATCGTTTCCAGGAATGTCTAATAAATTTATTTTGTAATTATCATTATATGTTATTGGTATTAAAGATGTTGAAGTTGAAGATAAACGATTCTTTTCTTCTTTTAAATAATCAGAGATAGTATTTTTCTTATCAACACTTCCTTTTTCAGTTTTATAGACCATCGAGTATAAAGCTTCTGCAAGAGAAGTTTTACCACTACCTTGATGGCCCAATAACGCAATATTTCTTATATTATTTGATTGTAGTTCCATCGATATTATTCCTCCTATGAAAGCGCTTACAATTATTAATAGAATAAATCATTTTTTCTTAATTTAAAAATGTTTTTATTAAAAAACATAACTTTTTTTATAAATTTTGACACTGTTAAAATTAAAAAGTAAAAAAATATAATAACTTCTCTCAATTTTTAAATATCTTGTTATAATTAAAATCAAATAGGAGATTTAAACAAAATGGCTAAAAAAACAATTTATGTTTCGGGGCTTTTGAATTTTGAAACTATTTTGAATGTCGATTCTTTTCCAATAAAATATTTTCCAATCGACTATCCTTTTTTTGGGATTGATTCAACAGTTTCAGGAACAGCATATAATATTTCAAAAGCACTAGTTACTCTTGGTGACAAGATTTTATTATCTTCTCACATTGGTAACGATTTAATTGGAAAAACAATTATTCAAGAAGCAAAGGCTTCAAAAATTAATACTGAAAATATTAAAACTTCTTTAGAATCAACACCTAATACCGTTGTTTTAGTTGATTCTTATAAAAATGCACAAACTTATTGTGATTTAAAAAATGTTCAAGATATTGAATCAGATTTTGAAGAAGAAAAAGCATTAATTGAACAAAGTGATTTAGTAATTTTATGTAATTCTAACTTTAGTCGTCCATTATTAGAAAAAACTAAAAAACTTGGAAAGAAAATTGCTACCGACGTTCATATAATAGGAACAGTCGATGATCCTTTCAACAAAGATTTCCTTAAATATAGCGATATCGTATTTTTAAGTGAAAGAGGTTTACATGGCAAAAATTATGAAGATTTCTTAATTGACTTATACCATACATACCATAATGAAATTATTGTTTTAGGTGAAGGTAGAGAAGGTGCAATGATACTTGATAGTAAAAAACGCATAGTTTACCACGTTGATGCTATTACAATAAGAAATATCGTTAATACTGTTGGAAGTAGAGATGCTTTATTTTCATCTTTCTTACACTTCTATTTAAAAGGTAAAGATTCTTTAGAAGCATTAAAACTTGCTGAAATTTTCACTTCTTATAAAATTGGAGAAAGTGGTTCTGCAAAAGGTTTCTTAAAAGAAAAAGATGTAAAAACAATGCATTCAACTACCGATTTTGCTGTTTATAAAATTAAAGAGTTTTAATAAGTTTACTTAATTTTTTAACACTAAAAGCATCACATTGTGATGCTTTTTTTAATGAAAAAAGAAGATAAATATATTAAAATGATTAAAGTTATATGATTAAAAAACTAATAACTTCAAAAAAATTTTGGATAATTTTCTGGCTTGTTTTGTATGTTATAGCAGGTGGTGTTTTAATTAGCGAATCTTTAATGCCTGGAGATATTTCTGCACAACATTCTAATGTTGTTGGTGGTGGTTTAGGAGATATTATTAACACAGTTGGCGGAGATCAAAGTGAAATAATAAACCCTACATCAATTGAACTTCAAAACGAAGATAAAACCGTCTATATTGGAGATACTGAAGAGCTAAAATATAGTGTTTTCCCAGATGAATCATCTTTTAAAACAGTAATTTTTGAATCTTCTAATAATGAAATTGCTTCTGTTAATAAAGATGGATTGGTAAATTTTTTAAAGGCTGGGGAAGTAACAATAACAGTTAAACTTGAATATGATGCAACACTTCTTGATACAGTAACTTATATAGTTATAGAAAAAGCTCCTACCAGTTTTACTTCTTTTATTACAAAAGAAAATTCTAATAATGAATTAGAGAAAACTGATGGTATTTATTCTCTTGTAGAAAATAATTCATATTTAATTAGAAATATATTTGAGCCAATTGATTCAACTTTAACCAACTTAACTTATAATGTACTTGAACCAAATTATCAAAACTATTTTACTATCAAGGATAATTTAATTACGGTTATTGAATCATCAAATGATAAAGTTTTTACAATTGAAATAAAAACAGAAAACAATTTAGTTAATAGCATTAAAATTAAATGCGCTTCTAACGAAATAAACGTAATACCTTTAACTTCAATAAGTGTAAATCAAAAACAATACGTTTTCCCAGTTGGTTTTACTCTTAATCTTTCATCTAATCAATATGTTGGATTAGTATTTACCCCAAATAATGCAACATATAAAGACTTTACTTTAACCAGTGAAAATAAAGATGTTGCTACTATTAATAACAAAACCATTAAAACCATTAGTTATGGAGAGAGTTTAATTACTATAAAATCAAGAAATTACCCTGAGATTTCAACAACTTTTACAATT
This sequence comes from uncultured Bacilli bacterium, assembly GCA_944327845.1. GTDB lineage: Bacteria > Bacillota_I > Bacilli_A > RFN20 > CAG-826 > Onthovivens. Next base: position 32,622 of record CALVHN010000006.1, read on the forward strand.
AAAGTTGAAGAGATACCAATTGAAGGCTTTGAAATTTATTCAAGTGGAGGAAATTCATTAATAGTTGGGAAAACATATAGTTTAAACGTTAGAAATATAACTCCTGAGTTAAATTCAGCAAGTTATGGAAATAAAAATGACTATTTCTTTTATTCTTCTTCTAATACTAATGTAATTGAATTTACAAGAGATAATGGAAGCTTTACTTGTAAAAGTGCAGGGGAAGCAACTTTAACTTTATCAATCTTAAAATCTTTAAATGGCGATACTAAATTATATGTTACAAAGAGTTTAACAGTAAGCGTCTCTAATTCCAAAGAAGTAAACGATTTTACATTTAATACAAATTTTGAAAATCTAAAAAACGTAAATATTTTAAAAGCTAATAAATCATATAATTTAAAAAATAATATAACTTTTGCAAGCCTTTTACATGAAAACGCTACAATTTACGATTTAACAAATTATAATACGACACTACATTTTTATTATGAAAATGCTAAAACAAACACTTTAATACTTGAAGATAATAAAGATCATAATCTAGAAATTAGAATATATCCTTATTTAAATAGAAACGATTTTTATCTTTCTAAAATAATTACTCTTCATGTTTTTTATGATATTAATTCAATTAATTTAAGTAATGGAAATAATTTAACAAACAAAAGTCAAACAATAAATATAGATAATAAGAAATATTTTCTTTACGGTGAAGTTAACTTAGATGTTTACGAAAATCTCACTGGCATTATTAATTCTAAGTCAGAACAGATTTTTTCTGTTTCTATATTAAACTCTAGTAATTCAGACTTAATTTTTAATTACACAGATTCTACGAAGAGCTTCAATGTTAGAGGTGAAAAAGCAGGAACATATTACCTTGTTATTTCCCCTTTTATTGATCTTACAGATTTTAAATATATTCTTAAGATAAATGTTAGTGATGTTATTCCTACTAAACTTAATATTAAATTTGAATTAAATGGAAGCAATCTTACATATGAAACAATAAAAGAAGGCGATAAAGAAATAATAATATTAGGTAGCAGAATGCAAAAAACTGATACTCCTGCTGTTCCTTTAAGTGTTAATAATATACTTGAATTTTCGCTCATTTATGACAAAAACCCTACTAAAACAGAATATTTTTATGAAATTGATAACCAAATAATTACTATAAATCAACCAAATATCTACTTGAATAAGGAAGGTATAGTAAATATTACGATAAGAGAAAAATATAGTGAACTTTCATTAAATATAAGATTGTTTATCACTAATATTATTAAATTAAATGAAACAAATCCTTATTCTATTACTAAAAGTGGACAACATAATGGAAAAATTGAATATATTCAAGAAATTAACACCTTTAATATTACTAAAGGTTTTTCCTATTCAATTAAACTTAATTTTACAGAAGATTCAACTTACAAAAACGCTGTTTATTCTTCCTCTAATGAAGAAATAGTTTATATTGGCCAAAATGGTACATTTTCAGCTTTAAATAATGGCGAATCTGAAATATCTATTACTATCGATGATAAAATCTCACAAGGAGTAAGCATTAATTTTAAGATTAATATCGTTGATGCTTTAATAACTGATTCAATTAATAATTTCTTTTTACTTGTAAGAAAAGGTTTAGGACATTTTGGGGCGTTCTTGTGTTTTGGAATTTGTTCAACATTATTCTATATGCTTGTATCTGATAAGAAAGATTGGATATTTATGATTCCTATCAATTTCCTTCAAGGATTAACAATTGCTAGTTTCACTGAATTATGTCAATCTTGGGTTCCTGGGCGTGGTCCAACGTTCAATGATGTATTAATAGATTTTTCTGGATTTATGACTTCAGCAGTCATAATTACTTTAATATTTATAGTAATTGAACTTGTTAAATATTTAAAAAGTAAGAGGAAAATAACTAAAGATGGCGAATAAACAAAAAAGGGATTATTACTTCTTAACAAATTATCTTGAAGATTATTTAGAACCTCTTAGTGAAAACAATCTTAATGAATTAGATTTTGCGATATTTTGTAAACTCTCTTATTACAATTTTGGAATATTTAAGGATTTAATTAAAAAGGGTAAAACAATAAAAATAAAAGATTATTATGATCTTAGATATATTAAGGATTTCTTAAAAGAAGACTATCTTATAGAAGATGAATATAATTTTTTTATTACACTTGTTTCAAATCCACGATTTAAAAATATAAAAGTTAGTTATTATAAAGAAAAATTAAATACGAAAAAATCTGAAGAATTCACAGCAATGACATTCGATGTTAAAAAATTTAAAATTATTGCTTTTCGTGGAACAACTTTAAATTATCATGGATGGAAAGAAAATTTTGAAATGACTTTTCAATATCCAATACCTTCTCAAGCAAGTGCGTTAAAATATTTGAATCACGAAATTAATTTATCAAGCAATATACCAATTTATTTATGTGGGCATTCAAAAGGTGGAAACTTAGCAATTTATTCATATTTAAATTTAGATGAGAAACATCAAGAAAAAGTTAGAAAGATCTATGCTTATGATTCACCTGGTTTAGAAAATTATGATACTTCTATTGCTAAATTAAATGGGGTTTTAGAAAAATTTTGTCCTTATGCATCAGTAATTGGAATGCTTTTTGATGATAGAATTTACACTTCAATTTGCAAATCTAATGCTGATTATTTTTCACAACACGATCTATTTAATTGGCAAATAGATAAGAAAACATATAGTTTTTGTAAATTATTGGACTTCAATCCATTAACAAATTTATTTAATTTACGTTTAAATAATTATGTTCGAGCTAAAAATCTTGAAGATAGAAAATTTGCTGTTACTTTATTATTTAAATTAATAAAAAATGTAAACTTTACTTCGGATAGCGATATAAAATTTGATGTCTTTAATATTTATAAGCAATTAAAAGATGAGTTTATAAAAGAACCTGTTGAGGTCAGAAATAAAGCTAAAAAACTTATGTCAGAAATTTTAAATTATCTTATAAAAGGTAAATAATTTTTATTAAATATATTAGAATAGAAGGCTTTTTTATAAATCTTCGAGGATTTTACCTTTTCCATCTTCTTTAACAAAACCTGTTAAAATTAAAATTCCATCAATAAATCCCCAAATTGATCCAAGCCCAAGAGTAAATATAGATACTAATAATTGAGCTACTCCTAATCCTATATAACCTAAATAAAATCTTCCGATTCCAAATCCACCAAGGAAAATTTGTAATAATCCTGCAGCTAATCTGCTTTTATCTGAATACAAAGTACTTTTTTGTTTGGTAGGAAAGGTTCCAGAATAACTTCCTACTTTTTCCCCACAGTAAGAGCAAAACTTTGCTCCTTCTTCTAATTCTTTTCCACAATGTGAACAATACATTATTTATTATCCTCTTCTTTTTTATCAACAACTTCACCTTCGACAATATTCTCTTCTTTTACATCTTCTTTAAACTCTTCTTTAACTTCATTTACGATATCATCAATTTTAATATCAAAGCAAATTGAGAATGAGTTTTTAGTTAACATAGTAACTAAATCTAATAAAGAAACTATAAAACCAATTACAGGAATAATGCATAATATTCCTACAATTAATGTTGGAACATCTTTTTCTTTTTCTACATAATAAAAAATACGATATAAAGCTGAAAACACCCATCCCCAAATTGGAATTAAAAGTATTACTTTAATTTCTTTTGATAAAGAATCAAACCATTTTGTCATAAAAGTCTCCTTTTGCATAATTATACCATCCACTTGCATAACTTTTAAGTTTATTAATTACTCTTATAAAAATATTATTAATATTTTTATTCAATTTTTATTAAAAAGCTTGTAAAATAAGTCGTAAAAAAAGAGGTTATAATATATGAAATTTGATGTCGCTATTGTTGGTGCAGGACCATGCGGTTATTTCTGCGCGTATGAATTGATAAAAAGCAATCCAAACTTAAAAATCGCACTTATTGATAAAGGACTAAATATAACTAAAAGAAATTGCCCTGTATTAAATCACAAGTTATCAAAATGTCCTATTAATAAATCTGGAATCCAAGAATGTTTTCCTGCTTGTTCAATGACTAATGGTTTTGGCGGAGCTGGAGCTTATAGTGATGGAAAGTTTAATATTACAACAGAATTTGGTGGATGGTTAAACGAATATACTGGTGATAAAGAATTAATTAATTTAATTAACTATGTTGACTCAATAAACTTACTTTTTGGAGCGACAAAAGATATTACAGATCCAACTACTCAAAAAGTTAGGGAAATTGAACATCGTGCAATGTCTTATGGTGTTAAACTTTTAAGAAGTAAAATTCGACACTTAGGAACAGAAGAGAATTTAAAAATTTTAACAAAGATTTCTGATTATTTAAGCACAAAAATCTCAATGTTTTTTCAAAAAGAAGTCCAAGACATTATTGTTAAAGATGGAAAAATTACTGGTTTAGAGTTTAAAAATTCAGCAAATATTGAAGCCGATTATGTTGTTTTAGGTGTTGGAAGAGAAGGCTCAAAATGGTTAACAAATATTTTTGAGAAAAAAGGAATAAAAATGACTCAAAACCAAGTCGATATTGGTGTTAGAGTCGAAACTTCAAATCTTGTTATGGAAGAAATTAATAAGAATCTTTATGAAGGCAAATTTTTATATCGCACATCTTTAGGAACAACTGTAAGAACATTCTGTTCAAATCCAAGTGGACATGTTGTCGTTGAAAATTATGAAGGTGTTGTTAATGTAAATGGCCATTCTTATAACGATTCTTCTTTAGGAAGTGAAAATACGAACTTTGCACTTTTAGTTTCACATCATTTTGAAGAACCATTTAATAAACCTAACGAATATGCTTTAAAGGTTTCTTCTTTAGCGAATCAACTTGCATGTGGTGGCGTTATTGTTCAAAGATTTGGTGACATCTTAATGGGTAGAAGATCTACCCCAAAAAGAATCAGTGAAGGTTTTATAAAACCAACATTAACTGAAGCTGTGCCCGGAGATTTAACTTTAGCTTTACCATTTAAAACAATGCAATCAATAATTGAAATGATTAAAGTTTTAGATCACATAACTCCAGGCTTAGCAACTGAACATACTTTATTATATGGTGTTGAAGCAAAATACTATTCTGCACATCCTGATATTACTAACGAACTTGAAGTTAAAAAAATCAACAATCTATTTGTTGGTGGCGATGGAGCAGGAATTACAAGAGGCTTAGCTCAAGCTGGAGCAAGTGGAGTTTATATTGCGAGAAATATTTTAAAAAAGATAGGAGAATAGCATGGTTTTTGTCATAGAAGGAATGCAATGGGGTGATGAAGGAAAAGGTAAAATAACTGATTTCATTGCTCAAAAAATGGATATTGTTGTTAGACATCAAGGTGGAAATAACGCAGGACATACATTAGTGATCGATAATAAAAAATTTGCTTTATCTTGTTTACCAAGTGGGATTGTTTCAAAAAATATTACGAATGTTATTGCAAATGGTTGCGTTATAAATCTTGATAAATTAATTGAAGAAATCAATACTTTAAAAGAACAAGGATATACAAATTTAAAACTTCTAATATCAAATAAAGCACATATTATTATGCCTTATCATATTGATTTAGATGGAGCTTATGAAGCTTTATTATCTAATAATAAAATTGGAACTACAAAAAAAGGAATTGGACCTTGTTATATTGATAAAGCAGCAAGAAGAGGCATAAGAATTGGTGATCTTTTAAATAAAGATTATTTAAAGGAAAGATTAACTTCTGCTTTAACTATTAAAAATCTTGAACTTAAAATGCTTAATAAAAAACCATATGATTTCCAACCTCTTTTTGATAAATTATGCTATTTTGGTGAAATTTTAAAGCCTTATATAACTGATACATCTTTATATTTAAATAACGCTATCAATAATAAAAAGAATATCTTATTTGAAGGAGCGCAAGGAAGTATGCTTTGTTTAGATCATGGTACATATCCTTATGTTACATCTTCTTCACCTTTAGCTAATTCTGTTCCATTAAATGCTGGTATTCCTTTAAAATCAATTGATAAAGTTGTTGGTATATTAAAAGCATATACTACTAGAGTTGGGGAAGGTCCTTTTGTGAGTGAATTGCATGATGAAACTGCAGATTTAATTCGTGAAAAAGGTCATGAATACGGAACTGTCACTAAAAGACCAAGAAGAGTAGGTTATTTAGATTTAGTTGTTGCAAAGCATACTCACCGCTTATCAAATGTAAATTATATTTCATTAATGCTTATAGATGTTTTAACTGGAGTAAACCCTTTAAAAATCTGTATAGGATACGAATTAGATGGGGAAACAATAGATTTTATTCCTTCAACAATTGAAGAAATATCAAGATGCAAACCAATTTATAAAGAATTTGAACCATGGAAGGAAGACATTTCAAAAATTCGAAACTATAATGATTTACCTTTAAACTGTAAAAAATATATTTCATTTATTGAAGAATATTTAAACACTAAAGTTGCTTTTATTTCAGTTGGAGCAGATAGAAAAGACACAATTATTAAAGAGGATATTTTTAAAAATGATTGATCGTTATACTAGTGAAGAAATGAAAAATGTTTTTTCAGAGCAAAATATTTTTCAAAAATATTTGGATGTAGAATTATCATTAATTAAATATTTATATTCAATTAACAAAATTTCTAAAGAAGAATGTGAAACAATTTTAAAAAAAGCTACTTTTGATGTAAATGGTATTAAAGAAATTGAAAAAGAAACAAAACATGATGTTATTGCTTTTACTAGAAATGTATCACAATCTTTAAACGAAGAAAGAAAATGGATCCATTATGGTTTAACTTCAAATGATGTCGTTGATACAGCTCATTCCTTATTATATAAACAAGCAAATGAAATAATTTTAAAAGATTTAGAAAATTTAAAAGAATCATTAAAGAATTTAGCGATCAAATATAAATATACACCTTGCATAGGTAGAACTCATGGGATTCACGCTGATATTACTTCTTTTGGCTTAAAATGGGCTTTATATTATGAAGAATTAAACCGCGATCTTCTTCGTTTTAACGAAGCAATAAAAGATATAGAAGTTGCAAAAATCTCCGGTGCTGTCGGAACTTTTTCTCTTTTGCCTCCTGAATGTCAGGATTTTATTGCTAAAGATCTTTCACTTGAATCATCTAAAATTTCAACACAAGTTCTTCAAAGGGATCGACATGCATTCTATTCCTCTGTTATTACAATAATTGGAACTTTAGTTGAAAAAATTGCATTAGAAATAAGAAATTTACAAAGAACTGAAGTTCATGAAGTAGAAGAATATTTTAGTCAAAATCAAAAAGGAAGCTCTGCTATGCCTCACAAACACAATCCTATTGGAAGTGAAAATTTATGTGGCTGTGCACGTATTTTAAGAGGATATAATGTTTCTATTTTAGAAGATAATGCTTTATTCCATGAAAGAGATATTTCTCATTCTTGTGTTGAAAGAGTATCTTTAACAGATTCTATAATTTTAATTGATTATATGCTTAAAAGATTAAATAAAATATTATTAACATTAAACATCTATCCAAAAAGAATGTTAGCTAACATAAAATGTACACATAATGTTATTTATTCTCAATATATTTTAACTTCTCTTATTAATAAAGGGATGTCTCGAGAAGAAGCTTATGATTTAATTCAACCATTAGCTAATGAAGCTTATCAAAACGAAATAGATTTCTTTGAAATTTTGTCTAAAAATCATACTATTCTTAAATATTTTACAAAAAATGAGTTGGATGGTTTTAAAGATACAATATTTAAAAACTTAAAAATTGATCAAATTTATTTAAGAGTTGGTATTTAATTCCAACTCTTTTTTCTTAACTAGAGTTAAATCTTCGTTATATTTTTTATTAATAAATATAAATATTAAATAAATATAAGGCATACCTAAATTTGTCTCAATTAAAGAATTAATTAAAATAGTCATAATAGAAGCTTCATTAAGTGGTCTTATTCCATTTATTAAAAGTGAAAATTCCCAAGCAAATTGAACACTAATACCGATTAAATTTAAAAACAATAAATTAATCATTTTCTTTTTCGTTAAAATGTTATAAATAATTAAACCAAAATAACCAATTATAAGGATAAATCCCATTATAAAATGATATGAATTGGTTGTTCTTGAAGTGGTTATAGGATAAAAATCCCCTCCAATTTGTGATAAAGTAGGACAAATTAGCCACCAACCAATAATTAGAAGTAACCATTCCTTTAAATATTTATCTTTTCTTAAGCAAAGCCAAATAAAAGCAAAATTAGTTATGCCATAACTTAAAGACATCCAAAGCAAAACAAGCGCTGTAATTGTTTCACTTGTTTCACCATTAAAAGTTACAACTCTTGTTCGCCCAAGTAAATGGAATAATCCATAATCGACAAGAAAATAAATTATGCCTCCAAATATAGACCAAATTAATGTTTGATATCTTTTTTTATAAAATAAAAGTCCAAGAAAAATTATTAAAAATATACAATCTAAAATTACATAAGCTAAATTTAAGCTTCTTGATGGAGTGATATTTTCCAAATTTGAAAGAATATTCATAAATTTATTATACTGCTATTTGCAGCTAATTTTCTATTAATTTTGTTTTCAAAAATTTTAAAAAACCTTGCAAAACCACGATATTTTTAAAAATTTTGATATAGTTTGATAAAATCTCTTAAATAGTTTATACTATTTAAGCAATTTTTGAGGTGTGAAATGGATAAGAATAAAGTTAAAAAAGCAAAAGTAATTAAAGAAAAAAAGAAATTCCCTTGGGCAAAAATTGGATATTATTTAAAAACATTAATTAGTAATGATCGTGTTGTTGAAGTTGGTTCTACTGTTAAATGGTATTGGACAGCTCTTCTATTTTTAGTATCAATCGGGTTAGCTATGATTCCATTAACTGTACATACTTTTGAAACACGTGGATCAAGTTATATCACTAACTCTAGTTATTCAGATTCCTACTATTTAGGTTTACAAGCTTATGTTAATGATGAAACAGCTCCTGACATAGTTTTTAATCTTCCAGAAGAAGGAGAAAATACTGCAACTATTGATGGGGCAATAGAAAGTGATCGCGTTTTTGTTTATCGAAGAAATGTTAGCGATGGCACAGATGCAACTTCAAGATTAACTTTTACAATTTATTTTACTGATGATAACAATTTTGACAGTATTCGTGAAAATATAGTTGCTAACGATGTTGATGGTAATACCAGAAATTCTTCATTTATTCTTTTTGGAAGTTCAAGATTTTATTCTCAAGCATATTCAAGTGGAACAAATAAACAACCTTATACAATGAGTGGCGATTATGCTCACTTTAAAAACTTAACAAAGAATAATGAAACATCGATTTCTTTTAAAAACTATTTATCTCAACCTTATGAAGGTTTTGAAGCTTTATCACAAGACGCAATATTTAATAACTATTCCATTATTGCAGATACTATTTATATAAATAACCGTAATATGATGACAGGTATTTATTCTGGCATTAGTTTAGGAGTTAATGGTGGATTAATTCTTTTAATGGGAGTTATTTTATTCTTAATGACTCGTTCTAAAAATAATCCATATAAGCAAACCAAATGGTATAAATTTATTGGTATGTCAATATGGGCAGGATTTACCCCTGCAATATTAACCCTTGCATTAGGCTTTGCGCTTGCAGGTGGATATGAACTTATGATCTTTATCTTTGCCTTTGGATTTAGAGGAATGTGGCTAAGCATGAGACAGCTTAGACCAAGTGTTTAATCCTTCCAGTCACTATCTGGATTTGATTTATTATCAAAACTTAATTTTAGTTCCGCTAAAATATCATTTATCTCTCGATAGATAAATCCGTCCTTATAAACAACAGGATTTTCAAAATCAGCAGTAAAAATTACTTTCTTGTTTTTTAGAGCAATTTCAATAATTTTATTAAAAATTTTATCAAAATTATCTCGATAATAGTCCTTTAAAAATACTAATTGTGTATAAAAATTTGGTTCAATAAACATTATTGAATCATTATTTTTATAGCATTTAATACGTGGATATTGTGGATCAATAATTTCTTCAAAATTATTAAATTCTTCATAATTTTTCATAATATTTTCCTCTTTAATGATGATAACTTTCATTATTTATAATTTTAAAAGCTCGATATAATTGTTCCAGGATAATTACTCGACAAAATTGATGAGTAAAAGTCATTTTTGAAATAGATATTCGGAAATTTGCTCTTTTTATTAATGATTCATGAAATCCTAAAGTTCCAGCAATGCAAATATTAATTGGAGAAATACCTTTCTCTTTTAAATTTTCAATATATTTACTAAATTCAATTGAGTCTAATTCTTTGCCATGTAAATCTAAAAGAATAAGGAAATCAGTAGGTTTTAGCTTTTTTAAGACATTATTTGCTTCATTAAATTTTACTTTTTCTTCACTAAAACCTTGTATCTTTTCTTCTTTTGTTTCAATAATTTTTACTTCAGCAAACTTGGACAATCTTTTTAAATATTCATTAATAATATCTTTAAAAGATTGCTCTTTAATCTCTCCAACAGCATATATATTAATCTTAAACATATAAATTATGAGTCTAATCTTTTCATTAATCTTTCTGTTTCTGGATCTGGTTCATCAAATCTAGCATATGCTCCAAAAAAGAGAAGATTAATATAACCGGTATTTCCGCTTCTATTTTTAGCAATAATAATTTGTGTTGGATCACCCATCTCACCTGATGTTTTTTGTATTGCTGTATCAAGTGGTTTAGCTTCTCCTTCAACTTTGTCTTTTTTATCTGTTTTAGAACCGATTCTCTTATAATATGAATCGCGATATATCATCATAACAATATCAGCATCAGCTTCAATTTGACCAGAAGATCTCAGGTTACTCATTTGTGGAATTTTATTGTCATTATTTTCTTCACCTGCACGATTTATTTGAGCAAGACATAAAACCGGAACATTTAATTCTCTAGCAAGTTCTTTTAAACGATTGGAAAAATAACCTACTTTTTCATGTTCACTTGAGAATTTTTTAGCTCCTTCTTTAATAATACCGATATAATCAACAACTACGAGACCAATCTCGCCTTTTTCTTCTTTAAGTTTTCTACATTGTAAGAATATCTCATCGATAGTTGTAGCGCTGCTTTGATCAATAAATAATTGAACATGCTGCATTTCTTCAACTGCACCAGAAATTTTTAGTCTCTCTTCCTTAGTTAAAAATCCGTTGATTATATGATTTTGAGGAACACTTGCTCTATTAGCAATTAATCTATTTGTTAATTCTTTTCCATCCATTTCATAAGAAAAGACAGCAACAGGTTTTCCTGTTTTAAGTGCATTTAAATATGCAATATTCATTCCAAGAGCACTTTTACCCATTGCAGGTCTTGCAGCTAAAATAATAAGTTGTCCAGGATTTAAGCCATTGATTTTCTTATCTAAATTAGAAAATCCAGTAGTTGTTCCAGTAATGGTATCTTGAGAACCATAAGAAGTTTGAAGTTTATTTCCAATAACTCTTGAAAGATTGTTAAGTGAATCAAATCCACTTACTTTTCTTTGTGATGTAATGTCTCTAATTTTAGATTCACAAGTTCCTATAAAATCTGGAATACTTTTAACTCCATTTTTTTCATAATCATTAATCATATTATTAATGCTTAATAAAAAATTTCTTAATAAAGTTGTCTCTTGAAGAATATTAATATAATAATCAGCAGTTGAAATATCTCCAGCCATCTCAGTTAGTTCATATAAAAATTCAACTCCACCAATTTGAGCAAGTTTTTTATTTTGTTGAAGAATTTGAACAACTCCAGCTACATTGATTTGCTTCTTTTGGTCAATTAAATCCAACATCGCTTTAAATATTTCTTTTTGGCGAAAATTATTTGCATAAAAATCGTTTTCATTTAAACGAGTTAATATTTCATAGGATTTATTTCCATAAAAAAGAGCTAAACCAATTATTGTTTTTTCAACTAATTCATTTTGAGGAACTTCTTTTAACATTATTTTTCCTCACTAACATGAACTGTAATTACACCAATTACATTTTTATATAATTCAATATTTAATTTAGTGTATCCAAAAGCGTTTATTAAATATTTATCAATAATTTTTCTTTTATCAATAACAAGATTAAATTCATCTTTCAATTTCTTTTCAATTTCTTTATAAGAAATTGTTCCAGCCATTTGTCCATTTTTTTGTGGTTTTACTTTAAATTCTAAAACGATTTTCTCTAATTCTTCCTTTATTTTTAATGCATTATTTCTTAATTCTTCTTGTTTTTGTTCTTCAACTTCAATTTGATGATTAAGCATATTTAAAGAACCTTGAGTCTTTTTAACAGCCATTTTTTTAGGAATTAAAAAATTTGAAGCATAGCCATCATTAACTTTTACAGTTTCGCCCTTTTTTCCAAGTTTTTTAACATCAACTAATAAAATTACTTCCATAAATTAATCCCCCTTTGTTTTAACATTTGTTCTTGCTTCAGATAAATATAAATCTAAAACATTAAGCAATTCATTTTCAACATTTGCAACAGTAGTATTTTTAAACAATGTTGCAGCGCTTTGGAAATGTCCGCCACCTCCAAGTTTTTCACATAATATTTGTACATTAACTGTACCATCACTTCTTGCAGAAATTCTAACTTCATTACTTTCGGTTTTTCCAATTACAAATGCAGCATTGATTCCTTTTAATGCCATACATTGATTAGCAACTTTTGCTAAGACCGTTCTTTCAACAATTTCATCGTCTTCTACAACACAATAAACTACACCATAATAAGGTGTTTTCATAGTTGATAAAATCTTATTAATAAAGATATATTCCTCATATTCATCCTTTAAGAAATCATCAGCAAGTCCATTATCAGCTCCATAATCTTTTAAAATCATTGAAGCTTCAAATGTTCTTAAACCCGTTGATTTATTCTTAAAGAATCCGGTATCTAGGAAAATACCTGAAAGCATAATTGTAGCAACACTTGGATCAATTTTAACATCATTTGTTTTATAAGAATATCTAAGCATCTCTGCAATTAATTCACATGTACTTGAACTTGCTGGTTCAATATAACTTAAAACTGGATTTTCAATTACATCATCTCCAGCCCTACGATGGTGGTCAATAACAATAACTTTTTTCGTTTTTTCTAAAAGTTCTGGGCACATCGTTAATTTAGGTCTTGAAACATCAACAACAATAACTAAAGTTGATGGTTTTGTTTTTTCCAGTGCTTCTTTTGATGAAATCACTATTTTTTGTAAATTATCTTTAGAAAAAGAAGTGGTTAAAGCAGATCTTGTTTTCTTTTCAGTTTGCTTTGGTTCATAAACAACATAAGCTTGTTTGCCTTTTGAAACACATATTGAATAAATTCCAAGCGCAGCGCCTAATGCATCCATGTCCATGTCGGTGTGTCCCATGATAAAAATATTTCCACTTTTTTCAATAACATCAATCATTGAATCAGCCATCATACGAACATGAACTCTATTTCTTTTTTGCATTGCATCACTTTTTCCACCATAAAATTCAAGTTCACTGCCGTATTTTGAGACAACAGCTTGATCTCCACCACGCGACATTGCAATTTCAATAGCGTTTGATGCCATTTCATTTAATTTATTAACATCTGGAAAATCATGAGCAAAACCTATAGAAAGAGTTGGTTGAATATGTTCGTTCTCATCGACATTTTTAGCTTTATCAAGAATAGAAAAACGATCAGCTTTCATTCTTTCTAGACTTTTAAAATTACAAATTACAAGATAACTATCACTTTTAAAATATCTTAATAAAAGATTATATTCTTTACCATATTCTAATATCACATTTTTTACCTTAGCGATAACATCGTTTGTATCATCATTATTTCCAGCAATATCTTGGTAATTATCAATTGTAATTACCCCAATACATGTTGCTTGCTCACGTGAATATTTATCTAATGCTTCATATTCAGAAACATCTAAAAATATAAAAATCCCTGCGGTTCTTAAATATTTTATATTATATACATCATTATTTATATTAATTATAAGTTTATAATCATTTTCTTCTTTAATAAAAGCTTCAAATTTTTCATTCCATTCAAAGATATTTAAATTAACTATATCAATTCCTTTTTCATAAAGATAATCAGATTCCCATAGTACTAAACCTTCCTTATCGATAACAACTATACCCATTTTAGAAAAAAGATAAGCTTCTTCAATGTCGTTACCTAATAGTTTATCTACTTTTACATCACTATCTTTTCTAATTTTATAAACACTAAAAAGCATTTTAAAAATAAATAAGCAATCTAAAAAAATTATGATAAAAAATCCTAAAGCAATATATTCAACGCGAATATATTCATCCATATTTCCAACATCTAATAAATAAAGTGTTAGAAAAATTCCTACAATAAACAATTCTAATAAAGTGATAATTAAAGTTTGGACTTTTAAACGATTAATTTTTTTATTCATAAGCTAAATTATTATACTATAAACTAGTTTATTTTTGAAAAAATAGTTCTTTAATAAAACACTTTCTTATTCATCATATAAGTTAATAATCTTTTCTCCTTTTCTAATTGAGTTTTTAACAAATTCTCCCTTAACATCAAAGTCATCAATACAATAGAGTAAAACTCTTTTTTTAAATTCATTTTCTAAATTTTCTTTTAATTTAAATTGATATGCTAAAGTTATATTGCCATTAATTAAAAACTCTAAATTTTTCTCTTCGCTTTTTGTTCTTTTATAATCACCTATCAAATAAGCAAATTTAATATTAAATTTCATAAATATTGGAATTGAAATAAATTTTATTTGTTTAACCGAGTAAATTCCTTCCGTCAAAGAATAGTTATTTATTGTATTTAATTTAAATAATATTAGTTTTAAAAGCCATTTTGGCATGGTAGTAGTTTCACTTTCATAATTTTGATAAGTGCGGTATGGCATCTCTAATAATGAGGCCATTTCTTTTTGGGTATAGCCGTTTCTTAAGCGATAAGTTCTTAATTCATTATTCATAAATAGAATTATACACCTAATAGGTGCTTTTTGATTAAAATAAAAGTTTAACATAGTAAAAATAATTTAATTTTTTTTATATTTTTTAAGCTTGTTTTTGACACAATCAAAAAATAATTTCTCTCAAAAAACCCTCAATTCTTTACTATTTTTCTACTAAAAGCCTGTTAATCTTAATATTTTTCGCAATTTATTTAATAGAAACAAAATATTTTAAAAAACAAGATTTTTTTTCTTTATTTTTTCTATATATTTTTCTTTGCAATCTTTTTTGGGACAAATTTTTACAAAATATATGTCATTAATTATTGCCACTATTTTAAAACCCCCAAAATTAGGGAAAAGGAGAAATTTATGATCAAAGTAAAGAAAAGAGAAGGAAACATTGTCGAATTTGATATTCATAAAATTGAATCTGCAATTACGAAAGCCTTTGTGGCTTGCGGAATAAACTATAATTCTCAAATTATTGAATTAATAGCTTTAAAAGCAAGCGCTGATTTTAATAAGAAAATTAAAAATGATGTAGTATCTGTTGAAGATATTCAAGATTCAGTTGAAATATCTTTAATTCAAGCAGGGTACGTTGAAGTAGCTAAAGCCTATATCAAATATCGTCAACAACACGAAACCTTAAGACAAATTAAAGCAACAGAATTAGATTACAAAAAAACTGTTGATAGTTATTTAAATGTTAGCGACTGGAGAGTTAAAGAAAATTCGACAGTTACATACTCTGTCGGTGGACTTATTTTATCTAATAGTGGTGCAATCACTGCTAATTACTGGTTAAGTGAAGTCTATGATAAAGAAATTGCTGATGCTCATAGAAACGCTGATATCCATATTCATGATTTAAGTATGCTTACTGGCTACTGTGCAGGTTGGTCATTAAAACAATTAATTAAAGAAGGTCTCGGAGGAGTTACTGGAAAAATCACTTCTTCTCCTGCATCCCATTTATCTACCCTTTGTAACCAAATGGTTAATTTCTTAGGAATTATGCAAAATGAATGGGCTGGAGCACAAGCTTTCTCTTCATTTGATACATATTTAGCTCCTTTTGTTAAAGTTGATAAATTATCTTATAAAGAAGTAAAACAATGCATTCAATCATTTATTTTCGGTGTTAATACTCCTAGCAGATGGGGTACTCAATCACCTTTTACCAATATTACTTTAGATTGGACAGTACCTAATGATTTAGCTGAATTAAATTGTATTGTTGGTGGAAAAGAACAAGACTTTAAATATAAAGATTGTAAAAAAGAAATGGATATGATTAATAAAGCTTTTATCGAAGTTATGATTGAAGGCGATGCAAATGGTCGTGGTTTCCAATATCCAATTCCAACTTATTCTATTACTAAAAACTTTGACTGGTCTGACACAGAAAATAATCGTTTATTATTTGAAATGACAGCAAAATATGGAACACCTTATTTTTCAAATTATATTAATTCCGATATGGAACCAAGCGACGTTAGAAGTATGTGCTGCCGTTTAAGACTTGATTTAAGAGAATTAAGAAAAAAATCAGGTGGTTATTTCGGAAGTGGAGAATCTACTGGCTCAGTTGGTGTTGTTACAATAAATATGCCTCGTATCGCTTATTTATCCACTGATGAAAAAGATTTCTATACTCGTTTAGAAAAATTAATGGATATTTCCGCAAGATCTTTAAAAATTAAAAGACAATTCATTACTAAATTATTAGAAGCTGGATTATATCCTTATACAAAGAGATATTTAGGTACATTTAATAATCACTTCTCAACCATCGGTTTAGTTGGTATGAATGAAGCTTGTTTAAATGCAAGATGGATTAAAGAAGATTTAACACATGAAAAAGCTGAAAAATTCACTAAAGATGTTTTAAATTTCATGAGAAATAAATTGTCAGATTACCAAGAACAATATGGTGATTTATATAATCTTGAAGCAACTCCTGCTGAATCAACTTCTTATCGTTTAGCAAAACATGATAAAGAAAGGTATCCTGATATTATTACTGCTAGTGAAAATGGAAAAACTCCATACTATACAAATTCTAGCCACCTTCCTGTTGGATATACCGAAGATTTATTCGAAGCTCTAGATAAAGAAGATCAATTCCAAACTTTATATACATCTGGAACTGTCTTCCACTGTTTCTTAGGACAAAAATTACCAGATTGGAAATCTTGTATGAATTTAGTAAGAAAGATTGCTGAAAATTATCGCTTACCTTACTATACAATGTCTCCAACATATTCTGTTTGTAAAAATCACGGTTATTTAGAAGGCGAACAATTTACTTGCCCACATTGCCACGAAGCAACTGAAGTTTATTCTAGAATTACCGGATATTATCGTCCTATTCAAAACTGGAATGATGGTAAAACTGAAGAATATAATGAACGTAAAGAATATGTTTTAGGTTCTTCTCACTTAAAACATTCTCATGTTCTTGATGAAACTACTATCACAAAAGACATTGATTTAAAAACAAGCAATGTTTCTGAATTAATGTTATTTACAACATCTACTTGCCCAAATTGTAAAATAGCTAAAGCTATGTTAGATAAAGCAGGTATTAAATATCAACAAATTAACGTCGATGAAAATAAAGATATTGCTATCGCTTATGGAATTAGCAAAGCTCCAACTTTACTTGTTCCAGATAATAACAATGGATATGTTTCATATGACAACGCATCTTTAATTAGAAAATATATTAACGATCAAAATTTATCAGTTTAACTATGACTTACGATATTGCAATTATAGGTGCTGGCCCAAGTGGGATGACAGCTGCTTTATATTCATTAAGAGCAGGTAAATCAGTATTACTTTTAGAAAAAGAAACTATCGGAGGACAAATATCGTCCTCCCCTTTACTTGAAAACTATCCTTCAATTAATAAAATTAGTGGATTAGAATTTTCAAATAATTTATTTCAACAAATAATCGATCTTGGAGTAGGTTTTGAACTTGATGAAGTTATTGATATAGAAAAAGACAAAGATGAATTTAATATTAAATGCCAATTTTCCTGTTATAAGTCAAAATCAATAATTCTTGCAACAGGTGTAAAACATCGACATATCAATGTTGAAAATGAAGAAAAATTAATTGGTCATGGCGTTTCTTATTGTGCAGTTTGTGACGGAGCTTTTTATAAAAACGAAGATGTTTGTATAATTGGTGACGCTAATACTGCATTACAATATGCAATCTTATTATCTAATTATTGTAATAAAGTTTATTTAAATACACTTTTTGACAGATTTTTTGGAGATAACATTCTCATAGAAAGAGTTAAAGAAAGAAATAATATAATTATTGAACATAACCTTTCTTTAACAAAATTTAAAGAAAATGAAGGAGAATTGCGGGGTTTAATATTTAAAAACACTAAAACCAATGAGTTAAAAGAATTTACTGTTAAAGGTTGCTTTATTGCTATTGGTCAAATTCCTGATAATAAAAAGTTTTCAAATTTAGTCTCCTTAAATAATGATGGATTTATTATTACAAATGAAAAAATGGAAACTTTAACTCCAGGAGTTTATGCTTGTGGAGACTGTAAAGAAAAACAAGTTAGACAAGTTGTTACAGCAATTAATGATGGTGCAATCGCTTCAATTTATGCTTGTCAATATTTAGATTCATTAAAATAATTTATAAATTAAAAAAATAAAAGGGCAGAAATTATATTCTGCCTTTTCTTTTTAATTATCAGTAATTATTAAAAACAACTTTCAAGGATTTTTAAAATATCTTCATGAGTTAAAGTATAGTAACCCCCACCTAAATCACAAGAATCAGCAATATCTTTAAGCATATCTTTTGTTGTTCCTAATTCTTTAATAGATGTTACCATTCCACAATCTTTAATAAAGTTTTCTAAAGCATCTAAACCTTTAATAGCAAGCTCTTCTTTACTTAATTTATCAGGATTAATCATCCAAACATTAGTTGCAAATTGGGCAAACTTATCTAAACCATATTTATAAACAAATTTATAATAAGGAATAGAAATAGCAGCAAGCCCCATGCCATGAGCACAATTTGTGTATGCTCCAAGTTGATGTTCTATAGAATGTACTTCCCAATCTTGAGTCTTTCCTAAACCAACTAAAGTATTTAAAGCAAGTGTTGCAATCCACATAATATTACTTCTTGCTTGATAGTTTTGAGGATCTTTACATGCGACTTTAGCATTAGAAATTAAACTTCTCATCAAACCTTCAATTAAATAATCTGAGACATTTTCATCATTTCCTGAAAAATATTGTTCCATTAAATGAGACAAAGTATCGAAAATTCCGGATTTCATTTGATATTCAGAGACAGTTAAAGTATAAGTTGGATCTAAAATTGAAAACTTAGGATAAAGGTTTGGCCCAAAAACTCTACCTTTCTTTAATTTTAAATCTTCATTAGTAATAACGCTTCCGCCATTCATTTCACTACCTGTACCAGCCATAGTTAAAATTGAAGCTACAGGAACAACCTTTGTGTCAACAGGTTTTTGATTAATCCAATATTTTTGATAAGGATCTTCATCTAAGCAATAGCTTGATGCGGAAATTCCTTTTGAACAATCAATAACACTTCCGCCACCAACAGCAAGAATTAAATCAATAGAATTATCTCTAACCATTCTTGCACCTTCAAGCACCTTGCTATATAAGGGATTTGGCAAAACATTAGATAATTCAAAAATATTTTTATCTACTTCTTTTAAAATAGAAATAACTTTATCATATATGCCAGTTCTTTTAATTGATCCACCACCATAAACTAGCAATATATTTTTTCCATAATTTAGTAATTCATTTTTTAGATTTGAAATAGAATCCTTCCCAAAATAAATTTTAGTTGGATTATAAAATGTAAAATTTCCGTTCATAAATTGCCTCCACTATTATTAATTATTATATTTCATTTACAACGACTATTTTATTCTTTTTATTTATACAATAATATCTTTTAATTATAAAATGGTTGTTAAGTTTTACTTAAAAGAAAGAAATGTAAATTTATTTTTCTATATTTTTAAAAAATCCTTAAGCAAAAATTTCATTTTATATCCAAAAACAGTATGTTTTCCTACTTATTTTGATTTAAAGAAATTAAATTACTATTTTTCTTAAAGATATTATAACAATTTAAAATAAAGTTAATAATTAAAGAAAGTTTCTCATTTATTGAAGAAGTTACATTCACAACTCCAAATTCATAAGCAACATATTTAATTAAATCGTTTAATAATATTTCACCTTGAAGCTCAAGAATGTCAATCATTGCATTTTTTATTTCAACTGCTGGAATTGCTTCAATGGGTCTTTGGAACAAAGAAGAAGCACGATAATAAGATATATCATTTTCGCTTTTTCCGTATGGATAATAAAATACATCGTTTAATTCATATGATTTATAAACTTTTGCATTATTCATTTGTAATGCAAATAATCTTTTAACTTTAGTTCCAGCTTTATCAACATTAATTATTTTCTTAAATCTTTCAAGCAATAAATTTTCTGAAATTGGTCCTTCATTTAAAATAGTGTCTTCCAAATATTTAACAAGATTTGGATATACCTCTTCTTTTAAATCATCATAATTGATGGTAGTTGATATATCATATGTTCGATACTCCATTTTTCTTTTTGAAGGAAGATTAGAGACTTTTTTAAAAATAATATCATCTTTATCGACTTCATTTATAACATTAGATTTTAAATTTTCAATATTCTTTAAGGAATTAACTATGTCATTAATAACTGTTGATTTATCTTTAAAATAATCAAGAGTATATATCCTAATAATTTTCCAATTAAGACGTTTTAAAACAGAAGTTTGGACATAATTTCGATCACGACAAGTTGGAGATTTTAAATAAGAATCACTATCACAAATCACACCTAAAATATATTGATTTTTCTTATCTTTAATACATAAATCAATTTTAAATTTAGAATCACCTACATTAATATCCGAATCAATTCCAAGTTCTTTTAAATCCTTTTGGATGTATTTTTCAATACCATCTTTTTTATTAATTTCAAACTTATTGTCAATAATTAAAGTTGAAACGCCGTTTTCAGCATAATTTAAAAATCCCTTTAAAATCATTGCTCCGTTATTTTTTGCTTTTCGAGGATCAATATCATTAGCTTTAATTGAAGAATATACAATCATTCTTTTCTTAGCGCGAGTTATTGCAACATTTAATCTTCTTTCACCTTTATCTAATGATAATGGCCCAAAATTTAAAAGAAATTTATTATATTTATTAAAGCCAAATCCAATGGAAAAAATAATAACATCTCTTTCATCGCCTTGAACATTTTCTAGATTTTTAACAAATAATTGTTCTTCATTTTCTTGATTAATTCGATTAAATTCAGGATTAGAATCAAATAAATTTTGAATAAGCTTTGATATATATTCTTGTTGCTTAATATTAAATGTCACAATACCGATAGTTTCGTGGCATAAAGAAGGAGAAGAAAATCTTCTTTTTACTTCTTTTAAAATTTCGTTTGCTTCATCTTTATTTATTCCATTTTCATATAAGCCATCTGGTAAATATTTAAGCTCAACTCTCGATTTTTTATTATCAGGAGATGGGAAAGTATATAAATTGTGATCATAAAAAGTGTTATTTGAAAAAGCAATTAATGATTCATGACTTGAACGATAATGCCATAAAAGTCTATTTCTTTTCATTTTTAAGGCAATACAATCATCTAATAACGATTCTAAGTCTTCTAAATCTACTTGATCGCTATATGTTTCATTATTTGAAAGATTAGCTTTAAAGAAATTTGTTGGAGGCATTTGTTGAGGATCCCCAGCAACAATTAATGATTTACCACGCGAAATTGCACCAATTGCTTCGCAAGTTGGAATTTGACTTGCCTCATCAAAAATAACTACATCAAATTTCTTGGTATTTAAACTTAAATATTGTGCTGCAGAAAGAGGAGACATTAAAAAACATGGACAGAATGTTCGAATTAAATCTTCATACTCTAAAAGCATATTTCTAATCGTTGTGCCACGCCCACCATTTTTAATTAACTTTCTTAAAGCATAAAACTTTGAAGATGTTGCATATTTAACATTAAGAAGTGGAAAGTTTTCTGTTAAAACATTTGCTGTTTTTTCTATAACTAAAACTGAATATTCATTCAATAAATCATTATATTTTTTAATAGCTTGGTTAAATAATAAACCATTAAATTCATTAAAATAAGGATCCTTAAAATATTCATTTATTATTACTTTATAAAAAGAAACTAAAAATCTATTTTTAATCTCTTTTGAAGTTATAACTCCAAGACGAAGGTCTTTTAAAATATTCACATTAAACTTTTCATTTAATAAATCATCTCTAAGTTTATTAAATAAAATCACATTATTTAAATAATTTCTATTATTTAATCCTTTATCTACCATAGCAAAATATGTTGATAAATATGTGTTGTTATCAATATCGAAAAGATAATCTAAATTATAGGTATAATTTTCAACTAATTCTTGTTCTAAGCTGTTAATTTTATCAAAAGAATTAACCATCTTTTCAATTAAAGAACTAATTAAAAACTCGTCTTTTTTATCAAAAACCTGCTCAAACAAGGATATATTTTTAAATTTTTCTTCATCGTTTAATTCTAAATTAAAGTTATTTACTTGATTTACAAATTCATAAGTTACCTTAAATATCTCAAGCATTTTTGAAAAGTCATTAGTTAATAAATTATCTTTAAAAGTGAAGCTTTTTTCTAAAATATATTTATTATTTTGAATATATTCAGACTTTTCCTTATATAAAACAAGTGTACCAAGATATTTTTCAACATCTTTTCTTTTAACTTTTACTATTTTTTTATTTTTGTTATATGAGTTCAATTCTTTTGCTATCTTAGATTTTAGTTTAAAACGTTTAAATAAAGCTTTCTTATTTTTATTTATTAAATCTAAATATAATGAAGCATCAACTTTTAATATTTTTAAATCAAAAATACTTGATATGAAATCTATTGCTTTATTAAGTTCAACTCCTGCCTCTAAAACATTTAAATTAATTTGATAGTTATTTAAAAACTCGTTAGTAAAAATATGTCGGAAAACAATAGTTTTTTCATATATTTGTTTAATTATATTAATAAATTTTTTAAGATTTTCCCTGTTTTTTATAAAAGAAAAATTATAAATATTTAAAAAGCTAGTTAACGCACTATTTAAGTTACTTAATTCAAATTTTAAATTAGATAAACTAGCATATAAATTATCATTAAAAAGATGTTTTTCAATATTTTTATCAAACATCCTAAATGGATTTTCTGATAATTCACCTCGAACTTTACTTATTGAAACTAAATTATCGATAAGGTCAATAATTGTATTAAAACTATCTTTATTAATTTTTAAAGCATCCAAATAATTTTCGGAACCTTTAAAATCATAATCTTTTACTGCTTCAAAATGTAAAATTCCGTCATGTAAACTTTCAAAATATTTGATTTCTGTAGTCTTTTTGATTAAATTATTGAGTTCTTGTTTTTTCTTATCAAGTTCTAATGTTTGCTTTTCAAAATCAATTGGTGAAATAATCCTTTCAAGATTCATCGAATTTTCAATTTGATTTAAAAAGTCTTTTTTATTTGATTTATTTGAATGCAATTCAAGGCAAAAATTTCCTAGTTTAATCTCATCTATTCTTTTTTTAACTACTTCAAGAGCAACCATTTTTTCTGCAACAAATAAAACAGATTTTTTATTATAAAGGGCGTTGATTATCATATTTACGATAGTTTGAGATTTACCTGTACCTGGTGGACCATCCAAAACAAAACTATCACCTTTTGCACAGTCTATAATTGCTCGAACTTGACTTGAATCAGCATTTAAAGGTATAGCAATGTCATCAGAATGAATTTCATCATCAATTGCATTAAGAGAAGAATCATCTTTAGAATTTGAATATGTTCTTCTTTCAACTAAACACTTAATAATTTCATTTTCAAGCAATTGATCTTTTCTTTTTTGAATATCATCCCAAATTATAAAATTAGCAAAATATAAAATAGAGATAAAAACTTTATTTTTTAAAATATTAATTTTACATTCATCAGAACTTTTACTATTAAATATATCTATAATTTTTTGATAAGTTTCAACAAAATCATCCTTACTTATATTTAATTCTTCATTAAATTCAAAATTAAAGTTAAGTTTTAAATATTCTATTAAAGTAGTGTTAATTGAAATGCCATCAAAATTAAGTTGTAATTCAAAGGAATGATTTATAAATTTACTTTTTGGAGTTAAAGGAATTAAAAGTAAAGGACTATAAAAACTTTTTCTACTTTCTTTTGGAGTAAATTCAACTAATCCTATTGTTAAATATAAAGCATTTGATCCAGTCTCTTCAATAATTGATTGAGCTTTTTTAATTAATGTTCGATAGTCTTCAATTGTTCCACTAATTCCAAATCTCCCATTTCTTTCTAATTCAACAATTTCTCTACTAGAAATTTCTTCTTCAGAAAAATCTAATTTATTTTCAATATTTTGAGGAGCGACATTTATTGCCTCTTTATTTTTAATAGAAGTTAAAAAATAACTTAAAGAAGATATAAAGACCGTAGGATTTTTCGTACCAATTTTAAAATTTATTAATTTATTTGATAAAGATAAATCTAATAATTTTTTACTCCAAAAATCAAATTTATCGTTTTCATTAACTTTAAATTGATAAATATATTTATTAAAAATCGAAGTATCAATTTTAAATTCAGTGTTTGCAAAAGAATATTTATCAAATTCCTTTTGAGCATTTATAAATTGAAGTTCTGGTATTGGACGAAAAATAGAATGGTGTGATTTTAAAATATCAATTGCATCAATTTCTTTATTATATTTAGCTAAAATTCTCTTAGCGCTTTCAATCGAACTATTAAAACTATAATCTTTATAATTGGATGTAAAAAATATTGGATCAACAAATAACAATCTATTTTGAATAAAATCTTTTGTAATCTTTTTTAAATCTTTTTCAATATAGTTATCAAAGGAGAAAGGTTCTAAAAATAATCCTGGAAGAATGTAATTTTCTAAAACTAATAATATTGGACGATAGCCTATTGCTTCAATAATTGATAAAAATAATAAGGATAGCTCTAATATTGTACCTTTTCTCTCTTTTAAAGTTTCATATGGTAATTTAATTTTTATAAATAAATCTTTAAAATTTTTTTCGATTAAAGTAAAGTTTTTATCTTTTAATGTTAAATATATACTTTCAATTTCTTCCTTAATTGAAAGTATATCGTTACTTTGATAATTGGAATAAAGTGTAGGTTTATTCCTAATGTTCATTAAATCAATGTAAGAAACTTTAATTATTTCACCAATTTCACTATTATTTGGAGTAACAAATGATGGTAAAGTAGTTAAATCAAGTTCATTTTTATAAGAACAATTTAATGGAAGAAGATTTATTTCTTTATCTTCGCTAAATAATACCTCATTCTTATTATTTATTAATTCTATTGTTAGAACTAATTTTAAATCATAAGCTAAATTAAATAATTTTTCTTGATTAAAAATAATATTTATATTTTCAAAAATAGTTGATTTAGTTTTAGCAGTAATTGAATTTAAACAAATCTCATCAATTTTTAAAATATCATAATTAGCTTTAAATTTTATTTTTGCATCAATTAAGTCAAAATCAGAATCATTAATAATTTCGATTTTATCAATTAAAGAATAAAAAGAAGCCTTGTTTGTCTTATTTTTTAATTGATAATTTAAAGCAGTTAAATAATTTAAAAAATCATAATTATTTTTAATAGAAACATTAAGCCTAAAATTATTGCTCATATGATAAATTATAACATAGTTAAAATAGAGAACATTATTTTTTTAAAAATAAATTTAATAAGAGATTTGCAAGGTTTTAAAAAATAAAAGGCCTTTTTCAGGCCTTTAATCTAACTATTCTCCAATATATGGTAATAAAGCCATATATCTTGCTCTTTTAACTGCTCTAGCAAGCTCTCTTTGATATTTAGCGCTTGTACCAGTTAATCTACGTGGTAATATTCTACCACTAGGAGCAATGAATTTCTTTAAAGTTTCGACATCTTTATAATCGATGTACTTAACTTTATTTTTTGTAAAATAACAAACTTTTTTTCTAGCTCTTTTCTTTAAATATGCCATCTTTAATCTCCTTTTTAAAATGGAAGATCATCATCAGCAATATCACTACCTAAAATATCATCATTTGCAGGTTCATCTACAAAAGTATTTGAATTTGTATTTGAATATGTATCTTTGTTTTGAGCAGTGCTACTGCTATTATTACTTCCAAAACTATCAACGCTTTCTACATTGATTTGTACACGACTTGAAGTTGTTCCGTCTTGTCTTTGATATTTATTTTCTTGAAGTCTACCAGAGACAACAATTTGTGAACCTTTCTTGGTATAATTGCAAATAAATTCTGCAGTTTTACCCCAAGCAGTACAATTTACAAAACTAGTTGTATAATTTCCCTGCTCATCTTTTGTTCTGTCATTAAATGCAATTGAAAATTGACAGAATGCTGTACCAGAAGCTCCTCTTTTAAGCTCTGGATTACGAGTTAAACGACCACAAATTACTACACAATTAACCATAGGTTACCTCCCAATAAATAATTAATCTTGATCAACAGTAATTAAGAATCTTAATACGTTGCTGTCGATCTTACTGAGACGGTCAAATTCTTTTGTTGCTTCAGCAGATTCGCATTCTACCTTGATTACTACATAGTATCCTTTTGTCATCTTTTTAATAGGATAAGCTAAATCTCTAAGTCCCATTTCATTAACTTTGGTGATTTTAGCACCTGATTTAGTTAAATGTCCGTGAAGCTTTTCGATTTGAGCTTTTCTAGTAGCGTCGTCAAGGTCAGCTTTTAAGATGTACATAATTTCGTACTTTTTCATTACTTTTACCTCCCTTTGGACTATCTGTCTCAATTTTTATAATTGAGAAGAGAAGATTGCACAAATGTGCTTATGTATTTTATAAAAATTTAACCTTCCTGTAAAGGAGAGAAATATTTTACTCCTTAATAACAAGATGCAATTAATTCAAGAAAATTCCCAAATTATTTTTCATCTCTCATTGTTGGGAATAAAATAACCTCTCTAACATTAGAAACATTTAATAAAAGCATAACTAATCGATCAATGCCAATACCGATACCACCAGCTGGAGGCATTCCATAATTTAAAGCATCTAAGAAGTTATAATCCATTTCATTTGCTTCATCATCACCTAATTCTTTTGCTCTTAATTGAGCTTCAAATCTCTCTTTTTGGTCGATTGGATCATTAAGTTCGCTATAAGCGTTTGCATATTCTGTTCCGTTAATAAATAATTCAAATCTTTCAGTGAAACGAGGATCTTTTCCTTTTTTAGTTAAAGGAGAAACCTCGATTGGATGGCCATAAACAAAGGTTGGTTGAATAATATCTTGTTCACAGAATTCTTCAAATAAAGCATTTAAAATATATCCATTACTTGTCCAATGCTTTTCAATTTGAATACCTTTTGATTTAGCAAATTCAACAGCATCTTCAAATTTAATATCGCTAGTAAAATCAATTCCACATTTTTCTTTAACTAATTCAGCCATAGAAACCCATCTAAATTCAGGTTCAAAATCAATAGTTAAATTATCTCCACATGGAATAGTTAAAGTTCCTAAAACTTCTTTAGCGGCATTTCTAATAACATCTTCTGCAAGCTTACGCATTGATTGTAAATCACCATATGCTTCATATAATTCGACAGTAGTGAATTCAGGATTATGTTTTGTATCCATACCTTCATTTCTAAATAATCTGCCAAATTCATAAACTTTTTCAAGACCACCAACTAAAAGCTTCTTTAAAGCTAATTCTGTTGCTATTCTTAAATAAAAATCTTTATTTAATGCGTTATGATGAGTAATAAATGGACGAGCATTAGCTCCACCTAATATTGGTTGTAAAACAGAAGTTTCAACTTCAACAAAACCTAAACTATCAAAATATTTTTGCATTGAACGGACGATTTTAGGTCTAAGTAATGCGATTCTTTTGCTTTCTTCATTCATGATTAAATCAACATAACGATGTCTAAATCTTTCTTCAACATCAGTTAAACCATGAAATTTTTCAGGTAATGGATTTAATGATTTTGTTAAAAAAGTAAAGTGATCACATTTAACTGTAAGTTCACCAGTTCTAGTAAACATTAAATCACCTTCAATCCCAACAATATCACCAACATCAACAAGTTTAAAAATGTTATAAGTTTCTTCACCTACACTATCAATTGAAATATAAGCTTGGATTTTTCCTTCTTTATCTTGAATACTAACAAAAGAGGCTTTTCCCATTTTTCTTAAAAACATCACACGTCCAGCAAGTTTAACGTGAATTGGTTTAGAATTTTCAAGATCTTCTTTTGTTTTACCTTGTACTTTTTCTCTTGCACTTTTTGAAGAATCTGTTCGATCAAATCTTTCACCCCAAGGGTTAACACCTAATTCCATTAATTTCTTTAATTTCTCTCTTCTTGCAAGTTGTTGATCATTTAATTTTTCTTCCATAAACATTTCCTTTCAAATTCATCTTATTATACATTTTTTCAGTATTTTTTTAATTAAACTTAATTAAAATCATTCAAAATATTTATTAAATCTTCTTTAGAAGACATTTTTTGAGCTAATAAAGAACGATATTTTTTTGAATTTGGGAAAGATAAGAAAAACTTTGGAGCAATTCCTCTTAATATGCTAATTGCTCTTTTCTCTCCTAATTCTTCAATTAATAAACCAGAAAATCTTAATAAATATTCTTTTTGTTCACTTAAATTTAAAGTTTCATCATAAGGTAAATTATTTAAAGCTAAATCAATATTTTTAAATAATTTAGGATTACCAACACCACCTCGCGCGACTAATATAGCATCAGCTTTTGTTAAATTTAAAGCATTAAGTGCATCACTAACTGTATAAATATCCCCGCTAATTCCAAATGGAATTGAAATAATTTTTTTGATGTCTTTTAAAACTTCAAAATTTGGTTTTCCATAATAAAGTTGATCGCGAGTTCGAGCATGAATTGAAATAAAACTAACTCCCGCTTTTTCAAGCGTTTTTACAGTTTCATTAATGTTTATTTCATCATATCCAATTCTTACTTTAGCAGTTACTGGTTTTTTTGAAGTTAAAACTACATCTTTCATTAAATCATATAGTTTTTCCTGGTCTTTTAGCCAAAAGCTTCCTGCTTTATTTTTAATAATTTTAGGCATAGGACAAGCAAGATTTAAGTCTAAAAAATCAAAATCTATATTTAAATTATTAATAACATTAATTGCTTTTATAATTGTTTCTTTAGAACCACCAAAAAGTTGAATAGCTAAAGGTTTATCACTCCCATCACTTTTTAATAAATTTAAAGTTTTTTCATTATCATAAATTAATCCAAAATCACTAATCATCTCAGTAAAAGTTAATGCATTAGGATTAAATTCATGCATAAATTTTCTATAAGAAAAAGAAGTTATTCCCGCCATTGGAGCGAGAATAACTTTACTTTTTATTTTGTGATTTTTAATTAAAAGAGTGTTATTTGTCTTCTTGTTTTTCACTTGTTTCTTCTGCTTTATTTGAATCTTCTTTTACTTCTTGAGATTTTTCTTCTTTTTCATTTACAGCTTCAGTATTAATTTCATTAACTTCTGTTTTGTTCTTATTTTCTTGAATATTATTAGCATTAATATCTTTATCAGTTGTAAACTTATTTTCATTTGCTTTAGAAGCAGAAAGAGCAGCCTCTTTTTGAGTTATTTTTTCTTTTGGCATTTCTCTATGTTCTAATAAATAAGCAATTTCTTCTTCATTAATTGTTTCATATTCAAGAAGAGTTTTAGCAATTAATTCAACATCATCTTTTCTTTCTTTAATAATTCGAATTGCTTCTTGATGAGCTTCGTCAATAATTTTTCTAATTTCTTTATCAATCTCATCAGCAACAGCATTAGAGAAGTTCTTTTGAGAATTAGTGTAGTCTCTTCCTAAGAAAACTGAACCAGTGTTAGATTCATATTGGATTGGTCCTAAAGAGGACATTCCATATTCAACAACCATCGCTCTAGCAATTGCTGTTGCTTTTTCAATATCATTACTTGCACCAGTTGAAACATCTTCAAAGAAAACTTCTTCAGAGCTTCTACCACCAAGTAACCCTATGATTTCCGCTTCCAATTCCTTTTTAGTTAATAAGAATCTATCATCATCTGGCCCCATTAAAACGTGACCGCCAGTTCTTCCACGAGGGATAATTGTAATTTTTCTAACTTTATCAGCATGTTCTAAAGTTAAGCCAATTATTGCGTGACCAGATTCATGGTAAGCAACTTGTTGTCTTTCTTTTTCCTTCATGCCTTTTGAAGATTTAGCAGGGCCTGCAATTCTTCTATCAATAGCTTCATCGATATCAGCCATTGTAATTTCTGGACGATTAGCTCTAACAGTTAAAATTGCAGCTTCGTTTAAGATATTAGCAATATCAGCACCTGAGAATCCGACAGTTCTTTTTGCAACTTGTCCAAAATCAACATCTGCTCCAATTTTTTTATTTCTAGCATGAACTCTAAATATAGCTTCACGACCATTTTTATCAGGTAAATCGACGGTGACTTGACGATCAAATCTTCCAGCTCTTAATAATGCTGGATCTAAGACGTCGTCTCTATTTGTAGCAGCAATGACTATAATTCCAGAGTTTTCTTCAAATCCATCTAATTCAACAAGTAATTGGTTTAAAGTTTGTTCTCTTTCATCGTTTCCTCCACCTAAACCTGCTCCTCTTTGTCTACCGACAGCATCGATTTCATCGATGAAAACCAAACATGGAGCATTTGATTTAGCGGTTTTAAATAAATCTCTAACTCTTCCTGCACCAACACCAACAAACATTTCAACAAAGTCAGATCCAGAAATTGAGAAGAATGGAACACCAGCTTCTCCTGCAACAGCCTTAGCCAATAATGTTTTACCTGTTCCTGGAGGGCCAACAAGCAAAATACCTTTTGGTAATTTAGCACCAACTTTTGAATATTTTTTAGGATCTTTTAAATAATCTACAACTTCAATAAGTTCGTTCTTTTCTTCATCACATCCTGCAACATCAGCAAATTTTACTTTTGAGTCATCGACTCTTCTTGCACGGGATTTATTAAAGTCTAATGCTTTTGAATTTGTGCCAGCAGAAGACATTAACATTTTATAGAAGAAGAATATCGCTAAAACAAAAATTACGACAGTTATAATAGTAGGTAGCCAAGCAAGGAAAGCATTTTCATGATATGGTACGTTATTATAACCAAAATCTTCTGATTGATAAGTAGTTGTTTGAGACTTATCTGCACTAGAATAAACTTTAATTCCTTTAGGATCAGAGTTATCTGCATATTCTTTAGCTAAATCAATATCATTATTAATAGCTACTAAAATTGTTTGACCTTTGTATGGAGATGTTTCTTCTTGTGTATTTGATCTCCAAATATCTGAAACAGCTGCATCAGTTAATTCAAATGTATAATAATTAAGATAATAAACTTCTTCATTTGTATTTTCTTCATCAAGTTCTGCAACCGCCATATTAACTTCGGTATAGCCACCATAATAAGTTGAATTTACGCTTAAAATCTTTTTATTATTTTCTTCATCATCATAAATTAAAGTTACAGCCTCACCTGTAGTTATTGATCTATAAGGATTAGAAAAAGCATTAAAAAGATAATAAATCGTGACGCCAAGCAAAACGATAATAATTCCATAAATTAAAATATTAAACCAAATCGATCGTTTCTTTTTTTCCATAAAATTCCTCCTTTTGCATTATTCTATATAAAAATTATTTTTCCTTAAAGAAAGATTAACGTTTTATCAATTTTGTAGAATTAAAAATAAGAATAGAATCATCATTTACTTTATAATTTTCTCTATATCTAGGTGTATAAATTAATTTCCCGTCCTTATCATAAATTCCAGGCCAAACCTTTCTTAAGCAATAAGGCATTTTCCGATCAATAAATAATCTATTAATTGGTTTATAATAATCTTTTATAAGATACTTATCGTCTTTAGATAAATTTTTAATAATATATGGGTTTTGCAGTGATATTTGTTTAAATAGTAGAGAATTAGTATTTATTTTGAACATTTTTTGGTTAATTAATTCTTGATTAAAATCTAATTTATAACTGCTTAAACTTTTTTCTTTATAAATAATTATTTTTTTATAAGAACATTCAAAGAAAACATCATTTATTTTGCTTACAAAAGTTCCTTTATGGAATTTACATTTATCATAAAAATCTTCAATAAAACCTTTTGTAACATCAGAAACAATATCATATTTGTCCATATATTGATAAATTAAACATTGAAAATCAGAAAAAGGTAAATCTTCTATCTCTTTAAAATTGATAAAATCATCACTTAAATATTTAAAAACCCTAAGTTTTTGCATCTCTTTTTTTAAATTAAGAGATTTTATTTCGTTATTTATTGATAAAATTTCTTCTCTAGAAAGATTATTAACTACGCTATGTCGGAAATAATTCCTGCGATACGATTGATCAAAATTGGAATAATCAATTGAATACGGTATATTATTATCTTTACAATATTCTTCTAAATCACTTTTAAAATAATTAAGAAGTGGACGAATCATATTAACTCCATTTTTTGTATAATAAGAGGAAAGTCCATAACAATTTACATAATTATTTCTTTCTTTTTGAAGAAAATATGTTTCTACAGAATCATTTAAATTATGTGCTATTAAAATATTTGGAATATCTAATGTTTTAGCAAGGTTTTTAAAAAAAGTATAACGAATTTCTCTTGCTACACCTTCCTCGTTACCCATCTTTTTATCAAAATACATTGAATATACATAAATCTTTATATTATGTTTTTCGCAGTATTCGCGTAATTTTTTTTCGTCTTCATCCGCATTAGTTAAAATATGATAATTTACATGAGCAACAACAAAAAAGATGTTGTTTTCAAGGAGCAAATTAAATAATGCCATTGAATCTGGGCCATAACTACAAGCTAAAATATATTTTTCTTTTCTTTCTAAATCTAAATTAATCTTCATCTTCGATAATTTCATCACTTATTAATTCATAAAAAGATGAGGCATTTTCTTTTTTTGAATTATTTTCAGTTTTAAGAACCTTTATTGTAAGGGCGTGTCTTCCTAAAAGTAGATATAAAATATCTCCTTCTTTTATTGTTGAAGAAGGTTTTGCTATTTTACCATTAATTTTAAAGATTCCTCTTTCTAATAATTCTTTAGCAATAGTTCTTCTTTTAATTAAACGCGATACCTTTAAATATTTATCTATTCTCATCTATAATTCATCCTTATATTTATTATTTAATTTTATAATTATTCCCATTACTTTTGTTAAAGTATTTAACCAATCTTCCTTTTTGTAAACTTCAATTACTAATATCTGATTATGATATGTAATATTTATTTTATTTAGCATAGTTGCAAAATTTTTAAATATTTCAGTACCAATTCCATTAATACTTGCAAATTTTGGAGAAAGAGTTAAAAAAACTTTATTATATTCTTCATGACATTTATTAAAGCAATCTTTATTGTCATTTAAATAAATATCAATCTTTCTCTTCTTTAATAAATTTTCTAAGCTTAGTGGAATATTTCCATACATATCTTTAGTATTTTTTCTAAAATATTCAAGTTCTGCAAGGTTTTTGCATTCGATTATCTTTTGATAGAGTTCTACTTTTTCATCATCATTAGCAAATTTATCGGGAATATAAGCGTCTAAACTTAATGAAGCATTATTCATTTTATCGTCTTCTTTTTTGATGCCTGTTTTTTGTTCTTCAATTGATTCGTTTAATAATTTTATGTAAAGATCAACCCCAACTTCATCAATAAAACCAGCTTGCTGTGGCCCTAGTAAATCTCCAGCTCCACGAATTAATAAATCTCTTTGAGCAATTTTATATCCGCTTCCTAATTCTGAAAAATCTTGAATCGCTTTGAGTCTTTTTTTACCATCGTCACTTATTTTCTTATTATCACTAATCATTAAATAAGCAAAAGCAATTTTATCTCCTCTACCAACACGTCCTTTAATTTGGTAAAGTTGTGCAAGTCCAAAATGATCAGCGTTTTCAACTAACATTAAATTTGCGTTTCTAACATCAATACCATTTTCAATAATTGAAGTAGCAAGTAATAAATCTATATTTCCACTATAAAAATCATTCATTACTTCTTCAACACTATCTTTTTCCATTTGGCCATGAACAATTCCGATTCGACATTCTGGAACTAAATTTTCAAGTCGACGATATTTTTCATAAATTCTTTCAACTGAGTTAAAAACATAATAAATTTGCCCGTTCCTCGAAATTTCTCTTTTTATTAACTCTTTAATTACTTCTTCATCGTAAGGTATGACATAAGTTTGAACCGCACTTCTTTCTTTAGGTGGTGTTTCAATGGTTGAAACAGATTTAAGTCCAATTAAAGTTGTTTGTAAAGTACGAGGTATAGGGGTTGCACTTAAAGTTAAGCAGTCAATATTTTTTGTTTTTTCTTTGATTTTTTCCTTTTGTTCAACACCAAATCTTTGTTCCTCGTCGATTATTAATAGTCCTAAATTATTAAAAGTTACTTTTTTAGAAAGCATTTTATGTGTACCAATAGCGAGATCAATTTTTCCTAAAGAAATATCTTCAATATTCTTTTTATTTTCTTCATTTTTTTGCATTCTTGAAAGTAAACAAATTCTAACACCATAATTTTTAAATCTTTCCATTGCAACATTATAGTGTTGGCGAGCTAAAAGAGTGGTTGGACATAAAAAAGCTACTTGTTTTCCACTTAAAATTGCTTTCATCGCTGCTCTAAAAGCAATTTCCGTTTTTCCAAAACCGACATCTCCGCAAAGTAATCTATCCATTGGATATGTTGATTCCATATCTTTTTTTATTTCGTCGAGTGATTTCTTTTGATCTGGAGTTAATTCATATTCAAACTCATCTTCAAAATTTTTTTGAATTTCATCATCATCTTCAAACTTAAACCCTGTAACCTTGTGCCTTGTTTGGTATAAATCAAGCAATCTTAATGCCAAATCATTTACTTTTTGCTTAATTTTCTTTTTTGTTTTATCCCATTTATCAGAATGGAGGGAACTTAGCCTGGGTGAAGTTCCATCTTTTCCAACATATTTTCTAATTAAATTAAATTGATATAAAGGAACATAAATTTTGTCACCATTAGCATATAGAATTTGTAAAAAATCTTCATGATTTCCGTTAACAGTTAAAGTAGTAACTCCTAAAAATTGACCAATTCCATTATATTCATGAACAACGTAGTCTCCTTTTTCAAGTTCTAGATAACTTCCTAAAACGACTCCTTCTTTAAATTTAGATGAATAGGTATATTTGTTACGTTTATAACCAAATAATTCGTTTGGAGTTAAAATAACTATGTTTTTCTCGGTTAATTCAATTCCTGAAGCAAGATTTTTAAATGAAATTGAAACATCATAATTTTCATCAAGATTAAAATCTTTTGTTTCAATATAACTAACATTTAATTTCTTTAAACAAAGAGTAACAGTTTCTTCTTGTAATTTATCATTTAATAAAATTAATATTTTAAATTTTAAATCAATATATCCTTTTAAAACTAAAAAAGTATTTCTTTCTTTATTTGAGCCGAAAGCTGGCTTTTTTAATCCTAAAATTTTTGAATTTTTATTATAAAAGAAAGTATTTATAAAATAATTTTTACTAGATTTTGCATAAATATTTCGGTGTTCGTCATAATAAGATAAATGAGAAATTGATTTTCCAGCATCTTGTAAATCTAACAAAAATTTTCTTCCTTCGTCAAACAATAAAGAAGAAGCTTTTTTAAATTCGTCTTCATTAGAATTTATAATAATAAAATTTTCTAAAAAATCGTTTATTTTATAGTGAAAATCTTGCAAAAACCCAATATATTTGTAATTTTTTTGACTTAAAACACCTAACGATATCTCCTCTAAATCCTCTTTTAACGTCTCTTCTAATGTTCCTTTTTTAAACGGATCAAGATATTGTTTATCCTTTTCTGCTTGTTTTAAAATTTTCTCTTTTGCAAGATTCTTTTCTTCTTCAGTTAAAAGATTAATAGTAGCAGGTAAAATAGAAATTTGGTCTATTTGTTCAAAAGATGATTGCGTTGCAATATCAAAGAAACGAATCGAGTCAACTTCATCACCAAAAAACTCAATTCTAATAGGATTAGGATAATTTAAAGAAAAAACGTCGACAATATCACCTCTTGAAGCAAATTGAAGAGATGAATCTACTTTATTAACCCTTGTATATCCAATAGCTGAGAGTTTTCTTTTAAATTCAACAAATTCAAAAGTTTCTCCTCTTTTTAAAACTAATCTATTGCTTAAAAATAATTCTTTAGAAGGAAAATAATGATAAACAGTTGAAGGAGCTAATATTATTATCTTATGAATTGAATTAATTAATCGATAAATACCATCAATTTGTTCTGCTAAAAGCTCTTTTGAAGCAGATAAATATTCAACACGAATTAACTCCTCAGTTGGAAGTAAAATGATATCTTCTTTTGTTTCAATTAACTCTACTAAATAATTATAAATGCGATTAACTTCATAGGCATTAGCTGCATAAATAAGAACATTTTGATTAGTAGAAACGTAATTTTGATAAGCTAATAATGAAGGAGTAATAACATCATCTCCAACAAAAAAAGTATTGTTTTCTAGGCCATTTTCCCTTTCTTTAATCTCATTTAATATTAAATCTAATAAATTAATAAAAGTTCCTCCTATTACTTATTATATAAAGTCATTGCCTTATTAAAACTTTCTTTTAAATAAATTTTTATTGCTTCAACTGCGTTATTTTGTGCTTCATCAATTAGTTCTTGTTCTTCTTTGCATGGTTTTTTTAACACATAATCAATAACAGAATCAAATTCAGGTCTTCCAACCCCAACTCTAATTCTTTTAAATTCTTCCGAACCTAAATTAGAAATAATTGATTTAATGCCGTTATGTCCGCCACTAGATCCGCTTTCTTTTAATTTTAAGTGGCCAGGTTTAATATCAAGGTCATCATAAATAACTAATAAGTCTTTTTTATCAATCTTAAAGAAATTCATACAAGAAATAATAGAATCTCCACTTAAATTCATAAAAGTAAGTGGTTTCAATAAAATTACATCTTCATCAAAATATTTAACTTTGGTATATAAGCCTTTAAAATTTTCTTTTTCAATACTTACACCCCAAGAATCAGCTAATTTATCAATAGTATCAAAACCCATGTTGTGACGAGTGTGTGCATAATTTCTTCCGGGATTTCCTAAACCTACAATTAATTTCATACTTGAATAATAATACATTTTTTATTTAGAAAGTAAACAATAATAAATAAGATTTTAATCAACAAATTAACTCCCGTTCTTAATTAAAAACTATGCAAATCCTAAATATTTTTTCATTTTTTCAATTTTATTGCTTTTATAGTTGACAAAATAGTCATTAATAATATCATATATATTATGCCACGTACTACATTACAAAACGAAACTATTAGAGAAAAAAGAAAACAAAGTATCATTAACGCCGGTGCAAAATTATTTGCAATTCGAGGGTATGATAATGTTACAAGTGATGACATTGCAGCGGAAGCAAAATGTTCTCACGGTCTTTTTTATCATTATTTTCAATCAAAAAAGGACTTATTAAAGACTTTATTAATTCATGCAAAAGAAACTTTTCTAGCTCCAATCATCGAATCTTATAATGAGAATGAACCTGGTTCAGAAATTTTTAAAAGAACGGTAGAAAGTGTAATTACCTCGATCAACAGTTCTGAAATAAATTGTTATATTGTTTTTTTGGTTTTGACTCTTCCAACTTTCAATAAAGAATTGAATAAATCGTTTGATAGAAAATTTCTTTCATTTTTAATGAATATCATTGAAAAAGGGCAAAAGGAAGGAAAAATTATTTCTGGGGATCCAAAAATAATTGCTGCTAATTTTTATTTTATGCTACTAGGAATGTCTTATGCCAAGATTCGTTTTCAAAATCACGACGAAGACAATATTTATAACAAAGAAACATTTTTTTCTTTATTCATGATTAATTAAAAGGAGGAAGGTAACTAAATGAAGACTGTTTTTAAAATAATATTTGAAAAGCGGTATTACTTTTTATTAGTAGGTGCATCAATTATTCTCCAATGTTGGTGTCAACTTGAATTACCTACATATATGGGTAATATTCAAAGGGCAATAACCGAACAATTAGGGATGGCATCTATTTGGCAAAGTGGTGGAATAATGATTGGTTATGCTTGTGCTGTTTTTGTTTTAGCAGTTATTCAAAATTATTTTGGTGCTTATTTAGGAAGTTATGTTGGACAAAAATTACGTGAAAAAATGTTTACTAAAGTTAATTCTTTAAGTTTAACTAATTACGATAAATTTGGAACTTCAACATTACTTACAAGAACAACTAACGATGTTGAACAAATAAGAAATTTCGTTGTTATGGCAATTCGTATTCTTTTTATGTCTCCAACAATGATTATTATTGCTGTAATAAAAACTGCTTCAACCCAAGCTAACTTAACTTGGATTATTGCTATTTGTATTCCAATTTTATTAGCTTTGATGCTTTTATTATTATTTTATGCTTCACCTTTATTTAAAAGAATCCAAAAAGAAACAGATGATGTTACAGTTGTTGTAAGAGAAAATCTTACAGGTATAAGAGTAGTAAGAGCTTATTGTATGCAAGATAAAGAAAATGAAAAATTTGATAAAGCAAATGATCAAATTTCAAAAACTTTATTAAAAGTTAATCGAATTATGACTGTAGCAAATCCAGTTGTTAACGTTGTTTTTAATATCGCTTATATCGGAGTTTATGCTTTAGGTTTTTATTTACTTGGAGGAACAAAAGTAACTGATAGTTCAACCATTTTAATATTAAATCAAATAACAAATATCTCAATCGTTGCACAATTTTCAATGCAAATAATGATGTCGTTTTTAATGTTTGCAATGGTATTTATTATGGTACCTCAAGCTTCTGCTTCAATTTCTAGAATCAATGAAGTTATTAATACTCCTAATGCAGAAGAAAATCCTGAACTTATTAAATATCACGAGGAAGATTTAAATAAATCTAACCTTAAAGGTGTTATTGAATTTAAAAATGTTACTTTCTGTTATCCTGATAGTAAAACTCCTTCAATTGAAAATATTTCTTTTAAAACTGCTCCAGGAAAAACTACAGCTATCATTGGTTCAACAGGAAGTGGAAAGTCAACTTTGATTAATTTAATTCCTAGATTTTATGATGCTACAAGTGGTGAAATTTTAATTGATGGTATAAATATCAATGAATTACCGCAAAAAACTTTAAGAGATCATTTGGGATTTGTTCCTCAACAGGCCTTACTTTTTAAAGGAACAATTAAATCGAATATGCACTTTGGTAATGAAAATGCAACAGAAGAAGAAATAAATGAAGCCTTAGAAGTTGCTCAAGCAAAAAACTTTATTTCAAAATTGCCTGATGGAATTAATAGTTACGTTTCTCAAGGAGGAAAAAATTTCTCAGGTGGACAAAAACAAAGATTATCTATCGCTAGAGCTTTAGTGAAAAAACCAGAAATCTATGTTTTTGACGACTCTTTTTCTGCTCTTGACTTCAAAACTGATGCTCATTTAAGACAAGCTTTAAAACCTTACACGAAAGATGCAGGTGTCATTATTGTTGCTCAAAGAGTTTCTTCAATCTTAGATGCAGATAATATTATTGTTTTAAACGAAGGAAAATGTGTTGGTCAAGGAACGCATACAGAATTATTAAGTAATTGTAGTGTTTATCAAGATATTGTGAAATCTCAACTCGATCCAGATGAGGTTGAAAAAACAATTCAAATGTTTCAAAACATTAAATTAGAAGGAGGTAATAACTAATGCCACCAGTTAGAGGAAATTCTTTTGGAAAACCAAAAAATCTTAAAGGAACTGGTAAAAAGATGCTTAAAGATTTTAAGCCTTATTATCATTTAACAGTTTTAATCATACTTTTCGCTATTGGTAGCGCTATTCTTTCTTTATTTTCTCCTATATTAATTAATGATCTTTTAAGTGAGGATACATTGCTAAATATATTTTTCGTTGATTCTAGCCAAGTTTTAGGGATTAATTGGAATATTTTTATTGAAAAGTTTGGAATAATTCTTCTTATTTATGTTGGAAGTGCCTTACTTTCATGGTTATCTGAATTTATTGCAGTTAGTATCACTAATAAATATGCACGACAATTAAGAGAAAAAGTTCAAAGAAAATTAGCTCGACTCCCTTTATCATATTTTGATAAAGTCCCATATGGTGATACATTATCAATAGCAATTAATGATGTTGATAATATTTCGAGAAATATGACAACAATTATTACCCAAATATTTTCTTCTATTACTTTATTTATTGGTGCAATAATTGCAATGCTTGTAGTTAGATGGGAATTAGCTCTAGTTGCTCTTTGTTCCTTACCATTTACAATTATAGTTGTATTGATTATTAGTAAATTTTCTGGAAAGAAATTTGAATCTTATCGAAGGGAACTTGGTGAATTAAACGGTAAGATCGAAGAAAATTATGCAGGATATAAAATAATTAAGCTTTTTAATAAAGAAGAAGCTGTTAAAGAAGATT
Source organism: uncultured Bacilli bacterium (assembly GCA_944327845.1). Taxonomy (GTDB): domain Bacteria; phylum Bacillota_I; class Bacilli_A; order RFN20; family CAG-826; genus Onthovivens. The sequence continues at coordinate 73,659 of CALVHN010000006.1, forward strand.
TCGCTATAACAAATCAAGAGATGAGAAAAAGCGACGGAATCTCTCAATTTTTATCAGGAGCTGTCTTTCCTTTTACAAACTTCATCAATAACTTAGCTTATGTTGCTATTGCTGTAACTGCTGGTTTATTAAATGATGTTGCAGGAATGGTATCGTTCTTCTTATTTTTAAATTGTTTTACTCGTCCTTTCCAACAATTAGGTCAAATCTTCTCTACTATTCAATCTGTCTTTGCTAGTGCAGAGAGAATTTATGACTTATTAGATGAACAAGAAACTAGAAAAGATCCTGTTAATGCTATTAATGATGAAGAAGCAATAAAAGGGAACTTCTCATTTGAAAATGTTTATTTCCAATATACTTTAGATAAACCACTTATTGAAAACTTTTCATTAAAAGTTAATGCTGGTGATATGGTTGCAATAGTTGGACCAACTGGTGCAGGTAAAACCACTATGGTTAATCTTATTATGCGATTCTATGAAATTACAAATGTTCGTAATGATGAAGAATTAGTTGAGAAAACATATGGTTTTATAACTAAAATTGCTTCAACTCTTAATATTGAACCTCCTACTATAGATGAATTTAGTTTCGATAAATCTTTACCAATGGATGAAAAAATAAGATTTTCTATTAACTATATTTATAAATATTATTATGAATCTCTTAAGCAATCCGATCCAAATCTTGTTAAAGATAAAAATATACAAGACATTTTAAATAAAACCGTTAATCTTATTCCTAATCAAATAAACGATGGTGCAATAAAACTTGATGGACATAGTATTGATGAATATGCTACTAACACACTTCGTGCAGGAATTGGTATGGTTTTACAAGATACATGGTTATTTAAAGGAACTATTAAAGAAAATTTACTATTTGGAGATCAAAAAGCAACTGATGAAGAAATAATAAAAGCTTGTAAAGAAGCTCATATTCATCATTTTATTGAAACTCTTCCTGGTGGTTATGATTTCGTTTTAAATGAAGATGGTACAAATATTTCCCAAGGTCAAAGACAATTATTAACCATTGCTAGAGCTATTATTTCAAAACCTAAAATATTAATATTAGATGAAGCAACAAGTAGCGTTGATACTCGCACTGAACAGCAAATTCAAGATGCGTTAGATACTATTATGAAAAATAGAACATCATTTGTTATTGCTCACCGTCTTTCTACAATTAAAAACGCTAAATTAATCATCGTCATGAAAAAAGGACATATTGTTGAAACAGGAAATCATAAAGAATTATTAGCTAAAGGTGGCTTCTATGCTGATTTATATAATTCTCAATTCTCTGGAGTGAATCCAATGGAAAAAGAAGAAGCTGTTCTTGATAGTTAATTCATAAAATAATAGGGATTTGCAATGTATTTTACAAAAATATGCTATCTTACACTTCCTTCGTTATTAATTTGAAGGTATTCTGTAAGGTTTTTATAACTCTTAGATAAAGCTGGATAAATCTTTAAATAAACATTATTAAATAAGTAAGCATATTTTTTACTTGCTTCTTTGTTAGGAGTAAATTGTTTAGTAAGTTTCACCATATTTTTCGTCGCATCTTCAATTGTTTTATAAATACCTAATGCTTTATATAAAGCTATTGCGCAACCTAAAGATGAAGCTTCATAATTTTCTGGTTTTTTTACTGGTAAATTAAAGATATCCGCTGTAATTTGACATATAGCATCAGATTTAGATCCGCCACCAGAAATTACAAGAAAGTCTATGTTTTCGCGGCTCTTTTTGATCATTCCATCTAAACCTTCTTTTAATGCATAGGCGATTCCTTCAATAATTGCACGATAAACATGCTCTTTAGTATGAACATCATAAAATCCAATAATTGCGCCTTTTGCAAGAGGTCTCCTTAATCCTGGTCCCCAATAAGGTTGAACAATTAATCCATTACTTCCTGGTGGAATATCCATTAATTTCTTATTTAAAACTTCTTCAACCGACATTTTTTCAATTTCTGCTTCAACACTTTCATTTGTTGCAAATTCTTTGCTAAACCAACTAAGCATCCAATAACCACGATAAATTTGTACTTCCTTGTTATAAACCCCTTCATAACAACCTGGATATGCTGGTAAGAAAGGTTCAGGATTAAAATATTTTTTACTTACTAATGAAACCGTTGAAGCTGTTCCATATGAAATATGACCTATTTTGCCATTAATTGCTCCACACCCAAGAGCTTCACAAGCTTTATCATTACCTGTAGTAATAAATATTAATCCTTCAGGTAAACCCGTTTCATAATGAGCTTGTGGAGTAATTTTTCCAATTATTTCTCCAGTTTTAAATAATTTAGGTGTTTTTTCAGGTTCAATTCCAAAAATACATCCTTTTAATGCATTTTTTGAATACCATTTTTTCTTTTTAAAATTAATCGGAAAGTGGCCAACCATATTTGAAGGTCCATCTCCTAAAACTCCAATAAGGCGGTAATTTAAATAAGAAGAAAGAGGAACATAATATTTTGTTTTTTTCCAATTTTCTGGTTCATTTTCCTGAATCCATAAGGCTGGTGTTCGTTTTCTATTTAAAATAATTGCTTCTTTCATTCCTATAACATCAAAAATTAAGTTATATAATTTAGGAATTTTTCGTTCTAATTTTGCTTGTCTTTGATCAAGCCAAACTATTGATGGTCTTACAATATTATAATTTTCATCTAAAAATACAGGAGTATCTCTAAAACAAGTTAAAGACATGGCCATACATCTATCTAATAAATCTTTATGTTCACTAGCAAGTTTTTTTGAAGCTATACATAATTTATCATAATAAAATGAAGGATTTTGTTCACAATATCCTGGTTTTATAGAAAAATATGGCTTTTCATATTTTGCTTGTTCAAAAGCTAAAAATTTTCCAAATCTATCGATAATAGAAACTCTAACTGATTGAGTTCCAAAATCAATTGTTAATACTAAATCTTTTTCCATGTAAAAAATAATATACTAACTGTCATCTCTTTTCTACTTTTGAGTTGATATTCAATTTAACTAATTTTCTTAAAAAGAATGTGTTTTAACCAATTATTTTTAAAAAAAACATCGGATTTGCATGGTTTTTTTATTTTTAGAAGGGTTCTTTTTAAATTATCCCTTATCAAATTATTTTTATTTGATATTTTGAAAATTAAAAACTATCTTTTTTATTTAATTCGGTAAAACGCAAAAGTAATTTCCATTTTTATTGAAATTAGTATTTCTTTAAATTGAAATTCTATTTTCCACTAATAA
>CALVHN010000007.1 GCA_944327845.1 uncultured Bacilli bacterium
GCATTTGTGGAATCAAAAGACTTTAAATAAAATATCAAGCATAAAAAGCAAATAAATGTTATTAGTTGAATTGCTAAAGAAATAATCATCCAATAAAAACCATACATTCTTTTAATATCGAATTTTTCCATATTTAAATTCCATATTTATAATTTATGTTTCTAACAACCATACGACCACGGTTATTCGTGTTGTTGACATGGTTTGTTCTTATAATGAATCTTATCTTTCTTGCATAATCAAACATGGCTTCACCTCAGATTCTTTAATGCCATTTTAACACAAAATAGGTACAATTTCGATAATTTAATAAGACTTTTGTGAGATTTTTATCAAAAAATAGAGGGGTGTCATTTATCTAATAGGGTGTCGTTTTTCTAGTAGCTAAACATTTATCTAGTAGGCTTTCATTTTTCTAGTAGAACTAAAATCCTAAAAATCATAAGTTCGAACCAATTTTTCTATACTAGCAAAACGCATAAAAAAAATGACCGATTTCTCGGACAAATATAGCTAATTTTGACACCTTTAATTTATATCAAAATGTTAGTTAAAATATGGCGGAGCAAGAGGGATTTGAACCCTCGCACCAGTTACCCGATCTACTTCCTTAGCAGGGAAGCCCCTTCGACCACTTGGGTATTGCTCCACTTAAAGCCTATTAAGTTTATCAATACTTAAGGCTTTAATCAACAACTTTTAATAAGCTTTTGCAAAAAGAACTACATATTTTGCTTTCTTGCCACAAATAGCACAATGATCATCAATAGGAATTTGAGCAAATGGCATACAGCGCGATGTAGCTTGATATAATTCTTTAACCTTATTTTCACATTCCTCTTCGCCACACCACATAACTTTAGCATAGCCACCTTTTGAAACAATTGCTTCAATCTCTTCAAGGGAATGAGCTTCTTTAATATTAGCTGATAAATTATCTAAAGCTTTTTTATACATTGTTTCATGAATTTCTTTTAATAAATTTGGTACAACTTCATTTAATTTATTAATATCATAAACTTCCTTTACTCCATCAATTCTTCGACAAATAGTTACTTTACCATTAGCTAAATCTCTAGGACCAACTTCAATTCTTAATGGAACACCTTTTAATTCATATTCAGCAAATTTCCAACCAGGAGTTTTATCAGAATCATCAATTTTTACACGAATATTCAAAGAATTTAAATCATTTTTGATTTTATTAGCAGCATCTAAAACACCATCTTTTTGCATTTGAATTGGGACAATTACTACTTGAATTGGAGCGACAAATGGAGGCAAAACCAATCCATTATCATCTCCATGAACCATAATAATAGCTCCGATTAAACGAGTTGATACACCCCAAGAAGTTTGATGAGGATTTTTAATTTTTCCATCGCTATCTAAATATTGAACACCAAAAGCCTTAGAGAAACCATCTCCAAAATAATGAGTTGTTCCAGATTGTAAAGCTTTCCCATCATGCATTAAAGCTTCAATTGAAAAAGTATCGACTGCACCGGCAAATTTTTCTTTTTCAGTTTTCTTTCCTTTAACAAAAGGTATAGCTAGAAGATCTTTTCCACATTCATCATAAATATCAAGCATTTTTAAAACTTCAGCTCTTGCTTCTTCTTCAGTTCGATGCATTGTATGGCCTTCTTGCCATAAAAACTCTGCTCCTCTTAAAAATGGACGAGTTGTCTTTTCCCATCTTACAACACTACACCATTGATTATAAAGTTTTGGTAAATCACGATATGAAGAAATAATATGTTTATAGTGATCAGTAAAAACACATTCAGAGGTTGGACGTATAATTAAAGGGTCTTGGAGTTCATCTTTTCCGCCTCTTGTTGCAACAAGAGTTTCTGGAGCAAACCCTTCAACGTGTTCCTTTTCTTTGTTAAAAAGCTCTGTTGATATAACTAAAGGCATATAAACATTTTCATGACCAGTTTCTTTAAAACGTTTATCTAAATAAGCTTGGATTTGTTCCCAAATAGCATAGCCATAAGGACGATAAATAATAAAGCCTTTCACATTGCTATAATCCATTAATTCTGCTTTTTTACAAACATCGGTATACCATTGAGCAAAATCAACATCTCTTGGTGTAATTGATTTATTTTTAAATTCCATAATTCTTAACCTCACTAACTTTTATACATATTAAGTAATTTTTTTGTCGCTTTTTTATCAAGCGGTAATAACATCGGGCTTTTTGGTGTAATTACATCACTAGAGAAATATGTTATACCACTTTTAGCTAATAATTCAATGCTATTCCAGGAAGGACAATTAATTAATATTAACGGCTTTTTATATTTTAAAAATTTTTCAAGCAATGAATGAATAGACAAGAATTCACGTGTATTTTGTTTAAAGTTTTTAATTCCATGCAAATCAAAGAAAAACATATCAAATAAATTATAAATTCCTTCTTTTAAAGTATAATCATTTAAAGAAACTTTTAATCCACATTCATAGCCTTTTTCCTTAAGACTTTTAATAAGAGTAACATAATAATCGTCATCATCACTATCAATAAATTCATTATTTAAAAAAGTTAAAACAAGGTTAGCTTCATTAATATTTCCAATATGAGAAAAAATCGTGCTTGTATATTTTAAATCTTCTAAAGACAAACTATATATCAGTTTTACATTAGTCGTTTCTTTTTGATTAATAAATGTTTGAATAATTTTTTTAGCTTCTAAAGAAATTAAATCTTTTTTTCGATTATTCTTTTCAATAAGTTTTTTAAATTCATCATAATTATTAAAATGTTGACTTTTTAAAGATAAAAAGTACATAAAAGCATAAGTCATGACTCTTTTACTAGCAACGTGGATAATCGATCTAAAAGCAACATTTATATTTTTATTTTTTAAAATATACTCAGCAGCACTTCTAGAAGAATAATCAATTGCTTGAAGTTCAGAAGATTGTTTTTTGTAAACAGTAAATATTTTTAAATCATCTTCTAAAAATTTCTCAATATTAATAAATGTTTTGATATTTTCTTCAAAATTAGTGCTTAATTCAGTAGTTTTTGAACCAACAATTCGAAAACTAAAAGCACGAGAATATGAAGAAATTTCAAAAATCTTATTTATTTCATTACTCATTTCTTCTAAAAAAGTATTAAGTTGAAAACCTGTTAAAAAATGTGTTTCAAAAATAAAAAATTGCATTGTATTTTCATTTGGTTCAAGTGCAAGAAATAAAGATGTTTCTTTTTTGAAAAATGAAAAAATTTTATTTAAAACTAAAGAATATATTTCTTTTTTATTAAAAAATGTATTATCAGCAGTATCAAGTGAATTAATTTGTATTAAATACATATTTCCTCGATTAAAGAAATTTTGTTTAAAGTAAAGCTTACATTCATCAAAACCTATAAGATATTTATGAGGTTTTTTATTAAATAAGATATTGTTTTTAGATTCAAGTGGATATTTTTTTAAGCGAATAAGACTTAAATAGACTAAACGAGTATCTTTAACTACTTTATAAGCTTTTAATAAATATTTAGAATAAAATTTTTTATTTGCAAAAGTTTTAATTCTTAAATTAAGTAAAAGCACCATTGATTTATCATTTTGAGCGTAGTCATTTTCAAATAAAGAATCTATCCATTGTTCAAATAATTTCCTATCGTTTTCCTGAATAATATCAAAAAAAGATTGTAATTTTCCTTCTTTAATTACATTTATTTTTGAAGTATTAAAATATCTAATTTTATTTTTTTTAAAGTCTAAAACAAAAGATTTATATGCTAAAAGCGATGTTTTATGATATCTTTTATTCCTCTCTTCAATAATCTTTTTTACAAGAAAATTAATGAAAAAGTATAAAAGAATTCCTAAACAAGCAATAATAAATAAAATTATAATTGTTAGCTTAGAACTTGATAATTTTTGAATAAACAATACATTCTTTAAAAAAATCATACTTAAATATTATATAATTTAACTAATGTTTTTTAAACATTAGTTATTTATTTTGTTTTTTAAATTACTTATACTAATAACGTTGGAGAAATACCCAAGTGGCTGAAGGGGTCAGTTTCGAAAACTGATAGGAGCTAATAACTCGCAGGGGTTCAAATCCCCTTTTCTCCGCCAATTAATTAAAAAACTTGCAAAACCTAAATATTTTTAGAAATTATTCTACAGGTTGACGGTAAAATTTACCATAAACCTGTTCGGTTGATATAGCATTAATAAAACAATTAGGATCTACACGACGGCATAGATTTATTACTTTTTTACTTTCATATTTTCTAATACTGATATAAATCATATATTGTTTCTCACCAGTATATCCTCCTTCTGCAGGGACAACAGTGCAACCATGAGGAATGTTAGCAATAATAATTTGCGATAAATTAGCGTTTTTAGTAATAATTTGTAGAGAAACTTTCTTATTTTTAGTATCAAGAGTATCGATAACAATTGTTGTAACAATCATATAAAGTAAAGTATACAAAACAATAATTAAAGCGGTTGGAACTTCAACTGCTTCAAGTTGTGACCCACTTCCAGGTTTTCCAACAACTCCAGCTGGAATTACCGATAAAATTGAGAAAACCGAAATGATAACTGCATTCATAAAAGCTGAAAATTTACCTGCTGGTGTAGATTTTTTCTCACTTAAATAAAAAGCAATAATATCAACTCCACCTGCGCTGGTATTTATTGAATAGGCTAAACCACATGATAAACCTGTACAAGTTCCAGCAAATAAAATACGACTGACAGGATCGTTAAAAACAGCTTTTGCAATCTGGTTAACAAAATCATTTTCGTTTCCAGTAGGAATTAAAATACCAAATAAAGAAACTAAAGAAACATTTAAAATTGTATAAATAGTAAATTTCTTTCCAACTTTAAACCAACCAAAAATACATAAAGGAATATTAACAACCAAATAAAATATAAAGTTTAAAATATATTGGTGTTCTCCATCAATAACCCATTCAATCCCACATAATTTTATAATTTCAACAAAAACTTGAGACATACCACTAGCTCCTGTTGAAGCAAGAGTACGAATAGCAACTTCATTATTAGCTACATCATAAAAAACACTATAATTAGGAGAAATAAAACATTTAAAACCAAAAGAAAAAATAATTGCTGAAATTATAGTAATTATAATCATATAAGAATTTTTCAACACTTCATTAACTATCGGGTGATCATATAAAAAGTTAATAGTTTTCTTCTTAAGTTTTTTTAGTTTCATAAAATTAAGAAATATATTAGATAAAAGAGTTATAAAAAACAAGTTAAAATTAATTTTTTTAATAATTACTATATACATAGTATATAGACTATAATTTCTATCTTGCTACAAATATAATTTAATGGTATATTTTTAAAGCGTATTTTAGAGAGGTCAAAGACATGAATATATTAAAAAAACTTGCAACACCATTTATAGTTGTTGGTAGATGGATTAAAGAAACAGCATGGGTCCAACCACTTCTTATTGTTGGAGTAATATTTGCAATAATTTTCTCAATACCTTCAATCACTTCTGGAATTCAAGGATTAATCGATTCTCAATCTGATGATATGAATTGGTATAAAAACTTCCAAATTTCTCTTGATGGAACATATGATAAAACTTCTGATGCTAATGACTTTTTCGCTGACTTTGTATCCGCTCAAGAAGGAACTGATGAAAATCCTGGATGGATTGATAATAATCAAGAAGGCAAACAAAATGCTAGAAATATAGTTAATAATTATTCTAATGGCGCAGGCAAATTCTTTTTATTCTTTGTCCAAGAAGATTGCTCTGCTTGTAGTGAATTAAAAGATGCAGCTGAAAGATTAATTGATAATTGGTCTACTTATATTGTCGAAGCTGAAAATCAACCTGCTTTCCAATATCAATCTATTATTTGTGATGAAGATGTTGATGCAAGTGTTTATGATAACACACCTGCATTTGAATACTTATTAGGAGATTCAAACTACAATAGATTTGCTGAAGCAGCAATTCAAGTTGGTCAAGATAATAACTATTATCGTAATGCAGATTCAACTGTTCAAACCACAATTAGAAACAACCTTGAAGCTTTAGTATCATCTGATTCCTCAAGTTCAACATTAAGCAGTAACTTTGAAACTCCTCTTTGTGTTTTAATTGATACAACTGAATCCAATGTAACAAGCAATATTATTTCTACAATCTTCTACTCATTAGAAGGCGATGATATTTATGAAAGAACTCAATTCCTTGCTGATGCTTGGACAGGAAGTGAAAAGTTTTCTTCTAATTATCGTGGATAATAATTAATAATTAAATAGCAAAATAAAAAATCTAGGTCACCTAGATTTTTTTGTTTTAAGCATTTCAATTACTGATTTAGGAACAAGTGAACTAATATCTACTTGATTTTGATAAAGTTCTTTAATACTGCTTGATGAGATAAATGATGTTTCTTTTTTTGCCATAAAGAATATCATCTCAATTGAATTATCAATAAATTCATTAGCTGCAGCAAGTTTCCACTCATATTCAAAATCACTTACAACTCTTAACCCACGTATTAAAGCTATAGCATTTACTTTTTTGGCATATCTCATTGTTAAACCATCATAAGAATCTACTTTGACATTTTTCATATGTTTTGTCGACTCTTTTATCATTTCTATTCTTTCTTCAACATTAAAAAAAGATTTTTTTTCATTATTAATTGCAATTAAAACAATTACTTCATCAAATATTTTTGATGCTCTTTCAATAACATCTAAATGTCCATTAGTGATTGGATCAAAACTTCCAGGATATACACCTATTTTCATTTTTCTTTCTCCTTCAATATATAGATTAATGTTTTACCATATTTAAGTTGTTTAATTTTAAAATAATTTAAAATTTGATCTTCTAATTGATAATCGGTTTCAACTATTATTGTAAAATTTTTATTTAGTAAATCTAATTTAAAAAAAATTAACAAATAATTTAAATTAACTATGTTTTTATAGGGTGGATCTAAAAAAACATAATCAAATTTAATATTTTTAGTAGAGTATAATTTTAAACATTCTTTTTCATCAAGATTTGTTATAGCAATATCATTAATTTCTAAACTTTTTAAATTACCTTTAATTATTTTAAGAGCAATTTTATTTATATCATTTAAATAAACAAATTTTGCACCACGAGAATAAGCTTCAATTCCGATTGCTCCACTTCCAGCAAACAAATCTAAAAAAGAAGAATCAATAATATTTGGTCCAAGCGAAGAAAATAGACCTTCTTTAGCCGAATCTTTTGTTGATCTAGTTATATCTAAAGGAGGTTGTTCTAATTTTCGATGTTTATATTTTCCACCAATTACTCTTAACATAATTCAAATTTTATTTTATTAAATCAAAAATTTCATTATTAATTAAATCAATATATCTTTGAAATTCCTTGTTTGCCCTTTCATATTCAATAACAACCGGAAATTCGTTAATTTTTTTTAAAATTTCTGCTAATTCGCATTTAATTTTTAATAATTCTTTTGAATTCTTACTATAAATTTTTAAAGAATCTTCATATTCAGATAAAATTAATTCTTTTTTTCGACAATATTCGATAAAAGTGTGATCATTTTCCATTTCTTTTTCTTTTTGCTTAAGTCTTTTATATTCATCGCTCTCAATTAATTTCTCTTTTAAATGAATAACTTTTTTATAAATTCTATCTTCCACAAAAATATAATAACATATTTTTTATTTTTGCTTAAAATTATGTTATAATTCTCGCATGAAAAATTTTAAGATAGTTAAAGATAATCAAAAAAGTTTGCGAGAAAAATCAATTCCTGTTGAATTTCCTTTATCTATGAGTGATAAAGAAACATTAAATGATATGCTTGAATATCTTATTAATTCACAAGATGAAAAATATTTAAAAAAACATCCTAACGTTCGATCCGGTGTTGGACTTGCAGCTCCTCAAATTGGTATTAATAAACAAATGTTAGCAATATATTTTGTAGATGAAGAAAATGTTGTACACCAGTACTTACTAATTAATCCAAAGATTGTTTCTGAATCAGTTAAACAGTGTTACTTAGAAGCTGGAGAAGGATGCTTAAGCGTTGATAAACTCCATGAAGGTTATGTCTATCGTCCTTATAAAATTACAGTAAAAGCGTTTGATTTATTAAAAAATGATTATTTTGAATATAACTTTAAAGGATATGAAGCAATTGTTGTTCAACATGAAATCGATCATTTAAAAGGGATACTTTTCTATGATCATATCGATAAAACAAATCCATTCAAAATTATCGATGCTATAAGAATATAACCTTGTTTATTTAATTTAGTTTTATTAAAATTTTCATAAATAAAGAAATAAAAGACAATTATTTTGAAAGGAGATTATTTTACTTAATGGCGAACATTATTAATCCAATTAAAATTTATGCACTTGGTGGTTTAGGAGAAGTTGGTAAAAATACATATTGTATTGAATCTCCATCTAATTTAATTATTATTGATGCTGGAATTAAATTCCCAGAAGATGATTTAGTTGGGGTAGATTATGTTATTCCTAATTATCAACATCTTAAAGAAAATCAAATGAAAATTAGAGCACTTTTAATAACTCACGGACACGAAGATCATATTGGTGCAATTCCATTTTTAATTAAAACAATAAAAGTTCCTGTAATTTATGCTCCAAAGCTTGCTGCTGCTTTAATTAGACAAAAATTAGAAGATCACCACATTAGAGAAAATGTAAAAATAGTTGAATTTGATCAAGATACAACACTTCAAATTTCTGAATTTAAAGTAAATTTCTTTAGAGTTACTCATTCAATTCCTGATTCATTTGGAATTTGTGTTGATACAAGCGAAGGAAGAATTGTTACAACAGGTGACTTTAAAATTGATTTAACTCCAGTTGGACCAGATATTGAATTATATAAAATTGCTAAAATTGGACAAGAAGGTGTTGATTTATTATTAGCTGATTCAACTAATGCTGAAAAAGAAGGATGGACACCTTCAGAAAGAAATGTTTTAAATTCGATTAATGATATTTTTTCAAAAGCTCCTGGAAGATTAATTGTTTCAACCTTTTCTAGTAACGTCTCTCGTATTCAACAAATTATTAATTGTATGATCAATCATAATCGTAAAGTTGTTATTGTTGGTCGTTCGATGATTAATACTGTTGAATGTGCAAGAAAATTTGGATATATCAAAATTCCAAGTTCTTTAATTAAAAATGTTGAAGATTTAAATTCTTTAAAAGATAATGAAACACTTATTTTATGTACTGGTTCTCAAGGTGAACAAATGGCTGCATTAAGTAGAATTGCTGCAGGAACATTTAAAGGAATAAGTGTTATTCCTGGGGATACTGTAGTATTTTCATCTTCTCCAATTCCAGGAAATGGTGCAAGTATTCAAAAAGTTGTTAATCAATTAACTAAACTTGGAGCAGATGTTATAACTAATTCTATATTTAGTGATATCCACTCTTCTGGTCACCCTTCTCGTCAAGAATTAATGATGAATTTAAAGTTATTCCAACCAAAATATTTTATGCCTGCACATGGTGAATACCATATGTTAAAGTTACACGCTGAACTTGCTCAATCTATGGGTATGCCTAAGGAAAATACTTTTGTTTTAGGGAATGGTGATACTTTAATTTTAGAAAAACATAAAATTACTGATGGAGAAAGAATATTAGCTGAAGATATTTTTATCGATGGTTACGATATAAACGGAGTTTCAACTGCAGTTATTAGAGACCGTAAAATTCTTCAAGATGATGGTATGGTTTCTGTTTTACTTTCATTAAATAGTAAAGAGAATAGATTGGTTGCTCCTCCTAAGGTTATTACAGTTGGTTTTGTTAGTTATGGTCCATATGAAAATCATTTAACAAGACATGCTTCAATGCAAATAACTGAAGCTCTAGAGGAATTATTTGCAACAACTAAAGTTACTTTTAATGATATAAAAAATACTGTAAGAAGTGTTGTTTCTAGATATTTCTTTAGAAAAACTCAAAGGAATCCAATGGTTATTCCTTTAATAATGAATCATATTTCTGCTCAGGTTAAATAATGAAAATTCTTTTATGCTCTTCTTCGCCAAGAAGAATTGAATTGCTTAAAACTATTTTTAATGAGTTTGAAATAGTAAAACCAAATTTCGATGAAAGCAAAACTCCTTTAAGTTTAGGTAGAAATTATCCATTAATTCAAGCAAAAAATAAGCTATTTTCATGCAAAAACCTTTCAAAACCTAATTATTTATTAATTTCTTGTGATACAATAGTCTTTATTAACAATGAAATAATTGGTAAACCTAAAGATAAATCAGATGCTTTTAATATTTTAACAAAATTAAATAATAAAACTCATGAAGTATTAAGTGGATATTGTTTTTTATTTAACGATCAATATCATGAAAATTTAATATCAACTAAGGTTACTTTTAATAACCTAACTGAAGCTGAAATTAATGACTACATCGAGAAATTCAATATTTTAGATAAAGCGGGAGCTTATGCTATTCAAGATAATGAAAAGAGCCATTTAATTAAAGAAATTAATGGCTCTTATAATAATGTAGTTGGTTTCCCAATTGAAGATATTAAGAAAGATTTAATTAGACTTAAGTTGATTAAATAAACTCTCTACACCACTTCCAATTAAAACAACTTTATTAGACATAATTAGAATGTTTTCAATAAAATAATTTTTAATATCTTCTTTTTTAAATAAAGATGTATCTTTTAATTCAATATTTAATCTTGAACCCTTTAACTCAACATTAACAATGTTATCCCTTCCACCAAATAAATCAAATAATTCATTTTCATCTTGGAAAACAATATCTTTTTTATATTTTTCTTCTACACTAATCTTTGTTTCTTTTTTCTTTTTAAAGTAACGAAGAGTAAAAAAGATAGCTAAAAGAATTAAAATTACTCCAAGAGAAACTCCAAAAGTAAGATATAAAATTTCTAAATTTGTTAAAAGTATAATCATGGTAAAAATGTTCTCCTTGTTTTTAAAATATAATTACTATTCTCGTTTTTTAAAACTCTAATTTTCTTATCAGAAAGTTTAATTGTAATAGGTTCATTAGTTTGACTATGCTCAATATATTTGCAGTCATAAATAATTGAAAAATCATCTGAAATATTTGATATTTGAATAACTTTATCTTTAGCTAAAACAAAAGGTGTTCTTATTGATTTATAAGTTCTATTTTCAATTGGTGCTTTCTCGACAAATTCAATCATTTCAATCTCATTATCAACTAAACTTCCTCCTAAAGATTTTGCAAGTCCACTACTTCCAATTGAAGTTGATACTAAACAACCATCTCCTCTTATTGATTCTAAGAAAGTCCCATTTATCGCAACATCAAGTTTAAATGAATTTCCTCTTAAAGATTCAACTCTAATTTCATTTAATGCAAAAAATATATTATCTAAAAAATGTCCTTCTAATAATGATATTTTTTTAATTGTAGGATTCTTTAAATCTTTAATTATTAAATCTAGTTCATTAGCCTCATATTCACATAAATAGCCTAGATTCCCTTTATTTATTGTTATGTATAAAGGATCTTCATCGACAAAATCTTGAACAGTTCTTAAAAATGTTCCATCTCCTCCAATAGAAATTACTAAATCAGGATTAGTTTCTCGATAAATAAAGCCTTCCTTTTTAAGCTTATTTACTAGCTCTTTTTCAATTTCAATTGATGGTTCATTTCCCTTAACAATGGTTTTAAAAAATTTCATAAGTTCTTTTAAATTTAACGATATAATTGTATCATATTAGGGAGGTTTTTGAAAATGGCAGCAAATATTGAAATCGAAGCTAAGGCTTTAATTACAGAAAAAGAATACTTAAAAATTATCAAACATTTTGAAGATGAAACATCAAAAGAATTTGATCAAACTAATCATTATATTGATACAAAAGATTTTGCATTAAAACAACTTGGAATAGGTTTAAGAATTAGAAATGTCGCTTCTAATTACACCTTAACTTTAAAAGCACCAATGGCTGAAGGTTTACTTGAAAAAGATCAAAATATTTCAAGAGAGAGTTTCCAAAAATTAAGAAAAGGTATTGCTTTTCCAGATGGAATTATAAAAGAGTTCGTAAAAATGATTGGTATTGATTCATCTAAACTTCAAATTTTAGCTAAACTTACAACTCATAGAATTGAAATTGAAGATGAAGATTCAATGAAAAAATTAGCAATTGATAAAAATGTATACAATGAAATTACTGATTATGAAGTCGAACTTGAAGCAAATACTTTAGATCAAGCAAAAATTCAACTTCAAAAGTTGTTTAATGATCTTGGAATTTCTTATAAAGATAATCCAAAATCTAAACAATCTAGGGCAATGGAAAGTATTCAAAACTCCATTAATTAATAAAAAACCTTGCTAATCGCAAGGATTTTTTATTTATTCATTATTTTCGCAGTCTTTACAGCTATCAAGGCACTCCATTTTACTATTCTTACAAAATAGCTCTGCTAACCTTCTAGCCATAGGAATAAATGTTCTAATTTCTTCTTCGTTATACCCTATTCTTAATCGATCTTCGCTTATTATAATAGGACGCTTTAAACAAGATGGGTTTGCTTTAATAAATTCAAATAATTCATTTAAAGACATTGAATCAATATCAATTTTATTTTCTTTAATAACATTACTTCTTTTAGAAATAATATCTTCTGTTCCATTTTCTGTTAATTCTAAAATCTTTTTTAATTCTTCTTTATCTAAAACCGAAGTAAAAATATTTTTTTCTTTATAAGGTATTTTTTGTTCTTCAAACCATTTTTTAACTTTTCTACAGCTTGCACAGCTTGGTGAAGTATAAATTGTAATCATAGCTTTCTATTCTACCATTAATCCTTTCAATGCCAAAGGGAAATATTTTATAAGATAATCATTATACATTGATAAATTGATATTATCTTCATGATAAATATTTTCTTTAATTTTTGATAATAAAATAAAATCAACATCTTTATATTTAGTAATTATCTCGTTAAATTTTAGTATTTTATTAGAAATTTCTGAAATTACTTCAATACAATAACTAACTGCATCAAAATGTAATTCATCATTGATAAAATCTTCAAATGAAAACCCATTAAAGTAATTTAAAGCTTTATATATCCATCTTTTAAGTCCAAATATTAATTCCTCTTGTTCAGTCATTAAAGCACCTCATATAGCTTAATAAATTCATCTAATATATAATCAGGTCTCCCTTGAATTATTTTATCATAATTACCATATCCATAAGTAAAAATAATCGATTTTATTTTTGCGTTTTTTGCTAATTCTAAATCTACTTCACTATCGCCAAGAAAATAACCTAGCTCTTTTTTTAGATTTAATTTTTCTAATATTTTATTTATTAAGGTAGGATTTGGTTTTAAAGGATAATTATAATCAGCACCTTGAACATATAGAAAATGAATATCATTAAATATTTTATTAACTAAAGGTTTTAATAATTCATCAGGTTTATTTGAATAAATAAGTAAAGCATAATCTTTTTCAAGATTTTTTAAAGTTGGATAAACGTCTTTAAAAGGCTTAGATTCAAATTGTCTTTGATAATAAAAATCAAGAAATTTTTGATATTTTTCCTCACTAAAATTATCTTTTTTTATTAATTTAGCAAATAAATTTCTTGCGCCTTTTCCAATAAAAGACTTAACATCATCTATTGAATATTGATAGTTTAAATTATCCCATTTTAAATAATCTAAACATGACTTATAAATCATTGGTAGTGTATCAATTAAAGTACCATCTAAATCAAAAATCAAAAATTTATTCATCTTTATTCCTTTAAAATAAATAAAAGCACCTCGAAAGGTGCTTTAAAATAGAATTTTCTTAAAAATTAATCAACTAAAGTAAGAAGTCTAACAGGAGCATTATCACCTTTTCTATTTTCAAGTTTTAATACTCTTAAATAACCACCATTTCTATTAGCAAAGCGCTTACTTAAATCATTAAATAATTTAGTTAATGCATCAACATCACTATTTAAATTATAATTTCTTAAAATTGCAGCAGCTTGTCTTCTAGAATGAAGATCGCCTTTTTTTGATAAAGTTACGAGATGATCGAAAGTTTTAATAACATCCTTTACCATTGATCTTGTAACTGTAACTTTTTCAAAAATAACTAATTCTGTACAAACATTTCTAACTTGAGCTTTCCTTTTTGAGGAAGTATAAGGAGTTTTAAATCTTACACCACCTTTACCATGAACATTCTTTCTTCCAATTTGCATAATTATTCATCTCCTAAATCTTCAGATCTATCTTCTCTAAATTTAAGACCTCTAGCTTCAAGTTTATCTTTAACTTCTTTTAATGATTTCTTACCAAGATTTCTAACTTTCATCATTTCAGACTCAGTTTTTTGAGTTAAATCATAAACAGTAGCGATACCTGCTCTTTTTAAGCAGTTGTAGCTTCTAACTGAGAAATCAAGATCTTCAATAGATATATTTTCAAGTTGAGGTTCAACGACTTGTTCATTTTCTTCTTTGATTAATGATAAGTTATCAAATTTACCATTATCTAATTCAATAAAATGTTTAAAACCTTCAACAAGCATTTTTCCAGCAAGAGATATTGCATCTTTTGCTAACATGCCACCATTTGTCCAAACTTCAAGAGTTAATCTATCGAAATTAGGATCGTGTTCAACACGAGTTTCTTCAACTTTATAATTAACTCTAACAACTGGTGAGAAATTAGAATCGGTAGAAATAGAGCCAACTACTTTCTTAAATACTTTATTGTCTTCGCTAGTTTTAAATCCACGGCCATTTCTCATATGAATAGTCATATGTAATTGGCCACCTTCAGCAACATGAGCAATAGCTAAATCAGTATTAACTACTTCAACACCTGTTGGAAGGTCAAGATCACCAGCATACAATGTTCTTGGTCCTTTAACATCGACATGACATTCATAATTTGCATCTTCAACAGTGTCAGATTTTAAAACCAAATCCTTTAAATTTAAGATAATTTGAGTTAAATCTTCTTCAACACCTTCAAGAGCGGAGAATTCATGAACAGCACCTTCTACTTCGATATTATAGACAGCTGTTCCAGGAATTGCTTGGAGAAGAGTTCTTCTCATTGCATTTCCTAATGTGTGACCAAATGTTGCTTCAAGAGGTTCGCAAACTACTTTGCAGTATTTTCCTTCATCTTGAGTTAATTTTAATTCAAATTTTGCTTTTTCTAATGGATAAGCAATTGTGATTTCATTATTTTCTACCATTTATCCTACCTCCTTATTATCCACGTGGACGTTTTGGTGGACGGCATCCATTATGTGGAATAGGTGTTGTATCAATAATTGATGTGACTTTTAAACCACCAAGTTCTAAAGCTCTAATAGCTGATTCTCTACCAGCACCAGGTCCTTTAACATCAACATCAACGGTTTTAATACCTTGATCAACTGCAGCTTTAGCAGCAGCTTCTGCTGCACCTTGAGCAGCAAATGGAGTAGATTTTTTTGCACCCTTAAATCCTAAAGCACCACTACTTGACCAAGCGATAACATTTCCTTTTTCATCAGTAATAGTAACAATAGTGTTATTAAATGATGCATGGATATGTGCTACACCCTTAGTATATGATCTTTTAACTTTCTTTTTACGGGTAGTTTGTTTCTTTGCCATATTAATTTCTACCTCCTAACTATTTAACTGCCTCTTTCTTATTCGCAATAGTCTTACGTGGACCTTTACGAGTACGAGCGTTAGTTTTAGTTCTTTGGCCTCTTACAGGTAATCCTCTTCTATGACGAATACCACGATAGCAGCCAATTTCTTGAAGACGTTTAATATTGAGCATAACTTCTCTTCTTAAATCACCTTCAACTCTGTGATGAGAAATTTCAGTTCTGATACGAGTTAATTCATCTTCAGTTAAATCTTTAACTCTTTTTCCTTCATCAATTTTAAGATTAGCTAAAATTTTTCTAGAAGTTGATAATCCAATACCATAGATATAAGTTAAAGCAACAACTACAACTTTATCATTTGGGATATCAACACCAACAATACGTGCCATTTAAATTCCTCCAAAAATTAACCTTGTCTTTGTTTGTGCTTTGGATTAGAGCAGATAACCATGACTTTTCCATGTCTTTTAATAACTCTGCACTTTTCACACATAGGTTTAACGGAAGGTCTTACTTTCATAATATTTCCTCCTAACTATTTATGACGATAGACGATTCTGCCATTGTTTAAATCATAAGGAGATAGTTCGACATCAACTTTATCACCAGGTAATATGCGTATGTAATGCATACGGATTTTACCTGAAACAGTGGCATGGATGATGACATCATTTTCAAGTTTTACTTTAAAATTACAATTAGGTAAAGCTTCTACAACTACCGCCTCAACGGTTATTACATCTTGTTTTGACATTTTAAATTTCTTCTCCTTTTTCTAAGGTAAGTATTTCATATCCACTAGACGTGACTACGACTGTGTTCTCATAATGGCAAGCAAGCTTGCGATCTTTTGTTTTAACAGTCCATCCATCTCGATCAATTTCTAAATCCACTTTTCCTTGATTTACCATTGGTTCAATAGCTATCGTCATATTTTTTTGAAGTATTGGACCATGTCCTTTTAAACCAACATTAGGAACATATGGATCTTCATGAACTTCCCTTCCTACACCATGTCCAGTAAACATATCTGTTACGGTATATCCGTTTTCATGGGCAGTTTCAGAAATAATTGAAGAGATGTCGCCAATATGAACGCCAGGTTTAACTAATTTAACTGCATTAACGAAGCAAGATTTAGTAACATCAATTAATCTTTGAGCTTCATCAGAAATTTTTCCAACCGGCATCGTACGGCATGCATCAGCGACATAACCGTTATATGTAACCATAACATCATAACTCACTATATCTCCTTCTTTAAGAATAATCTTTTTTGAAGGAATACCATGAATTAAGGTTTCATTCACGCTGATACAAATATTACCTGGAAAACCTTCATAGTGGTAAGAAGAAGGGATACCTCCGCGACTTCTAATGTATTTACCAACTAATTGATCAAGTTCATAGGTTGACACATTTGGTTTAGTATGAACTCTTAATAAAGCAAATACCTCACTTACAATTTCTCCAGCTAATTTCATAAATGCTATCTCACGAGGAGATTTAATAATTATAGCCATAACTATTTAATCTCCCCTAAAATAGATTTAATTTGATTAAAAACAGCACTTAATTCTTGATTCCCATCGATAGAATATACAAGATTAAGATTTTTATAATAATTAATTAAAGGTTCAGTTTGCATATGATATTGCTTTAAACGCTCAATAAGAGTATCAGCATTATCATCAACTCTTTTAACTAATTCTCCCCCACATAAGTCACATATACCTTCAACTTTAGGTTTATGATTATCGATGTGATATGGGGCTCCACACTTTTTGCAAACTAATCTTCCAGTAATTCGATTTATTAATACATCTTCAGAAACAATAATATCTAATACATGTGTAATTGGACGATTAAGTTCTTTTCCTATAATTGATAAAGCTTCAGCTTGAGCTAATGTTCTAGGAAATCCATCTAATAAATAACCATTTTTGCAATCATCACAACTTAATCTCTCTTTAACAAGATTAATTGTAACTTCATCTGGGACATAAAGTCCTTTATCAATATATGTTTTAGCTAAATTTCCTAAAGGAGTTTGATTTTTAATTGCTTCTCTAAACATATCTCCAGTTGAGATATGAGGGATGCTATAGAAATTAGAAATCTGTTTTGCATTAGTTCCTTTTCCAGCTCCAGGAGGTCCAATTAAAATTATATTAACCATTAAGACTACATTCCTCCAATAACTTCATCATAGGATTTACCTGCGATAAGACCATCAATTTGGTTATTAAGCTCAAGAGCGACACCAACAACAATGATAAGACCAGTTCCACCAAGAGCAAGTGATCCATTTGCTTGGAAATCAGGTATTGACATTGTAAGAACTGGAGGTAAAGCAGCGATAAAGCATAATGCAATAGCTCCAATTAAAGTTAATCTATTTAAAACCTTGCGAACATATTTTTCAGTTTCAACACCAGGTCTAATTCCTGGAATATAACTTCCATTTTTTTGGAATTGTTCGGCAAGACGTGCAGGATTTATTTGTAAATTTGCATAGAAGAATGTGAATGCAAATATTAAAACAATATATATCATTAATCCCCAAGGTACACCAACACCATTTGTGTCAAATAATACTGAGTAATTAAAGATACCAAGCCATTCAGCATTAACTGCATCAGATGAAACAAATGAAGCGATGACAGAAGGAGCCATCATAATTGAGCTAGCGAAGATTACAGGAATAACACCAGCACTATTAATTTTTATAGGCAAGAAACTAGCCTTAGCCAATTTTTCATTTGTTCCGGCACGAGTAGCATGTTGAACTGGAATTTTTCTTCTTGATAATTCAAGGAATACAACAAAGGCAATAATTGCGACGTATGCAGCGATATAAAGAATAAATTCAAATACACCTTTTGTAACTTCAATAGAACCATGATTCATATTAGCTACAACCCACATTTCAAATGCTGTTGCAATTTGAGAAGGAAGTGAGCAAACAATACCCGCAAATATTATAACTGAAATTCCATTACCAATTCCTTTTGAAGTAATTTGGTCTCCTAACCACATTACAAGCATAGCTCCTCCAACCATGACTGTAATAATATAAGCGTAAGATAAGAAGTTTTCTTCAAAGACGAAACTAATCCAATCGACACCTAAAGCAGTTTGAATAATACCATAAGCTTGAACTGCTGCAAGCATCAAAGTCAAATATCTCGTCGCCATCTCAATTTTTCTTCGACCATACTGTCCTTGACGATTAAGTTCAGTCAAAGCTGGTAAAACATCCATCGATAATAATTGGATGATAATTTGAGATGTAATATATGGAGAAACACCTAACGCAAATACAGAGAAATTTTGTAAAGCACCTCCACCAAGAAGATTCATCAAGCTAAGGAGGTTATTACCACCATTAACTTGATCAGTCAAATCAGTTGCATCAATTCCAGGAACGGTAATTGCACAACCGATTCTAAAGACTAATAAAATCATAATCGTAAAGACAATACGATTAATAACTTCCTTATTCTTAAAAATTTTACCTAATTTCTTCATTTGTAAGGCCCTTAAAAATTTTAAACTAAATTAGAAATTATTCAACAACTACTGTTGTTCCGCCAACTTTTTCAATAGCTTCTTTTGCTGAAGCAGAGAATGCATTAGCATGAACAGTGACTTTTTTAGTTAAATTACCATTTCCAAGGACTTTTAATCCATCAAGTTCTTTATTAATTAATCCAGCTTCAATAAGAGTTGTTGTATTAATAACTGTTCCATTTTCGAAACGTTCTAAATCTCCAACATTAATAACAGCGAAGTTAATTTTATTGAAGTTTTTGAAGCCTCTTTTTGGAAGTCTTCTGAATAATGGGTTTTGACCACCTTCAAATCCAAGTCTGACTCCGCCGCCAGTTCTTGAATTTTGTCCTTTATTTCCACTTCCACCGTTTTTTCCAAGTCCGCTTCCAATTCCTCTACAACGTCTTGTTCTATCTTTTCTTGATCCAGCAGTAGGTTTTAAATTATTTAACATCTTCACTACCTCCTTTTCTTAAAGATTCAACATCGCGATAATTTTTAAGTGAAGCTAATGCAGCATGAGTTGCTCTAATAACATTAATTGGAGTTCTACTGCCATAAACTTTTGAATAAACGTTTTGAATACCAGCAAGTTCAAGTACAGCTCTAACTGCACCACCAGCAATAATACCAGTACCTTTTGGAGCAGGTTTTAAATAAACTTTAGTTGCACCATATTTTCCGATGACTTCGTGAGATATGGTGTTTCCTTTTACCATTTTAACAGCAAATGTAGATCTTTTTGCTCTTTCAACGGACTTTTTAATTGCATCAGGGACTTCGCCACTCTTACCAGTTCCAAAACCATATTTTCCTTTATTGTTACCAATTACAACAAGTGAAGAGAATTTCATTCTTTTTCCACCTTTAACAACCTTGGTAACACGATTAATTTTAACAACTTTTTCTTCGTACTCTTTAACAACTTCTTTTCTTTGAGAATGAGGATTTCTTCTATTTCTCATTGGTCTATTACCTTTTGCTTTTGAAGCATTTTCAGTTGTTTGAGTATTGTTTTCCACTGTTTCTTGATTTGTTACTACTTTATTTTCTTCCATAACATTCTCCTTAGAATTTAAGTCCTCCATTACGAGCAGCTTCTGCTAAAGCAGCAACACGACCATGATAGACATATCCGCCACGATCGAAGACAACTTTCTCAATATTTAATGCAAGACATTTTTTAGCAATATCTTCGCCAACTTTTTGAGCAGCTTCGATATTGTTTCCATGTTCTAAATGAAGTTGTTCACTGCTTGAAGAACAAAGAGTAACACCTTTAACATCGTCAATTGCTTGAACTTCGATGTTTTTATTACTTCTAAAGACACATAAACGTGGGCATTCACTTGTTCCGCTAATTTTAGCTCTAACTCTAAGATGTTTTCTAAGTCTGACAGTATTTTTACTAACTTGTTTAATCATATCAGTTCACTCCTTATTTCTTACCAGCACGTTTACCTTCTTTACGAAGTACTCTTTCATCTCTATAACGAATTCCTTTTCCTTTATAAGGTTCAGGTCTTCTAACGTCTCTAATTAAAGCAGCGGTTTGACCAACTCTAAATTTATCAATACCTCTAACTTCAATTGTGCTATTAACATCTTTAATTTTTGAATCGACAATCTTTAATGTAACACCTTCTAATGCTTTGATAGTTACAGGATGAGAGTAACCAACATTTAATACAACACTATCACCTTTAACTTCAGCACGGTAACCAATACCAATGATATCAAGAGTTTTAACGAATTCATGTTCACAACCATGAACAGCGTTATTAATCAAAGCACGAATTGTTCCATGCATTTGTTTAGTAGCTTTTTCTTCGTTATTTCTTGTGACGTGTACGTGATTGTCTTTAACTTCGACATTAATTAATTTAGGATTAAATGTGATTTTATCTTCACCTTTACTTCCTTTTACTAATACAACTCCATCATTGACTGTGACTGTAACTCCTTGTGTAAGAGGAATAATTTTATTACCAATTCTTGACATAAATTAACCTCCTAATAAATGAAACAGACAACTTCGCCACCAACATTAAGTTCACGAGCAACTTTATCAGTGACAAGTCCTTTTGATGTAGAAATAATAGCAATTCCTAAACCATTTAAGACGCTAGGAACATGTTTTGAATCACATGTAACTCTTAAACCAGGTTTAGAAATTCTTTTTAATCCAGAAATTACTTTTTCACCATTTGGACCATATTTTAAAGCAATTTCTAATGTTTTCTTACCAGCTGCATCTTTACTTTCAGTATAGTTAAGGATGAAGCCTTCATCTAATAATATTTTTGCGATAGCAACCTTCATTTTACTTGAAGGAAGAGAAACACTTTTATGTTTTAAGGCATTAGCATTTCTAATACGTGTAAGCATATCTGCGATAGGATCTTGATGCATATTCTTTTCCTCCTTTAAATTACCATGAAGATTTCTTTAAGCCTGGAATTTCACCTTTATAAGCAAGCTCACGAAGGCAAATTCTGCAAAGACCAAATTTTGAATAAACAGCATGAGGACGTCCACATCTTTGACAACGAGTATATTCTCTGACTTTAAATTTTTGTGGTCTTGATTGCTTAACTTTTAAACTTGTTTTTGCCATTTTCAAGTCCTCCTATTATCTACTGAAAGGCATACCAAGCTCTTTTAATAAAGCATATGCCTCTTCATCAGTTTTAGCTGTAGTAACGATAACAATATCCATACCTCTGACTTTGTTTACTTTATCGTAATCAATTTCAGGGAAGATTAATTGTTCTTTAATACCTAAAGTATAATTTCCTCTTCCATCGAATGAGTTTTTGCTAACACCTCTAAAATCTCTAACACGAGGAAGTGAAATACTTACGAGTTTATCGAAGAATTCATACATTCTTACACCTCTTAAAGTAACCTTACAACCAATTGGTTCACCTTCTCTTAATTTGAAAGTAGCAATTGATTTTTTAGCTTTGGTTACAACTGGTTTTTGACCAGTAATTAAAGCAAGTTCATCGACGCTTTCTTCGATTCTCTTCTTATCACTAACTGCATCACCAACACCGATATTAACAACAATCTTATCAAGGTGAGGGACTTCCATTACTGATTTATATTCAAATTTCTTCATTAAATTAGCTTTAATTTCAGAATTGAATCTTTCTAATAATCTTGTAGTATTACCTACTTTTTTAGTTTCACTACTAGGAGTTGAAGTTTTAACTTCTTTAGCTTTTGTTGTTGTAGCTTTCTTTGAAGTTGTTTTCTTTGTTTCAGCCATTAACTCTTACCTCCTATTTAATTTCTTTACCATTAGATTTCATAAATCTAACTTTATTACCGTCTTTATCTAATTTATATCCAAGTTTTGTAGCTTTCTTAGCTTTTTCATCATAATAAGCAACTTTTGAAGCATCTAATGGAGCATACATTTCAATAATGCTACCATTTGGATTAGCTTGAGTTGGTTTTTGATGTTTCTTACGGATATTAATTCCATCGATAATAACCATATTTTTCTTAGGGAGAACTTTTTGAATAGTTCCGGTTTTGCCTTTATCTTTTCCAGATATGACAATTACTTTATCACCTCTTCTTAATTTCATAATATTCTCCTTATAAAACTTCGTTTGCAAGAGAGACAATCTTCATAAATCCTTCTCCCTTTTCACGTAATTCTCTAGCGACTGGTCCGAATACACGGCTTCCAACTGGTGATTTATCTTCGTTGATAATTACACAAGCATTATCATCAAAGCGAATTGTTGAACCATCTTTTCTTTGAATTGGATAGCTAGTTCTAACAATAACAGCTTTTACAACATCACCTTTTTTAACTTTAGCATTTGGAGTTGCATCTTTAACAGAACATTTAACAATATCACCAACTCCACAAGATTTTCTATGGCTTCCACCATAGATTCTAAATACTCTTACAGAACGAGCACCTGAGTTATCAGCAACTACTAAATTTGTTTCAGTTTGAATCATAATTACTCAGCCTCCTTTGTTTCAGTATCATCTTTCTCATGTAACATTTCTTCAACAATTTTCTCTTCAGCAACTTTAATTGATTCAAGAGCTTTTTTATCGATAGAAACGAGCTTAAATCTTTTTAAGTGAGATAATGGTCTACATTCTTCGATAGTAACTGTATCTCCAACTTTACATTCATTTAACTCATCATGAGCATAGTATTTATGTGTTTTCTTAACAGCTTTTTTATAAATAGGATGTTTGCTATAAGCTTCAACTTGAACGGTAATTGTTTTATTACTCTTTGTTGAGGAAACAATACCTTGAATTCTCTTCTTATTTTTCATAACTTAAGCTCCTTATTTAATTCCAAGTTCTCTTTCTTTAAGAACTGTATAAATTCTTGCGATATCTTTACGAACTCTTTTAATTTCACTTAAGTTTTCAAGTTGTCCAACAGCCTTTTTTCTTCTTAAGTTGAAGAGTTGTTCTTTTAAGGAGTAGATTTGATCGTTTAATTCTTCAGTTGTTTTTTCTCTTACATCATTAATTTTCATCGACTACTACCTCCTCATTAGTTTTTAAATTTCTTTTTATAATTCTTGTTTTAACATTTAATTTGTAGCTTGCTTGTTTTAAAGCAGTCATTGCAACTTCTTCACTAACACCAGCAACTTCAAATAAAACTCTATTCTTTTTAACAACAGCAACCCAATATTCTGGACTACCTTTACCACTACCCATACGAACTTCAGCAGGTTTCTTAGTTTTTGCAAGGTGAGGGAAGATTCTAATCCAAACCTTACCTGTTTTCTTAGTGTATCTGCTTAAGACGATACGGCAAGCTTCGATTTGACGATCGCTAACATAGTTTCCACTTGTTGCTTGGAGACCATATTCACCAAAACTAACTTCGTTTCCAGCTTTGCTAAGACCTTCATATTTAATAATGTGAGGTCTTCTATATTTAACTCTTTTTGGTTGTAACATAGTTATTCTCCTTTCTTAGCAGCGTCTTTTTCTTTTTCTTCGATTGTAAGAGCATTATCTCCACGGCAAATCCATACTTTAACACCAAGTTTACCGTAAGTTGTCATTGCTTCTTCACAAGCATAATCGATATCACTACGTAATGTATTTATTGCCATAGTTCCATCTTTATATCCTTCAGTTCTAGCAATTTCAGCTCCTGCAAGTCTACCGCTAACAGCAGTTTTGCATCCTTTTGCTCCTGCTTTTCTTACATCTTGAAGAGCTCTTTTTTGAACAATTCTAAATGAAGCACGAGCTTCAAGTTGTTGAGCAATTTTTAAAGCAACAATTCTTGCATCTAAATTTTGATTTTGTGGTTTAATTTCAACAGCGTTAACTTTAACAACATCACCTTTAGCTAAGAATTTTTTAGCAATTTCACTTTCTAATGTTTTAACAGTTGCACCTTTTTCTCCGATTACAAGACCAGGTCTTCCAACGTAGACAAATATCTTAATAAAGTAAGCATTATTTGATGTTTTCTTTCTTTCAATTTCAATGTGAGAAAGATAACATTCACGTGGTAATTTTTTAGTTATATATTCTCTAATCTTAACATCTTGATTTACGAGAACAGGAAAATCTTGTTTTTTATTAGGAAACCATCTTGAATTCCAGTCTTTAGTTATACCGATTCTCATTCCTACAGGATTTACTTTTTGACCCATATATACTTAATTCTCCTTACATTCTCTCTTTGACAACCACATAAAGGTTGGTATATCTCTTGACAAGTCCACTAGCACTACCTTTTGCTCTTGGAAGGTATCTCTTCATCTTAATTGAATCACTTGCCATAATAGAAGCGACATATAATTTTTCTTCGTTCATATTGAAGTTATTTGTAGCATTTGCCATAGCAGACTTAATAACTTTAGCAACAAGAGAAGCTGATTTATGATGAGTATTTGCTAGGATTGCTAATGCATCATCACAATTTTTACCTCTAACTAAATCACAAGATAAACGGCATTTTCTAGGAGTAATTTTTAAAGTTAAGGCACTAGCTTTAGCTTCACTAACAGTTGGTTTAACTTCCTTTTTAACTTCGACTGCTTCTTCTTTTTTAGCTTTTTTAGTAGTTTCTTTCTTTGCTACTGGAGCTTCTTTTTTAGTAGCTACAGCTTCTTCAGCAGTAGCAACTTTTTTAGTTCTTTTTGTTGTTGTCTTCTTTTCAGTTTTTTCGGAGGTTGTTGTTTCCTTTTCTTCTTTTACTTTTTTAGTAGTAGTTTTTGCTTTTGTTGAAGTTGACTTTCTAGTTGTTGTCTTTTTAGCTTTAACTTCTTTTTCTTCAACATTTTCAACTACATCTTTTTTAGTATTAGCCATTTTTTACCTCCTATTTCTTTTTAGCAGCTGCTTTATTTGCTGCTTTATCTTCAGCGTTATTTCCAAAGTGGCCTTTGAAAGTTCTAGTAGGTGCAAATTCACCAAGTTTATGTCCAACCATATCTTCAGTGACATAAACTGTAATGAATGTGTGACCATTATAGACCGCAAAAGTATGTTCAACGAATTCTGGGAAAATTGTACTTCTACGTGACCAAGTTTTGATAACAGCTTTTTTATTAGCTTCGTTTAATTTAACGACCTTTTTCATTAATGATTCATCAACGAATGGTCCTTTTTTCAAACTACGTGACATTTACTCTCTCCTTTCATTCGTTATTTCTTATTTCTTCTTCTAATAATTAACTTAGTAGAATTCTTTTTATTTCTTCTTGTCTTAACGCCAAGTGCTTTCTTACCCCATGGAGTACGTGGTGCGTCTCTACCAACTGGTGATTTACCTTCACCACCACCGTGAGGGTGATCTGTTGGGTTCATAACAGAACCTCTAACTGTAGGTCTAATACCTAACCATCTTGTTTTACCAGCTTTTCCTAAGTTAACAAGGTTATAATCTTCATTTCCAACAACACCAATTGTTGCTTTACAAGTTCCAAGAATCTTTCTTGTTTCTCCGGATTGAAGTCTAACAATTACATATTTACCTTCGTTACCAAGTATTTGAGCGCTACATCCAGCAGCTCTACATAATTGACCACCTTTTTTAGGAGTGAGCTCAATGTTATGAACAAGAGTACCTTCAGGAATATTTTTAAGAAGCATAGCATTTCCAGTGACGACATCGACTGCATCTCCAGAAATGATTTTCATTCCAACTTTTAATCCTTTTGGTTGAAGGATATATCTTTTTTCACCATCGACGTAATTGATTAAGCAGATGTGAGCGTTACGGTTTGGATCGTATTCAATTGAAGCAACTTTTCCTTCAATTCCATCCTTATTTCTTTTAAAGTCGATAATTCTATATTTAATTTTGTTTCCGCCACCTCTATGACGTGTAGTAATAACTCCTTGATTGTTTCTTCCACCGCTTTTTTTAAGAGTGACAGTTAAACTTTTTTCAGGAGTAGATTTTGTTATCTCTTCAAAACTTAATGTAACCATTTGACGTCTTGAAGGAGTGTAAGGTTTATAATTCTTTACTGGCATATTTTTCTCCTATATATAAGTTAATAAGCAATTATTCAGCAAATAAGTTAATTGTTTCGCCTTCTTTTAAACTAACAATAGCTTTTTTATATCCAGGAAGTGTTCCTTTATATCTGCTACCTCTGCTAGCATTTTTAGGATTTACATTAATAGTTGAAATTCCTTCAACATGTACTCCATAAATTCTTTCAATTGCTTTTCTAATTTCAGTTTTGCTACTACCTTTTTTAACAACGAATGTAAATTGGTTATTTTCTTGAGTAGCAGACATACTTTTTTCAGTAATAATTGGTTCAACGATTAAGTCATAATCGTGAATTGTTGCTTTAGAAGTTGGTACTTTTACTTCTTCTTTTTTAGCTTTCTTTTTAGTAGTCTTCTTTGTTTCTTTTACTTCTTCATTAACAACTTCTGTAGAAGTTTCAGCTTCGACTTTCTTCTTTCTTGGCATTATTTAAGACCTCCTTCTAAAGTTTTAACATCATCGACAAGCATAAATACTTTGTCACTATTTAATAAGTCATAAACAGATATGTTTTTATTAAAAGTTAATTTAACGTTCTTTAAATTGTTGCTTGCTTGGATGACTTTTTCATCACTTGAAACGAGTAAGGTTTTCTTGTTTTCTGATCCAAAAGCCCTTAAAACCTCAACCATTTCTTTAGTTTTTCCATTTACTGATAAACTATCTAAAACAACTAAGTTATTAACTTTACTTGTAAGAGCACTTCTTAAAGCAAGGTTATGTTCTTTCTTATTTTGTTTTAATTTAAAGTTTTGAATACCAGTAGGTCCAAAGACTGTTCCACCACCAACCCAGATAGGTGATCTTGAAGAACCAGCTCTTGCTCTACCAGTTCCTTTTTGCCTGAATGGTTTTTTACCACCACCACTAACTTCTGTTCTCTTTTTTGTTTTAGCTGTTGCTTGTCTCATATTTGCTTGATAGACAAGTACTGCATCAAACATAGCTTGTTCATTAATCTCTGCACCGAAGACATCACTTGAAACTTTTAGTGTTGATACTTCTTTTCCGTCTTGAGAATATACTGTTAAATTGATATCTGACATAGATTTCTCCTTTCACTAATTAGCTTCAGCAACTACAGGTGTTCTATTAATAATTGCTTGAACTTGTGTTGGGTGTTTAATGTTTTTAACACTTGTTCTAATTTTAACGATTGATTTTTTAGGTCCTGGGACTCCGCCTTTAACAAGAATATAATTCTTATCTTTATTAACAGAAACGATAACTTGAGCTAAAACTGTTGCGGATTGATTTCCCATGTGTCCAGACATTTTCTTACCAGGGATGACTCTGTTGTTGCATCTACCATTATTAGCAAATGAACCTTGTCCTCTATGATATCCAGAACCATGTCCTTTAGGTCCAATTTTATGTCCCCATCTTTTAATGACACCAGCGTATCCTCTACCTTTTGAAGTTCCAATAATATCAACTAAATCATTTTCTTTGAAGATATCACAGGTAACTGATGAACCAACTTGGAATTGTTTCATTTCATCACCCTTTAATTCAAATAATTCAGCTTTTGTATCAACTCCTGCTTTATGGAAGATACCTTTTTCGCAGTTATTAAGATTCTTTTCTTTTTTATCTTCGTAACCGACTTGAATTGCTTCATAGCCATCTTTTTCTAAAGTTTTGACTTGAGTTACAACGTTTGGTAAGACTTCAATAACAGTGACAGCATACATTGTTCCATCTTCTGCATAAACTTGAGTCATACCCATTTTACGACCAATGATTTCTTTCATCTTGTCTTACCCTCCTTATAACTTAACATCAATATCAACACCACTTGGAAGATCAAGCTTTTCTAAAGCAGCTATTGTTTCTCTCTTTGGATTGATAACATCGATAATTCTTTTGTGTGTTCTAATTTCAAATTGTTCACGAGAATCCTTATCTTTGTGAACAGCTCTTAAGATTGTATAAACTTGTCTCTCTGTAGGAAGAGGGATAGGTCCAACAACACGAGCACCTGTATTAGAAATTGCGCTTACTATTTTCTCTACAGCCATATCGAGGGAGCTGTGATCATAAGCTTGCAAACGTACTCTAATTTTTTCTACTTTTGCCATGAATTTTCTCCTTTCTATTTCCACAATGCTTGTTTCGCATTCAATACGAATTCCCTGATACGTTTCATGACAACGCCTGTGGGTGTATCAGCAACCTCGCATATCAACAGCGCTTACAAGCTAAAAAATCATACTATATTATAGATATATATGTCAAACTGTTTTTAAAAAATATTATTTATAATTTTTAAAACAGATTTATGCGATTATTTTGAATGAATTTTTGCTCTTCTTCAAGTAGAATTTTCTGATATTTTTTGTTGCTAATGAGTGTTAAAAATACTGAAGAAATTTCATTCAATATTGTTTCTTTATTTTTTGAAATATTTAACCCTTTATCTACCTCATCAAGGTATAGTAAATACTTAAAATCATTAACTTTTCGTCCATTAACATTTTTATAATTAATCAATTTTCCAATTTTTTTTGCTTCTTTAATTGCTAAATCTTTAATTTCGTTATTTGAAATGTTAGTCTCTACACTATTAGCTATATGAAATATAGTTTTGTCGGATCTAGAATTAATAATTTTAAAAAGTGTTTCAGTAACATCATTTACATTAATCCATTCTCGATAATAACTTCCATCACCATACAAAATTAAACTTTCGTCTTTAATAATTTTAAGTGAAAAATTTGGAATTAGTTTATCTACTGTTTGTTGTAAACCAAAAACATTGCTGCATCGAGAAATTGTTAAGTGCTTTAGTTTATCTTTTTTTAATAAACAATATTCATCCGCCATTGCTTTACTTTTAGCATAAGGATTTTGAGGATTAAGTTTAGAATCGATCTTAAAACCAATAGAATCCTTTTCAAAATATGGTCCATAAACTTCATCTGTTGAAAACTGATGAAAATGATTAACCTTATATTTAATTGATAAATCAATTAGATTTTTTGTTCCAATAAAATTTGAATTATAAAAAATCTCTTCATTTTTAAAAGAGTAGTCAACACTTGTTTCAGCTGCAAAATTAATAACTAAGTCAAAAGAAAATTGACTAAATATTTCTTCTAACTTGGTTCTATTAAAAATATCGCATTCCAAAAATTTTACTTTATTAGACTCATTAAACTTATTTAAATTTTCTTTTCTTCCAGATGAATTAAAAATATCAATAATTATAAGATTATCAAAACAATATTTTTCGATTAAATATTTAGCGAAGTTTGAGCCAATAAAACCAAGTCCACCAGTAAGTAATATATTCATTTTTTTAAAATTAAGCGCTTTTTGCGGGTTTTTTATTTAATTTCGAGGATTTTTTATATTTAAAATCAAAACAAACAAAACTCTGTTTTGCCTTTAAATTATTCTTTTTAACAAAGACATTAACTAATCTTTCAGCTAAAAAACCAATATAACGATTAATATCTAACTCTTTTTTATCATCGATAGTTAAAGCTTTTTGATAAACATAATTTAATACCGGAAAAATAAAATTACAAAATTCATCAAAATTCTTTTTAGAGGTAACAAGCATATTAAAAAATGAAAGACTATGCCATTCCATAACTTCATAAAAGGATTCTAAATAATCTGGCTTTACTGTCTTTATCGCTTCTTCTAATAAAATATAAGAATACTTGCCATGATATTTAATCATATGTTTTTTTACAGTTAAAACACCCATCCAATATCTAATTGGAAGTATAACGTCATATTTTTTTATTTTTTTTTCAAAATATTCCTTCTTTCTAATTTGAAAAAATGCTGACTTAAAAATTCTACGATAATGTCCTATTCCAATAATATCAGCTTGAATATTTTTATAAATATAATAAATTCCTGTTAGTTCACAATAGGAATAATTTAAATTTCCAATGTTATCGCCAACATTATCAACTAAATCATCTTCTTCTTTTAATTTACTTGAGTTTGGACCTACATAAATTATCTTTCGATCTTTATATAAATTTGATATTAACTTCTTATGAGAAATTAAAAATAACTTTGTTTCACTCATGTTTAAATTATAATACAATTTTTAGTGATGAAAAATTACAAAAGAAAAATAATTAAACTAAAAACCAAGAAAAATATCAAAATTCGATAAAAAACATGTGATTTGCAAGCTTTTTAAAATTTATAGTAAATATTTAGTTTTAAATTAGTATGTTAATTCAGGTAAAAATAACAATTAATTATCTTTTTGAAAATTCACAGCCACAGTAATTTTGACGATAAATTTTATACTTTTCTGCTAACAAAGAGCCAAATTTTTGACCATTATTCTTTTTAAAATCAAATATTATGAATTCAGAAGGATATTCTTCTTCTAATTCTTTACCTAAAGTATTAATGTAATCTGAATTTTTATTCTTCGAAACAGACATAACTGTAGAAACATATGGGATTTCATATGTTTTTGCATATTTAAAGAGATTAATCATCCTTTTTTTGATACACAAATCACAACGTTTTCCCATCTCTTTTTCATTTTTGTAAGGTATTAAATCTTTTTTAAATTCTTCATAATTATATTGATCAACAATAATATTAATTTTCTTGTTAAATTTGTTTTCAATCTCAAAAACATATTGTTTTAACGCATCTAATCGTTTATTAAATTCCTCATAAGGATAAATATTAGAATTAGAAAAAAATATAGTTATATCAAATCTATCAATTAAATAAACTAAAGGAAAGCAAGAGCAAGCACCACAACAAACATGTAATAAAATATGTGGTTTTTTTGAAGTCATATTAGCTTCAATTTTATTTATTTGCTCAAAACTTTCTAATAAATAATTAATCATTTAAATTATCCTTGTAATTATATTTCCCATAAATAAACATCGCATCTCCAAACGAGAAAAAGCGATATTTTTCTTTAACAGCATAATTATAAACTTCTAGTGTAAATTTTCTTCCTATAAATGCGCTTACAAGCATAATTAAACTTGATTTAGGTAAATGAAAATTAGTAATTAATCCATCAATTGTTTTATATTCATAACCTGGTGAAATAAATATATTTGTCGATGATTTTTCTTCTTTAAATTCATTATATTTATTAAAGTTGGCTTCTAAAGTTCTAACTGAAGTTGTTCCAATTGCTATGATTCTTCTACCTTCTTTTTTTGCTAAATTTAGTGATTCTGCAGCGTTTTTAGAAATTTCATAAGTTTCTTCATGCATTTTATGATCTTTAGTATCATTAACTTTAATTGGTCTAAAAGTTCCTAATCCAATATTTAAAGTAATATCAACAATTTCAACGCCTTTATTTTTTAAGGCATCTATTAATTCATTTGTGAAATGAAAACCGGCAGTAGGTGCAGCTGCTGAACCACTAACTTTAGCATATACTGTTTGATAATCATTATTATTTGAAACTTGTTTATGAATATAAGGAGGAAGAGGCATTAAACCGATTTTATCTAATTCTTCTAAAAAAATACCTTTATAGTAAAACTTAATATGTCGTATTCCTTCGTCTAAAACTTTAACACATTTTCCAACTAAAATATCATCTTTAAAATGAATTATTGTATCAACTTTAATAGTTTTAGCATTGCCACATAAACATTCATATACATCATTACCTAGATCATTTAAAAGTAAAACCTCTACTTTTGCATTTGTTTTATCTTTAATTCCATATAATCTAGCTGGAATAACTTTAGTATTATTTCTAACTAAAACATCGCCTTTATTTAAATAATCTATGATGTTTTTAAATGTAGAATTTTTATACGTTTTATTTTCTCTATCAATTAAAAGTAAACGACAATCATCTCTTTTTTCAGTAGGTGATTGTGCAATTAACTCTAATGGTAGATCATAATCAAATAATTCAACATTCATCTTAAAAACCTCTCTTATCACCGTATTTAGCTAAAATTTCATTTTTATATTCTTCAAATCGATCTTCTTTAATTGCTTCTCTTGCACCTTCAACAATAGAAATTAAAAATCTTATGTTATGTATAGAAAGAAGTCTTTGTCCAAAAGCTTCATTAACAACATATAAATGCCTTAAATAAGCTTTAGTATAATTCTTGCAAGTATAACAATCACATTCTGGATCTAAAGGAGTAAAATCTTCCTTATATTTTTCATTTTTGATATTTACTCTTCCAAAATGTGTCATTAATGTTCCATGTCGAGCAATTCGAGTTGGTAAAACACAATCCATCATATCGATTCCTCGAGCAATTCCTTCTAAAATATAATCTAAACTTCCAACACCCATTAAATATCGAGGTTTATCAAAAGGTAAATAATCAACAGCATAATCAATCATCTTAAAGCAAACATCTTTTGGCTCACCTATTGAAGTTCCTCCAATTGCATAACCATCAAAATCCATTTTTACTAATTCTTCAGCACAATATTTTCTTAAATCTGGATATTCTCCACCTTGAACAATGCCAAATAAAGCTTGGTCTTTTCTTGTATGAACAGCTATTCCTCTTTTTGCCCATCTTAAAGTTCTTAAAGTAGAATCTTTAACATAGTCATATGTTGCAGGATATTTGATACATTCATCTAATGACATAGCAATATCAGCACCAATTTTTTGCTCGATATCCATTACAATTTCTGGAGAAAAAAAGATTTTATCTCCATTTAAATGAGACTTAAAAGTCACACCTTCTTCGGTAATATTTCTTTTTTCTGCTAAAGAAAATACTTGGAATCCCCCACTATCAGTAAGCATTGGGCCAGGATAATTCATAAATTTTTGAATTCCGCCTGCCTTATCAACAATATCTTCTCCTGGTCTTAAATGAATATGATAAGTATTAGCTAAAATTACACCAGAACCACACGCTTTAACTTCTTCAGGTGATAAAGTTTTAACGCTTCCAACAGTTCCAACGGGCATAAACATTGGTGTTTCAACATCACCATGAGGAGTATGCAATATTCCATATCTTGCTTTAGTTTTTTTATCTACATGTAATATTTCTAAGTAAAAGTTTTCTTTATTCATCTTAATTTCTATTTATTCCAATCTTAATAATTAATGTTATTTTATAAAGACACACATTAAATTAAAAGAGCTATATTTAAATAGCTCTTTAAATTTAATAAATAGTCTAGTAAAAAGATTAACGTTTTGAGAATTGTGGAGCTCTTCTTGCTTTTTTAAGACCGTATTTCTTTCTTTCTTTGCTTCTTGCATCACGAGTTAACATACCATTAACTTTTAATGATTTACGATCTTCGCCAGCTTCTAATAATGCTCTTGCGATACCTAATCTTAAAGCACCTGCTTGTCCAGAAAATCCGCCACCTTTAACAGTAGCTTTAACATCATATTTTCCTTCAACACCTAAAATTGTAAGAGGTTGTTTTAAATCTAAAACTAATGTAGCTTGTGGGAAGTATTGATCAACAGGAGTATCATTAACAACAATATTACCTTTTCCAGGTTTTACAAATACTCTTGCAACACTACTTTTACGTCTACCAGTTCCGTAATATTCCTTCTTTGTAGCCATATTACTTATTACCTCCTAAGTTTTTAAATTCAAGAACTTCTGGTTTTTGAGCTTCATGTTTATGATTTGCATCTTTATAAACAAATAACTTTTTAATCATAGCTCTTCCTAATCTACCTTTAGGCATCATTCCCCAAACAGCTCTTTTGAATAACTCTTCAGGATATTTATCAAGCATTTCTTTAAGAGTTCTTGTTCTCATACCACCATTGTATCCACTAACATTGTAATATTTTTTATTAGTCATCTTTGCTGAACTTGAAAATACTACTTTATCGCAATTAATAACGATAATAAAATCACCACAATCTTGATTTGGAGTCCAAGATGGTTTTTCTTTACCCATTAAGTAAACTGCTACATCACTAACTAAACGACCGAAAGTTTTACCTGTAGCATCAACAACATACCATTTACGAGTAATTTCTTCTTTTTTTAAACTAGTTGTTTCTCTATTCATACAATCAATTTCCTTTCTATATTCAGTCTTACCGGGACAAAAATTTTCTTAGAAATCGTGTCTAAAAGATTATATTATTTCTTAATAAATGTGTAAAGGAATTTTTATATAAAAATGAGGTTTTTAAAACGAATTAGTAAGCCTAATTCAGTCCTCCATTATCTTAATTATTCTAAAATATTTTTAGCTTCTTTTTAAAAAATAAAAATTTTAATTTAATCTTAATTAAAGTATTTATTTAAATAAACATCTAATATTCCATCTTTAGAATCTATTAAAGGTAAGATGTAATTGATATATTCAGGTTTTATTGTTGATTTTTTTGTATCAATATATTCTAAAGGAAGATATTTAACTTTATTAGCAATTTGATCAATATTTACAAAATCAAAATAAAATTTATCGTCTTTCTTTTTAATGACTGCTACTTTATTTGTAATACCTTTAATTGCTGATTTTAAGGCAAAACTTGATAAATTAATCGCCATTTTTTGTTCAAAACGAGATGAAATAATTGAATTAGCTCTTTGAAGCAATGACAATTCAAAATATCTTGTTGGAAAGTTTAATTTTTCTTTAATGATATTTGCTAAACTAATCGCGACTCCACCAAGTTGAGGATGATTAAAAGCATCAATATTATTATTTTGAATAAAATCATTATCCTTTGATTTTATTCCTTCACTAACCACTACTAAACAATGTTTCTTTTTAGTGTAAATATCTTTTACTTTTTTTATAAAATCTTCTAAATCAAACGTTACTTCAGGAACATAAATTAAGTCAGGAGAGAGATTTTTAACTTTTGCACAAATTGAAGAAGCAGCTAAAAATCCACTTTCTCTGCCCATTGTTTCAATGATATTAACTCTTCCAGTTTCATAAGAAAGATCATCTAATGCAATTTCAACAACACTATTAATAATAAATTTTGCACTGCTAGCAAACCCTAATGAAAATTCACTTTCCATTAAATCATTATCAATAGTTTTGTTAATTCCAATACAGTTACATTGATAATTATTCTCAATTAAAAATTTTGAGATTTTATTGATGGTATCCATTGAATCATTACCACCGTTATAGAAAAAATATCGAATGTTATATTTTTTAAATTGTTCTAAAATAAATTGAAAAGTTGCTAAATCCTCATTAATTTCTTTTAATTTATAACGATTACTACCGAATGCTGCACCAGGAGTATTAACTAATTTTTTTAAGTTTTTAGAATTGATAATTTCAATTAAATCATCATTTAATAATCCTTTAATTCCATAATGCATCGCATAAACTTTATCTACATATTTTGATTTAAAAGCTTCTTTAAATAAACCATACGCGGAAGAATTAATAATACTTGTAGGTCCTCCGCTTTGACCATAAAGTAAATTTCCTTTTAATTTTGTATTCATACCTAAAATGATACAGGAAAAAAATAATAATTGTGTTAAATAAAGATTAAAAATTATATTTTTAAATATAATTATTTAGTAAAATTATTGATGTGAAAAAATATCGTGATTTATCAAAAAGAACAAAGTTTATTATTAAATTAGTTATTTCTTGCGTTGTAATAATAGGAATAATTCTTGGTTTATATTTTTTATTTAAACATTTTGGTATTTTAGATATAACTCAAGAACAACTTCAAGAATATATTGAAGGTTTTGGAGTTTGGGCTCCTTTAATTTTTATTTTAATTTCTTTCCTTCAAGTTACATTTGTTCCGATCCCATCGAGCATTTCAATTATTGTTGGATCATTTTTATTTGGTTTTTGGCCTTCATTTTTCTATTCATTTATTGGAATTTTTCTTGGATCAATTCTTGCTTTTTTATTAGGTAAATTTATTGGAAGGCCATTTGTTAATTGGGTAGCTGGAGGAAAAGAAACAGTTGATAAATATCTTTTAAAAATGAAAGGTAAAGAAAAAATTGTAGTTTTCTTTATGTTTTTATTCCCATTTTTTCCGGATGACTTAATTTGTGCAATATGTGGAATCCTGCCGATTTCTTGGTTATTTTTTATTGCGACACAAATTATTACCAGAACAACTTCTATACTTGGAAACCTATTGTTTTTAAGTGGGGAATTTATTCCTTATAACGAGCCTTGGGGAATTGCAACAATTGTTATTTTATGCGTTTTAGGTGTTGCAGCTTTCTTAATTTGTTTAAAATTTTCCGACCAAATTAATGCATTATTTGATAAATTTACTTCTTGGTTAAGTTCTAA
Organism: uncultured Bacilli bacterium; assembly: GCA_944327845.1. Lineage (GTDB taxonomy): Bacteria > Bacillota_I > Bacilli_A > RFN20 > CAG-826 > Onthovivens. The sequence continues at coordinate 37,052 of CALVHN010000007.1, forward strand.
ATTTCAAAAGAATAAATCTATTAACAAAACAGAAATATCTAATAATTTAACAGAAAACCATGCAAATCCTGATGAAAATTCAAAAAAAGAAAATCAGGAAAAATAACTATTTTACTTTTTCTTTTAAAAATTCATAAAGACCATCTTTTAGATCGTCTCGACTTAAAGCAATATCAATAATAGCTTTTAAATAACCAAGTTTATCTCCACAATCATATCTTTTACCGATAAAATCATAAAAATAAACCTCTTCATCTTTCATTAATAAAGCAATTGCATCGGTTAATTGGATTTCTCCACCTTTTCCTTTAGGTGTATTTTTTAAATAATCAAAAATTTTACTTGGAAATACCCATTTACCTAAGCTTGCTAAATTAGAAGGTGCTTCTTCTATTGATGGTTTTTCAATAATACCTTTTAATTGATAAGTTCTAGAATCGATTTTTTTAATTACATCCATGACTCCATACTTATTTACATATTTTCTTTCAATTTCATTTCCACCAACAACACATTTTCTGTTAACTTTTTTAAAACATTCAATAAGTTGCTTAATAGGTGGATTATTTTTTTGATAAGTGCAGATATCATCACCACAGCAAACAACAAAGTTATTATCCTTAATTATGTCTTTTGCTAAATATACTGCATGTCCTAATCCTAATAATTCATCTTGTAAAACATAGTCAATATGACATTTAGTTCCAATAGAATGAATTAATTCTTTCTCTTTTAATTTATTAGCTTTTTCAAGTTCATCTTCAAATTCTTTATCAACAGAATAATATCTTTTAATTGTTTCTTCTTTATCTTTAGAAATAATAAAAACAATATTTTTAATTCCACTATCTAAGCATTCATCAATAATATAATCAAGAGTTGGTCGATCAATAACTGGACACATTTCTTTAGCTATACCTTTTGTGATAGGTAAAAATCTTGTACCTCTTCCTGCACAAGGAATAACTGCATAATTGACATCAATATTTTTTATTAAATCTTTCATAAATTACCTCTTATATTAATTATAAATAGATAATTTAATAAATTAAAGTTTAATTAATTTAGGCTTATTTAACAATAAAAAAGGCGCTAAACCCTTTTATTTTTAATAAAATCAGTTAGCACCTAATATTTTTTTTGCGTTTTCTATTCTTTCTTCAGTAGGAATATCAACATCTTCTAATGGATATTTGATTTTTAAATCATTATATTTAATGATTTGTAAATTATGATAAGGAAGCACTTCTACTTTTTTAACATTGCTTAAAGTATCAATAAATTTTCTTAATTCAATTAAATATTCATCATAATCAGTAATTGTTGGAACAAGTACATGTCTAATCCAAACAGGAATATTTTTACTATCAAGATATTTAGCAAGTTCTAAGATATTTTTATTAGTTTTACCTGTTAAATCAATATGTTTTTGATCATTAATATGCTTTATATCAAGTAAAATTAAATCGGTATATTTTAATAATTCATCAAACTTAACTAAATAATTCTTGTCTAAACTAAATGGTCCGCCACTTGTATCTAAACAAGTATTTATTCCTAAATTTTTTGCTTTTTTAAATAAATCAATTAAGAAATCAATTTGAAGAAGAGGTTCACCACCTGAAACGGTGATACCTCCCTCTTTTCCCCAATAAGCTTTATATCTTAAAGCTTTATTTAATAATTCGTCGCTAGAAACAAGCTCACCACCATTTAAATTCCATGTTTCAGGATTGTGACAATATTTACAGCGAAATTTACAACCCTGTGTAAAAATAACAAATCTTATTCCAGGTCCATCAACTGAACCGAATGTTTCAATTTGTGAAATTCGTCCTTCCATTACATTTTCTTGTGGCAAGTTCTTGAAATAACATCGAGTTGTTGCTCTTTAGTTAAATCAATGAATTTGACAGCATATCCACTAACTCTGATTGTAAAGTTTTGATATTCTTCTTTTTCTGGATGTTCCATAGCATCAATTAATTTTTCTGTACCAAAGACATTAACATTTAAATGATGTGCACCTTTTGTAAAGTAACCATCAAGTAATGAAACAAGAGTATTGACTCTTTCTTTCTTATTATGTCCTAAAGCATCAGGAGAAATTGTTTGAGTATTTGAAATACCATCTAAAGCATATTCATAAGGAAGTTTAGCAACAGAGTTTAAAGAAGCTAATAAACCACTCTTTTCTGCACCATATGCAGGATTTGCACCAGGTGATAATGGTTCTTTTGCTTTTCTTCCATCTGGTAAAGCACCAGTAGCTTTTCCATAAACAACGTTTGAAGTAATAGTTAAAATTGAAGTTGTTGGTTCACTATTTCTATATGTATGATGTTTTGCAATCTTAGACATAAATGTTTTTAATAACCAAACTGCAATTTCATCAGCACGATCATCATCATTACCATATCTTGGGAAATCGCCTTCAGTTTGATAATCAATAACAATACCTTGTTCGTTTCTAATTGTTTTAACTTTTGCATATTTAATTGCAGATAAAGAATCAACAACATGTGAGAAACCAGCAATACCAGTTGCGAATGTTCTTCTAACATGAGTGTCAATTAAAGCCATTTCAAAAGCTTCATAATAATATTTATCGTGCATATAATGAATTAAGTTAAGGGTATTAACATATAAACCTGCTAACCAATCCATCATTGCATCAAATTTTTCAATAACTTCATCATAATTTAAATATTCAGAAGTAATTGGGCGATATTTAGGTCCAACTTGTTTGAAATCAGCTTCATCAACACCACCATTAATTGCATATAATAAACATTTTGCTAAATTAGCTCTTGCCCCAAAGAATTGCATTTCTTTACCAGTTTCAGTAGCACTAACACAGCAACAAATTGAGTAATCATCTTTCCAAACAGGTCTCATAACTTCATCGTTTTCATATTGAATTGAGCTTGTATCAATAGAAATCTTACTAGCATATTTCTTAAATGCTTCAGGTAAGTTTGGTGAATATAAAACTGTTAAGTTTGGCTCTGGGGATGGTCCCATATTTTCTAAAGTATGTAAGAATCTAAAATCAGTTTTAGTAACTAAACTTCTTCCATCAATTCCCATACCTGCAATTGATAATGTAGCCCATACTGGATCGCCAGAGAATAATTCATTATATGATGGGATACGTGCAAATTTAACCATTCTAAATTTCATAACTAAATGGTCAATTAATTCTTGTGCTTCTTTTTCAGTTAAAGTACCGTTTTTAAGGTCTCTTTCAATATAAATATCAAGGAAAGTAGAAATTCTACCAACTGACATAGCAGCGCCATTTTGAGTTTTAATAGCACCTAAATACCCAAAATATAACCATTGAATTGCTTCATGAGCGTTTTTAGCTGGTTTAGAAATATCATAACCATAATCAGCAGCCATAACTTTTAATTCTTTTAAAGATTTAATTTGATCAGCGACTTCTTCTCTCAATCTAATGGTTTCTTCATCCATTAATTCATTGGATAAATTTAATAAATCTTCTTGTTTCTTTTCAATTAAATAATCAATACCATAAAGAGCAATTCTACGATAATCTCCAACAATTCTTCCTCTACCATATGTATCTGGTAAACCAGTAATAATATGAGAGTGTCTTGCTCTTTTCATTTCAGGAGTATAAACATCAAATACACCTTGGTTATGAGTTTTATGATATTTTGTAAAAATTTCTTTTAAATTTTCATCAAGATGATAACCATAAGTTTCTAATGATTGTTCAGCCATTTTAATGCCACCATAAGGCATAAATGCTCTCTTTAAAGGTTTATCTGTTTGAAGACCAACAACTTTTTCTAAAGTTTTATCTTCAGGATATAAATAAGAAGCTTTGTATGCAGTTAATCCAGAAACTACATGTTCTTCCATATCTAAAACTCCACCTTTTTTTCTTTCAGCAACTTGGAGTTCTTTTAATTTATTCCATAAAAAATTTGTAGCATCAGTAGGTCCTTCTAAGAAGCTTTCATCACCATAATAAGGAGTGTAATTTTGCTTAATGAAGTCTCTTACATCAATTTCAGTTTCATAATGTCCACCTTTGAAACCTGTCCATTCGTTTACCATAAATAAATCTCCTTTCTTTAGCGTGTAAATAATAAAAGAAAAAATAAAAAAAATCTACATTAATGCTCTAAACTTTTGCTTTTTTTCGTCATTTAAGCTTTTTTAGTCACATTAACAAGATTTTTATTTGAGGATTAAACCACTATAAATCAACCAAAAATTTACTAGTTTTTTAAATTTCCTTGCAAAACCCTAATATTTTTAATTAATTTACTTTTTTAGTAAAAATATGTTCAATTTCTTTTATTACTTTTTCTGAAGAGAAAACGGTTAATCTATCCCCTGGATAAATTACTGTTTTTCCGTTTGGAACTATAAAATCATCACCATGATAGATAGCAATTAATAAAACTGACTTTGGTAAATTAAGATCTTCAATTTTCTTACCACTAGCAAAACAATCTTCACTTGCAATAAGTTGCATAATTGAATGATCACCTTTTGAAAGTTTCATTAAAGTCATTAAACTCTTCATCGACATTTCTTCAACAACAATATTTCCGATAATATCAGCTTGGTTAATTGCAGCATCAACTCCCATTCCAATTGTATAAAGCCAATCATTTCTTGGATCATTAACTCTTCCTACAACCCTAGGGCATTGAAATTCAAATTTAGCAATAACTGAACAAACAAGATTAACTTCATCTCTTCCAGTGACACAAGCTACAACATCACACTCTTCAATTCTTGCAGCAGATAAAATATTTGGATCAGTTCCATCACCAAAAATAATATTTTCGCTATTAAATTTCTTACTTAATTTCTTAATATTGTTATGATCTGAATCAATTATTACAAAATCGCACTTATTTTTAAGAAGTAATTCTCCCATGTACGATCCAATTTGACCACCACCAATAATAATTACATACATAATCTAATTCCTCCTTAAATTCCTAAGAAAATCTTGAGTTTTCTTTTTGCATTAGTCTTTGTAACAAAATACAAAATATCGTTAGTTTGGATTACATCAGTTTCCTTTGGAATAAATGAAGTATCGTTTCTAACTATAGAAATTAAATTAAATTCTTGGTTATCATTAATTTCTTTAACTGATAAACCATCAACATTATGTGTAGCAATTATTCTAACAATTTCAGTAGAAATATCCTTTCCTAGAAGTGCTAAACTATCCATCATATTATATGATAAAAGCTCATTTGCACGGTCGATACTAAAGCCAGTTGTTGAAATAGTTTTAATGCCTAAAGCTTCAAAAACCTTAGCTTTTCTTGGATTATAGATACGTGCAATTACTCTTTTTATATAATAATTGTCCTTACCAATTTTTGCGGCTACAGCGTTAATTTCATCATTTCCAGTAACACAAATTAAAGCATCAGTATATTCAATCTCTGCTTCTTCAAGTGTTGCTTTATCATACCCATTACCAACGACTGTAGTACCATTAAAATCACTTCCTAAACGATAAAAAGCATTTTCATCTGAATCAATTATGGTAATTGTATGACCTTTCTTGTATAGTTCAATTGCAAGACCAGCACCTAATTTACCACAACCTACAATCAATATTTTCATAGAGTTACTCCTTTCTTTTTATTATCTTTTCTTCTTAATAAATATTTTCTTAATTCACCTAAACCAAAAACAACAAATGGGAATGTTATAAGAATTAACCAAATACGGTAATCAGTTAAAACATTTGTTTCAAATACTTCTGTATTAATAAATGGTACAAATATAACAACTAATAAAAGTATTACTTCACTTATTATACCAATATTAATTTCTTTATTCTTGAAAAGCCCAACATTTAATGCACTTTCTCTTTCTGTTCGGCAGTTCATAACCTGTCCAATCTGGCAGAAAACAATTGAAGCAAGAACAACAGTTGTTGTCATCATCCAAATAGGTTCATTATTTGTTTGATTAAATAATGTAAATGATATGTTATTATCCATGCAAACAAACCAAGTGAATAAGAAATAAGCACCAAGAGCTAAAATCGAAGTCATAATACCATAAATAAATGATTCCTTATAAACTTGGAAAGTAACTAAATGATCAGATTGTTTACGAGGAGGTTTTTCCATCGTATCTTTACTTGGAGCTTCACTTCCAAGTCCAATAGCCGGAAGCATATCAGTTCCTAAATCTATTAAAAGAACCTCTAAAACAGTAATCATTTGAGGGATAAAATTAGCAGTTAATAATGGTAAGAAGAATGGAATTGCTTCAGGGATATTGGAATTAAAAATATAAGTAATGAACTTTTTAATATTTGCAAAAATAGCTCTTCCTTCTTCAACAGCATTAACAATACTGGAAAAATTATCATCTGTTAAAATCATATCAGCTGCATCTTTAGCAACGTCAGTTCCAGTAATACCCATAGCAACGCCAATATCAGCTTTTTTTAATGCTGGAGCATCATTAACTCCATCACCAGTTACAGCAACAACTTCGCCAAGTTCTTGTAAACAGGAAACAATACGATATTTTTGATCAGGAGCCATTCTAGCAAAGATTATTTCTCCCTTTAAATATTCTTTTAAAGTATTATCGTCAATCTCATTTAATTCTCCACCTGAAATTATTCGAGGTGTTTCATTTTCTTTAACAATACCTATTTTTCGAGCAATAGCAAGTGCTGTTAAAGAATAGTCTCCAGTTATCATAATAACTTTAATTCCGGCTCTATGGCATTTTTCAATTGATTCTTTGATACCTTCTCTAGGAGGATCTTGCATTGCTTGAAGACCAATAAATACAAGATCTTTTTCAATTAATTCAGGAGTATATTCACTTAAAGCTAAAGGTAATGAACGGTCACTTTTAGAAATATATCTAAAAGCCATTCCTAAAACTCTTAATCCATTTTTTGCATAATTATCATTTTGTAAAATAAATGATTTTCGATCACTTTCTTTTAATTCTCTTATTTCACCATTTTGATAAATATATTTACATTTATTTAAAAGTTCAATTGGAGAACCTTTAGTAAATGCCATTCTTTGAGCATCTCCTACTTGTTCTTCAAGTTGATGAATAGTCGTCATCATTTTTCTTGTTGAATCAAAAGGTAAAGCTCTAATTCGAGGCATTACTCTTAAAATATTAGTAGCATTTAATAAACCTTTTTCACTAGCAACGCCTAAGCAAGCTTCAGTTGGATCTCCTAAAACTATTGTTTTTCCTTCTTTATTTTTAGTTATTTTTGCATCAGAACAAAGAGCACCACATAATAAAAGCATTTTTAAATCTTTATTATTTAATATTGTTTGCTTGTTATTATGCTTATCTAAAATTTCTCCTTCAAAAGAATAACCATCTCCTGTTACATCAAATTCTTGATTTAACAAATATAAACATTTAACAGTCATTTCATTTTTGGTTAAAGTACCTGTTTTATCCGAACAAATAACAGTTGTCGAACCTAAAGTCTCTGCCGAATTTAAATTTTTAATTAAAGCTCCACGTTTAGCAAGTCTTTGAACAGCACGAGATAAAGATAAACTAATAGTTGGTGATAAACCTTCAGGAATAAAAGCAACAATCATTCCTAAAGCAACAACAAATTGATTTAAATATAATGAAGGTTTATCAAATCCAGTATTTAATCCATTAATAACAATACCTAAAATTAAAGAAGCAAGACCAATTGAAGAAGCAACAATTGCAATTACTTTGGTTAATCTTTCAACTTCAGATTCAAGTGGTGATTTCTTTGGTTTAATATTTTGTGTTAATGAAGCGATTTTTCCAAATTCAGTATTCATTCCAGTTCCAAAAACAACGCATCTTGCTGAACCTGTTGAGACACTTGTTCCAGCATAAACTACGTTTTTAGCTCTAATTGAACTTTCTGGAGCTTCACTTAAAGATTCATATTGTTTTCTTGCTGGTGTAGCTTCACCATCTAACGCTGATTGATTACAAGTTAAATCATTACAAGAAATAATACGTGCATCGCATGAGATCTTGTCTCCTTCTGCAAGAATAATTAAATCTCCAACAACTAATTCTTTAGCATTAATTTGAATTTCTTCACCGTTTCGAATGACACGGCAATTATTAGGTAACATTTTTGCTAAAGCTTCCGTTGATTTATTTGCTTTATATTGTTGTAAAAAAGAAAAAACACCATTAATGATGTTAACTACAAAGATAGAAATTCCTAAATAAAGCATACTTGGATCATTTAAAGGCCCAATTTTCCCTGGTGTAGGAGCAGAAATAAAGCAAGAAATTATAGCTATAGTTCCAGCTACCCATAACAGAATCGACATAAATGAAATGAAATTCTTCAAAAATAATTTTACAGGTGAAATCTTTTTTTCTTTTTTTAATTCATTAGGTCCATATTTCTCTAATCTTATTTTAGCTTCTTCGTCAGTTAGTCCATGAGCGCTTGTTTCTAATTCTTGATATACTTGTCTCGAGGTACCCTTATAAATTTTTAACAAATGTTCGTCCATAAATAAGTCTCCAAAACTAATAAATTAAATTATAAATATTAATAAACTTATTTTCCATATATTAATTGGAACTACTTTGAGATTATGTAAAACTTCCAATAATTTAACTAAATAAAGTTAAAAGTTATTTTAAAAATAATAAATTTAGTGAAAACCTATGTTTTTCTTATATATTTCTTTAATAATACAACTAAAAAGAGTATTATTCTCTTATCATACGTTAAAGAAAAATATATGGAAAAACATGAATTTTCTAACCTTGTAACAGGCTATCTTTTATTTTCGCCTTATTATGAATTTAGCATCCCACATATGCGAATTTATTATAATTTAACTTTTTATGATGTTGGAATTTATTCTGAAAAAGAATTAATCATGGAAACGTTAGATAATCTTTATGTTACCTTTACACATAAATACGCTAAAACCAATCATTATTTTCTTGAAGCAGAAATATATGAATTTTCAGAGAATTTAATTAAATATTTATACACTAATTTAAATAAACTAAGTAAAACAAGAGAGGAATTTCTTATCTTTAAAAGTTTAGCAACTTTTAAATATTATATTTATCAATATATGGATCAATTTATTACGTCACTTAACTTAGAAAAGGATAAAGAATCAATTACAAAATGGAATACAATGAATATTCTAAGTAGAGCATTTAATATTCTATTTATATATTTTTCTAAAAAACCTAAAACTTCCTGTGAAGAATTAATTAAAAGGTTTTATAAATATAAACTTTAGTAATTAAGAATAAATAATTTCTATCAAAGTTAATTTAAAAAACAAATATTTTTATAAAAAACCTGCAAAAAGATTAGTTTTTTGCAATATTAAGTTATTTTTAACATCTACGTTTTTAGTTAAATAATATATAAATGTAATCTTTTATAGTAATTTGGTGGAACAAATGAGAATCGAACTCACGACCTTTTCGTTGCGAACGAAACGCTCTCCCAACTGAGCTATTGTCCCAAAAAACATATGTTTTCTAAGCCGAGTCTATATGAGAACATGGAAAGGAGGACTGATAGGCTTAGAAAACATTACATAATCATAAACAACTTTGAATTTTTGTAAATAAATTATTTACCAAGACCAGTTAATTCTTTAAAGTATGGTAATTTTTCGCACCATTCACAAAAAACATGCCACTCTTTTAACTTATGAAATCTTCTTTGAAGATACATTGTTTTTAATTGCTGATAATTTGTAACCATTGTAGCACCTAAACAAAATCCACAAGGAATAGATGCAACAAGTTCTCTCCATTTAGATTGTTTTTCTTCTTTATTTTCATCAGGAATATTATTGTATTCTTCTTTTAAATCATTGCAAATCTCAATTATTTTTTTATTTGTTTCACTTACACATTGACTACCAATATCAAATTTTAATAAACAATGCATTGTTGATTGGGATGAAACATATTCAAAAAAATGATATCTTTGAGCTTGCTTCCACCAATAAAGTGGGGCAGTAATATCAAATTCAACAACACACCCTTTTAAATAATTATCATGGCCTTCACCAGGTTTTGTATTACCTAATTTAATAGCACGATTTAAGTCCTTTTCATTTAATTCTTCACGATTAAAAGAAACTCTCATCGGATTTCCACTTGCTTTAATTGCGTATTCAACACCAAAAACTTCTGTTTTTCCAATATTAAAATCCATTTTTTATTCCTCCATTATATAAATTAATTAATAAAGCTAAACGAGTAAGTAAACCTACACCTTTTGGAACAGGTGATTGAAACTTAACTTTTAAATTAGGAAGGCAGTCTCCTTCAAGTTTTCCTAATTCATTTCTTGAAATTCCAACATCAATTAAAACTGCATCCTTTTTAAATTTAAATTTTTTATCAATAAAATGAGCTTTTCCAATAGAAATTACTGCTAAATCAGCATTTTTTAAATAAAATTTTAAATCTTCTAAAGATGTTTTAGAATGCAAAACAGTAACATTCATATCGTGTTCTAATAATAATTTAGCAATAGGTTTACCAACTATCTCACTTCTTCCAACTACTACTGCATTCTTCCCTTTAAAATCAAAATTATTATCTTCTAAAAAAGCAACAATACCTAATGGAGTAGCTGGTTTATATAAAGATAAAGGATGAAATCCATCTACATCTTTTGTAGGATTAATTCTTAAAGACACCTTATGAGCATCAATTGTTTTTGGCAAAGGTAATTGAACAATAATTCCAGTTACTGAATTATCATTATTTAGCTTATCAATTAAACTTAATAATTCTTCTTCTTTAACATCTATTGGTAGCTTAATTAAATCAGCAATAATTCCTATTTCATTACAATCTTTAAGTTTACCTTTAATATATGAATTTGAAGCAGGATCATCATTAACTTGAATTATTACAAGTTTAATTTTAAAAGACAATTTATTTATTGCTTCTTTTAAACTCTCTTTCTTATTTTTAACATAATTTATTATTTCTTCCATATAGATATTATTTTAAATTTAGATACTTAATATTTAAAGTTATTTTATAAAACTTTATTTAAAATTTATTCGCTTCTTAAAGCAACAACTGGATCTTTTCTTGAAGCAAGACTTGCAGGAATTAATCCGGAAATTAAAGTAAGCAAAATGCTAACAAGAATTAAAAGTAATGCATAATAATAAGGTAAAGCAGCAATCGTATAAATTCCAGATAATGAGCCAACAATTAAATTAATAATTAATGAAATTAAATAAGTAACAACTACTCCAATTACTCCAGAAATTGTTCCGATAATAAAAGTTTCAGCATTAAATAAATTTTTAACATCTTTCTTTCTTCCACCTAAAGACCTTATAACACCAATTTCTTTTACTCTTTCAATAACTGAAACATAAGTAATTATTGCAATCATAACGGTTGAAACGACTAATGATAAAGCAGTAAAAGCAACAAGAGCATAAGTAACAATATTTGTCATATTATTAACAATACTAAATACAACTTCAACATTATCACTTACTTGAACTACACTTCTATCATCTAAAGTAAGTTCTTTATCATTAACAACAATTATTCCTTCTTCATTCCATTTATTTAAATAATCTTTAATTTCTTCTTTTGTGTTAAAGTCTTTTGAATAAATTTCAATTTCACTAGGAACATTAATTCCTCCTAAATCTCTTAAACTTAATTCATAGTAAGTATTATTGCCACCCATTAAAGAGGCCATAGAATTAGAAGAGCCAACTAAACCTACTTTATTTTCAAAATTTTCTCCATTTAAATAATATGAATAGTTATATGTAACACCAATATTTGTTCCTTGGAAAGAGGTTGACATGAAACTTTGTTCTCCATCAGGTCTTTCTTTTAAATAATTTGTTATCTCACTATTTTCACTATCATTTAAAAATTTTTCAGTTAATTTTGGAGAATAATAAATTCCCGAACTTAAACTTCCATAATGTAAATCATCTTTTAATTTAATAATAGATTTTACTTTAAGGTTATAACCATTTTCTAAATTATTACCATAAGCTTCATAAGTAAAAGGATTAAGTGGAGAAACATTACTACTATAAATTTCGTCATTATGGTAATAAGTAAATTCTTTATTTAATAATTCTTCATAAGTAAAGTTTTCTTTATTTAAAGATTCATCATATAAATCATCAAGTTCTAATGATTTATAGATAATATTTAAGAATTCATCTTGAGAATAATATCCAAACTGAGCTAAAAATAAATTTGAAACTAAACCATTATTATTAATTACTAAAACAAGTTCATCATCCTTTTCTGGTAAAGGATTATTTTTATCTGTTGTTGCAATAACATCATATTGAGATAAAACAAAGTCATTATTATTTGGTAATTGATCGAATTCATAAGTAACTAAATCAATTAAACTTGATAATTCAGACATACTATCTTCAACATTAGCTAACATATCTCGATACATAAAAATTATTGATGACAACGACATTTTTTGAGATTCATCATAACCTTCAAGAGATATATTTGTATAAATATTATTAGTTAAATCTTCACCATAATGTACACCTAAAGAATAATATAAACTTGAATCAAGGTTTGAAACATATTCAAGGTAATCTAATGATAAAGTATTATTAATTAATGATTCTTCAATATTTGAAGCTTGATCAATAATATCTTCTAATACTCCATCTACATTTATAACACCATCTTCAGTATTATCTTTAATAATTTCTTGTTGTTGAGATTGAGACATTGACGATAATAAAGAACTAATATCAAATTGTGTTTCACTTATTGTTAAAGGATTTCCATTTAACATATCATTTTCAACTTCATTAATATAATTAGTAACTCCGCTACTTACAGCTAGAACAACACCAACCCCAATAATTCCAATTGATCCAGCAAAACATATTAAAATCGTTCTTTTATATTTAGAAATTAAGTTTTGCATTGATAAACGGAGAGCTTGAAAAAAGCTTAATTTAGATTTTTTATCTTTAATTAAGTCGCTATTTTCAACTATTTCTTCATTTATTTCTTGATATTCATTTGAATCAGAAACAATATTTCCATCTAATAATTTAACAATTCTTGTGGAATATTTATATGCTAATTCTGGATTATGAGTGACCATAATTACCAATCTTTCTTTAGCAACTTCTTTTAATAATTCCATGACTTGAATTGAAGTATTTGTATCTAACGCTCCAGTTGGTTCATCTGCTAATAATATTTCTGGATCATTAACTAAGGCTCTAGCTATTGCAACTCTTTGACATTGTCCTCCGGATAACTGATTTGGTTTTTTATTATATTCTTTTTCTAAACCAACCTTATTTAATACTTCTTTAGCTCTTTTTATTCTTTCTTCTTTTTTAAAGCCACCAATTGTTAAGGCAAGTTCAACATTTTCTAATACTGTTTGATGAGGAATTAAATTATAACTTTGAAAAACAAAACCAATTCTTTTATTACGGTAATTATCCCAATCTTTATCTTTAAAGTTTTTAGTTGAAATATTATCAATAAATAGATCACCTTCACTTGCTTTATCTAATCCACCAATAATATTTAAAAGTGTGGTTTTTCCACATCCAGAAGGTCCAAGAATTGAAACAAATTCATTTTTTCTAAAACTGATTGAGATTCCTTTTAAAGCTTCAACTTCATTATTGCCTGCTTTATATACTTTTTTAATATTTTCTAATCTTAACATATCTAACTCCTAAAATAGTTAACACTATTAACCAATTAATTTATTAAAAATTCTTTTAAACTCAATACTTTCTTCTAAAGTTAATTTATCTAACTTCTTTTCTATAAATAATAATTTATCTTTAGATTTTTCTTTTAAATAATCTATTCCCTTTTGAGTAATCGTAACAACTATCTTTCTTTTATCATCAATTGGATGATATTTCTTAATTAAACCCTTATTTTGCAAGCTTTTTAAAGCAACTGCAACTCTTGCAGTTGAAATATTTAAATATTTTGCTATATCACCACAAATAATTTCTTGATTATTATTGTTGGATAAATAAATCAAAATTGAATCTAAACCATTAGGTTTTGTAAATAAAACCTCTCGATTTTTACATTTAATTAGTTGTAATATTGAATTAAATATATCTTGTGCAATATCTTTTTTATCCATACTTAAATCCTCAATTGTTAATAATGTTAGATATTTTATATTATGCCATAATAAAGTCAATGGATAATAATAGATTATAAGAATAAAATTTAAGCAATTATAAAAAATATAAAATGTAATCATTTTTAAACAATAAGAAAACAAAATAAAAAACTTATAGGCTAGAGATAATTATTTCTAACTTATAAGTTAATAAGATTAACGATCTAAAAATAAAGCAACTTTTTAGCTGGTGTGCGATAAATAAATATTGTAAATAACGTTAATAAATCCTAATTAAGGAAATTTAAATGTTATTGACATAGAAAAATACTATTTTTATATAATAAGCATTAAAAATCGATGCTTCTTTAAATAAAAATTATTTAAAGTCTCATTTTCTTATTTATCTTTATTAATTTCTTCCATATTAGATAAATTAATTAGTAATTTATAAATAAAAATGAAAAAATAGAAAGAAATGAAATTTTATTAACCTTAAAAAATATGAATGTTCTTTTGAGAAAGAAACTTATTATGAATCTCTTTATAGAAATTCTATTGCTTTAGAGAAATTAGAAGAACATTGAATCTTAATTTAGATAGAAAGCATTATCTTTTAAGTAAATTTAAATAAAATAGAATAAGAAGAATACTATTTCTTAATTAAACAACAAATTGCACTACTTAACTCAGAGACTCCAGCAAGTATTGCAGCAACTCCCATTAAATAAGCACCATAATCTAAAGATAAAATTTCTTTAAAAGCAGCGACAGATGCATCAAATAATAATCCATCATTACCATCTGTAGTATATGAAGCTAGTTCATTAATATAAACATTTAATGAAGTGAAAATTAAAACTCCAGTAACAATTAAAACGATAGCTGATAATATTCCTAATAAATGAATTTTTTTACGTTTTAAACCTAAAATAAAAGTAATAAGAATTAGTAAAGCAGAAATAGAAAGTAGTAATAAAATCATAATTCCGCCAACAAAGTAAGTATCGTCGCTTATTTTTAAGCTATCATAAAGTGTTGAACTTGAAGCTAATTCTGTATCGCCTAAAGCTTTAAAAAAGTTTAAAGCACCAAAGGCAAAAGTAACAACTACAAGCAAGATTGAAATTAAATGTAAAAAAGTACTTGCTAAACTTTTTGATTTTGATTTTTTCATTTTTTAAATCTCCTTAGTTAAATCTATTTTATAAAATTAATTTAAAAAATAAAAGAGAATTAGAGGTTTTTTAAAAATTAAAGCATAATTTCTAAAAGCATCATAATTGAAAAACCAATCATAAATGCCCATAAACCAGCGTGAGGATACTTTGATCTTTTTGAGTCTGGCAATAATTCTTCAACTGTAACATAAATCATTGCTCCAGCTGCAAAAGCTAGAAGTAAAGGTAAAGTTGATTCTAAAGCAGAAGCAATAAATAAAGTAATAATTGCAAAAATAGGTTCGACTATTCCACTACATATTCCCATCAAAAAAGCTTTTGATTTAGAAACACCTTCTTCTAAAAGTGGGACTGAAACCGCCGCGCCTTCAGGAAAGTTTTGAATTGCAATACCAATTGCTAAACTTAAACAAGAAAAAATTAATTCTGGTTCATTTGAATTTAAAGCCAATCCACACGCTAGTCCAACTGCTATTCCTTCAGGAATATTATGAATTGTAACAGCTAACATAAACTTAAAATTTTTCGATATCTTGTTAGTTTTTACACCTTCTTCAGTATCAGAATATTTATGCAAATGGGGTATGATTTTATCAAGAAAATATAAGAGCAAACCGCCTAATAAAAAGCCACCAATAACTGCAAGTGCGGTTAAATTTCCATAAACTAATTCACCTTGTTCAATAGATGGAATTAATAATCCAAAAAACGATGCCGCAATCATTATTCCACTTGCAAAACCAATTACTAAATCAATAATTAAACTATTAAAATTTTTCTTAAAAAAGAATACAAGGCCGCTACCTAATGTAGTGCCTCCAAAAATTATTGAAATTGAAATAATTGAAACTACTAATGGGCTCATTTTGAATTATTCAGCTTTATATCCTGCTTCAACTACCGCCTTAATTAATTCTTCTTTATTTAAATGTGTTCCTTTAATTAAAGCATTTTTATTTTTTAAAGAAACTTCAACTTCTTTTACTCCATTTACTTTAATTAATGCATCATAAACGTGTTTCTTACAGTGCTCACACATCATACCTTCAACATTTAAAATTATCTCTTCCATCTTTTCTGCCTCTCTTTCTTTCAATATTATATTTTCCTTATTATTTTCTTCAACTTTTTTTACTTTAAATAAGTTAATAGTTAAAGCATTTAAAACAACAAAGACTGAAGAAAATGACATACATAAACTTCCAATCATCGGATTTAACGCTAAATTAAAGCTTGGATAAAAAGCACCACTAGCAATAAGTATACCAATACAATTATAGAAAAAAGCCCAAAATAAATTGCCTTTAATTGTATTCATAACTCGTTTTGATAAAGAAATAACATTTCTAACATCTAATAAATCATTTCTAATTAAAATAATATCTGCACTTTCAATAGCAACATCATTTGCTCCATTTAAAGATATTCCTAAATCTGCTGTTGTTAAAGCTAAAGCATCATTAACTCCATCTCCAACCATTGCAACTAAATGCTTATCATCTTTTTTAAGTGATTTAATAACTTCCTGTTTATTAAATGGAGTAACTTCGCTTATAAAATTAGTTATCCCTACTTCATCAGCAATACTTTTAGCAACTTCTTTATTATCTCCAGTAAGCATAATAACTTCTATACCAATTTTTTTAAGCTCTTCAATTGCAACTTTTGAATGAGGTTTAATATTATCTTTTAGTGAAATTAAACCAAGTTCTACATCGTTTTTAGTTAAAAATAATGTGGTTTTCCCATTGCTTGAAAGTTCTTTAAACTTATTTATATATTTAATATTTTCTTTATCTTTTAAAATATTGATATTACCAATTTGATAAATATCATCTCCGATTTTTCCTTTTAAACCTTTTCCATCAAAAGATTCAAATTCTCCAACTTCTAAATTTTCATAACGATTATTTTCTAAGTAGTTAACAATTGAATTTGCAAGAGGGTGTTCAGATAATTTTTCTAAACTATAAATAATCTTTAAAAATTCACCTTCATTTATAAGATTTTCATCATATAAATAATCGGTTACTTCCATTTTTCCGTTAGTTATCGTACCAGTTTTATCTAAAACAATAGTTTTAATATTATGAGCTTTTTCCAAAATCTCGGCATTTTTAATTAATAAACCGTTTTCAGCACCTTTTCCAGTTCCAACCATAATTGCAACAGGAGTCGCTAAGCCTAATGCACATGGGCAAGAAATAACAAGCACTGATACCGCAAAATTAAAAGCATCATCAAATCCATATAAATGAGTTACATTTCCAGCAATTAAAAATGAAATAAATACAATTAATGCAATACCTATAACAACAGGAACAAAAAATAAAGCAATTTTATCGACTAATTTTGAAATTGGAGCTTTTGATGAAGAAGCTTCTTCGACTAGTTTTATTATTGTTGAAATTGAAGTGTCTTCACTTTTTTTAGTAACTTTTATTTTTAAATATCCATTAGTTAATAAAGTGGAAGAAAATACCTCATCATTAATAGTTTTATAAACAGGAAGTGATTCACCTGTTAAATTAGCTTCATCAATTGATCCTTTTCCTTCAAGTATAATTCCATCTACTGGAATGATATTTCCTTTTTTTGCAATAACAATATCATTTGCTTTTAAATCTTCTACTTTTACTTCAATTTCCTTGCTATTCCTTAATAAAATTGCAGTTTTTGGTGCAAGAGAAACTAATTTTTCAATAGCTTTTGTTGTTCTTTTCTTTGACAAGCTTTCAAAATATTTTCCTAAACTAACTAAAGTTAAAATCATACTGACACTATCAAAATATAAATTATGTTGGTATTGAGCAACTAAGTTTAAATCATTATGTCCTAATCCATATGACATCATAAAAATAGCATATATTCCATAAATTAAAGAAGCTCCCGCTCCAATCGCTATTAAACTATCCATGTTAGGAGATAATTTAAATAATCTTTTAAATCCATTTTTAAAATAATTAGGATAAATAATTATTGAAGGAATTGTTAATAAAAGCTGAGTAAAAGCTAGAACTAATGCATTTTCTACTCCAACTAAAAATGAAGGCAAAGGAAAATTAAACATATGCCCCATAGAAACGTACATTAAGATTAATAAGAAGATAAAAGAAATAATTAATTTAATTAAAGAATAATCTTTTTCTTTGTTTTTAATTAGAACGTTACTTCCCTTATTATTAACGCTTCTTGCTTCATATCCCGCTTTTTTTACTGCTTCTTCAATAATTGAAACAGTTAATTTATTTTCGTCAAATTCTACTTCCATCGAATTTGTTAATAAATTAACATTACAAGATTTAACTCCATCAAGTTTATTTACTGCTTGATCAACATGTGCTTCACATGCAGCACATGTCATTCCTTTAACATTAAATTTTTCTTTCATAATTATTTACGATAAGTTTTAAATAATCTTAAAATTTCTTCAATCGTCTCCTCATTATTTACTTTATCTTTAATGCAACCATTTAAATGTTTTTTTAAAATAACTTCACTTAAAGAATTAATTGCTTCTCTTGTTGCAGAAAGTTGCATTAAGATATTTTCACAATACGCATCATTATCAATCATGTTCGTAATTGAATTTAATTGGCCTTGAATCTTTTTGATTCTAACCTTTAAAACTTTTTTCTCTTCTTCACTTCGAATTGTATGCTTATTTTGTTCCATAAATACCCCTTATAGGTATATTATACGCCTAGAGGGTATATATAACAACTAAATATTTATGAAAATATAAAATGTAAACGCTTTACATTTTCATGAAAACGCTTTCTTTTATTCACATTTTTCAATTTGTGCTTAAATATTAACTGTAGCAAAGGCTACAAAAGAGATGTATAGGAGGTTTAAAAATGTCACTTATTAAATCAATCCTTATTCTAGTTAAGTTCTTTTCAAGAAAATAGTTATAGTTCTTAAAGAACCTAATAAACGATTCCTAGAAATAGGAATTTTTTATTTTTGCATTCTTAATAAGACTTAAGTAAAATCTATAAAAGAATTAATTAGAACTTATAAAAAGGATATTTTATTTTTATTAATTATTCTTAATCTAATTAATTATTATTTTATTTTTAGTTAGTAATTATTTATGCTTGGTAGTATTTTCACTTTAATTTTAATATCTTTATCCTTAGCAATGGATGCTTTTTCTGTTTCGATTATTGATGGATTAACTTTAAATAATTTAAACAAAAAAAGAATGGTCTTTATTTGTTTGATATTTGGTATTTTTCAAGCTTTACTTCCATTATTAGGACATTTAATTGGACTTACTTTTATTGAATATATCGAAGATTATGATCATTGGGTATCATTGGCTTTATTAAGTTTAGTTGGTTTAAAAATGATAATTGATGCAATAAAAGAAATAATTGATCAGAAAAAAGGAAAAGAAAAAGAAGATAAGCAAAAATCATTTACTTTTAAATTAATTATTATTCAAGGAATTGCAACAGCAATTGATGCTTTTGCAGTTGGAATTACTTTAAAAAGTTCTATTGCGCCAATTAATGTTTATTTAGGATTATTTATTATTGGATTAATTACTTTTTTAATGTGCTTAATTGGAATATTTTTAGGAAAATATATTGCAAAATTCTTAAAAGGGCATATTGAAATAGCAGAAATTATTGGTGGAATTATTTTAATCTTAATTGGAATTAAAATTGTTTTAAACCATTTAGGTTATATTTCTTTTTAATAAAGTTTTAGAGAAAATATATTAAATCTTCGATAACTGAAATTGTAAATTTATAAAAATTTTTTATATAGAAATTATTAGGAATATCCTTATATATTCAAATTTCTTTTAAAGTAGAAATTTTCAAAAAATATGTAGTTTTTAAAGGTTTTTTAAATAAAAAAATAATGTTTTTGGTGCAAGAAGTGAGACTCGAACTCACACTGCAAAGCAACTATCATCTGAAAATAGCGCGTCTACCTGTTCCGCCATTCTTGCACGTAAACATTATTTTAAACTATTTATTTAAAATTAAATAATAAAATTATAAAGTTCCAAATATTCTATCACCAGCATCGCCAAGTCCTGGAAGAATATAACCTTTATCATTAAGCTTTTCATCTAATGCTGCAACATAAATATCAACATCAGGATGATTTAATAAAACTTTATCAACACCTTCTTTACAGCCAACTAAGCACAATAAACGTATGTTTTTGAAGCCCTTTTTCTTAACAATGTTTATTGCATCAGTTGCGCTTCCTCCAGTTGCAAGCATTGGATCACAAATTAAAAGTAAAGGATTTTCAACTTTTGGGAGCTTGCAAAAATATTCAACAGGTTCAAGTGTTTTTTCATTGCGGTATAAACCAATATGGCCGATTCTTGCTGTTGGAAGCATATTAACAACACCATTTGACATACCAATACCAGCTCTTAAAATTGGAGCAATAACGATATTATAATCGATATCTAACTTATCGATTTCTTGGCCTAATGGAGTATGGTATTTCTTTCCAGTAGGATGCAACTTTAAATCTTTAAAAACTTCAAAAGTCATTAATGATGAGATTTCATCTAAAAGAGTTCTGAAATCTTTAGATGATGTATCTTTATCTCTCATCTTATTTAATTTCATAGTAATTAATGGATGATTAACAATATGTAACATGGTTCCTCCTTAAATTTCAAAATATTATATTAAAATTTAAGTAAATTAAGAATAAGAATTTAATATTTTTATAAAAATCTAATTTAAAGGATTAATTTAGAGATTGTTTTAAATTTTGTGAAAACCATTTAATTTTTATATCTTTAATAATACTTAAGTAAAAAGATAATTATTATATTTAAAGTATTTTTCAATAACTTACCTAATTTTATTTTTAAAATATTTATTAATAAAAAAGAATTATAAGCTTCTAACTCTATTAAATTATACAATTTTCTTAATTCAAGTAATGCCATAATTTCATTTGATAATAATATTAATAAAGAGCTACTATCCTATAAAATAAAAAAAGAGGATAAAGTGTCCTTTATTTTAAATATCATTTCTTCGATTTTTCCTAAGTTCAAACTGCTAGGAACCAAACAAAAAGGGCACGACTTTCCATCGAACCCCATAGAAACTCCAAAGAAAATCAGAGAACTAAAACAATTTTGAATGTAGTGACCTATTCTAATACGAAATGCACACCCTCACGTTCTTTCTTTACAAAGTTCGTGATACCATTAAAAGGTGTACACAATTTAATCAAAATACTCATGGAAACGTAAGCCGAC
>CALVHN010000008.1 GCA_944327845.1 uncultured Bacilli bacterium
TTTGTATATCCTATTATTTAATATTTCAAATTAAAAGATAGGATTAGCAATTTTATTAGTGGAAAATAGAATTTCAACTTAAAGAAATACTAATTTCAATAAAAATGGAAATTACTTTTGCGTTTTACCCTTTATTTTATTTTTAAAAAAACCATATGTTTTCTAAGGTCTTTTAAAGTTTTATAAAATTAATAGCAGAATCACTAATACTTACTTTATAGTATCTATTTGGATAATTATCTTTTAAATAATTTTCAAAATCGAATGAATATTCTTTTTTAATGAATGCAATTACCGTTCCTTTAAAACCACCACCATGAATTCTTATTGCACCTTTATCTTTAGGTAAAAATAATTTTACATGATTAATAATATCTTGAGGGGAATCTTCAAATTCACCTTCAACATAAGTATTTTTTAGATGTTTTAAAGAAGATTTTTGAGAAAATGATATTGCTTCTAAAAATCCATCTATATCATTGTTTTCAATAGCGATTCGAGCGTGTCTAACATTATCATTTTCAATAAAGAAGTGTTTTGCCACCTCTTTTGCATAAGTATCACAATTTAAAGCATCAATCTTTTCAAAAATATTTCTTTTATCTTCAATATCTCTTAAATATTTTTTACCTTCTAACAAATTAGCAACAAGATTCATTGAGTGAGGAATTCTTGCATATAAATTCGTTAAACTAGAATGATTACCTGCTGATTTAATTAAATAAATATCCAGTGGTAATAAAAAAGGTATTGTTTTTATGGTTGGATTATTAATATTTCTAAAATCAATATAATTAGAAGAATCATATGATGTCCCAATTTGATCAAGTAATCCACTTGGCTTATTAAAATAATTATTTTCTGAATATTTACCAGCAATAGCTATATCAAAAGGAGGAATTTTTTGATCATTATATAAATAAGAAATAATGTAACCAAATAAAGATTCAATTGCCGCAGAAGAAGAAACTCCACTTCCGTCAGGAATATCACTATCAATATAAGCTTCAAATCCGCCTATTTGATAACCTAATTCTTTTAATTTAAATAAAACGCCTTTACATAATAAACAAGTTTTATTTTTGATATTTTTTTCTAAATCATTTACATCAAATTCAAAATAATGAAAACCTTTAGATTTTATTTTTACTTTGTCTTTACAAGCTTTTACAAAAGCTTTTATTCTTAAAGAACAATTAGCGACTAAACATAATCCATGATTGTGATCAGTGTGGTTTCCACAAATTTCTAATCTTCCACCAGTATCAAAATAAAAAGAAGGCTCTTCTTTAAAAGTAGATTTGAATAAAGAATAATTTTTTGATTTTTTAAGTGCTTCACTATCTAAAATCATAGATTACATCCTTTAATAAATTCATTAATACCATATTCCCCTCTTTCTGTTTCTTTAAAAACAGCAGTATTAATCAAAATATTTCGGCAAACATTATTAACATAAGTTTTAATATCTTCATCTATTGTTTTTTCATTATAAATCTTCCTTAATTCGCTAAACATTAATGAAAAGTCTGCTAATTCTGGATATTTTTTATAAATTTCTTCGTTTGTTAATCCTTCTTTTAAAACATTTTTAACTAGCTCTAATTGTCGTTTTAATCTTGCAGGAAGAATAAATAATCCCATAGCTTCGATGATTCCAATATTTTCTTTTTTAATATGGTAATACTTTTCATGGGCATGAAAAATTCCATCTGGATATTTATAAGTAGTACGATTATTTCTTAAAATTAAAAATAAATGATAAGTATCATGAATCTTTTTAATTACAGGAGTAATCGTATTATGTTCTCCATCTTTATCATGAGCAATAATATCATTATCTTCATCATCATAATCTTTCCATTTTAATAATATCTTGCTTGCAATTTTAATCATTTCTTCTCTATTAGTTGATTTAATTAATAAAATAGTATTGTACCAATCTAATAAATAAAGATGAGAATTTTTAAAACCATGAAGTTCAAATTCTTTCTTAACTTCAGCCTTCATTGCAGGAAAAACATGTTCTCCACCTTGAAAATGTTCGTGACTTAATATTGAACCACCAACAATAGGTAAATCAGCATTGCTACCAATAAAAAATTGTGGAAAACGGTCAACAAAATCAGCAAGTTTTTCAAATGTTGAGATATTAATAATCATATTATTATGGTGTCTTGAAAAAGCAATGCAGTGTTTTTCAAAATATCCATATGGAGAATATTGTAAAAACCATTCTTCTCCACCTAAAGTTAAAGGAACGACTCTCAAGTTTACTTTTGAAGGTTTTTTATCATCACCAATATAACCAACATTTTCTAAACATAATTGACACTTTGGATAATTTTCATCTTGTTCAAAACTAGCTTTTTTACTTGCTAGTTTAGCAATATCTTTAACATTTTTTTCTGGTTTAGATAAATTTATTGATATTTCAATATTTTTCTTATCAAAATTAGAAGTCCAAACAATATTTTTTTCTACTTTTGACTTTTGAATATAATAATTTCTAATTGATAAATCATATAAATATTTTAGAGCGATATAAGGATCGGCTTTTTCAAGTTGCTCAAATTTTTCAACAACATAAGAATTAGGAGGAGTAATTAAACCTAATATTTTACAGATTTTTCTATCTGCTTGTTGTTCAGATAATTTCATATCATTAACAATATACTCTTTAATTTCTTCTAAAATTGGATCAGGTAATCTTAATCCTTCAACATTTTCTAAATCATCGCATTCAAAAACTTTTGGATTAGAAATATTTAATTCTTCTAATATTAAATTTCGATAATAAATTTTATCTACTAAATCATAATGAAAGAATAATCCTTCAAATTCTATCAATTCATTTATTGCGTCCAGTATCATAAGTTTTTCTCCTTTTAAAAGTATACTTGATTAAATTATTTCTTTCTTCATTTTTTCTTAAAATTAAAGAATTAAAATCAAAAACAAAATCTTGAGGTTCAAAAGCAATAGCTCTTCTTAAATGATTACTATCTAAAAAATTATTAAATTTAACCTTACTTAAAGAGTTATCTACATAAATATTTAAAGCTTTATAGCTTGTTTCAAGTAACAATTCAAATTCATTATTTCTTAAGGTTAAAGTATGCTCATCATTAAAAAGATAGGTAAAATCAATAGTTTTTAATTTAGTTTTAGCTTCAATATAATCTAATTGCTTACATAACTTTGTGGCTCTATTAAAATCTAAATAAAAAGGAAGAGAAGATACATTAACAATAAGTTTATTATTATCTATTCCACCATATTTCTTAGAATTAAACTTTAAAAGATAATCAGAAATATCAAAAGTATTAAAATTCCAATAGATATGATTTGATAAATTAATAAGAGTATCTTCAAGTGCTTTAGCATTTAAAACAATTTTAAATTCGTCTTTTAACTTAGATATATAATAAATGATTTTAATATTTGCTTTGCCTGGAATCCCATTTTCATTAAGTTCCGTATTATATTTAAACTTAACAATAATATTTTCGTTATTTTCTGTTACATCAATTTTAAAATTTTTAAAGCTTAATGAGTTTTCTAATCCTCCATGTAAAAAACAATTTTCATTAAAAGAATTTCTTAAATGAATCTCCTTATCATTAAAAACAAAATTAGTTTTAATTCTTCCAGCAATTTGACCTAAAGTTTTACCAAAAAATTGTGTTGAATTTAAAAATTCATTCTCATCACTAACTTCAAGAGTCATTGCTTGATCTAAAAATTTAATTGAATAGACGCTTGCACCATAACTACATAATCTTAATTTAAGATTTTTAGTATTATCTATGTCTATCCAAGAAATATTATTGCTTGTTTCTTTAATTTGATATGGCATATTTTTCCTTTATTTATAGAACAATAAAATTATATCATATAACATTTATTAATACTTGCTTTATTGTTTGATATAGTAAAACTTAATTAAAGAGGTGTTTTATTGATACATTTTAGAAAAATATTAGAATTTAGAAGGCTTTTAGGAAAATTTAAGCAAAAGTTACATTTGTATCATAAACGTGACCATTATTAAATTTATTTTCTTCACCGTTTACAAAATATTCACTATATGTCAACATATTGAATAAGTCACCTTCATTAAATAAATCTCTTTCATTAGCAGGAACTCCAACCATTGCTCCACCATTATATCTAACAAAACTTCTTTGATATGTATAATTCCTTCTAGAATCAATCAAAGAAACTTCATTAAAATAATCACTAATTTCATTATCAACTACTTCCATGCCATAAGTTTCTAAAGTAGTAAGTTCACCAACTTCACCAGTAGAATTAGAAATAAAATAATATAAAGCGTGGTATTCAGAATTAAATGTTTCATGATTATATTCACTTAACTCATTTACTCCACTATTCCCAAAGCTTGTTGCTACTCTAAATAAACGATTATCAACATGATATACCTTAAATCCTTCTCCACTTATAGCTTTAACTCCGTTTGTATATTCGTTTTCACTATCTAAAAGATTTAGACCTTCACTAGAATAATTTTCAACTAATATATATTCATTAAAAGGATTAAAAATATATCGATCATTTTCTTTTCTTAATGCTGTTGAAGAATTATCTAATAAAACAACTAAAGAATCTTTATATTGGTTAGAAGCTAATTCAATGGAACAATCTCCGATTACAATATAAGGCTTAGCCCAACCAAGCATCATTTTTGAATATAAATCATGATCACCAACATTAGCATCCATCATTACATTCCATCCCATCGGAGCATTATAAGAAAAAGCAGAAGTATTATTATAATTGTAATAATCATTTAAACCCATCATATGTCCAGTTTCATGAATAAATGTATGAGCATCTAAAGTATTATTAGTATCGTTAAAATCAATCTCACTATTATAGTTATAATACATCATATAAATTGAAGCCCAACCAAATACCGAATAGTCTTCTTGATAAATATTAAAATTATTGTAATACCAAGAAGTAAATGCCCAATAAATAGTTGAATCTAATGAAGTATTAAAGAATTTTTCTGCTGTTTGAAAATCTGGTGCTGAATAAACACACCATACAGAATCAATATATCCATCATTATCAGAATCAAAATCATCTAAGTTATATAAGCCACTAGCTTCATAAGTATCAAGAGCAGCTTCAATAATTGTAAAAATATCTTCAACATCATTTATTGGATTAAAAATATTAAATCCAGCATCTTGTGAATCAAACCAAGGCATAACTTCTCCAGAAAAATGTAATTGATCATAACTTGATTTTTGATAAAAGCTTGAAACACTTTCCCAGTAAGTGTCATCTTCATTTCCAAAAAATAACTTATCTAAATCAATTAATGTTTGGCTTTGTTCTTCGTTAGTTAAATCATATCCTGGAATAATAATAGGTAAAACTAAAATTTTAGAATCTCCAGTAGAAGGAGTTTTAATTAATGGATTACTAAATGGAAGATAATCTTCAACTGTTTTATAAGTAAATTCTAAATCTATTTCATTAGGAGTTATAACATTTTCTTCACCATCTAATATTGTAGTTTTTTCATCATTTGAACTACTTAATTGTACATTTGCACCTCCATCATAAATATAAGTTTTAAACATATCTGGATTAAAAAAGACAATTAAACTTATAACAAGTAATATCGAAACAACTACAAATGAAATAATTAAAATAGTTCCACTTTTACTTATTTTTTTCTTTTCCATAAATCACCCTAAATTTTATAAACCCTTTAAAACTCAACTATTTTGATAAAATTTTAAAATATCTTGATATACTTTATCTTTAATTAACTCATTTAATATTTCGTGTCTAGCATGTTCATAAATAATCAATGAAACGTCTAAATTAAATTTTGAATATAACTTAAATAAATTATTTAATCCTTTTCCAAAATTGCCAACTGGATCATCAGCTCCACCAATAATTAATATATTTAATTCTTTAGAAATATTTTTAATATTCTTATTTTTTTGGATTTTACTTAAGCCACCGAGAAAAGATTTAAAGAAAGAATTGCTACAACGATATCCACATAATTTATCTTCGTTATATTTTTTAACATTATCTTCATTATAACTTAACCAATCATTTGCATCTTTTCTATCTTTAAACGCTTTTTCATAAGCTCCAATTGATAAATCATGTAATAAGGTTGCTGGATAAAATTTGTTCTTATCATTAACAATTAATTTAGATAAAATTGCACCAAATTTTATTAAAATGTTCTTACCATTTGTTCCACAAAGAACTAATTTATCAATATATTTATTTGAATATTTTTCAATGTATCCTTGCATTAAAAAAGAACCCATTGAATGTGAAAAAACATAGGTTTTTAAATTATATGTCTCTTTTAAATATTTAAAAAAGTTATGAAATAAATCGATTTCTTTAACAAAAAAATCATCAATTGGATAACCTAAATATTGAGTTTCACTTTGATCAATTGAATTTAAAAAAGTTTCTAAGATTTTTTTATTTTTCAAATTATTATTTTGTTTTAGTTTGTCATTATAACTATTTATTAAATTATTAAGAGTGTTTACTTTTATTTCTTTATTAACATTATCTTCATATAATACACAATTTTCACCTTGTCCAAAGTGATCTAAAGAAAAGACAGAATAGCCATTGTTATTTAAAAAAATTGCAAAATCAGAATATCTTTTAGCATATTCAGCCATTCCAGCAACGATAACTATAATTGCTTTAGGTTTATCGATTTCCCATTTGGCACCTTTTAATAATCCATAAGGAGATTTAAATTCAAAATTTTCCATAAAGAAATTATACCATAGCTAAAATTTTTGAAATTATTAATAGTACTTTTTTAAAAAATGTAGAATTTAAAAATAAATGTTATTGTTTGATACTCTTCTAAAGTTATACAAATATCTTATTATTTCTTTTTTAATAAGTTACAAATATATGTTATTACCATTTAAAATCAATATCTATTTTAGATATAAATAAAAAAATAGATTTATTCTCTATAAACGATTTCAAAAATAATAAAGAAAAGTAATCAGATGATTCTATTTATTTAGATAACTAAAAAATAAAAAAATAATTGAATTTAGCAGACTTTTTAACTAAAATTCTACTATTTTTTAACTAAATTCAAACAATTAAGCCTTAATTCTTAAAAAAACAAAATTTTAATTTTTAAAATTATCTATATCTTTTAATTTAATTCATTATTAAAATAGTTTTAATGGATATAGTTATAAAACATTTATTTTTATTACTTTTAATTATCATTTATTCAATTATCTTATCATTAGGATATTTTATTCCTTTATATAATTACTTTTACATCCCGATTATAATCATTTCATCAATATTATTTATTATTATAATTACTAACTTATTTTTACTTTATAAAAGAAAAAATAAATATATTATTTCTAAAAACTTACTTAAAAGATTTGAAGTTATAAAAAATAAAATAGCTAAAAATACTTCGGTAATTTTTTCCTTATACATAATTTATTTTAATTTCACATATCTTTTATTATTAGCATTAGGATTTTTTATTGGACAATTATTACAAATTAATTTTGGATACATTATTTTATTAATTTTAATAGCAATAATTCTTTCTTCTATTTCTTTTAATTATCTTTTTATCTTTTTAAGAAATGAAAAAATCATTAAAACTAAAAACAATAACATTTTTTATATTAATGATTCTGATGTGTTTGATATTAAATATTTAAATAAGTTAAAAATTACTATTGGTATAAAACTCTTACCATTTTTAAAAGAAGAAGATCTTGATTTACAAGCTAACATAAATAAATATTTATTCTTAAGATTAACTTTTAAGAAATTTAAATTATATTCAACATTAAATTATCATTTATCTAAATTAACTATTGATAATGGACTAATTACTCATTTTATTAATATCTTATTCTTTAAAATTTCTATCAACTCATTAAATAATAATTATAAATTATTAGTAAAAGACTTTAAGAAGGAATTCTTTAAAACAAAAGAAACATATATTATCGAAAATAGCTTTACTAAAAACCATTTAGAATTTATTTATCGTCTTTATTCCTATAAATTAGCTAAAGAATTATGTTTTGAGTTTGTTCCATACATTAATAACAAGGATTGTCCTAAAGATTATTACATTCAAGAAGCTGAATATATTTTTGATTTTATGAATAATAATAAAAAGCTTATTAAAGATTTATTATATTTAAATAATGAAGTTAAATCAGTTCGTGAAGCTTTAGCTATAAAGGAAGAAATAATTTTTGAACCTTCTTTAACTTTTATTAATAGTAAAATTTTTAATACTTTTAATGATATTTATTATCGAAAAAATATTAAAAATTACTCAAATAATTATCTTTTAAATTATGATTTATATAAACGAATAATCGATGATAAAAATAAATTAAAATCTCCAATCGAACTTGCCTTTTTAGCTTATTCTTATTTAAAAGTAAGAGACTTAAATCAAGCAAAATTGATCTTTCAAAGAAGCTTAAGAATCAATCCTAAAAATAATTTTGCTAAGCATTATTTAGGTGTAATTTTAATTAAAGAAAATAATCCATTAGGATTAAATTTATTAATAGAAAGTTATGAAACTAATCCTAATTATTTAGAATCTTCTTTAAAATTAATTGACGAATATAACATAAGAAATGCTCTAAATTACACTAAAAACTCTACTAATCTCAATTCAATTTCTTTAATTAAGGAAAGATTAGATTTTATTGAATCACATGAATTAACAACAAATAGTAAAGTTATTTCTTCAACTTTAAACGAAGATATAATTAATTTAATTAAAAATGATGCTCAAAAATTTAAATACGTTAAAGAAATTAAAACATTTACTCAAGTACTTGATAATTATGAAAAGCATTATATTAGTATTCTTTTTACAAAAGAAAGCAAAGCAGTTGATAAAACAATAGTTTTTTATATTTTTTATTACTTGCTTAACAATCTTGATTTACCAATTAATACAAATAACTTTTTCTTATATGAATTAAAATATCCTAAGAAAAAATATGACATCTATTCAACTTATTTTAATAGCAAAATAAGTACCATAATTTATCAAAAGGAGGAACTATAATGGTAGAAATTGTTAAAACACCTTATGATTCAAAAAATATTTTATTTTTATCAATCATATTAAAATCAATCATTATAATTTTTTCTTTGATTGGATTTACTTATACAATTATTGGTGCAATTAGAGATCATAGTTTCTTAATCTTTTCTTATTTTACTATAATTTCAAATTTCTTTATTTTAATATCAACTATTATCTTTTTAATTTCTGATATTTGTCGATATTTTCAAAAGTTTATTTATGCTGGAAGAATTTTCTTTCTTATAAGATTTTGTTCTTTAATTGCAATTACAATAACAGGATGCTTATTTGATTTTGTTTTAGCTCCAATTGGAGGAATGGAACTTTTAAATTCGATGGATTCAATAGCATTTCATGTTATTGTTCCATTATTTTCTATTGTTGATTTTTTACTTTGTAATATTACTTATAAAATTAGATGGAGAGATGTTTTGTTATCTCTTTTATATCCTTCATTATATTTAGTAATGATAGTGATTTTATCCTATAACGGTGTTAGATGGGATAATGGTACAACTTATGCTCCATATCCATTTTTAGATTATCATGCAAATACATGGTTTTCTAAAGGTGAATATATTGGTGTATTTTATTGGGTTATTATTTTAATTGCTGTATTTTTCTTAGTTGCTTTAAGTTATAAATTTTTTCAATATTTAGTAAAGAAAAAACATTTACATATTTTTAGATAATTTTCTTTAATAATAATTATCTTAAATTTAAAAATATTTCAATTTTTAACTATCTTTCAAGTTTTAATAAAAACTCTTTTCTATCTAATCCACCAGCATAGCCAGTGAGTTTATTATTTTTTCCAATCACACGATGACAAGGAATAATTATACTTATTGGATTTTTGCTAATAGCTCCGCCAACTGCTCTATTTGACATTTTTAAAATTCCATATTTTTTAGCAATTTTATCTGATATTTCACAATAACATACTGTTTTCCCATATGGAATCGTTAATAGCTCATTCCAAACATCTTTTTGAAATTGCGTTCCAATAGGATCTAGTTTTAAATTTTTAGGCGAAGGATTTAACCCTAAAAAATAGTTGTCAAACCACTTTTTTGTTTCATCAAGTATTGTATTAGATTTAAAAACAATCTCATAATCTTCAATCTTATTTTTAAAATATTTTTGATTATAAAACCAAGCACCAATTAATGAAGTTTCGTTTGATACAATTAACATTTCCCCTATCGGAGATAAATACTTTAACCCATATAATATATTATTTAACATAAAATCCTTACTAAACAACAATATTTTGTTTCTTTTTTATAAATATCCATTGAACAAAACAATAAATATTTACAATAATATAAATTAAATTTAAAACTAAATATAATAGTCCACCACTATTATCAATAAAGTAATTTAACGGCCATATAATAGTTAATACTACACTATATAATATCCAAAATATCCATTGATAAATTGATGTTTTACTAGCTAAAACAACTGCAACAATAGCAAAAGCAGTTGCTAAAGCGTTTAAATATGGTAGCTTAGAACTAAATAAACTTAAAATATAACCATAAAGCCCTGTAACAAGTGGAATAAAAATAACTATTCCAATAATTAAATATTTATTGATTCCACTGATTTTAAATTCCTTATTCTTTTCTTCTTTATTATCATTCTTTCTATCTTTTAAATAAAATTTATAGAGTGTATATAAATATAAAGGTAAATTAATGCATAAATTTAAAATACCTTCACCATATTGTTTATTAATAAAGGCCATTGTTCCATATAAAATAACAAATACCGAGTAAAAGAAAAATGCATATTTCTTTCTTTTTCCATTTAATGTTGCAGATAATAATCCAAGTAAAACAGAAATAATTTCTAAAGCATTGGCTTTAAAAACAATTCCTAAAATAATTAATAGCAAAAAAGAAATTATTACAAATATCCATTCGTATATCCTAAAAACATTAAACAACTTTTTGAGCATGAATATATTTTACATTAAATATTGATTATTATTATATGAAAAAACTAATTTATTTTTAAATTATTGTCTATCTTCTTAAAAGGTTCAATTATTTAATAATTACCTTTTTATCTTTAACAATCTTTTTAACTGAATCAATTATGTTTAATACAACGAAGAAAAGGGAGATATTAGTTGTAATAAATCATCAAGCTTCTATTGTTTTTTTCTTACTATAATATCGATAAAGCTGAACGATTAGTTATTAATCATTAATGTATATGACTATAGCAATAATTAATCCTCTATTCCTTAAATTGGTGTCAAAGAAACATTATTAGACATTGAATCAAGCATGAATAAAAATAATAAAAATGGATAAAACATTACAAATACCTTGCAAAACAACATTATTTTTATTAAAAAAATTTTAAAATAATAAAAATTTATTATTTTAAAATTTAATACACACAATTGTTCTCCAGAACATATGTTAATAATTATTCTTTATTTAGTTCGAATTTGTTTTTAAACAATCATTTCATGCCTTTCCCAGTACATTTTGTTTCAGCAAGCGATTATGGAAAAGCAGTATAAACCTTGTGTGGATATAAAATTTGAAACACAATGTAAAACAACTGCAAATTATGAAGAATATAAATATTTTTTAGAATCAACTGCTTCTTCTAAAATGACAGATTGTAAAGATGTAGAAAAATATTTAATAATTGATGATTGCTTAAAACTTACAATCAATTAGGAAATTTTAAAATTAGAATTAATATCTAGGTAGATTAAAATTATATTTTAATTTAATAAATTTTATTTAAGAAACCATATATTTTCCAATCTATTTTAAGCTTTTTTAAACAAATCATAAATTAGCTAAATAACTTTCTACTACTGTTGAATAAGTTGATCCAACATCAGTTAAAACCATATAAGTTCCAGCAAGATTATCGTTACTCATGTAATAACAGTATATTGATATTTGGTTATTTTCATAATTAATTCCTATTCCAAAAGGATTAGAAGAACTTCTTGAAGAAAAATAATCATTTATTATTGGTTCATTTAATAAACTATTAAAAGAAACATAACCTCCATAATACGAAGATTGAATAAATGTTCCTAAATTTTCTTTAAATAATGGGTAATTAGCAAGGTTAAATGATAAATCTTCGACATTATTTATTCCACTAACTAAATCTAAAATCTCAACTTCGCCATTATTTACTCTAAAAGTATATACTCCATCATCTAACTCAACATAACCATTAACACCTGTTTCACTAGTATATTCAATATATTTATCAGTAAACTTATATACGGTTTCTCCAATTGTATAAGTATAATTAAAATTAGATAATGCTTGATAAATATTATTTAATTCTTCATCAACTGTAACATTAACACTATGTGAAGTATTTAAATATTGATCAATATATGAATGACTAGATTTATTAAAATCAAAGATACTACCATTAAAAGTAATCTCTAACCCATTATTTAATTGACCATTTAAAGTATATAGAATGGAATCTTCTTGATAAGATAAAAGTAAAGATGTACCTCTACCATTAAAACCTAATACATCATTCCACCAGAAGTTTAAGTTATCTTGATTTAAATAATTAAATCTTCCATTTTCTACACCTTCTTTGCTTAAATAAGAAATATCAAATTCTTTTAAAGTATGTAAACCATATACTTTATTAATAGCATTATCTAAGCTTAATCCATCAACTAAATTAGATAAATACCCATTATTTGCATTAATTCCAATAACATTTCCTTCTGTATTACGTTCAAAAGAAGCAATATAAAAATTATTATTTACATTAACAACAAAACTATCACGATAAGTATTAACATAATAATTATCATTTTTATAGATCATTCCATTAAGTTCTAATAAATACCCAGCATCACCTTTAAAACTCATAGAATAATTATCATTTGATTTAAGATTATTAAAAGCGTTTATAATAGCTTCATATTCATCAAAAACAACATTAATCTCAAAACTTGCTATATTATTTGTATATTCTGGAGCAGCTATATAAACTGTTAAATTACCTTCTTCAGTTAAAGGATCCAAAGTTGAAATAGAAAAATAATAATCACTTCGATTTAAAATTATTTGACTAGTAGAATTTTCTTGATATAAGTATGGATTTAAATCAGAAA
Source organism: uncultured Bacilli bacterium (assembly GCA_944327845.1). Classification (GTDB taxonomy): domain Bacteria; phylum Bacillota_I; class Bacilli_A; order RFN20; family CAG-826; genus Onthovivens. The sequence goes on from CALVHN010000008.1 coordinate 13,281, forward strand.
ACGTAGGGATTTCGTTAATATAATATGTTTTTCGATAGTTTTCGTTAAATCCTATTTTATAAGAATTATCATAACTATCGTCTTTTCCAATAACAATTAAAAAGTCTAAATAAACATCTTGATTATCAAGATTATATAACCTTACATTACTTACTCCATTAAAATTATTTGCTCTAAAGGTTACTTCATTACCATTTATATAAATACTAACTAAAGAAGGTGTTTCTATTTCATACCCAATATTTTGAAAATTATATGAGATTTGCACGGTTTTTGATTCATTTCGAGCTAAATATATATAGGTTTCATTAGCTTTTATCGCTAGATTATTTAAATTATTACAAGAAGAAAGCGAAGCAACTCCTAATAAAGAAATTACTCCAATAAAGACATATTTAAACCTAAATAATTTTTTCATAAAAGTTACCTCGCTTATTATTAAATCTTATTCTTGAGTACCATAATCTGGTGTTGCATTAAATACAGTTTTTGCTTCAACACCATTTGAGAATGAATTACTTTCTTTAGCAATTGCATCCCATTCTTCTTCTGTTCCTTCATAATGAACAATTAAATTATTATTAGAATAGAAAGCTTGTGCTGCAATTGATTTAACAGTTTTTGGAATATATACATATTTTAAATTTGTCGAACACCAACCAAATGCGCCATTATCAATAGTTTCAATATCAGAATTAATAACTACTCTTTCAAGTGATAACATATTTCTAAAAGCACGATATGGAATAGTTTTTGTTCCACCAAAATCAGTATTAATAATTAAAGCAGTAATATTTGGTCCTTCTGTTTTAAATTTTTGAAAAGCTGAACTTCCAACATAAGTTACATCTTCATTTAAAGTTAAAGTTGATCCACCGACAATTTCAAGACCATCACTTCCAGCACGATATAAACATTCTTCGCCATAATAAGTAACACCATTTAAATTAATTGATGTAATAACTTCATTACTATCAAAGACATAATCACCAAGTTCAGTAACTCCTAAAGCTTCACAATCAAATAAACCATTATCAAGTGTAAAATCTTCAAGAATATAATTTATTCTTTTATAACCATTAGTTAAAACCATACCATTTTCAATTTTTGTTGATGTATCTCCACTTTTAACATGGAAATTAGGATAAGTTCCATCTTCTGCTCTTTCAAAAACTGGAGTTCCATCAAATGATGAATCAGCATTAAATCCAACTAAATTTCTAGAAAATACTAAATTGGTTAAGCTTTCACAATTTCTAAAAGCTTGCATACCAACATATTTAACATCATCACTCATTTCAAAATTAACTAAACTTGAGCAACTCAAAAATGAACTTTGAGGAATAGTGTCACCAAAACTTGTATAGTTAACTTCAGTAAGGTTTTTACAAGTTGAAAAAACACCAGTTCCTAGAGTTACTAATGGGGCTTCAAAAGTAATTGAAGTAAGTTCACTACAATTAGCAAAAGCTGATTGATTAACCATGGTAACATTTTCTCCCAATGTAATCTCAGTTAAACCAGACATAAAAAATCCGTTATTATCAATAGTTGTAACACTATCTGGAATATCAATAGAAGTTAAGGCATGACATTGAGAAAACATTTGATTACTAATTAAAGTAATACCATCAGTTAATGTAACTTCTTCAAGAGCTGTATCATAATAAAAAGTATGAGTTCCTAAATTATAAACACTTCCAGGAAGACTAACCGATTTTAAATTTTCATTATTAGAAAAAGCATAATTTTCAATAGTATCTATACCTTCAGAAACTACAACATGCTCAATAGTTTTATTATTGTTATAGTTACCATTAGGAAGTTTTTCACCAAAAATATATGATCCAATCGCACTAACTGGTTTTCCATTAAATGAAGTAGGTGTAACAATTGAACTTTCGTCTCCACAATAACCAATAATCTTATAAGATGTTCCTAAATCTTCAAATAAATACTCACTAAAGTCAGATTCAGAATACACTGCGGTTGTAACTATATCATCTTTAACATTACTTAAATCCTGATCCCATCTTAAAAATTCATAACGAATATCATAAGTATTTAATCTTGAAGGAGTAGGTCCTTGATAAACAGCTGTTTCTCCTTCTGCAACATGAGTTTCATAAAGTAATGTACCATCATAATTTAAGAATTGAACACTAAATTCACCATCTAAATCATCCAAAACTTTAATTTCAATGGTAGCTTTTTGAGAAAAATCAACGTCATTTGTCGCTGTAATTGTTGTTCTACCTTCTTTTAATCCATGAACTAAACCATTTTCAACTGTTGCAACTGAATTATCACTACTTTCCCAAATAAAACCACCATTAGAAGCTTTAGTGCTTAACGAAAGTAAACTATAACCACCAACTTCAATTGTATCAGTACCAGTAATTTCTATACTTGCTTTAACTTCTTGAGTAGAGTTAGTATCAATTGGTTCTTCTTTTTCTGCTGTATTACAACCTGTTAAAAGAGTAATAAATACTGCTGTTAAAGGAATTAAAAATAATTTTTTCATACCATTTACCTCCGTTAAATGTTAGTTTCAGGTGTAGGAGTTACTGTTTCAGTAAATCCATAACGATAATTAATAGTAATAGCACCACTTTCCACTAAAGGTCCTAAAAGATTATTTAACCAACTATTTCTACTCAACATATTAGCTAATTGTTCTTCTGTACCTCTAAAATTAATTGTTTGAATATTAGAAGTTCCATTTAAAGAAGTTGATGTCCAAGACATTGTCCAAGTTGCTGAAGTATTTTCTTCACCTGGCCCAAATGTAATAGTCTTTAAACTTGGACAATCAGCTATAAAATATCCAGGAACAGTTCTTAAATTATTAGAAAGTTTAATTTCTTCTAAATTAGAACAATATCTAAATTGAGAAGTTCCACTTAAAGTTCTAACACTATCTGGCATATCAAATGAACTAATATTTGTTTCATAAAATGCCATGGATCCAATTGTATTTAAAGTAGAATTTTCTTCAAAAATAACTTCATTTAGCGTAGATATTCCACTAAAAGTGGAAGTTCCAATTTTAGTTAAAGTGTTAGGAATTGTAACAGTTCCAATAGCTGTTTGATAAAAAGCACTTGTACCAACTGATGTTACAGTTGAAGGTAAATCACATTCTTCAAGATAGAAATCGTGTTGGAAAGCATAATCTCCAATTGTAGTTATGCCATCTTGTAATTCAACTCTTCTTAAATAACGACATTCAGGAGCAAAATTTCTTGGTATAGAACTAACTGCACTATTTAAAACAATCTCTTCTACCGTTGAATCCCTAAAAATATCAGTTCCAAACTGAAGTTCAACAGTATCAGCTCCTTCAATTTCTTCAAAAGTTACAGTTTCAATATTTGCTGTCCAGAACGCATATTCTCCAACTGTTTTAACAGTATTAGGAATAACAACATTACTACCAGTAACTCCATAAAAAGTTGAAGGCATAATAGTTGTACAACCATCACTAATTTCAATTGCTCCAGCTCTATTTAAAGTCCAAGCATATAAAATTGTTCCATCTTTGCTATATAAACCTTCATTATTAACAGACATAAAATATGGATTATTTTCATCAACAACAATTTCTGCAAGATTAATACAATCTAAGAACATTGTTTGATAGCCTTCTTCTCCATTTGAATATTTATAATCGATAGTTTCTAAACTTGCTGGAATATAAATTGAATGTAAACCTTGAGCATGACAGAAAACTGATTGACCTAAGAAAGTTACAGTTGAAGGTAAAACTAAATCTCTAATAACTCTATTCCATTGAAATGCAAAAGCCTCAATTCTTTCAAGACCTTCATTAAAAACAAAATTAAGCATATAGCAATTTGAAAAAGCTGAAGGACCGATAGTTTTAATATTAGGGCCATAAACATAAATTAAATTATTACAATTAGCAAAAGCTTGTTCAGGAATTTCAGTTATTCCTTCTCCAAATTGGATAAAAGCTCTTAAATTAACACAATTATAAAAAGCTTGTGTTCCTAAAGTTCTTATACTTTGAGGAAAATTCATTGAAACTAAGTTTTGACAATTACTAAATGCTTGATCTTTTATCGCAACAATTGTTTCAGGTAAAGTTACACTAGTAATTGCAGCATTTTGGAAAGCATCTTCTCCGATAGATACTACTTTTCGATAATTATATGTTGAAGGAATAACAATATCTAAATTAGATCCAGTATAACCATCAATACAATATCCACCATTTTCAACATCAACTGAGAATAAGAAATCACTTAAAGGTGCAGCTTCATATTGAGCTACATAAGTAGTATCTTCATTAATTCCAACAATTTCTTTATCCCATCCAATAAAAATATATGAATTATTTCCATCAGATAATCTTTCTGGATTAGCCTTGGTATATTGAGGAACATCACCCACTTCAACTACATCCTCTTCTAATATAGTTCCATCATAATTTGTAAAAGTTGCTTTTACATATTGAACATTTTCTTCAATAACTTCATTAACTACAATTGTAACAACATCTTGAATAGTTGGATCATCACTTGCTTGAACTGCAACTTTTCCTTCACCACTATTTAAAGCGGTTACTACTCCATCTTGAGAAACAGTAACAATACTTGGAGTTAAACTTTGCCAAATAACAGGGACTGTTTTTTGAGAAAATAATAAAGATAGAGATACAGTTTCACCAACATCCAATGTTTTTGCACCTTTAATTTTTACTTGATTTTCAATAGTTGTAGTTTCTGTTGTCTCATTAACTTCATTTGTTTCACAGGAAGTTAAAGGGACACATAACATTAAACAGAAACTAGCTAATGTAAATAAAAATCTTTTCTTCATAATTATTATCCTCCTTATTCTTGAGCCATTGAAGCAATCGCATCTTCAATTGGAGTAATACTAACATTATTAAAATTCGTATAAGTTGTTCCAAGATATTGAGTTTGGAAAGCTAAATTAGTAACTGCAACATAAATCATTACTTGAGCTAAAGAATCTAATGAACCATCAAATAAAACAATTCCAGTTTCAAAAGCGATTCCGTTTATTGAAGATTGATAACCAAAGAAATTAAATACTTCTTCAGGTACATCATCATAACTTACTCTTAATGAATCAGCGCTATTTGAACCAATTGTTAAAATTGAAGGTTCAAACATATCTAATTTTTCATTAAATATACTTAAAGTAGAAGGATAAACTCCAGTTACATCTTGAAAAGTTAAATCTTCACTTAAAGTAATATCAGGAACTTGAGTTATTTCTGATAACGTATCTGTCGTGCTATCTGTCGTACTATTATAATTAAAAGAATATAAACTATTATTAAATTCAAAATATCCATGATCAGTAATTGCTTCACCATCATGTTGTTCAGAATAATAAGCAATATATTCATCAGTATAATCATATAAAAGATAACTTTCTGTTAAAAAAGTATAACCAACATTAATATTATTAACTGAACCTAATGAGCAAACCATATTATTTGTAGCAAATAATGTTTGAGCTCTAACTGCGTCTGAATTTAATGGAACATCTTCACCATTTTCAGCTAAATATTCATCAATATAATTAACATCAGTTGAATTTATATCGCTAAATCTTTGAGTAATTGTTCCATATTGTCCACAATCAATAACAAATTCAAAACTATCTTCGCCTAATACATAAGCTCTTACTGAACGGACAGTAGAAGAAACTCCACTTAAATTAGTCATTGTACTTAAAGTTAATCGACCAATAGCTTCTTGATTAGTAATTGAAAAATATCCACCAATTTCTCTTAAAGGCATGGTAGCTGGATCAATATTTCTAAAATCAGTTAAGCTCAATTCATTATAATAAGTTGAATCATGTGAAGCGTAACAAATTGGTTCAACAATTTCATCAACAACTCGGTATTTCATAACCCCTTTTGTTGTATTAGTATAACCATAAGAATAAGTTAAATAAGGTGTATTATTAGCAATTGTTGTTAAATAATATGCTGTTTCCCCATATTTATATTCATAACTAATATTAGGAACAATCGTTCCATCATCAAGTTGAACATTAGCATCAACGTCGATCGTATAAGTATAAGTATTGGCAGTATTTAATAAAGTAACTAAATCATATAATCTTGTATCTAGAGGGTTAGGAATAACATTAACTTTATAACTAACACTTTCACACCCTGGATAAGAAACATAAATTGTATTTTCTCCAAGTAAAGATAAAGTTGTTCCAACGCTTGGATTTGTACTATAAGTTTCAACTTCTACTCCATCAACAAGGACTTTTAAGCCATCGGTGACAAAAGGATCGCCTAATGAAAATTCCATTACTGCATTTGATGTATCTATACTTAAATTATGAGTGGTTTCAGTTTCTTCAATCGAATTAAAAACATTAATTACTACTGAAGCTGTTACATTAAAATCATCTTTTTGAAAGACACTAATTTTAGCACTTCCTTCATTAATTCCTTTAACAACACCATCTTCAGAAACTGTTGCTACATCTTCATTTGAAGAAATAAAGTAATATTCTTTGTCACTTTCTTTATTCGACACACTGACGGTTGTCTCTTCTCCTACCACTAAAGATGTTGACTCACAATCAAGAAAGATTTCTTTATTTATAACTTCTTCTTCTACTGTATTAGTATTACAGCCAACTAGCATAAAAGAAGAAGAGAAAATAAATAACGAAAGAACGCCTAATATTAAGAATTTTTTCTTATCTTTTTTCATAAAAAGCCCTCCTATTCCTAACTATTTTTTAAATACCGAAGTATTCATTAATATTTGTAAAATTAACAGTCCCAAACCCTGTTAAATTTGCACCATAACCATATAATCCTTTATCAACAGCATATAAATATAAAGATGATAAAGAATTATTTGTAAATGTTGGAACCATTCCAGCTAAACAATAACCTTCATTTAACATTGTTTCATTAATAGTTCCACCACTTATATAAGACATAAATAATGAACCCAGATCTGCATTATTTGATAAATAAAAGTTAGTTGTTCCACTTACTAAATTAAAAGTTCCATAAGTTTCATTATCATTAAATAAGGAATCAGTATATAAAGATAAATAAGATGAAATTACTCCAAAAGTTGAAGAATAACTACTTAACGCTGTTTCAAGATAATTTTTAAAATTATCGATATAACTTGTATTAGTAGTTACTAAAACGTATGGATTATCGATATTAAAAGTAAAATTATTATTCGATAAACTTCCAAATATTTGATATATTCCATCTTCAAAACCTTTAGTTGAATCTTTAACTCTAACAATTCCAAAAGGACTAATTCCAGCAAGAATTAAAGATGGATTATTTAATAAATCATAATCATAATAAACATAATCTTTATTGTAATAATAAGTTAACATTCCATTAGGAACTGTTCTTATATAATTATCTAATAAAATGCCTTCTTTAATTCTGTTTAAATTATTGTCGATTGTTGCATTAAAACTAAAATCGTAGTTTTTTATAGCATCAAGAATAAATTCATTATCAACATTTAATGCTTGAGTAATTGTTTCAATTGTTAAATTACCTAAATTTGAAAAATCTATTGAAATAGCAAGGTTATTATCTTCATTTACAGAAATTTTATAACCCTTAACAAATCTAAAATAATATTCATCAAGATTAGCTATTTTAAAGCTTGAAGATATTATTGGAAAATAACTTAATAAATTTTCATAATCTTCCATTCCATCAACTTGTTCAATTCTTTGATAAACACTTTTTCCATCATCGCTTGTTGTAACATTAGGAAAAGAATTAATATCAAAGTCTTTAAATGTTCCTAAATCAAAATAAACTAAATAATCCCAATAACTTTCATTATTTATCAAATCTTTTTTAACTAAACTACAATCAATAAAATTATTATTATCATCTAATTCAAAACTTAATAATCTATTATTTTTATCTTTCATTCCACCTTTAATAGATAAAATTTTATCCTTAGAATAATCATTTAAATTATCTTTATTAAAAGATGTAATAGTAAAATAATCTCTTTTATATGAATATCTCAAATTTAATCCATTTGGATTGTCTAATGTAGGAAAATTAGAATAAATATTAAGTCCAATATTTTTTGTATTAATAAAATTATAAGCAGTATCAATAAAATCATCGTTATCTTGATAAACAATAATTGGATAGCTTGCTATTAATCCACTTTCATTAGCTTTTACTACAACATCAAACCAGCCATTAGAATCAAGAACTTCATTAACACCAGGAGTTATTTGATATTCACTTGTTGATAATTCATTAATTTCTTGTTCAATAATAATATCTTGATCGATGCTTTCTTTTCTTTTGATAGTTGAAATTTCATTAACAACTAATCCTTGTCTAGAAAAAATACTTCCTTTAACAAATCTTCGAGCAACATTATTTAAATTTAAGGATAATTCTTTTGTTGTAATTTCATTTTTTACTTCGATACTATATGAAGCATTTCCAAATAAAACTGTCGAAATATCAACAATTTTTGCTCCTAAAGTTTCAAAACCATCCATTTCTTCAACATCAACTATATAATCAGTGACAATTAAAGGAATATTTTCTCTTACTCCATCTATAACTTGATAACAATAAACTTCAAGATTTGAAGTATCTATCGCTTCTCCTAAAAGGTATTCTCTTTTTACATTATCTAAGTTTAAGTCTAATTCATAATCGATAACATGTTCTTCATCCGTTACTCTAATATAAATTGAATCGCTAATAGTTTTTTCAATATTTGATAAAGTTAAAACAGTTGTTCCAATTTTAAAAGGTGTGAATTCAAGATAATTTTCTTGAATAACTGCTTCTCCAATTGATTCATCTTCTAAGGTAATAGTAAGCTCATCAATTGATAAAGTAGTGTCATATTCAAGGTTAATCTTTTGATCAATTGTCACATTTACATTTGATTCTTTGAAACTTAATGTTTGATAGTTGCTATTTTCATCATTATTAGAACAACTTGATAATATTAAAATGGAAAAAGAAACTACCAAAGCTATGGCTTGCTTGATAATTTTCATCGTAATTTTCCTTTCTTAACTGCATTAAATATAATTAGAATGAAAAAATATCTTTTCAAAAAGTTAAAAATCCTAATATAAAATTAACATTTTTTAATTATATTTTTCTTTTTTAAGTAATTTATTTTTTGTGGTAATTAATAAACTTATTTTATATGTATACTTAAATAATTTATACAAAAATTAGAACTATAAATTATTTTTAAACCGAAATATTATTAAAATAATTGGTTTTTGCAAGGATTTTAATATTTTTAACAAGTTATTTCCATTATTTTTTAACTTAATCTTTTAACAAAAGTAAAAATTCTATATACTACATCTATGAGAAAAATTGGATTAATTATTGCTACACTTGAAGAAATACAAGCATTTCATAATAAATATAAAAATAGTTTTACTGAAATAGAAACTAAACCTTTTACAATATATCATTCAATATTAGATAATCTTGAATTATATATATTAAATTCTGGGGTTGGAACAATTAAAGCAAGTATTGCTACTACTATTTTAATTAATAATTATCACTGTGATTTAATTTTAAATTATGGGGTAGTTGGTTCATTAACTAATAACTTAAATGTTTCTGATATAGTTTTTGTTGATAAAATTGTTCATTATGATTTTGATACTAGTTCAATTGATCATGTTAAAAAAGGACAATATGAAGAATATGATTCTCCTTTAATTGAGGTTAAACAAAAATATTTAAATATATTAAAAAATTTATTTCCTAAAATAAATGTTGCTTCTCTTGCTAGCGGGGATAAATTTTTAAGCGACAATCAAACTAAACAATCTTTATATCATGAATTTAATACTTCAATTTGTGATATGGAAAGTGCTGGAATTATTTTAACTTCAAATATTTTTAATGTCCCTTCTTTATTTATTAAATCTATTAGCGATTCAAGTAATGGGCAATCAAATATTGAATATGAAAATAATGCTTCTAATGTTGCTTTATCTTCAATTGATATTTTATTTAAAACAATTGATACATTAAATAAAGAATATTATTTTATATATCAAAACAATAAGATTATTCTTTTAGATTTAGATAATAATCAAATTGGATATATTGGATATAACATAATTAATTCAACTGTTTTAGATGTAGTAACAACAAAAGTAACTTCTAAATATCAAGGAAAAGGCTATGCTAAAATTTTAATGCAAGAATATGTTAATTATTTAATTAAGAATAATTTAAAAACAGACTTAACCTGTTCTTATGCTATCAATTATTTTTTAAAGAATAATGACTTAAATAAATTAATTAATAAAGTTAATAATCCATCTTGTTCTTTATAATTGCACATTTTAATATTTCAGTTCTTATTTTCACTTTTAAAAAAATCAGGATAAAATTTTCTATGTATTTTACATAATTACAAATTATTACAAAATTAACTTTACAGATAAATTATTATTCGCTAAAATTTTGCTCAATGAAAAGAAATTGCTTTAGATTTAAATTGAAAAAAATAATTATATAAGTCAATATAGCCTCCAATTTAAGGGGGCTTTTTTTCTGTTTTAATTTAAAGTAATTTAAAGAAAGGGGGAATTGATATGAAATTTAATCTTAAAGAACTTAAGAGTAAATTTAGTGGAAAAGATGTCGTATTATCTTTCCAACACATGTTTGCAATGCTTGGTTCAACTATTCTTGTCCCAATGCTTTGTGGTTTAAGTGTTCCTCTTACCTTAATGTGTGCAGGTATCGGAACACTTATTTTTTATTTTGTTACAAAAAGAAAAGTACCAGTCTTTTTAGGAAGTTCATTTGCATTACTTCCATGTTTAATTGCAATTATGACCTGGCCTACAGAAACTGGAGCAGCGCCTGATTTAACTATAGGAAGTGCTGATTACAATCAAAGAGCTGCAGTTGTTATGATTTGCGTAATGATTGTTGGTATTATTTCCATGATTTTCTCACTTCTTGTTAAATTAATAGGACCTGAAAAAATTAAAAAATTATTACCTCCAGTTGTTACTGGACCAATTATTATGCTCATTGGTTTAACAATGATCACAAAAATGTTTTATAACAATTTATTTGGACAATATGTTGGAGTTGATGGAGGTCCTGATGCTTGGAAAGTATGGACTTCTGCTGGTATTACGTTAATAACTATTGTTGCTATTAATGCTTTTGCTAAACCAAAATCATTCTTAAAAATTATTCCAGTTCTTATTGGATTTATCGTTGGTTATATTTATTCACTTATTATTTCTATTCCAGGGATCCCTGGAACTCCATTAATTGATTTTGCTGATTTTACAAATGGCACTCTTTTTGGAGCAGATAAAATTATTATCTTCCAACAAGCAGATAAAATTTGGGGATATTTTGGTCCTGAAGGATTAGGAAATATTGATGTTGATATGCTTGTTTCAGGTATCTTAATGGCTGCACCAATGGCTCTTGTTACATTTATGGAACATATTGGTGATATTAGTGCAAACTCAACAATTTGTAATAAAGATTTCATGACTGATCCAGGTTTACATAGAACAGTTTTAGGTGATGCTTTATCAACAACTGTTAGTGGTTTACTTGGTGGACCAGATATTACAACTTATGGCGAAAACAGTGCAGTTTTAGCAATTACTAAAAACTTTAGTACAAGAAATATTGCTTTAGCTGCTGTCTTTGCAATTATTATGGGTGTATTTACTCCTATTGGAAACTTATTTGAAACTATTCCTCAACCTGTTGTTGGTGGAGCTTCAATTATTCTCTTTGGTATGATTGCCGGAAATGGTTTAAGAAGTTTAGTTGATGCAAAAGTTGATATGTCAAATACTAAAAACCTTTTAATTGTCTCAATCACTTTAGGTGTTGGTTTAGGAATTTCTGGCTTATCTTTAATCGGAGATGTCACAGGAAATTCAGCATTTAAAATTATGATTGGTGATGTTGAAATTTCTGCTTTAGCTATTGCAACAATTTTAGCAATAATTTTAAACTTAATTATTCCTTCAACTAAAGAAGAAATAGAACCAGTACTTGATGATATTAATCCTGTTTCATTATCTCAAGCAAGTGGTATTGAAGGATTAGATGTTGTTAAAGAAGAAAAAGAAGAAACAGAAAATAAAGAAACTAAAAACCAAAGATTTTATTGGTTTAGTTTTAAAAAGAAAGAAGATAAAAAAGAAGATAGTGAATCTAATAAAATAGATTAAAAAACCTTCTAAATTCAAATATTTTAAGAAAAAGTATATATTAATTTAATGAAATATATACTTTTTTTATTACATAGATATTTATTTCTCTTAATATTTAATTAACTAAATATCATACTTAACTAAGATATTATGTGGTGTTTTTAAAAGTAAAGCTCCTAAAGGAATAAGCACTGAAATAAATACTAAAATATAACCTACGATAATTCCTAAAAAGATAAATAATGAAGAAGAAATTACACCAAAAATTAAATAAATTAAAGCTAGCATAGCAAAATAAGGAATTAAAAATTGTAAAGTTAAAGTAATAAATGTATTTATTAAATAATGCGATACAATCTGTATTCTTCTCATACCTAAGGATCGATAAATTCCAATAGCTTTTAAATCATATGCCATTCTTGATCTAAATAATAATCCATATAAAAGTAACTCAATTAAAATAACAAATATGATAACAGCATAGAAAATATAATAGTAATAACTTGTTGGAACATTAATTAAAACTGATAAATTATTAACTTCAATTTCTTTACTATTATTATTTAATATTTAATATTTTTTCATTACTTAAAAAGTATGCCTATCACTAACTAATCTTTCCACAATAAATAAGTTTATCTATTGTTTTTTCATCTCGATTTTCTATTTCGATAATATTTATATGAAAATTATAGATTATTATCAACAAAACAAAATAAGATTTAATTACATTTTCCTTACTTTTATTATAAAAAACATTGCAAAACTTCGATATTTTTTAAAAAATTTATTTAATTGACTTACTTTTTAAAAATTAAGTCTCATTTCTTACAAATAAAATAGATACTATAAAAATATTATTACTTGCATCTATTTGAAGAGAACCACCATATTTTTCGGCAATTAACTTAATTGATTTAACTCCAAATCCATGATAATTAGAATCTTCTTTTGTCGATATTGGCAAACCATTAAAGAATTTAATTTTTCCTGAGTAAGGGTTTTTACATGAAATTGAGATTAAATTACCTACACTTTTAATCTTTAATGTTATATTTTTTTCACCTTTAATTTTATTAACTGATTCAATTGCATTATCTAATAAATTACCAAATAAAGAATATATATCCTCTTCCTTCATAAAATCTAATAATTTTCCATCAACTAATGTCGTAAGTTTAATTTGATATTTTGAACAGATAAAAGTTTTTTCAGTTAGTATGGTATCTAAGGCATTATTATTAGTTTTTATTGATTGATCATAGATTGTAATAAGTTTATTTATATCGTTAATTGCTTCTTCATTAATATTTTGCTTCTTTCCTAATTCTCTAATTTGATGACGAAAATCATGACATTTAATATTAATTAAATCAATTGTTTCTTTTGAAATTGTATATTGTTTTCTCTCTTCATTTCTTAATTCATTAATAATTTCATTTTCTTTTTTTAAAGAATTTGAATAAGATAGTTCGAATATAAATAGTAAAGTTAAAAAGCAACATAAAGCATTAACTAAAGCAATAACACCAAGATAAATTCTTTCAAAATGAATACCCGAATAATAAGAAATCGCACTATTTAAGGCAATATCTAAAACAAGAAAAACCGCTCCAAGTAAAAATATAATCCAATCATTTCTCTTTTCAAAATTGATTTGAGGAGTTACACGTCTTGCAAAAATTATGTAAGCAAACCAATAAATATTAACAAAAGAAACAAAATAAAAAACAATATCTAAATTATTTGAGAATAATCCTAAATTATCATAATCATATATTCCACCAGGATTAAAATCACCTGCAACAAAAAAGTTATTTAAACTTGAATATATTTCATAAGCGATGTGTTCAGTCGTATATCCACAAATTAAAACAAAAAATAATGTTCTCCAATCAATATCAAAAAGAAAATAAGCTGCAAAGTATGTAAAAATAAAAAATAAAAAGAACATCATCATTTGATAAAAAGCGTTTGGTGTTGGTATTGGGAAAGCTAGTGAAAATAATAAAGCTAAAAATATACCAAGAGGTGCTTTCCATATGAATCCTTTCTTTTTAGGTAATTTAACACAAAATAAAAGTTCGCCAATTATTAATTGGCACATAAACATTATTCGATAAACAAAAAGACTATTTATTGGATATAGTACACCTAGCATTAATTAATTCCTAAAAAAATATTGAGATCCTGCAAGAATTTTTTTCTTTTTGGATGGGAAATCAATAATTCTTTACCTTTAACAATAACTGTATATCCATCAATTTTTTCAACATAATTTAAATTAACTAAAAAACAAGAATTACACATTGAAAATGAGTGTTTTTCTAGATCGTTTGATATATCTTTTAAAGAACCATAAACTGTAATATCTCCATTATTAATTGTATGATAGATTAATTTATGACTACTTACTTCTATATAAATTATATCTTTAATTAAAACAATAATTTTTGATCCATTAGTTGAAAGCAGCACTTTTTCAAAATGAAGATTATTTACTTTTTTAATCACAGATATTAGTCTATTTTCAAAATCAGTTTCAGAATAAGGTTTAACAAGATAATCAATTGCATTAACTGTATATCCTTCAATTGCATATTGAACTAAGTTTGAAATAAAAATAATAAAAACATCTTTATCAATTTCTCTAATTTTTTGACTTATTTTTATTCCATTCTCATCTTTTCCAAGTTCAATATCCATTAAAATAATATCAAACTTACCATATTCAAAATTAAATAAAAATTTACTCCCATCATCAAAAACTGAAAGATAAATCTTATCCTCTATTTTTTCTTCTAAATTTTTTAATAAACTATTGATTTTGGATTGTTCTAAAACTTCATCTTCTACTAACGCAATCTTAATCATGATGGTTACCTTTCTTAAATTATAAGTATATATATATATATATATATCAAGTGTCATAAGGTTTCTGAAAAGTGATTACATTATGATTCATAATAACTATTTTTAAAAAAACAATAAGGTTTTGCAAAGTTTTAAAAGTAAAGAGCAAGCTTTTGCTTGCTCTTTATTTTTATAAAAATCTTTAGAAACTATTATTGTTCTATAGTATCTGCTGGTTTATTTTTAGCAACATCTTTTAAATCTTTTTGGTGAAGAATTATTAACGCTGCAGGATAAGAAGCGACAATTGATAATAAAGCAAAGACAGGAACTAAAATATTTCCATATTCAATTCCCCATTGTCCTTGGGTAAAGCCTAATTCACTATTAAGTGTATTAAAACCAGTGATAAATAAAGCACAACTACAAATAGCAGCGCCTATTAAAATTGTAGCCATACTACTAACACTTAAAATTGTCATTATAAGAGAATTAGCTTTTTTCATTATAAGTAAGACAATTAAAGCAATTGTAGCTAATATAGATAAACATATAAGAATGATTCCAAAAATCATAAGTGGAGAAGCTTCTAATCTTACATCTGCACCAGTTGCTAATTGAAACATTGATAAACTTGGTTTATCTCTTTCAAAGACAGCTGGAGTAAATAAGAAACCAAATGTTAAAATTCCAAATAATAAAGCAACAGCTTCACAAATGATATAAATCATATTTTTGTTTTCAAATAACTTTTTCATAATTATTCTTCCTTCTTTCTTTTACCTTTAAACCAAGTTAAATATGTAATAAATCCAGCAAGTCCAGCGACACCAGCATAAACAACACAGTCAATTGTAATTAATGTTGGTCTCCACCATTTACCGCTTGTATCTTCGGTTCTACTACCAACTTCATCACTCATATCTACACCTGTAAACATTTTAGTTCTATAAAGTGTATCAGCATAAGTGTAAAGTATATTTTTACTTGATTTTTGAAGATGAATTACAGTTGTTGCAGATGGATTTGCCCAGTCCTCAAAATATCTATAATCTCCATTAGGTTGTAAGACTAAATCATTACCAGCCCTAATACCTTCATCAATATCATTTACGTTACCACTTTGATAGTAATCAGTAATAGTTGATCCTCTAAATCCCCATTCATCTCTTAAAAGGGAAGTAAGGAGAGCATATGAACCAGTTGCACGAGTTCCACCAATTCTATCAACGGAAACCATCATTGCATTTGCTTTACCTTCTTTAGTAGCAACTTCACCAGGTTTTGCCCAGATTTCTCTTAATGATTGTTCGGTCATCCATTCAAATTGACCATTTCTTCCTTCATCAGTATCGTTAGCTGCAAAATGTTTCGTATAAGCGTAAACACCATTTTCAGTGCAACCTTTAACTGTTTGAGCAACAAATTTACCACACATGTAGCCATCTTCGGAGAAATATTCAAAGTTTCTTCCACCAAGTGGACTTCTATGTACGTTACATCCAGGAGCGTACCAACCATTGATTTTTAAGGCTTTACCTTCTTCACCAATTGCATGTCCCCATTTATAAGCAGCTTTCCAGTCCCAAGTTGAAGCAAGCATATTTGCAGCAGGATATTTAACAGCGTGAACCATGTTTTCTCCACCAGAAACAACGCCAGTAGTAAAACCTGTTCCACCATCGCTATCTGTACATTTACCTTTATTAATTCTTTT
Organism: uncultured Bacilli bacterium; assembly: GCA_944327845.1. GTDB lineage: Bacteria > Bacillota_I > Bacilli_A > RFN20 > CAG-826 > Onthovivens. The sequence goes on from CALVHN010000008.1 coordinate 30,100, forward strand.
AATTTCATCAGTTCCAAATCCACCATGAGCAATTAAATTTTGCATTTCTCTAATGCTTAATTGTGAGACTAATTGATCCCATTTTGGATCTTCATATGCCAATCCCATAACATCATCAATTTTAATTACAGGGTCAAGTTTTTGATTAAATTTAGGCATTACATCATCTTCATTATTTAATGGCGAATGAGTTTTAAAAACATTTTCATACATTTCATTACTCATCTTACGTTTTGCAGTTCTTGTAGGGAATGTACCTTCAAAATCATTTCTTGTTAAGTAAGTAACTCCTTGATGATATGCACTATTTGCGTCATTTCCATCAATTGACATTTGATATAAAGATTGAGGCTCATAAACATGAGATTCAGCTCCACTTACTGTATTTTTATAAGTAGTAAATCTATTTTCTACTTTATTTCCTGTTACAGGATCATTTTCAAATCTAATGCCACCACTTGGAGAATTAACTTCAAATACTAAATCTCCACCATTTTTACCTTTTTTAATAGTATGAGCATCTGTTCTTAAAGAAATGTTATATAAACCTTCTTCGACCTCATAGCCCATAAACCCATTATTATTACGATCATATGCATCATAGCTTTGTAAATCTGAAACTGCTACTTCTATATCAACATAGGAACCTAAACCAGGTTCAAGAATTGGGGTTTTGCCAAATCCAATAAGATTTACAGATGCTTTTTCAATACCACCATCGGTGTATGGAGGTGTTTGGAATAATTCAACAACATCTCTTCCAGCAACATTACCAGTATTTTCAACCCAAACTTTGAAATTTAATTTATCTTCTTTCTTTAAGGTATAACCTGAAGAGATTTTAACATCATTATCTGGTTTATCATCTCCATCAACCAATGTTACATTTTCCAAAATCCAATCAAAATTTGTATAGCTAAGGCCATATCCAAATGGAAATTGAACTACAGCATCATAACCAGTTAAATTTTGATTATAGTCAGTTCTTGTTTCACCATTAAAGAAACCTTCGGTATCTGCTGTTTCATACCATTTATAACCAACATAGATATCTTCAGCATAGTCTTTATATCTTCCATCTGGTCCATCATAATTAATTGTTGCATCAGGTCCACTGTTTACATAGCTTGGAGCACTTTCTAAGCTATAGGCAACTGTATCAGTTAAGTGCCCTGAAGGATTAACATCACCTTTTAATATTTTAGGAACAGCTGTTGCTCCATAATATCCTGGATATCCGATATACATTGCAGCATCAACTTTAGGATTTTCGATGAATCCCATTTCCATTGGTGCACTTGAATTAATTAAAACTATAACGTTTTCAAAATTTTCAGTGACAACATCCATCATTAACTCTTCTTTTTGAGTTAATGATAAATAATTTCTTGTATCATCATCAGCACCGCTTTCGTTATAACTTACTTTAGGTAAGTCATCACCCTCTGTTGCTCTTCTTGATAAAACAACAATAGCTGTATTAGAGAAATTTTTAGCTTGTGATAAATTTGCATCATAAAAAACTTGACCAGGTTCATATGTACGATAATAAACACTATGTGCATTTTGATCAGGGCCACCTTCTCTACGATATGATAGATCATTATAAGCTTTCATTAAGGATGGATTTACTTCAAAACCATTATTATTAAAGGCAGTATAAAGTGAAATTTTATCAGCACTATAACCACCTTCACTTGATCCTCCACCTTGATATAAGAAGTCATTTTCACTTCCACCCCATCCAAAGATGTTAACTTTAATTAAATTTTCTTCGGTTTGAAGAGGTAATAATCCATTATTTTTTAATAAAACGTCACCACTTTCACACACTTCTTGTGCTAATTCTTTACCAAGTTTTAAGTTTTCTTCAACTTTTTCACTATCAACGTTTTGATTTCCTTGTGCTAAAGCCGCATCGATTATTCCGCCAAAAGAGAACGCAACACTATTTGCTATAGCTAAAACAGATGATAATAATACTAAAGCTGAAAAACATATAACCGCATTAGTTCTTTTCATTTATAAAATTCCTTTCTTTATTTACAAATAGCTCATAGCGAGATTTTGCCTCGCTATGAGAAATTATTTATTTATTTTGTAAAAGTTAAATCTATGCAATCGATGTTACCAGCACCGCCATTGAAGTTAAATCTTAATTCATGTAAGCCTGCTTCAAGTTCTCCGCAAGGAAGTTCAACATCTTTGTAGTTCCAATATTGATTACCCGGTGCTGAATCTAAGATTATATCTTTATCATAGGTAACTTCGGTGCCATCAATTGTAATAGAAGTAACTTTTTCTCCTAATTTATTACCACTAGGATGAGCAATCTTTAATAATGCATTAAGTGTCATTTTCTCATTTGTTGTAAAGTAAACTGAGAAATATCCACTTGCAATATGACCAACATTTATTCCACCGCTAGAAAAATCAGGAGAATTTTCATAATGATTAGGATTTCCATCATGAATAATATTACTTAAATCAAGACTTTCTGCTTCAACTCTATATTGTTTAGCTTCTTCTACTCTAAGATTAATAGCATAAATCTTAATATTTAAAGTGCAGGTTAAATCATCTGCTGTAACAGTAATTGTTGAATCTTCTGTTGTTAATGGACCGGTTTTATCAACTGTGAAATCTTTAATTTCGCCTTCTGTTCTATCACTATATTTTCCATAAACCTTCATTCCTGTTGGATCAAATGTTTCTGTTTCAATATAGGACATCTTTGTAGGGTTTTCTTTTACATAAATTGATTCAAGATTATGTGGAGCAGTCTTATCACCGTATTTAGCAGTAAAGAATTCGATATAATCAAGTGCAATACCACCACTTAATGTTTCAATTGTGAAGGTGTATTCACCTGCTTCTTTTAATTCAACTTCTCCTAATGAAAGTTCAACCCAAGTTCCTACTTGAACATTAGATTTATCTGCTGTTAATGTTTCACCATTAAGCTTAAATGTAATCATTTCATTAACAGGTGTATTAAGTTCAGTCTTAAATCCGGCAAATAATTTAACAGTTGATGCTTTATGTGAATATAAAGTGAATGACATAGTATCTCCACCAACTGCAAAATCAACGTATTTTCCATCGCCAGATACTGATGCTCCAGCGGCATTTTCTAAATTAAGTTTTTCTGCTTCATAACGTTTTGCTCCAACATCAAGAATTTTAAATCCATATTCTTTGCCAACAACAATTGGGATTTGAAGCTCAACACCAAGATAAGATAAAGTTACATATTCATCAGTAATTGTTAATTCTTCTGTTTTATCAATTGTATAATTTGTAACAATTTCTTTTGTATAATCTGTATATTTTACTTCTAATTTAATTCCTGTAGGATCAAATTTTTCACCAATTTCATATTTAGTTTTTGTTGGTCCACTTAAAAGATTCATTGTCATGACTTTTTTATCAGCTACTTGATCACCATATTCAGTAACAATAAAGTCAAAGCAATCAATATTTGGGTACCCGTTAAGGACTTCCATTTTAAATGTGTGTTCACCAGGTTCAAGTTCAACTTGACCAACTAAGAATTGAATCCAGTTCCAATAATCTTGGCCACCATGATAAATAAACTTTGCATCTTGAGGAGTTAAAACTTGATCACCAACATTAAATTTAAAGCCTTTAGATATATCGTAGTTTGCGTCACTATGAGACATTCTAGCAACAATTGAGACCTTTGCTTTCTTTTCAGTTGCAATTGGGATTTCAAAGATAGAACCTGGATTATATCCGCAAATATTTTGCCCATTACTTGCATCTTGGCCATTTTCAATAAAGGTACGTCCTGCATTAATGAAATCTTGTCTCATTGAAGCTTTTGTTGTATCCATATGTTCACCTTCGATTCTGATGGTGCCTAAAGAATCAATATTAACTGTAGTAACGGCTTCTGTAATTGTAATTGTTACTTTTGTTTTAAATCCACCTAAAGAAATTGTAACTTCAGTATCTTCTAAAGTAAGTGGATCTGTTTTATCAACAGCATATAAATCACTACCAATTACAGCAGTTGAACCATCTTCATAAGTAGCAGTAATTTCCATACCAACTGTGTCAAATCTTTGTCCAGTAACATAACTTTTAATATTTGGCTGTCTACTTACAGAAATTCCAGTAAGTCTTGATTCACTAACATAAACTTTAAATGAAGCAGACATAATCTCTTGATACATTACTATGATTTCTACATTTCCTAATGTATTTAATGGACCATCTACGCCTTCAAAAGTAAGATCTTTAGAATCAACAGGAGTAAGTTTTCCGTTATTTGTAATAGTTGAAACTTCAATTCCAGTTGGATCAAATGTTTCACCTTTAACATATGCGGCTTTTGTAGGAAGTTTATTTATAACAATTCCTGCAACCTTTTCTTCTTCGACAGTAATTGATACAGTGGTGCTAAATTCTTGATAAGTAATAGTTACGAATTTATCATCTAAAGTTAATGGACCTGTCTTATCAATTGTGTAATCAGTAATAACATTTTTAGTATTGTTGTTATGTAAAGCGACAACCTTCATTCCAGTTGGATCAAATGTTTCACCAACAACATATTTTGTTTTGTTAGGTTTTACTTCAACACTAATACCTGTTATTTTTAAAACAAATTTAACAGTAATAGGAACTTCTGCTGTTTTACCTTTATAAGAAATAATTACTTTTGTATCTGTTTCTGATAAAGGATTTTTAGAATAAGAATAGTCTGTTACAACTTCTGTTTTACCATTATCGTATTTTGCTGTAACTTCCATTCCTGTTGGATCGAAAATATCACCAGTTTCATAATTTACCTTTGTAGGCATTTTTGTAATAGCAATACTTTCAAGTTTCGCTTCTACTGGATCAACTTGATCCGTATCATTATTGTCACAAGATGCTAATACTGGCATGCATGCAAGCGATAATCCAAGTACAGCAATTGCAACTTTTTTTAAATGTTTCATATTTTTAATTATCCTCCTAAATATAAAACTTTTTTAAGCAGTCTACTTAATGTATGACTTGAAAAAACGATAAAAATCTAAATAGATATTTATTGCTTTTATTATCATTGAAAGCGCTTACAAAAAATTAAAACTCAACCTAAACTTACAAAAATTATGCCTAAATTTATTTTTAATGATAAAACTATGTCTTTTAATTTTTTCACATGTTTTATTTTATTTGTCTTTTTTGTCTCATAATTATCAAATATAAAAGTTTATTCTTTTAAAATAATTCTTTAAAATTTAATATATGCAAAAAGAAGAAAAATATTTTAAATGGATAGATTTAAACATTAAAAATATTAAAGAAAAAGTAGTTTTATTAAATGGAGTAACAGGTGGAATCGGTTCTTCTATTGCTACTTATCTTTCATATTTAAAAAATGATTTAATAATATTAGTAAGAAATTTTATAGAAGGTAAAAAAATTAAGAATGATTTAGAAAATGGATTTCATAATAAAATTGAAGTAATTTATTTTGATTATTTAGATGATAATTCTTTAATTAATACCTTAAATTATATTAAAAACCTTTCTAAACTTGATTATTTTATAAATATCAGTGGAATTTATCATCAAAATTATCAACTTATTAGTGGAATTGAAAAAACATATCAAGTTAATTTTTTTAAACCTTCTTTCTTTATTAATGAATTATTTAAGATTAATAAAAATCTAAAAGTTGTTATTACAAGTAGCATCACTTCCTTAATTAAACTTAAAAATAAAGATGATTTATTTAAAGATGAAATTTCTTTTATTAATACCTTGAATAATATTAAAAATAAAACAAAAAGATATGCTTTTTCTAAACATTTATTAAATAGTTATCTTCTATACTTAAAAGAAAAAGAAAATAAAAATATAACTATTGCTCATCCTGGTATTGCAGTTACTAAACTATTTGATAAGAAAAATAAAGCTTATCCAAAAATATTTTATATATTTATTCCTTCCTTAATGAAAATTATCTTTATGGATAGTTCAAAAGCTTCACTATCTATTTTAAAAGCAAGTGACTATCAAAATACTTTAATTAATAAATGGATTGGACCAAGAGGTTTATTTCACTCTTGGGGATATCCTAAAATCTATAATTTAAATAAAAACCTTTTAGATTCCAAAGAAAATGAAAAAATATATCTTTTAACTAATAAGGTAAATTTAAAATGAAATGCTTAATTATTTATTTTACTGGAACAAATAACACTAAATTCTTAGTTAATAAAATTAAAGAAAGGTTAGAGCAAGAAAATCTATATTTTGTTGAAACTTTAAATATAGATTCTACATCTATAAAAATAGATTTAGATAATTTTGATTTAATCATTCTTTCTTATCCAATTTATGCTTTTAATCCACCAGTAATATTTGAAAAATATATTAAAAACTTAAAATTTAAAATAAATCAAAAAGTAATTATTGCTAAGCAAAGTGGAGAACCACTATTTTTAAATAATTCATCTTCTTATCGATTAATTAAGAAAATAAAAAAAGATAAAGCTAAATTAATAAATGAGTATCATTTTTTATTACCTTATAACATTCATTTTCGTTATGAAGATAATTTTATTAAAGAGTTATTTAATTATGATAAAAAATTACTTGATATATTAATTTATGAACTTAAGAATAATTATTCTTTTAAAATAAAATATAATCCTCTTCTAGCTTTAAATTCATTTATTTTTAAAATACAAAGAATTGGAGGAGTAATTAATTCTTATTTTTTTCGTGTTGATTATTCTAAATGTATCATGTGTCAAAAATGTATAAAAAATTGTCCTATGAAAAATATAATTTTTGATCAAAAAAGTAAGAAAATTATTTTTCATTCTCATTGTTTAATGTGTATGCGTTGCTCGTTTAATTGTCCAACAAATGCAATTAAAATTGGTTTTCTTGAATCTTGGAAAGTTAATGGCGAATATAAATTATCAGAAATTGATAAAAATGATGAATTAAAAGGTGATTATCTTTTAACCCATAAAACAAATTTCTTTAAATTATTTCCAAAACAAATTAATAAAATAAATAAACTTTATGATAAATATTTTAATAAAAATTAAGAAAATATAGGATTTTAGAAGGGTTTTTAGTAAAAATCCATGATTTAACAATTTTAAACTCGAATAAAAAATTTTATAATCAGCGGTTAATTTTTTAGTATTAAAGTATTCTTTTAAAGTTACCTTTATAGCAAAAACTACAAAATCAAAAACCTATTGTTTCTTGATATAAAATAAAAATAATAGAGTATCGATGATAATAAAAATATTAATCATCATTTAAACATAAGACAAATATTAGAATTAGTTATTAAATAAAAAAGATATAATAAAAACAATGAAATAGATAAAAGCAAGTTCTAAAATAAATAGAACGGTTGAAAACCAAATTAGAGTTGCAGGATTTCCATCAAGAAAAACCTTTGAATTATTTGATTTTAATTTTCAACAACTTTAGATATTGAAAAAATTAAGGATTTAAGAACATTAAGATTCATAGAAAATAAAGAAAATGTTGTATTTTTAGGAACTCTAGGAGTTGGTAAAACTCATTTAGCAACTGCTCTTGGAATCGAAGCAATTGGACATAAATATTCAACATATTTTATTAATTACCTGTTTTAATTCAAAATTTATTAAAAACAAATTTTGAAAATAAATTGGAAGAAAAATTAAAGTTATATTCAAAATATAAAGTTTTAATTATAGATGAAATTGGATATTTACCAACAAATATCCAAGGAGCAAATTTATTTTTTCAACTTATTGCAAGAAGAAATGAAAAAAATACAACTATTTTTACAACAAATAAAAATTTAGGAGAATGGGACGAAACCTTTCAAGACAATGTAATATCAGCAGCGATTATTGATAGAGTCTTGCGCCATTGCAATGTAGTTAAAATTATTGGAGAAAGCTATAGATTAAAAGAAAGTAAGGCATTATTTAATAAAAAAAATTAATTATATGTACAAAATTGGCCGTGATTTTTGTACAAAATTAATCCGTGATTGACACTATATTTAGATATCATATTTATTGTAGTAAGTTTATTATTTTCGTAAAGTTTCGCAATAGCATCTTTAAATAAAAATAACAAAATAATCTAAATTTGCGGCTTTTTAATTATAATTTAAGTAATTTTATGTAAAATCTTCATAAAATAAGAATGTATAAATACAAAATGATAAAATATATAGACATTAATAGATCTTAAAAATTCCACTATATAAACCCGCCTCAGATTTTTTCTAATCTATAAGGTAACATATCAATATTTATTTCGAAAAGTTTAACTTTTGATTTTGCTTCACTTGCAGTTAAAAGTCCATAATCAGTAAACTCATTTAAAATCTTAAAAGCGCCTTGCTTAGTAATATCGTTTTTTATCCAAGAAGCAAAATCTTTATAAGTAAACTTGCCTTTTGAATTGACCATTATCTTCTTTAAATATACTTTTTCGTTTTCTGTTAAAACAATATTTTTGTTTTTAAGTATTGTGTCTGCGTATTCAACATTTTTATAACAATTAGTTTGATTGACTAAAATTTTAAAGATATAGATCAAAAAATAAGTTAAATCATTATTTGAGTCTCTCGTGTTTCTAAGAGCTTGATAATATTTGTTTTTTGTATCATCAATTGCTTCTGATAGAACAGGGACCATTAAAGAATTTGCTAATAAGCTTATCCAAAACGAAACCATTCTTGCTGTTCTCCCATTATAATCAAAGTAAGGATGAATATAGACTATATAAAAATGAGCAATATTAGGCAAAACTACATTAGTCATACTATCGCCTTTAGATATTTCATTATTTACATACTCAAAAAGTGAGCCCATACAACTTTCGATTTTATCATGAGGACAACCGTTATAACTATCTACTTCAACTTCATCGTATCTATAGTACTCGCCTGACCTTAAGTTATAATCATCTTCTAAACATCCTTCGCTAAGAATACAATATAGTTTAAATAAATTTTCTTTGTTAAATGTTGGCTTAGTCAAAACAAAATCAACTGCTTTAACCATATTTTTTATAATATGATCATTTAGGTTTTGAGGTTGAATTTTTTCTCTTGTAAGTTCGTCAATCCTTTTTCTTGTTGAATTTACTGCCTCAATAGACAATGTTCCTTCAATTTCAGAATAAATTCTAGAGCGTATTATTTCACTTTGATATCGAGTTGCAATCAAACTATTGTGCTTTTCGAAATCATCAGATATAGAATTTAAATAAAGTTGAAAATAGTCTAATAATTCTCTGCAATTAAAGTAATATATGTTTTTTCCATCAAAAGTATTAAGTTTAATATCTTTTCGAAATTGATTAAAATTTATTGCTTCGTTTTTTTTATAAGTCAGAAAATTATTAAATTCTTCTACAGAAAAATTGAATCCATACCTTTGATTGTATAAGATGTCACTTTTCTCTAAATATTTTTCATGAATCATATAATTTAATAAAGATTCAAATTTTTCTAATTTGTCAACCATATTGTAAACCTATTAATTTTTATTTATTATATAAGTTGTAAACAAAATTGTAAACTAAATTATAAATTAATATTACTATTTAATATTTAACTAGCATTACATATAAGCTATTATCTATATCCATAATCTCAGCCTTACCACTATTAATTTCCATAAATACTTCTCTAACTATATAGAAGTTAGAGAAGATATCTTCTAATAATATGTAATAAGAAAATGCCCAATTTCTCGAGCAAATATCTTTCATTTTGAGACCATTGCTTTGTATCAAAATGTTAGTTATAAAATGTGGTTGCACATCAATATTGATACATTTAGCCCTTTTTACAAGGGGTTGCACTACAACATTGATACATTTCAAAGGGGATGGGAGGAATCGAACGGATTATTCAACAATTTTCCATCTAAAGCCAAAGGCCTTTTCCTGCCTTCCACTACAACAATTTGAGATTTGAGACGCAGCAGAACGGCTTTTCCCATATTTCTCAGCCGCCTTTGTCATCGAAGAAAACACTTCCCCAGTGTCGATGTTCATCACTTTAGTTGAAATGGACTTTGAACAACGAGGGCAATTAGGATGGTTGATCCTGTTACTAGGTGCCGCTTCCCATTCGTATCCACAATCAGGACATTTCCACCAAACTTTTCTATTCGACTTTGGTTTCAATTGCGAAGGCGAAACATCGTTTTTCTCATAATTCCAAAATTTGAGCACTTCAGGATTTAAAGTGGCTAGATCATTAACTCCTTCAATAGCATATCTGCCACTGCAATATGGGCATCCTGCCTTTTGTCTATTGTGGATTAATGCTTGATAAGAATGTCCTTCAGGACACAACCACCAAACTTTTTTAGAGAAGCTAATTCCAATATTATGTGGATCAACAAAAGTATTCTTTTCGTAATCCCATTCTTTGAGCAAATCAGGGAAAAGAGTAGCGAAATCATTAAAGCCGCTCAACACCAACTTGCCACTACAATAAGGACATCCAGTTCCTTTCATTCTAGACTTTATTTGCGCTTTCCACCTATGCCCTTTGGAACATATCCAAGAATAGGTCATATCACCATAGTTGCCTAGGACATCGGTTGGTGTTAGTCCTTCATTGTTTTCATAATCCCATTCCTTTGCTAAATCAGGATTTATAGTTGCCAAATCATTCACCCCAACAATTACACTTGGTTTCTTTTTCGGAGATAAGGACAAGCCCCTTAATTCCGAATCGGTAATTGAGCCTGATGCTTCAGTTGAATTTATTTTCTTTCTTTCACTAAGAGATTTCTTTATCTCTTCAGCTCGGCAAATCGGGCATTTACCACCTGAAACGCGATTAATGATAGAAGCAACCCATTGATGCCCGCATTTGCCTTTCCACCATATTTGTTGGGTAGAAGTTTTCGAGAACATCGTGGGCTTAAGATTTAAATTTTTCGTTGGATGCCACTCTTCTGCCAAATCAGGGCACTGATATGCAAATGAATTTGTTCTTAGTTGATGCTTAAAAGAAGCCAAGATTTCATTTGAATCATCATCTATGTTGATAGAAATTGTTTTATGTGGCTCGTCAAGAGATTCAATGATGTTTGCAATGATTTGATCTAATGTATAGGAATCCGATAATTTGTATATCGTTACACAAGGCGTGGATTCCATATCAGGACAACCTTTTTCTCTTACTCTGATTAAATGGATGCCGTGCTTTTCACAAATATGATTCTTCCTTATATCTTTTTTGATATCTTGATGCCAATTTTCGCCGTCGTATTCAATTCCAATGGACTTGCTTGGTAAATATATATCCAATTCGACTTTTAGATGCCTATCCCCATTAATAGCTTCAGGAAAAGCCTTGGAAATATAGAAGTAAATTGCTTGCTCAGGAAAAGAAGACCTAAGATACTTGCTACATTCAGGGCATCCTGATCCATTATGTCTTTCAACTAGTGCAGATTTCCACGAATGGCCAAATTCGCACTTCCACCAAACTTCGTTATGGGATCCAGCTATAAAATCTTCAGGTTTTAAATCACCATTTTTCTCGTAATCCCATTCTTCGATTAAGTCGGGATGAATGGTGGCAAAATCATTGAACCCTCGTAAAAGCCTATGGTTAGAGCAATAAGGACAACCGTTGCCTGCGTGTCTTTGTTCTACTGACGCTTCATAAGAATGCCCTTTTGGGCAAACCCACCAAACTTTTGTCCTTGATGAAAATGATACTTCCTCAGGCTTTATTGAGTTTTTATTGTAATCCCATTCAGTTAAAAGTTCAGGGTGCCGCTCTGCGAATGACCCTCTATTTTTAAGAATGGTTTTATATGCCAAAGCCTTGCCTTCTTCTATGCCGCATTTTGGACACCCACTATGTCTATTGGTTCTATTTCCTGCTGACGCTTGATATGACAAGCCACATTTCGGGCATATCCACCAATATTTTTTAAGGCTTCCCGCGAATATGTCAGACGGAACAATCGGAAAATTCTTTTCGTAATCCCAATCTTTTGATACCTCAGGATTCGTTGTTTCTAAATCATTAAAACCTTTTAAAAGCTTCTTGTGGGAACAATAAGGGCAACCAGTGTTTCCGAATGCTCGAGCATCAGGAGTCGCTTGGTATGAATGCCCATTAGAACAAATCCACCAAAACTTTTTTCCACTCCTCTTTAAAATGTTTTCAGGTCTGATTGGATAATTCTTTTCGTAATCCCATTCAGTAGCCAACGATGGAAAAGAAGTCTTGAAATCATTCTTACCAATAATAGGTTTTTGTCCTGCGCAGTAAGGACACCCAGTATGTCCTATTGTTCTAGAAGAAACTCGGCTTTCATAGCTATGCCCATTTGGGCAGACCCACCAAACTTTTTTATTAGATTTTGAAAGAATATTTGATGGTTTTATTTCTCCGTTTTTGGAATAATCCCATTGATTGGCAATATCAGGGTAAAGGGTTTCTAAATCATTAAAACCTTTGTAGGCCTGCTTAGGATATTTTGAAATGAACGGGCAACCGTTTTCTTGCCTTGAATAAATTGCTGCCTCCCATTCGAAATCAAAATGACGACCAGTGTTTGGATCATCGTATGGTAGAAACCACCAAACCTTCTTTTTAGAAGAAGCCGTGACATCTCTTGGAGTAAGTGAACCGTTTTTTGTTGGATGCCATTCCTTAGCTATTTCAGGGTAAAGGGTTTCTAAATCATTAATACCTCTAATTAATTTCTTACCCACTATTTCATTTTCCTTCTTAATTCATCTAATTTTCTTTGTACTTTAAAGATGGGATTGAATTTGCCGTTCTCATATCTATTGACCGATGCGAAAGAGATACCTAAAAGCTCTGTGAACTCAGTTTGGGTCATCATCATCCTCAATCTAATGTTCTTGAATTCTTCGGGGGTAAACATACTTATCTCCTATAAACCTCACTGCAAAGTTTTATTCTTACCTTCTCGACGTTCCTGAAAACAACCGAGAGCCTGTCATGGTCCTTTGTCAGTTTTTGGCACTGCTTCGCATACTCATCGGAATAAATGAAATTTTCTTCGTACATAAACTCGGTGAAAACCTTATGCGCCCAATGGTTCCTGTTTTTGGATAATTGTTTGAGGAAATTATAGTCGCCGCTAGATATGTTCGGCTTCCCATCCTCGTTGTCTAATGCCTTTAGCAGATCAATCATCTGCCCAAGAGTCCTGTTTTCGACCCTGTCCAAATTATCGTTGACATTGCCTTCATGCATATATGCGTAGATAAGCTTCAAATCGTGTTCGACGACTTGGTAGTACATTATCGTCTCGCTATGGAGAATCTTGAATTCATCGAAGTTCATAATCATTTAATCTCCAATGTGTATTCCATGTACTTTTGGAAGGTCGTGTTTTTCCAAAAGCCGAGCCTGATGCCATCGATTCCCCTCGTGAGGAGGATGTAATAGATATTCAAGACGGACAGCGTGAATTCGAATTTGTTCTTCTGGTCAACCATCTCGTCGGCATTGAATTTCCCATTCACATTGTAGAAATGGTCTGGATTGGCATACAAATGCCCATTGGCGTCGATTTCCAAGTCATTGCCGATAAGAACGCCTACTTTATTCAAATCAAGTCGAAAATGTCGATAAACACTAGTGTTTTTCTTTAACATATTTCCAATGGCATTCTCTTAGTTCACTTCTCAATCGCTCTTTCGAGAACTTGGCACCGATATCCTCGCAGATGAGAGAAATCAATTGCCAAAGCATATCTTTGGGTGCGGCATCGATATAATCGCACAGGTTTTGGCTATTTATGGCTTTGGCTTGCTCATCCAACCCACTGAAGTAAACGCCATACCTGATTTCCGCCTCGGCTTGCTCGTACAGGTCAAAGCCATCGAAGACTGGTCCTGTGGCGTAGCTTTCGTTCAAAGGGAACATGATGGCGGCATCGAACACCTTATCGTTGATGGTTAGCCAGGAATGGTCGAAAGCACCTCCGTACAATCCAGCTTCGCCGATGCAAGGGGTGGATTCGATGCCCAAAACTTTGCATATCGCAAAAAGCACCGCCACGCTAGGATGGCAGGCACCGCTCCAACCCTGTTCGTCTATGAATTGGCAGACCAGGCTAAAAGCGCGCTTGAACTTCGATTCGTTTTTTATTCCCAAATGGATATTCTTGATTGTCTTCATAATCACCCAAAATACTTCCGAATGATGTTCCTCTTCTCGGCATCGAATTCCTCTTCGATGAGGTCATTGATTTCCTCGGGCAGATCACCGATATAGAGCTTCAGGAGACCCTTGAGCTTCTTGAGCCTCTCGTATTGCTTGTCTGCGCCAACCTGCTCCTTCTCATTCACGAGGTTACTGACCAACATAGTCGGATCCTGGGAATAGCAGGATTTGAAGTTCTCATAGGGTAGTCGGTGAGCTTGCCTTCGTTGTGGAGGGTCTCCACGGCAACCGCCACTTTTGCCTTGGTGGATAGCTTCTCGTCCTGATGATGGGTTTTGTAGATTTGGACAAGCTGATTGAAAATGAAGGAGTAACTGGAGCGAATATCGGTCACGACAGTCTCCCTCTCCCCCAACGAAAAAATATCTTCGTTATGTTCGTTTGGACTCATTTAAATCGTCCTCCTTATGTGATTTAGATTATAGCATTGATTCTTTATTAATAAAAGGAAGGCGTGTGGGTGTATCAATGTTGTACTAAGGTAGTTCGATTCCCCCCAACAAGCCTGATTTCGTGCGCTTCCCTATGCACTTCTATGGGAATCCTCGGCATAGTTCGACTCCCACCATTCCACCTAAAAACCTTCCAAACACCCAAAACAGGTGTATATTTGGTCGAAAATTCATTAAAAAAGCCCCAATAATCGTATTGGAGCAATTTTTTAAAGATGTCTTTGTGCTATCGCTTTGATACAAAACGACACCCCTACTAGCAAAACGAAACCCTTACTAGAAAAACGACACCCTATAAAGTGCAGATTTTATCGCTATTATTTGTATCCAAAGAACCTTAATCTTGCATCTTCAACAGAGCCATATAATTTTGCTAATCGATTATGATCATTCACTAATCTTTTTGCAGACTTTTGAAACGCAGAATTCCAATCTTCATCCTGCTCGTAAGAAAATTCCATGTAGCACTCATGAGCATAATAATTTCTAATGTTTGTTATGTTTCTTAAAAGTTCATAATCAGCATTAGTAAAATATGGTTTGCCATCAGAATTATCCAATGCTTCCAATTCAGATATTGTCTTTCCTAATGTCCATTTTTCAAATTGTGCTTTTTGATTTGCGTTCATAGGAATTCTCATACCTGAGTAGATAAGTTTTACATCATGCTCAATACACTGGCAAAAATACATGATTCTGCCAACACAATAATGATAATCAGCAATATTTGTTATTTTTCTAATCGAATCAATCATTTATTTACCTAACCTACTCCCATATCCTTTTACTCTTTTTTTCTTGGCTTTGTCTAATTGATATAAAATCTTGTCAATATCAGAAAATTTAATACCACAACTCTTACAATTATTTTCCCAATATTTATAACAGTCCTTTATATACTTTAGATAAATACTACTCGAATCATCTTTAGTAAAGTTAGGAGCATCAACATTATAAAGTTCACGATAAGCCCTCTGATCAATAATTGGAAATACATCTTGGTTATAAAAATGCAAAATTGATGATGCCATCGGCAATCTTATTCCTTTCGTATTAACTAAAGAAACTATCAAATCACCAACTTGATTAATTACATCTTTCTCGCTGTTACATAAAGAATTGATTTTAATTTTGCTAATATCCAACAATTTTTTAAATATAGATGGGTCCAGATTTGCTTGTCTATTTGTTTTCCATAGAATAATCATGTTGATGATATCTTGTTGCTCTTCTATTTTATTATTGTTTTTTATGCGAGAAAAAATTTTCTCTCCTGAATCGTAAGTATATTTTTCTAATGCTTCCTCATATTTATTGCTCATATGCGTACCTACCTATATTTTCCAAAGTATTTATCTTCACCAACTTTTCTGGCTTTTATTGCTTCTCTTTCAGTTTTGAATCTTCCTAATAAATGCGTTTTTCTTTGAAACATTATCTGAGCAACCCATAGCTTCCTGTTCTTATCGTAATGGACTCCCCTAACACCTGATGTGCTGTTTCTGTTAAGCTTTCTATCTTTCTTAAGAGCAAACTTCATCGTCCCATCAATTAATCCTCTATCAAGTGAGGAAAGGCTCGCCCTATCCTCATCGTTCTTGCATCCGTAGGAAACAATCGCTACACAGCGGCACCTCTATTTAATTTTATATAAATTTACTATAAAAAATCATATCAGCGTTATGCCTCTATATTTATCAGAATTCTTCCACTCTTCATAACTACTATAAGGAATGAATGCATCATCTTCATCACTACATTTTTGGACCAATAAATTCCAAATACCAATATTTTTATCGTCATAATCATCGATGCAACAATAAAGTAAACTAAAGTAATACTTTGAATCAGTAGTATATAATTCACAAGCAGCCATAGGTAGAAACCTTACCTGTTTAAACCCGTCTATAGTGTATTCAGCTCCAGTTCCAGTATATTGACTTGAAATATAGGTCCCACTGACATAACTAATAAGTTTACTTACTTGCTCATCAAAATTACTTATTTTCGAAGAAACATTGTACGCAAATAAATTTTTTAATTCCTTATCATTTTTTTGCAAGATGTTATTAACAACCGATATGTATTCTTCTCTTGCCATATTGTCATCACTTTTATATGTACAAGAAGACATTAATACTAATGATAAAGCACACATAGCTGTTTTAATAATAGTTTTCATAACGACAACACTCACCACCTTCTATATTTTTTATATTTTAACATGAATTGATACCACCATTATGAAAAATTGGTGAATAAGAAAAAGACCAGGGATTTTACTTCCTAGTCTCTACTTTCACCTTGTATCCTGAATTGAATATGAATTCGATGCCTTTATCTCGGTGGACTACCGCCTTATCAATCATGATGTTAAATAGCTCTTCATCGAATTCGGTTATCGCATCAGACTTGCTTCTTAGATTCGAAATGAAGGTGCTTATTTTGTTTCTTTTATCTATCACTTCTTCCTTTTGACGCTCTAAGTCTTTTAACTTTTGAATTAGCTTATCATATTTGAGTTCTAGCTCTTTTTGTTTAATCTCATCCGTTTCTTTTGAAGAGTGGATAAGGATTTCAACCTCATTAACAACAGCTTCTATATCTTCATGAACCTTCTTGATTTTCTCTTCGATGCTTTCAACACTGACAATTTGATTAAGGACTAGTTCTAGGTTATTAAGAATCTCACCCTTATTTACAATCATCTTGTTATATGCACCGACAAACATCGCTTTTATCTCTTCTTCGTTCAAAGTCGGAGTTTGGCATTGTTCTTTATTCTTTTTATCGAATTTATAATTGCACTGCCATATAGTTTTCTTATATTTATCAGTCGAATGCCAGACTTTAGATCCGTATAAATGTCCACAATCTGCACAGATTAATTTTGAAGAAAAGCAATTTTTTGAAGAATAAGAATATCTAAGTTCTGCTCTTCTTTGAAG
>CALVHN010000009.1 GCA_944327845.1 uncultured Bacilli bacterium
TGCCGTGTTTAGGGGTGTGCAAGGGTGTGCAAAAAAAGGGTTGCCGTGTAATAGTGCACACCTGCCGTTTCAAAGTGGGCCCTAAAAATGGCGATTTTTCATTGAATTTTAGAGAATTCGGCTCCCACTATCACAACGGCGTAAATTTAAAAAGTGGCCATTTAAGCCTAAAATCAAAAAAAGTCTGCACACCCCTAGTCATCGACTAAGAATGTATCAGACATGTCGTTCTAATATGGCGGGGATGGAAGGAATCGGACCCACATCAACGGTTTTGGAGACCGCTGTTCTACCATTGAACTACATCCCCGAATTTAAAGCACAAAAAAGTGCTTTAAAATTATAAACTTTTTAGTACTTTATTGACAAGTGCCATATCACATTTACCAGCATAATTAGTTTTAAAATGTTTCATGACACTTGGAATAGATCTATCATCTAAAGAAAGAATTACTTCTTTAATTTCTTCTTCACTCATCATCTTAGGAACATAAGATTTAATAGTATTAATTTGAGCATCAATATCATTAACCTTATCCATTCTATTTAAGCTTAAAAAGTTCGATTTTTCTTCTTCTAATTCTTTTAATGTTTTATTAATTACTTGGATCAAATCAGCATCATTTAATTCTTTATTTTTAGCTTTAGCTTCATATCCTAAAATCATATATTTATTGATAACAACTGATAAAATAGCTCTTTTATTTTCGTTCTTTTCTTTTAAAGCTAAAATATTTTCTTTTTTTAATTGATCAATTAACATAAATAAATTCCCCTTTTAAAAAACTCCTACCATAAATATTTTATCTTTGATAGGAGTTAAATTTAATAATAAATATAAATAATATTTAGTTATTAATAATTCTTAGTATATAACTCAAAATATGCTTGTGGATGATTACAGCAAGGGCACATTTTTGGAGCTTTATCTCCTACAAAGATAAATCCACAGTTACGGCATTTCCAGACTGTCTTTTTATCTTCTTTAGCAAATACTTCACCTTTTTCAATATTTGCTAATAATTCTTTATATCTATCTTCATGATGGTTTTCAATAGCAGCAACCATTCTAAATTTAGCAGCTAATTCTTTAAAACCTTCTTTATCTGCAGTTTCAGCAAATTCTTTATACATTGTAGTCCATTCATAGTTTTCACCTTCTGCAGCAGCTTTTAAATTATCCATAGTGTTGCCAATACCTTCAAGTTCTTTAAACCAAAGTTTAGCATGTTCTTTTTCATTATCTGCTGTTTCTAAAAAGATAGCACTAATTTGTTCATAGCCTTCTTTTTTAGCAACACTAGCAAAATAAGTATATTTATTTCTAGCTTGAGATTCTCCAGCAAAAGCTGTTTGTAAATTCTTTTCAGTTTGTGTTCCAGTATATTTATTCATAAATTTCTCCTTTATTAATCCTTTTGTTCAACGATATTATCTGGTCCAGATGCACCACATACAGGGCAAACAGGATCATCTGAATCACTTTCAAATGTTACTCCACAAAGTAAGCAATAATATTTTTTCATAAATTCCTCCATCGATAAAGATTAAAATAATTAACATCCTCTATGCTTTAAACAATCTTTACACACTCCATAGTATACTTTAATTTCACTAAGATATAAATCCCCATCTTGATTAAGATAATTAATTTTATCATTATCTTTAACAAGATCTTTAATCTTAAAACATTCTTCACAAATAAAATGATCATGATTCTTAAGTTTAGCATCTTCATAAATTGAAGCTTTAAATTTAGTAGGAATCTTTCTTATTAAACCTTCATCTTCTAACACTTCTAAATTACGATAAATTGTCGCAACTGAGATATTATTTGATTTAAATTTAACGTGATCAATAATATCTTGCAAAGTTGAATGTTTTAAATCTTTAATTACTTCTAAAATTAAATTACGTTGTAATGTGTTTCTTTGCATTAATGATAATTATTCCTTATTGATAAAAATTTTAAATAAGAAAAGATTTAATGTCAAGTTTAACGATTAATAATTGAAAAATTAATTGTTTTATCTACTTCTTTTAATATTTTTAAGTTATCTTTAATTGCAAAATACATTTCTTTCGCGCTTAAGTTTTTATTGTTATAAATCTTATTAATATTTAAATGATAGTTATTAACTCCAATTGCAATAAAATCTTCCTTAAATATCGCAACTACTCCATCTTTATAAATAGAATCTAATTTATTAAATAATTCGATAATTTCAGGAACAACAATATAAAAACCTTCTTCTTTGATCTTAGAATAAAAATTATATTTTTCATGAGCTTTAATTGATTCAACCTCAAATAAATTATCTTTATCTAAAATAAAAGAAACTGGAGAGAAACAATTTTTAGTCCTAATTTCAACAACACCATCAATTTTCTTTTTTAATAATGGAATTAAAATTAATGTTCCATCAAACATACGATTTATTGTTTCTTTATTTGCTGCACTAATAATTGATGCAGCACTTCCTAATAAAAACCCTGCTAAACCCCCTTCAAATGTTGCTCCGATTGTTTGAGAAACATTTGTTACTAATGGATTAATTGTCTTTAAAGAAATAATCGATAACTTTAAATTATCTAAAATTGTTACGATTTGTTCATTAGCTACTTCTATATCTAAAGGAGAGATTCCGGTTTCTTTTAATAAAGTTTTATTTACTTTTGCATTTTTAGTAAATATAGCATCACTTCCTAAAACTTCTTTAATTGCTTGAATAAGTAAAATATCTCGATATTTTTTATCTATTGTTCCATTAAAGATTAAAATAGAAGAAGCTAATAAGAAAAAAGTAAGCATCGCTCCAAAAACAACACATAAAAATCCACCAACTTTTACATCCTTATTTACAATTATTAAAAATATTCCTATTCCTAATAAAGCTAAAGAAATTATTAAAGATATAATATATAAGAATATCTTAATATATTTCATTCTTCTTACTTTTTTGTTATCTGGTAATTTATTTATTTCTTCTACTGTTAAAAATTTATCTTCCATAATTATTTATTAAAATAATCTAATAAGTTTCTAATAGGTAAATATTCTTTTTGAATATTAAGATATTTTTCACCTAATTTTAAGATTCTTTTAGTTTTT
Organism: uncultured Bacilli bacterium; assembly: GCA_944327845.1. Taxonomy (GTDB): domain Bacteria; phylum Bacillota_I; class Bacilli_A; order RFN20; family CAG-826; genus Onthovivens. The sequence continues at coordinate 3,113 of CALVHN010000009.1, forward strand.
AGCATATCTTCAAAATTAAAGTAATTATCATACATTGCTAGATATAACTTATTATCATTAATTAAAAGGATAGTGCCTTTTTTATTTATAGATATATCATTTAATAAATTAAGTATATCTTTTAGTTTATTTATATTTAAAGTTTTTACTTTAGAACTATAAAATATCTCAAATTTAGATAAAAAACCTTGCAATTCCTCATTATTTATTAAATTTTCTTCTTTATTTAATATTGATTTTGATATTGAATCTTTAATTTCTCTAATCTCAATTATTTCATTTTCAAAGCCATGTAAATTAAATTCAATAACCGATCCTTTAAAAGGAATATCCTGATTTGTTCTTTGATTTAATTGTCCTATTGAATTATCTTTACTATAAATATTTAAAGCATTATTAATTATTGAATTTCTTGATTCTTTTAAATTTGCTAAATTTACTTGATAGATTTTAATTAAATTATTTAAATATATAAATTTATAGTTATTTGAATAGAAAAGATCGACTTTTTGATTAAATATATTTGCTTTTTTTAAATATTCAGTATCTAATTCATTAGGGTTAATAATTGAAAATTCATTAAATCCTAATATTTCATTTTTTACTTGATACACATATCTTTTTTGTATTTTTTTACTTCGAGAATTTTGTAAAAAACATAAAATTAAAAATAATGCTCCACTAGTTAATAATCCAATAGCAACGTAAAGTAAAATAAAATTACCTTTACTTCCTCCAACAATAAATAGCACTAAACTAGCAAATAAAGTAAAAAAGGAAAGCATCATAAAAAAAGGTTTTAAATTAAAAAGTATTGGATTTTTTGAAAGTTTTTTTAATTCTTGTTCACTAAATTTTTGCTTAATATCTTTAGAAATTTTCATATTTAACAATATTATAAAGTAAAATTTTTATTTATTAAAAGAATTTAAAAGTAATAAATCGTTTATCTTAAATAATGACTTATGATACAATCAAGTAAAGGAGAAATTCAATTATGAAATGGTTCAATTCATGTTCAAGACTCGTCCAAATCATCTTACTTCTTATTCCATTTGTTAACTGGATAGTTGAAATTGTTGTAAGATGGGATGCATTCTTGAAAAAACCTGGAGTTATTAAATTAGTCTTTGCAATTCTCGCAACCATATCATTAGGTATTTTAGGTTGGGTAGATTTAATTTGGTGCTTATTATTTAATCACCTTATTTTTGCAAAATAAAAAATACTCCAATAAAAAAATGGCGGATCATAATAATCCGCCTTTTTTATACATCAAATGGAACTACTTTTTTTGCAAGCCACAATATGAAGCGATTAAATCCTCTTCCAAACGCTCCTGGCATGCATAAAAATGAGGAAATAGAAAAGTATCTTAATTTTTTATATAGTTGTGGATGCTTTTCTTTTAAATCTTTTAAGAATAATTTGTAATTAGTTCTTGATTCTTTTTCTTTTGATAAACGAGTATATAAAACAGTAATGCAAAAGATTAAACGAATGTGATGGAATAATAATTTATAAAAATCTTTATTTGTTTTTTTAATGTTCATTGGATCAAAATAATCGTTCATTGATTTTGAACATAATATATGATCTTTATATTTTTTAACACAATTTGCATATGAAACAGATTGGCCATCTCTCCCAATTAAATAGCAATAAAAATCACCATTTATATACATAAATGTTTTAGTATGAACTAAGCAAGCATAAACAAAGTAATTATCTTCATAAGATGCATGTTTTGGTAAAACAACATTACTTTCTTTAATTACATCGAGTTTAAACATTGCTGAATGCAAAGTAATATTTTTTTGAATATCTTTAAAGTGAAAATCTTTGCAAGTTAAAATTTTATTTTCTTCAAAGATTGATTTATAGTTAATTACTTTTTGTTTATTACCATAACCAACATAGTAAACATAATTTAAAATATATAAATCAGGTAATTCTTTTTCTTCTTGAATTGATTTTAATATTTTATTTAAAGCATCTAAATCAACCCAATCATCAGAATCTACTATTTTAAAATATTTTCCTTTAGCAACCTTTATTCCATCATTAATTGCATCACCATGTCCACCATTTTCTTTATGAATTACACTGATGCAATCAGGATGTTCACTTTGATATTTATCTGCGATTTCACTAGTTTTATCTTTACTTCCATCATCAACAATTATAATTTCAATTAAATTGTGATCTGCTTTTAATAAAGAATCTAAGCAGATATTCATATATGCCTCTGAGTTATAGCAAGGCACTAAAAAACTAATTAATATGTTTTTTTCCATTACTTAATCTTTCCCTTATTTATTTGCTTCTAAAGCTTTCTTTTCTTCTTTATGACGTTTATTTTTGATATGTCCATATTTAATAAAGTGTCCTAAACCTTTAAAGAAATGTCCATTAAACATCATAATTAATCCATCTAATTGATCCCAAGAAATCATTCCACCAGTCATTCTAGATAATCCTCTCATAGGTTGATTTAATACGCCCATAATAAGAGTATTAGAAAGTGACCTTTGACCAATCTTTCTTAAGAATGAAATTGCAAAATTAATTGCTCCTGCGAAAAGTCTTCCAACCCAACGTTTAGAGTATCTTAATTCTCCAACCGTAGTATTATACTCAATAATCATACGATTTTTCTTATAAAATTTATAATTTCCATTAGGAATATCTCTTCCAAGTAGCTTTTTAAATTCAATGTCATTAACGTCTTTTACATTTCCAGCATAATAACTTGGTAAATCTTCTTTAGTATAAGCAAATTCTTTAGCATCGCCTTCAATAGCTAAAGTATCACTTAATTGAATATCGTTAATATTTTTACCAACTTGAATTAAATATTCACCACTTTCAACTTCGAATTTATTTGTCTTAACATTAAAGAATCTAAAACTATATTCATCAAATTTAATAGTGACAGTTTTAGTTTCTCCTGGATTAAGTTCAACTTTCTTAAATCCTTTTAATTCCTTTTTAGCACGGAAAACATTAGATTTTGGAAGTGAAATATAAAGTTGAGCGACTTCTTTTGCTTTAATATTACCTGTGTTTTTAAGATCAAAACTAACTCCGTTTTTATCAACTTTTAAATTAGAATATTCAAATGTTGTATAAGATAAACCAAATCCAAATGGATAATCTAAATTAATATTATTGATATCGTAATATCTATAACCAACAAAAATTCCTTCTCTATATTCTGCTGTTAATTTTGTTGAAGGGAAGTAATTATAAGTTCCAGTATCTTCATATTTATTTGGGATAGATTCAGATAATCTTCCAGAAGGAGAAACTTTACCAGTAATAATATCTAAAATAGCACTAGCTCCAGCTTGTCCGCTTAAATATGAATGAACTAAACCATCAACATATCCATCAATTGCTGAAATTTCAACAACACTGCCACAACTTAAAACAACAACAAGTTTTTTATTTAATTTAGCAAGTTCTTTAACTAAAACTACTTGATTTTCTGGTAAACGGATATTTTTACGGTCTAATCCTTCTGCTTCAGTAATTTCATCAAGGCCTAAATATAAAAGGCCAATATCAGCTTTATTTAATAATTCTTTTGCTTCTTCAAGCAATTTATTAGATTTTTTACCATAACGATCAAATCCTTTAGCAAAACCAACAAAATCTAAATCATAGTTTTTAATTTCTTCTAAAGTGTTTTCAAGTTTGGTTGGATTAACAATACTACTACCTGCGCCTTGATAACGAGGAGTCTTTGCAAAATCACCAATAATAGCAACTTTAGATTTTTCTTTTAAAGGTAAAACATTATCTTTATTTTTTAATAAAACTATTCCAGAAAGAGCACATTCTTTAGCTAATTTATGGTGTGCTTCTTTATCAAAGCTCTTTATATTTTTTTCAAAAGCTTTTTGAGTATCAAAGATTAATGTAAGTAAAATATCAACGCATTCATCTAAAACACTTTCATCACATTTTCCTTCTTTAATAGCTTTAACAATATCTCTATCAGTTTCTCCATCAGTTGTAGGCATTTCAAGAGAGTTTAAAGCCTTTAAAGCTTCAACACGGTCATTATTTCCACCCCAATCGGTAACAACTAAACCATCAAAGCCCCACTCTTTTCTTAAAATATCAACTAATAATTTATTATTTTCGTTAGCATAAACACCATTAATTAAATTGTAAGATGACATAATTGCTTTAGGTTTTGCTTCTTTAACAGCAATTTCAAAAGCAGTTAAATAAATTTCTCTAAGTGTTCTTTCATCCATGACACTATCAAGAGTCATTCTTCTTTCTTCTTGTGAATTACATGCAAAGTGTTTAATACAACTTGCAATACCATTAGATTGAATACCTCTTACATAACCAGCAGTTATTTTACCAGCTAAATATGGATCTTCACTAAAATATTCAAAGCATCTACCGCAACGTGGGTTTCTCTTAATATTTAATCCAGGTCCTAAAATAACACTGACATCCATTGAAACCGCTTCTTCTCCAAGTGCAGTTCCTAATTGTTCGCAAAGTTCAGTATCCCAAGAATTTGCCATTGTTACAGCGGTAGGAAAGCATGTTGCAGGTATTGAAGGATTTAAACCTAAATGGTCAGCAGCTGAAGCTTGTTTTCTTAAACCGTGAGGCCCATCAGATAAAAATATTGATGGAATACCATATTTATCAAGATTTTTAGTTTGCCAAAAATCTTTACCTGACATCAAAGATGCTTTTTCTTCAAGTGTCATTTGTTTAATTAAATTTTCATAATTCATTTTGTCTTCTCCAATTAAAATTGTTTAAAAAATTAATAAATAAAATAATTTCCTTTATTATAACATTATAATCTATTCTTAGTTATAAAATTTAAAGAGCAAAAAGAGAAAATACTATGTTTTTGAGTATGCAATTCAAAAAACTATATGTTTTCCCAGCTATTTTTCTATTTCATTTAATGTATCGGAAATAAATTTTGTTAAATCACTTGCTAAAATTGAATTTTCGTTTAATTTTTCACAAGCAAGTTCAGAACATCTACCTAAAATATAACATCCAGCTGCACATTCGAATAAAGTGTCGTTTTCTTTCGTTAAAACTCCAGAAATTATTCCACTTAAAACATCGCCACTACCACCTTTTGCTAAAGCTGGTGTGCCATTGACGTTTAAATATGTTTCATTTCCGTTTGTAATTAAAGTCACATTTGATTTTAAAACTAGATTAATATTGTATTTTTTAGCAAAAAACGTCGCAAAATCAACATATTTTTCGTTTATTTCGTCAATTGAAAGATTAATAAGACGCGAAAATTCCTTTAAGTGTGGAGTTAAAATTACTTCACATTTATGATTATTTAAAATATTTACACCATATTTTGCTAAGGAATTTAGACCATCTGCATCTATTAATAATTTATTAGAATAGTTTTTTAATAAATAAAAAATAATTTTATAAACTTCTTCACTAACTCCTATTCCCATACCAATAGAAATAACATCATAATGTAATATTTTCTTTATTTGTTCTTCGTTAAAAACGATGTTTCCATCGTTGTCATCGAAAAAATAATAAATATTTTCTAAGTTTTTTAAAGCATATAAAGGGTGTAAAGATCTTGGAATTCCAATACAAGAATATCCACAACCTAACAATAAAGGACTTAAAGCATTAGCCGAAAGTAAAATTGCTCCATTTAAGTTTTTACTTCCTCCAATAAGCATAACTTTACCATAGTCACCTTTATTAGTATGTTTTTTTCTTTTAGGAAATAGATTCTTTATCTCTCTTTTTTCTAAAATCTTTGCAAATCCCAAATAATTTTCATTTTTTAGCTCAATATTAACTTTTATTAATTCATTATAAAAATCAATTCCTTCATTAAGAAAATGTCCAAATTTATAATCGTTAATTGCAATTGTTAAATCAGAAAAAACTGCTGTGCCTAAAACTTTACCAGTGTTTGAGTCAATTCCACTATTAATATCTATTGAAATAATAAACGATTGAGTTTGTGTATTGATCCAATCAATTAAATTTAAATATTCATCTTTAGGAATACTTTTTAATCCATAACCAAATATCGCATCAACTATAACATCAAATTCAAAATCACTTGAAATTTTATTGTATATTTTACCTTTAAATTTATTTTTGTTAGTAAGGCAATCATTACTGTGACTACAATTTATATCTAAAATTGATACGTTATAACCATTTTCAAGCAAAAGTCGGCCAATAACATATCCATCTCCTCCGTTTCCGCCTTTTCCAACAACAATTAAAATGGATTTATTTTTACTGATTCGTTTTTGGATTATTTTAGCTACTTCTTTTCCAGCTCTTTCCATTAAAGCTAAAGAAAGTGTTCCTAAAGAAATCGTATAGTTATCACTATCTTTAGCCTGTTTACTTGTTAATACATATTCCATATAAAAATAATAAATATTTAAAATTTTAGATTAATTATCAAATGATTTATTTGATAATTAAATGGGATTTTGCAGGGTTTTTATTTTATTTACTTAATTCTTCATCGATAGCTTTTGCAGCTTGTTTACCAGCACCCATAGCTAAAATAACAGTTGCTGCACCTGTAACTGCATCACCACCTGCATAAACATGATCTCTTGAAGTTAAACCAAATTCATTTCTTGTTAATATGCATCCATGATTATTTGTTTCTAAACCTTTTGTTGTTTGTTTAATTAATGGGTTAGGTGAAGTTCCAATAGAAATAATAATGCAATCAACATCTAAATAATCAAATTCATTAGTTCCAATAGGTCTTCTTCTTCCACTAGCATCAGGTTCTCCAAGTTCCATTTTTTCAATTTTTAATTTAGAAACAAGATGGGTTTCAGGATCTTCAATAATTTCAACTGGATTATTTAAAAGTTTAAATTCAATTCCTTCTTCCATAGCATGTTCAACTTCTTCTTTTCTAGCTGGAAGTTCTTCCAAACTTCTACGATAAACAATATATACTTTTTCAGCACCTAATCTTAAAGCACATCTTGCTGCATCCATTGCAACATTGCCTCCACCAACAACAGCAACTCTTTTTGCTTTTTCAATAGGAGTATCAGAATTTTCAAGATAAGCTTTCATTAAATTAGTTCTTGTTAAATATTCATTAGCAGAATAAACACCTTTTAAATTTTCACCTTTTATTCCCATAAATCTTGGTAAACCTGCACCACTTCCAATGAAAATTGCTTCAAAACCATATTCATCAATTAATTCATCAATGGATAAAACTTTACCAATAACCATATTTGTAACAACTTTAACACCAAGTTTTGTTAAACCATCAGCTTCTTTTTGAACGATACTTTTTGGAAGTCTAAATTCAGGAATACCATAAACTAAAACTCCTCCTGCCAAATGTAAAGCTTCAAAAATAGTGACATCATAACCTTTTTTAGCAAGATCACCTGCACAAGTAAGTCCACTTGGACCACTTCCAATAATTGCAACTTTATGTCCATTCTTTTTAATTTCTACATTTGTTTCATGAGCATGTGCATTATGATAATCAGCAACAAATCTTTCAAGTCTTCCAATTGCCACTGGTTCTTTTTTCTTTCCAGTTGCTTTATCAATACCTATTCCTCTAGTACATTTTCCTTCACATTGATTTTCTTGAGGACAAACTCGACCACAAACAGCAGGTAAAGATGATGATTCAGATATGATTTCATAGGCTTTTTCAAAATTTCCTAAAGCTACTTCATGAATAAAATCAGGAATATTAATTGAAACAGGGCAATGAGCAACACAAGGTTTTGTAGGGCAACCTAAGCATCTTTTAGCTTCATTTATTGCCATTTCTTCAGTATAACCTAAAGCGACTTCTTTAAAGTTTTTATTTCTTACATCAGGTTCTTGAGAAGGCATTGGAGTTTTAAAAGGTTGCATGTTTGGTTTATATTCTTTATACATAATTATTTAACCTCCTTTTTAAATAAATTACATTTAACTTCATCATAGGCTTTCTTTTCAAATGCTTTATACATTGTTCCTCTTTGCATTGCCTCATCAAAATCTACTTCATAAGCATTAAAATCTGGTCCATCTACACAAGCAAATTTTGTTTTTCCACCTACTGTAAGTCGGCAACATCCACACATACCTGTTCCATCAATCATAATTGGATTCATCGAACAGACACATTGTGGAACATTATATTTTTTACAAACTTCGGTAACAAATTTCATCATAATAACAGGTCCAATTGAAATGACTTTATCAAACTTTTCTCCGCTTTTTAATAACTCTTCAAGAGGCAAGGTAACAACGCCCTTTGTACCAATGCTTCCATCATCAGAACAAATAATAAATTTATCACTTGCTGATTTAAATTCGTCTTCTAAAATAACTAAATCTTTGTTTCTAAACCCAGCAATAGAAGTTACTTTTTTTCCTGCATCGTGGAATGCTTTAGCAATTGGATAAGCGATTGCAACACCTAATCCTCCACCAACTACGCAAACATTTTCACCACTAATATCTGTAGGTTCTCCTAAAGGTCCGACAAAATCATGGGCATAATCGCCTTCTTCTAATTGATTTAATTTGAAGGTTGAAGCTCCAACAATTTGGAAAATAATAGTTACTGTTCCTTTTTCTCTATCATAGCCTCCGATTGTTAAAGGAATTCTTTCACTATCTTCAAATGCTCTTACTATTATAAATTGACCTGGATGAGCTTTTTTAGCAATTAAAGGTGCTTCAATTTCTAATAACGTTTCTGTTGGATTAAATACTTTTTTTCTAACTATTTTAAACATTTTGATTACCTCTTTTTATTACTTATTAATTTTACTACTTACTAATAAATATTTAAAAAGAAAATCTAATTATTTTTTATTATAAAAAAATGGGTGTTAGCTAAAAAATAATGAAATATTCTCTCTCTTTGATAAAATATATAGTTGAAAATGGGTTTTACATATTAAAAAGTCTACTAAGCTTTCATTTAAATTAAATAAAATGAAATTTCTATAGTCTAATTTTATTTGGGAGGATCTATATATGCAAATAATTTCTCTTAACAAAAATTGGCTCGTAAAGGAACTTGATTCAGATAATGATTATCAAAAAGTTAATGTTCCTTATGATGCAATGATTTTTGAAAATACAAATGAAGATGCCGTAACTGGTAAAAATGGTTGTTGGATTGAAACCAAAGACTATGAATTTCTCCATAATTTTACTGTAGATTCAAAATACCAAAACTCAAAAATATATCTTGAATTTGAAGGAATTTACCGCAATTCCCACGTATTTTTAAATAATCAAGAGATTTCTTTTAGACCATATGGTTATACAAATTTTTATATTGATATAACCGATAAGATTAAATTTAATTATAAAAACACAATAAAAGTTATCGCCTATAATAAAGATCAGCCTAATAATAGATGGTATAGTGGTACTGGGATAATTAGACCTGTAAATTTATATCTTTTACTTCCTCAACATATTGAATTAAACACTTTAAAAGTTTCAACAATAAATTATGAAACTCGAACAATTAAAGTTGAATTTAAAACAAATGCTAAAGGTAAAGTTAAAGTTGAAGTTTTAGATAAAGATATCATCATTTTAAGAGATGATATTGATTTAGAAAATACATCATTTGCTAAAGAATATTCTTTACCTGAACTCGATTTATGGGATACAGAAAATCCAACTTTATATCAATTAAGAGTTACCTTTAAAGATGATGTTCAAACTACTAATTTTGGTATTAGACAAGTAGAATTAAATCTAGAAAAAGGTTTCTTATTAAACGGAAAAAGAACAATTCTTTATGGAGGATGTATTCATTCTGAAAATGGAATGTTAGGAGCAATAACTCATCCTAGTATTGAAGAAAGAAAAGTTAAATTATTAAAAAAAGCAGGATTTAATGCTTTAAGATGTGCACATAATCCAGCAAGTAAATATTTTTTAGATGCTTGTGATAAATATGGAATGCTTGTAATGGATGAATATGCTGATTGTTGGCTCATTCATAAAACAAAATATGATTATGTTAATTATTTAAAAGATTATTGGAAAGAAGATTTAAATGATTTAATTAATAAAGATTTTAATCATCCATCAGTTATTTTATATTCTTTAGGTAATGAAGTTGGTGAATCAGCTTTAAAAAAAGGTTATGAATTAGTGAGTGAATTTGTCTCTTTTGTTAAAGAAAGAGATAATACTCGTCCAACTACTTGTGGAGTTAATTTATTCTATAATTTCTTAACCTCTATTGGTGTTGGTTTTTATAATGATGAAAAAGCTAAAAAAGAAGAACTTAAAAATAAGAAAAAGAAACATAAAGCTGTTGGAAGTGAGTTTTTTAATAACTTAACTAATGCATTGGGTGCACCAACTTTAAAATTTGGAGCAAAATTCATTGGTTGTGATTTAGCAACTAAAGAAGTTTATTCTCGTGTTGATATTGCTGGGTATAATTATGGAATTTTAAGATATAAGCAGGACCTTAAAAAATATCCTAATAGATTTATTGTTGGAAGTGAAACTTTCTGTGCAGATGCTAACTTATTTAAAAAATTAGTTAATGATAATCCACGTATTATTGGTGATTTTGTTTGGTCTGGAATGGATTATTTAGGTGAAGTTGGTGTTGGAAGCTGGGTTCATGAAGATCAAACTAAAGACTTTAGATTTGGAAAAGGTTGGTTAACTGCAGGTAGCGGAAGATTAGATATTTTAGGAAATCAGCTCCCTGAAATGGCATATATGAGAGTGTGTTATGGTTTAGATAAAATAAGAATAGGAGTAATCCCACCAAAATATTTAAAAATGAAACACTCCACTTCTAGTTGGAAATTTTCTCGTGCTATTGAATCTTATTCATTCTCAAAAGAAGAAATAAATAAAGATTGTGAAGTTGAAGTATATTCTCAAGGTAAATTTGTATCGCTCTTTTTAAACAAAAAATTAATTAAAACAAAAAAAGTTAAAAAGAATGCAAAAACTACATTTAAAATTAAATATATCCCAGGAGAATTAGAAGCAATTTGTTATGATGAAAACGATAAGGAAATTGCAAAAACCTCTCTATTCTCAAGTATTTCTGAAACTTTATTAACATTAGAAGCTGAAAAGAAAGATGTTAAAGTTGGAGATTATATTTATCTTAATATTACTTTAGAAGATGAAAAACATAACTTAAAACCTATTGAAGATCTTGAATTTTCAATTAAAGTTGGTTCTCAAGGAAAGCTTGTTGCATTAGGCAATGCCTGTCCTTATCAACCAAATGGTTACCATAATACTGAAACAAAAACATATTTTGGAAAAGCTCAAGCTATAGTTTTAGCTGAAGAAGAAGGTACGTTAACTATTTCAATAAAATCAAAAGATGAGAAACTAAAATCAAGTGTAAAAGTCAATGTTCATTAGTTGACTAATATTCTTATTTATCTATAATTATTGAGTTATGGAAAGAGTACTTAGTGGAATTAAACCTACTGGAAAATTAACTTTAGGTAATTATATTGGTGCGTTAAAAAACTTTAAAAATTATCAAGATAATTATGAAACTTTTATTTTTATTGCAGATTTACACGCTTTAACTATGCCAATAGATCCAGAAGAATTAAGACAAAATTCAATAGATATTGTCGCATTTTATTTAGCTGCAGGTTTAGATCCTGAAAAGACTACTATTTTTCTTCAATCTGATGTTCCTGCTCACTCTGAATTAAATACCATTATTCAAAACTATCATTATATGGGCGAACTTTCAAGAATGACACAATTTAAAGATAAATCAAGAAAAATGAATAATTCTGCTATTGGATTAGGAATTTTTGCTTATCCTGTCTTAATGAGTGCTGATATTCTTTTATATAATAGCGATTATGTTCCAGTTGGTGAAGACCAAACGCAACATGTCGAATTAACTAGAGATTTTGTACATCGTTTTAATGAAAGATATAAAACTAATGTTTTTAAAATGCCAAAAGCAATAACTCCTAAAGTTGGTGCAAGAATTATGTCTTTATCTGATCCTACTAAAAAAATGTCCAAATCAGATCCAAAAGGCGATATCTTTCTTAAAGATGATTTAAAAGTAATTCGTAAAAAAATTATGTCTGCAGTAACAGATTTAGACACAAATATTTATTATGATCCGGAAAATAAACCTGGAATTTCTAATTTATTAACAATATATGCAGCATTAAGTGAAATTTCTATTGAAGAAGCTGAAGCTACATTTAAAGATTTACATCGTTATGGTGATTTTAAAAAAGCTGTTGCTGATAAAGTTATTGAGGTTTTAGAACCTTTTCAACAAAGATATAATGAAATTATAAAGAGTAATGTTATTAATGGCATTTTAAATGATGGTGCTAAAAAAGCTTCACTTGTTGCTAATAAAACTCTTTTAGAAGTTAAAAAAATTGTTGGTTTATATGTCCATGAGTAAAAATATTTTAATTTCATTAGATCTTGATGGAACTTTATTAAACGATAAAAAGAACATATCATTCATAACCAAAAATTATTTAAAAAAATTACAAAAGCAAGGATATATCATCACTTTTTCTACTGGAAGAAGTTTTAGAAATGTTAAAAGATATGTTGAAGAATTAAATATTGAAAACTTACTTGTTTTAAATAATGGTTCTACTATCTATAATCCAAAAACAAACGAAAAAATTATTCATGGAATAAAACTTGAATCATTAAAAGAAGCAGTTAAATTAATTACTTCTTTTTTTGATGGTTTTATTGTTGAAACCTTTGATTCAATTTACTATGACGATAAACGTTATTTTGTTTTTGCTTTTGAAAATACTGAAAATATAAAACTTATTCAAGGCGATTATTCAATTGTTAATAATATAAATGATGAGCCTTTAACTTTTTTAGGAAGACTAAAAAAAGATGCAAATAAAGAAAAGCTTATAAATATTCTTCAACCATTTTTAAATGATTTTGATATTCGCTTTTGGCGGGATGCACCATATTTTGAAATTGTTGCTAAAAATGTATCTAAAGCAAAAGGGATTCAAATATTAGCAACAAAATATAATATTACCGAAGAAAACATCATTGTTTTTGGAGATGCTGAAAACGATTTAGAAATGTTAGAAACATTTAAAAATTCATTTTTAATGAAAAACGGAAACAAAGAATTAGTTAAATATGCTACCTATGTCACAAAGAAAGATAATAATCATAATGGAATTTATCATTCTTTGCGACAAATATTAAAATTTATAAAATAATTGGGTTTTAGCAGGTTTTTTAAGATATTTTCTAGCCTTTTATATGATAATAATCTAAAAGAGCATGATAATATTCTTCGTTTTTATTTCCTAACTCTTCCTTATTTTTTCCTATAACTTCAGTATAGAATTTGCATTTTGGTTCTGTTCCACTTGGTCTTACGCAAATGCTTGAACCGTCTTTAAAAATAAACTTAATTAAATCGCCTGTAGGCATATTAATTAATTTATAAGTTTCATTAGTAATAATATTTTTACCTTCTAATTTAAAATAGTTTTCAATATATTCAACATCATTTCCACATAATTTAGTAAATGGATGTTCTTCAAGTTCTTTCATGATGTTTTGCATCATTAAAGCACCATCACTTCCTTTAAAATAAATATTAAATAATTTTGCTTGATGATAACCATATCTATCTCCAAGTTCATTATAAACATCGACTAAATTTTTACCTTGTTTATGATAGTATAAAGCCATCTCACAATACATTAAGATAGCTTGAATTCCATCTTTATCTCTAACAAAAGGCGCGATTAAGCATCCATAACTTTCTTCATATCCAAATAAGAAAGTTGGTCCATTACCTTCTTTTTCATAATGATGAATTCTTTCACCAATATATTTAAAACCTGTAAGGAATGACTCAGTACTAACTCCATATGAAGCAGCAATTTTTTTACCTAAAGAAGAAGTAACAACTGTATTATAAATTGCACCTTTTAAAGGTAAGTCATTTCTTTCTTTTCTTTGAGAAAGAATATAATCAATTAAAATTGCAGCAGATTCATTTCCTGTTAATAATGTATATTCACCATCTTTATTTTTACAGGCAAGTCCAACCCTATCTCCATCTGGATCAGTCATACAAATTAAATCTGCATCAATTTCTTTAGCAAGTTTAATTGGTTCAATAAATGATTTTGCTTCTTCAGGATTTGGAGATAATGTTCCTTTAAAATCAGGATCAGGCATACATTGAGATAAAACAGGATGGACATCATATCCACAGTCTTTAAATACTCTCATTGCATTAACATAGCTTGTACCATGATTTGGAGTATAAACTATCTTAAAGTTTGTTTTTTCCATTTGTGGATTAAGTTGTATTTTTTCAACAAGTTTTACATAATCATCATCAATTTTATTATCAAAAACATATGTTTTCCCGCTTATTTTATCAACTGGAACATTAACTTCTAATTCATTAGGTAAAGAATTGATGATTTCAATTAATCTTTTTGCTAAGTCAGGAACTAATTGGCAACCTGTTTCATCATATACTTTATATCCATTATATTCTTTAGGATTATGCGATGCAGTAATCATAATTCCACCACAACATTTTTGATATCTTACAGCAAAAGATAATTCAGGTGTAGGTCTTAAACTATCAAAAATATATGTATTAATTCCCATTTGATTTAAAATATTTGATGATAATAAAGTAAATTCACGGGAATAATGTCTATTATCATGAGAGATAGCAACACCCATTGTTTTAGCCTCAGGATATTTTTCAAGTAGGTATAAACCAAAACCAATAGTTACTCTTTTAATAATATGATTATTCATTCTATTTGTTCCTGGACCTAAAATTCCTCTCATTCCTCCAGTTCCAAATTCAATATCCTTAAAGAAAGCATCATCTATTTCTTTTTGAGACATTGATTTTAATGTTTCTTTGTCTTCTTCACTAACATTAACGCTATTTAACCAACGATTATAATTATTTAATGTAATATTATCCATAAATCCTCCAAAATTTATATCTATATTATAAACTTATTAAACTTGATTTTTTTAATATTTTAAATTTATTTTTTTAATTATTTCATTTTCTACTTTAGGAAGGTTAATTTTAAAAACTTTATTTGATAAATATTTAAAATCATCATCTAAATCATTAAATTTTAATTTATATGCACATAAGAATTGGTTTGTATAATTAAATACTTTATCAAATTTTTTATTTAATTCAAAATCACCATATTTTGCATCACCAATTATTGGATGATTAATATAACTAAAATGAACTCTTAATTGATGAGTTCTTCCAGTAATTAAATTTGCTTCAATTAATGAATAGTCATTATTATTACTTATTACTTTATACTTAGTAATTGCTTCTTTGCTTAAAGGATTTTTAAAATCAACTTTTACTAATCCAGTTTCACTATTTTTAAATAAAGGAGCATTAATTATTCCTTCTTTTTCTACTTTGCCTTTAACAAGAAGAAGATAATATTTTTCAATTTTTGTTTTTTCTTTAAATAAATTCATAAAATAATGTGAAGCTTTTAAATTTTTAGCAAATAAGACAATTCCTGATGTATTTCGATCTAATCGATGAACTGGAGAAGGGATAAAGGATTTTCCATCATTAAGATATTCTTTTTTATTATATAAATATGAAATTACTTTATTAGCTAAAGTTATTCTTTTTTCATTGTTATCACCATGAATTAAAATACCTTTAGGTTTATTTAAAATCAAAATATTTTCATTTTCATAAACGATATCTAAATCATTTTTAAAATTAATAATTTTACTCGGATTATTAAATTCATTTAATTGTTCATCAGTTATATATATCTTTAAAATATCCCCGTTTTTTAAAATATAATCTTGTTTAATCCATTTATTGTTGATTTTAATATCTTTTTCACGAAATTTTTTATAAATAAAAGATAAAGGTGCATTATTTAAATATTTTCGAATAAATTTATCCGCTCTTTGATTTTCATTAAGTTCAGTAATTTTTATTTCAATCATAAATATAATGACATCTCCTCTCAATATTGATATAATTTTATGCACTGGAGAAATACCCAAGTGGTTGAAGGGGCGGGCTTGGAAAGCTCGTAGGCTGTAAAAGGCGCGGGGGTTCGAACCCCCCTTTCTCCGCCAAATTAAAAATATCCCCTCTAATCAGGGGTTTTTATTTTGTTTTTTTCTTAACTCCCTTAATTTATTTTTATTTTCATCACTTACTCGAAATGAATCAATTGCTTTTTGAATACCTATTTTCTTGATGCTTAATAAGTTTAAATTATTTAATAAAAAATTATAAGTTTGATCAAAATCATAAATTAAAAGATAAGATAAAACCCATCCTTCGGCCATATTAACATAATATTCATCATCTTCCTTTAAAAGGTTAATAATCTTATCTGTTAAAGCATTATTCTTTGAATAATTTAACATTGATACATATCCGTATCGGCGGATAAAAAGATTTTTTGATTTAGTTAAATCCTCTAAAATTTTAAGACTTGGTTTATTTAATAATTGAAAAGTTGAATCAACAATTCCCCATGAATCAACGTATTTAATATTATTTTTAATAAAAACTAGCTGTTTTCCAAGCTCTTTTTCTCTTTTTAAAGAAATATAAAAATATAAAAAAGTAACTTCATAAATTGAATTAAGATCAAAATCAATAAAAGAAATATTAGAAAAAACCTTAGCAATATCTTTAATCTCTTTCATTTTAAGACCTAAAACATCTTTATTAGTCTTTAAAATATTTTTAGAAAATATTGCTCGTTTTTCGTTTTTATATTTACTTAAGTATGAGATAAACTCTTGATAAGAAACATCCATTTTTTATAAAATCCTTGTAAAACCTTAATTATTTTTAAAAAACAGGTCTTTGTAAGACCTGTTTATTTAATTTATTTTTTTTCTTCGCTTGTGCTATCAATTACGGTTGCAGTTGTATCAATCGTAATATTGTTTTCTTTTCTAGCTTCTTTAAAAGCAAGAATTCTTTCATTTTTTCTTAACTTCTTCTCTTTTTCTCTTTCTTCAACGTGAGATGAGATATTTAATGAAAGAGCAACAACAACACTTCCTATTAATAATACGATTACACCAATCCATAAAAGATTAAGCCCAAATCCAACTGCGTTAGAGATTGCTTCATTTGCATCTTTAAATACATTTATCGGAATAAAAACATATTCACCGATCATTCCAAAGATGATAAGAAGTAAACCACAAAGCATTGCACTAGCACCAATTACTAATACAAATAATTGTCCTAATGTAAATCCGCCTTTATAGAAATGAATGTTTTTTTCTTTTTTTGTTAAATTAAGTTCTTTATTCTTCATTTATTAAGCTTGTGTATTGTTATTTGCTGCACCATTAGCTTCTCTTAATTTAGCAGCATCACTAATTAATTCATTTAATAAAGGTGGATAAACAACTTTATATTTATCTTCAGCGTCTTTAACAAAAGCAGAAATTTTAACATTGGCATCATTCATGCAATCTGCAAATGTTTTTCCTGTTGGGACTTGTCTTCTTCCGGACATAATTTCGACTGCATGGAATAAAGCATCCATAGCATCGGTATAAATTGCATCATTTGCCATACAATCTCTTCTAACAAGATCAAGTAACATTGTTAATTTATTTAAATCTTGCTCAACAAAATTTGATTGTGGAGTTCTTTCTCCGTTTGATTCTCTTCTTAATTTTTGGAATTCATCAAATAATTTAAAAATTTCTCTGCTTAATGATAAGAAACCAACTGCTGTAAAGAATCTATTAGCAGCTAATCTTAAATCATATAATTTATTTAATTCGTCTTGTGGAAGAGAAGTTTCTGCTTGATGATCTCTAGCATAATTAACATGAATATTAATAATGTTATTTAATTCACGATATGCAGGGATAACTTCTTCAAAGATTTTTACGTGTTGAGCATGGTCAACTCTTAATCCTTCATTAGCAACTTTAATAACGGTAGATTCATCAGAATATAAATCATGACCTAAAGTTTCTAATCTTTCTTTTAATTTTTTACCTGCATCGGTTTTTTCGTTTGTATTATTTTCAATAAAGTTTTTTAAAGGTGTGTTTAATTGAAGTTCATTAATAATTCCGTTCTTTTTATATTCATAAAATTTAACATCATATGAATCTCTTGGTAAGGTATACTCTAAAGTATCTCTAAGAAGAGAAGCATAATATACAAATGAAACAACAACTCTACTAATGTTTTGCATAACTAATTTATATCTCCTTTTTACTAATTAAATATTTTACTATTTTTAATAAATATATCTAGATAAATCTTCAAAATTATCTAAAGTATATTTTGCATACTTTTTTACATTTTCTGGAGCGTGAGACATACAGAAACTATGTTCATGAAATGCTTTAAACATTGAAATATCATTTCCACTATCTCCAATAACATAAATATCATCCTTATTTATATTAAAATCCTCGCAAAGCTTTTCTAAAGTTAAAGCTTTTCCAGAACCTTTTCCAGTAATTTCAATAACATTTTTCGACCAATTTGCTTCAATATTTGAATATTTTTCACGAATAATTTTATTGACGTTACTAGCTTTTTGTTTGTTTTTATTTCCTAGTCCAAAAAAGAGCATAATTTTAAAAATCCTGCCGTTTTCTAGCTCCTTTTCATAGGAAGACTCGGTAATATCTATTTTTTCTGCATAAATTTTTAATGATGAATAATATAATTTATAACCTAATCTTATTAATTTACTTTTATATTTTAAGTGGATAAATAATCCGTTTGAAGTCATCAAAAATACACCAGGAAGCCCATACTCTGAACAGGCTTTAGCAATTAATTCTTTAGCATCAACATTAGGAATAGTAACTTCCTTAATTAATTTATTTTCATGAAAGACACAGGCACCATTAAAAGCAATAATGCTACAATCACGTCCAATTGTTTTACAAACCTTATGCCCATAATCGACGCTTCTTCCAGTGACCAAAACAACTTTTCCACCTTTATCTATAAAAGATTGAAGAAAAAATAAGTTAGAATTACAAATCATGTTTTTATGATCTTTTGGGTAAAATAATGTACCATCTAAATCGGTTGCAATAATTTTATTCATAATATTAACCTTTAATATTTAAATCAAAAAAAGCTTGCCATAAAGCAAGCTTATTTTATCGTAAAATGATTTAAATTTCAATTTTAGCCTAAATCAACCTTATTTTCGGCTTGAATTAAACCATAACCGCCGTCTTTTCTTTTATAAACAACTGAAATTTTTTCATCATCAGTATCAAGATATAAATAAAAATCATGACCTAAAGATTCCATTTCAATAATTGCATCGTCAACAGTAATTGGTTTTAAATTATATGATTTAGTTTTAATGACTTCAGCTTCTTTTGTATCGTCCATTAAGTCTTGAATTTCTTGATAAATAATTGCTTTACCAATTCCTTCTCTTTCATGGCGTTTTAAGAGCTTAGTCTTTAACTTACGCATTTGACCTTCAAGTTTATCAATTGCAAGATCAACAGCAGCGTATAAGTCATCATTTTTAACTTCTGCTCTAAAAATAGTATCTTTGGTATAAATAGTTATTTCAACTTTTGCACCTTTTGATCCATTTTTATAACTTCTAACAACGGCACGACAATCAACATCTTCATTGGAGTTAAAATATTTAGTCATCCTCGACAATTTCTTTTGGATTGTTTCAGAAATGGCATCGGTTACTAAAATATTTTTGCCAACAATTTGGTATTTCATATTATTGTTCCTCCTATTTCTTATTAATTAAATTATAAAATAGAAATGGAAAAATTAATATTATGATATTTATATTTTTTATTACTCTGTATATGTTTTAATTAATTGTTTAATAACTTCAACTTTATCAAGCTTTTCATATGGTAAATCAAGATCTGGTCTTCCAAAATGTCCATAATTGCTTAACTTATGATATTCAAAAGTTGGTTTTCTTAAAGAGAAATTTTTGATAATTGCTCCAGGTCTTAAATCAAAGACTTCATTAATAATTTTTAAAATTAATTCGTCAGTATATTTGCTAGTTTTAAAGGTAGAAATATTAATAGATAAAGGTTCTGGTTTTCCAATTGCATAGGAAAGTTGAATTTCCAATCGATCAGCAATTCCAGCCGCAACAAGATTTTTAGCAATATAGCGAGCCATATATGCTGCAGTACGATCAACTTTAGATGGATCTTTTCCTGAAAAAGCTCCACCACCATGTCGAGCATATCCTCCATAAGTATCAACTATTATTTTCCTTCCAGTTAATCCTGTATCTCCCATTGGTCCACCGATAACGAATTTTCCAGTAGGATTAATTAAATATTTAAAATCTGTATTTAAATTAAATGATTTGGCAACTTCTTGCATTATATTTTCATGAATAAATTTCTTAAATTCTTCCTCGTTATAATCTTCATCATGTTGAATAGACATTAACATGTTATCAATTTTAGGATTTATTTTATTTGTATAATCAATTGTAACTTGAGATTTCATATCACAACGAGCATGCTTAAAAACACCTTCTTTTCGTAAATTAGTAGCAACTCGAACTAATTTATGGGCAATACTAATTGCAAGAGGCATATAGCCTTCTGTTTCATTTGAAGCATAACCAAACATAATCCCTTGATCGCCTGCTCCCTGAAGCAAATAATTGTTGTTTTTTACTCCTTGTCTAATATCAGGAGATTGAGCTTTAATTAAGTTTACAATTTTAACTGTTTTATAATTAAAACCATACTCGTCTTTATCATAACCAATATCTTTTATTACATCTTTTGCAATCTTTTCAATATCAATCTTATCAATTGCTTTAGAAGTGATTTCTCCACCAATAATTAAAATATTAGTTGAAGCAAAACATTCACAAGCAACAAACGAATCTTCATCATATTTTAAGCATTCGTCTAATATAGCATCAGCTATTTGATCGCAAATTTTATCAGGATGCCCTTCGCTAACGCTTTCAGAAGTAAATAAAATTTTTTCCATAAATTCTCCTTATTTTTCTAAAAAACATTGCTAATCTATATTTTTATATAAAAAAGCCTTCCACATTTTATGGAAGGCATTTATTCTTCACATAGCTTATCGTTCAAAGTGTGGACACTTTGCTATTAGAAGCACTTACTTTTAAAAAGAGTTGCTACCGTATTTTTTCACTAATATTATACGGTTCTTGATAAGTGTAATAAGTCTATCTTAAAAATTAATCTAAATCAACTTTAATTAATAAATGGTTCAATTGCAGTAGCAATTTGATCAGGGCAAGAGGTATTTTTAAAACCACATTTTATTCCTTTTAATTTAGAATAAACATCTTTTAAATTCATTCCAATAATAAGTGATTTAATGCCTTTTAAATTACCATTACATCCACCAATTATTTCAAAATCGGTAATTATATTTGTTTCATCATCATATTTTATAGTTAACGATCTTGAACAAGTTCCAACGCAATCATGTTTAATTTCTTTAATCACTATTTAACTATTTCTCCGTAAACTTCACCAAATGCATTTGATGCATTTGATTCATCAGTATCAATATGCATAGCAAGAGAAAATTTAGGAGAGACTCTAATTACAGTATCACCAAATATTGTTTCTCTTCCTGTTCCACTAATTTTAACTTTAACAATATCACCATTTTTTACATTAAAAGCTTCTGCATCAGCTGGTGTCATATGAATATGTCTTTTTGCCACAATACAGCCTTCTTCTAAGTTTAATTCTTTACCATTTAATGGATTAACAATTTTAATACCTGCTGATCCTTTTATGTCTCCACTTTCTCTAATAGGAGCTTTAACTCCTAAAGTTCTTGCATCAGTTGCACTAACTTCAACTTGACATGCATTTCTTACTGGCCCAAGAATTGAAACCCCTTTAATAGTATTTTTTGGCCCAACAAGATCGAGCTTAGTTGTAGAAGCAAATTGACCAGGTTGAGAAAGCATTTTTTTAACTTCTAATTTAAATCCTTCACCCATTAAATATTCAAGAGCTTCTTCGGTAACATGAATATGTCTAGCACTTGTTTCAACTAAAATTTTATTTTCCATAAAATTAATATTCTCCTTTTTCTTTTATTATTCTATTACTTTTTATAATTAAGTGGTAGCAAGAATAAATTAGAAAAAATATAATTTTTAAAAAATATAATGATTTTGAATGTTTTTTTATTAAAAATGCCTATTTTTCAATAGGCATTTTCTTTTAATATTTATTTAGAATGTTTAGCAATCCATCCCCATAAATTAACTACATTTCCTTCATAAGTAACTTTTTCTGTAGAAGGAGCTTTAATGTTACTTGGATCAGCTTGATCTAATGCACATTCATCTTTTAATGTATATATCCATGAATAATGTCCCATATATGGAACTTCTTTTCCACTATCATCACCAACAACTTTTTCAAAAAGTGAATAATGAACATCGCTTGCTCCAGCTGTCATTAATCTTGCATATGTAGCGTTTGTATATTTTGCTGGATCAACGGTTGTGTCATTAGCTGCTGCTGTAAACCAAATTGAAGAATCTTTTAATAAAGCAATATCTTCTTCAGTAATACTAGTATCAGGTTTAGCTTCACATACTGGATAATAAGCAGCAAAATAATCGTTATAATTAAGTGCCATATTCATGGTCATATATCCACCATTACTGCAACCACCTAAATAAATTCTATTTTCATCGATATCACCATTACCAGTAACATATTTTTTAATAGTTTCCATTAAAACTTCGGTATAAATAGAATCATTCATTCCATCACCTTGTCCACCTTTACCATTATCCATCCAGAAGGTAGGAGTTTGAACAGCTAAGACATAAGCTCCCTTTAATGTATCAGTTTTAAAATATGATTGAATTTTATCTTCACCTAAATTAGTTACATCATTTCCAAGTAATGCAATATCAACATCAGTTCCACCTTCTCCTGCTCCATGAAGCCAAATAATTAATGGATTTTTACCACCATCTTCTTTTAAAGCGGTTGTTTCAAAAGCTTTATAAGTTAATGTTTGATTATTTAAAGTATAAGATTTTTGTTCACCCCAATTTTCTAAGCATGGGATTTCTCTTTCTTCTTTACTAGGAGTATTAATAGTTAAAATAGCTTCTTTTCCATTATAAGTTGTATCTCCTACTGTAATAGTTTTATTGCTATTTAATCTAATTTCATAAGTGTAGTCTTTTGCCCAGCTATTTTTACTTGTCGTCATATCATAATAAAATGGGTTACAACCATTATAGCTAGTCATTATATTTCCCCACCACTCTTGTGAAGTGACATTAAGTTCTAAATCAAATCCAATTTTACTTCCTTTAGTTAAAGATTCATCTTTTTCATTATTTTCATCTACTAAATAAATATCATTAACTTTTCTTGATCCACCATTATTTCCTTTAGCACTAACACTAAATAAATCATTTGATAAATCATTTGCTTTAACATTATTTCCTTCACCAAGATCAGCAACTATTTTATAAACACCAGGTCCCCATTCATAACCATTAACAAAATAAGTATATGTACCTAAACTAACTTTTTCAGGTTGTTTAGCTTCAGTTTGTTTAATTCCTAAATCACCATATACTTTAATACAGTCCATATTAGGTCCTTGAGAAGCAATAGTTGTTACTATAATTGTATTTGCCCCTTCTTTAACACTCACATCATTTACTTTAAATTCACTCCAATTAGTAAAATTCATCGGTTGATCAGAACCTGGAAGTTTATAACCATCTAAGGTTAATGGAGTATCATTTACCTTTATTGTAATAACATCTTTAACTGTCATTGGTGACATTGTCATGTTATTCATAAAATCCATTGCAGTTGAGGCCATAACAAATCCAAGATCAACTGTACCAGCACTTGTTGCAGTAAATTCAATTGTTGTAGAAACGCCTTGTGATTGATAACCAATTGATTTTCCACCGCTTGATCCTTCACTGCTTTCAATAGGACTTTCTACAACTGTTCCTCCACTACTCCATGATCCATTTGGATTATAGAAACTTCCTTTTTCAAATTCTAAAACTGCGTCTGGTTCAACAACTGGAACAGCAACGACAGTAATTTCAATAGTTCCTGCTTGATAATTTGCTTTTCTTGCTTTAATTGTTGCTTTACCTGGAGCAATACCAGTTACTGTTCCATCATCATCAACGGAAACATATTTGTTCCCATCACCTTCAAGAACAAATTCACAATCTGTTACTTCTTTTCCTTCAGATGTAACACTAACTTTAGTTGTTTCGCCAACATAAATTGAGCTACTTTCTAAAGATAATACTAATTTTGGATTAGTTACTGTTTCTTCACTATCACCACATGATACGACACTTAATGTTAATCCTCCAAATATTAAAGCAGAGGCAGCCATTATTGATATAATTTTTCTCTTTTTCATATATTATTATTCTCCTTAATTTTATTAAAACGAGGATTTATATTTCAAAATCCTCGTTAAAACATATTATTTTTATTTTTCTTCAGTTGTTGAGGTTGTTGAATCTTCTTTTTTAAATTTGAAAACCTTGTAAACTACAAAGCCAGCCCATCCAAGAACAAGAAGCCATAAAACTACATCAACAGGAATAAACCAATATAACCAATCTTCGTTTAATTCAACATTTCTTGATTTAGCATTAGCAACTGCATAAAGAATATTATGGCAAGCACGTCTTGCGGCAATTTGAGAAGTTGCAGAGGTTAAATTTGGTTTTTTACCTAAAGCAACAAATCCTGTTAACCATAAATCATTACCAGCTCTAAGACCTTGGTTAGGATCCATAAATACTTGGAAACTCATATAATAGTCAGTAATAACACAACCTTGGAAACCCCATTCATTTCTTAATACTTCAGTAAGTAATGCATAGCTTGCACCCGCCCAAGTTGTACCAATTCTATTAAATGCAGACATTATACATCTTGTTTTACCTTCTTCAACAGTGATTTGGAATGGTTTAAGATATATTTCTCTTAAAGCTTGTTCATCTAAATATGTGAATAAACCATATCTTTGAGTTTCTTGATCATTAACTGCAAAGTGTTTTACATAACAATTAAGACCTTCGTTTTGAGCACCGATAACAAAATAAGCACCCATTTTACCACTTAATAATGGATCTTCTGAATAATATTCAAAGTTTCTTCCTCCATAAGGATTACGGTGAATATTAACAGCAGGAGCATATAATCCTGTGACACCTAAATTTTGAGCTTCTAAACCAAATGCTTGACCTTCTTTTTGAGCTAATTCTTTATTCCAAGTAGAACCAACAACAATTTCTGAAGGATAAGACATTGCTTGAAGTTTTTCGATAGAAACATTAGAGAAGTTAAATCCTTGAGGACCATCAAGATCTCTATTTAAACCTTTATTAATACTTTCAACAGCTTGGGTTTGATAACCACCTTCAGCGATTAAAGTAGCCATTTCATCTACTGTTAATTGATTGAGTAATTCATCCCATAATGGATCATCATAATCTAAACCAGCCATATCTTCTAAATATAAACCACGTTTAGCAATTGTTTCATTACCATTATCATCAATTTCAGTTTCATAAACGACATTGCCTTCTTCATCATAAACAATGTCACCATTTTCATCTCTTTTTTCAGCATCAACATAAGTTGTGATAGTTCCTGTTGTTGGATATTTATCATCTTCGTTATCAATGATATCTGTTTGATGAGCAATAGCATCTTTTACTTTTTGAGAAGCTTCTCTAGCTTGTCTATCTTTTGAAGGGAAATTACTAGTAAAGTTATCTTCTCTTGTTAAATATGTTGTACTTCCATCTGTTAAAGCATCATCAAATCTATTTTCTACTTTATATTCAGTAACTTTAGAAGTATCAAAATATCTTGTTTCATTAACTTTATAAGTTAAGGTTTCAACACCTTCTTTAACATTATGTGCATCTGTTGAAACACTAAATACATAATCACCTGCTTCAAGTTCATAACCATTATGACCATTATCATTAGCATCATCAAAATCATAAGAAGCTAAGTCTCTTGTATCAAATGTTAAAGTAACGGTTTCAGATTGTCCTGGTTCAAGAAGGGTTGTTTTTTCAAAAGCAACTAAGTTTTTATGTGCTTTTTCAATACCACCAGCTGTATAAGGTGGAGTAACATAAAGCTCAACAACATCTTTACCGGCTTTATTGCCTTCATTAGTAACTTTTACATCGATACTAATAGTTTCATCATTAAAATTATTGCCAACTACTTCCCAAGTGAAATCTGTATATGATAAACCATATCCAAATGGATATTGAACTGCTTTTTTATAACCTTCTTCATCATTTGCATATTTGGTTTCATAATATCTATAGCCAACATAGATTCCTTCTTGGTAATCAACATAATATCCTTCACCACCAGTATATCGTTTAGTATAAATTGTATTTGCGTTCCAATATGCTGGGGAGCTTTTTGTATCATATGCCCAAGTATCAACAAGTCTTCCACTTGGATTAACTGCACCTCTTAATACTTTTCCTACTTCTGATAATCCATAAGCACCTGGATGCCCAATCCAAAGTACTGAATCAATATTTTTGTTATCTAAAACTGATAATTCCATAGGATTTGCAACATTTAAGCAAACAATTACTTTCTCAAAGTTTTCTCCTACCCAATTAACTAATTCGATTTCTTCTTCTGATAATTCAAGATAATCAGCTTCAACACCTGTTCCACTATGATCTTTTTGATCACCTGGTTCACCAGTAGGGATATCCATACCTTCACCACCAGTTCTTCCGATATTAACAATAGCTGTATCAGAGTAAGCTTTATAATCTGCTAAATTTGCTTCATATAATGATAAATCAATTGTTGGTCTTGCAGGGAAAAAAGTATTTCCTAATGGATTACCAACATCTGTATCAGCTTCATCTAAATGTTCGGTCATTAAATCGATAATATCTTGATTATATTTAATATGAGCACCTTCATATGATGATAAATATGTTTCAGCATCATCAACACTACTTGCACCAGATCCTGATCCACCATATTGAATGTTAATTGTATTGATTCCAAAGACATTAACATTTACATCTTGAGTTAAATTTTCACTATTTAATGGTAATACATTGTTTTCATTTTTAAGTAATACCATACCTTCGTCCATAATTTGATCAACGACTTCACCAGCGTTCTTATACGAATCGCTTGTCGATACATCTTCATTACTTTGAAGTCCTGAACCACCAAGATAAGTAGTAATTAATTGTCTTACTGGTGTGCCTAGCGCAACAATATTAAGAGCTAATAAAATAATTGCGCTTAAACCAATTCCAATGGAATTGCCAATTATAAATTTTTTATGCTTCATAAAATCCTCCTTTAATTAAGCATTACAAGTATATTAAAAAATCTATAATTCAAATGTAAGCGCTTACACATAACTTAATGTTTTAAACACATAACCTTAAATTATTGGTTATTATAGATAAAAATTATTTATCAATTGGAACAATTATTTTTAAATAAAAGTGATCATCTATTTTTTCAAATTTAACTTTTCCATTATGTTTTTTAATTGTAAGAACAATACTTTTTGTGCCATATCCATGATTTGATTTATTTTCTAATTTAGTTGTTAAAATTGAATTATTTACAATTGAAACATCATTAATTGTTGGATTAGATTCTTCTATATAAAGAAAGTTAGCTTTATTTTTAATTATTAAATTTATATATCTTTTATTTTTATCTTCAATATTTAATAAAGCTTCAATTGCATTATCAAAAATATTTGTAAATAAAGATATTATTTCATTTTCATTAAATACTTTATTTAAAAGTTCGCCATCTGCCATAATGCTTACTTTAATATCATATTTATTAAAAATAATAGCTTTTGAGGTTAAAACTCCGTTTAAAAAATCATTATTTGTATCATAACTTTCTTCATATAAAGATATTGCTTTTGTAATGCTATCAATATCGTCTTCACTCATCATTTTATTTTTATTATCATTCATTATTTTTTTAAGGTCGTGAATTTTAATATTAATAAATTCAACTGCTTCTTTTGATGTATGATATTGATTTAAAATATCTTTATAAAACATATTCATTTTAAGTGCATCATCTCTTCTTTTATTACTTGCAAATGTGCCGATAATTAACATAATGATAAAAATACAGAAAATTATACAAAAGATGGAAATAACAACTCTTAAAATTACATCAAAATAAATAACTGGAGATTTTAAAACGTATGTGTAAAGAACAATAACTACTAATAAAGTAAATATTGAAAAACCTAAGGACATTTGTGACGAAATACTATATTTGTAGTTTTTCTTAAAAAATCTCTGCAAAATAAGGCTAATTTCTAAATTTAATATAAATTGAAGACCTAAGAAAATATAATTTAAATATATAAGAGGAAAGCTTGATGCAAGTATTATATTAATAATTCGAGTATTAAGTATCCAACTTTCAGCTAAAAGGAAAGATAATTGATAAGAAATATGTTGAACACAATAACTTATTGTTAAAACAATAATTGCTTCTTTTATTTTGTAGTTAAAAGTAAAAATATAAGAAACTGTTAAACAGATAAACATTACTAAATAAATCACAAGATTTGTTAAATAATTCCAATTATATTTTTGAGCTAAAAGGAAAAATAAATAGGAAATTACTAACGATATTCCAATTGATAATATTGCTCTTAAATACCAAAACTTTCTTACATTTTTTAAATTATAGGTAAAAAACAAAGACCCTGTAATCATTTGAATAAAGAAATGTAAAACTATTGTTGAATATAATTCCATATTTACTAATTAGTTATTATTCCTCATCAAATAATCCATAAATTTTTTTATAAATTCTTTTCTTCGAGGGTGAGATATTTGTAGTTTTTCTTTCCCAATTAAACACTCATATTTACTGATACCATCGATATATTTAAAATTTACAAGATAACAATAATTGCATCTTTCAAAGGTATCACTATTTATTTTTTTCTCGATTTCTTTTAATGTACCATTAGTTTCTATTACTTCATTTGTTAAATGTAATTTTATTGAATGAGTAACAACTTCAACATATAAAATATCATTTATATTAATTTTTCTTAAATTATTATTTGTATAGACAAAAATATATTTTATATCTTTACTTTCAAGTATTCTTATTGCTTTTTTTAAAGTTATTTTTATTTGTTCATAATTAACTGGTTTAATTAAAAAATTGATCGCATCAACTTCATATCCTTTATTAGCTAATTTACCTAGATTTGAGATAAAAATTATTACAACATCTTTATCGATATTTCTTATTCTATGAGATAATTCTATTCCATCAATTGACGAGATTAAATCAATATCAACAAATAATATATCATATTGAAAGGTATATTTTTCAATAAAAATATTAGGGTTTTGAAAGGATAATACATCAAAAGAGAGATTGTTTTC
This sequence comes from uncultured Bacilli bacterium, assembly GCA_944327845.1. Classification (GTDB taxonomy): domain Bacteria; phylum Bacillota_I; class Bacilli_A; order RFN20; family CAG-826; genus Onthovivens. The sequence goes on from CALVHN010000009.1 coordinate 32,650, forward strand.
CTTTTCAAAGTTACTTAATAATGCGATTAACAAATTTGCTTCTTCTTTGTTATCTTCAATAATACCTATCTTGTACTTATTTCTTTCCATATTTTTATATTTTTTATATTTTTGGTATAAAGTATTTTATATAAAAACTTAATCTTTATTTTACTAAAATAATTTATTATAATAAAAAGCCTGCGAGAATGGCGGAACAGGTAGACGCGCACGTTTAAGGGGCGTGTGGGGTGACTCATACGGGTTCGATTCCCGTTTCTCGCACCAATAAAAACATTACCTCCAAAAAGCTTTGGAGGTTTTTATTTTTTTAATCCTATTAAAAATTATCATACTTCACTCAAAACTTATATCTTGCATGTTTATCTAATAATAGATTTTTTAAAAATTTTATATTTTTTACGTTTTACAAGGTTTTTTAAAATTTTAATAATTTTTAACCTTTAAAAAATCATTAGCCTTACATATTTTTTGATAATGAATAAATACTAATTTAATGCTAAAATATTACTAAACGAGGTAAAAAATGGCTAAAGAAACTATTGCTGCAATTATGTATGATTTCGACCGAACATTAGCAATTGAGGATATGCAAAACTATTCTTTTATTCCTAATGTTGGATATACTCCTGAAGAATTTTGGAAAAGAACTGAAAAATTTTGTAAAAAATATAATATGGATAAGATTTTGGGTTATCTATATATGATGATTCTTACTTGCAAAGAAAAAAATATTCCTTTAACAAAAGAATATCTAAATTCATTAGGAAAAGATGTTAAATTTTATGATGGTGTCTATTCTTGGTTTAGAAGAATCAATGATTATGGAAAAGAAAAAAATATAAAAATTGAACATTATATTATTACAAGTGGCAATAGAGAGATTGTTCTTGGTACCCCTATTGCAAAAGAATTTAAGGAAATATTTGGTTGCGAATATCTTTATGATTCTGAAACAAATAATGCTTTTTGGCCAAAAACCATGGTAAATTATACTCAAAAAACTCAGTATGTGTTCCGTATTTCAAAAGGTGCAACTGATATTAATGACGATCGTGAAATTAATGAAAAAACAATTAATAGACGAATTAATTATCAAAATATGATTTATATTGGTGATGGTTTAACTGATGTTCCATGCATGATTGTTGTTAAACAAAATGGAGGTCATTCAATTGCAGTTTATCCAAAAGGAAAAAGAGATAAGGTTTCTTCGCTATTTGAAGATGGAAGAGTCGATTATATTTCAAAAGCTGATTATTCAATTAATGGCGACTTAGAAAAAATTGTTAAATTAATAATTGATTCAATCTCAATTAATGAAAAATTAAATTTCAAAAAAGAGAGGCTAATTAATCAATTATGATTACTGCTATTCTCTTATTAGCTGGAAATAGTGAAAGATTAGGTTTAAAAGATACTTTTAAACAATTTATTCAAATTAACAATAAGGAATTGTACTTATTTGCATTAGAAGAATTAATAAAAAACAATAACATAGATAATGTTTTACTAGTTTATAAAAGCGAACATTTTGATTTAATTAAAAATTCTTTAGCTAAAATTAAAATAACAAAACCAATCTATTTAGTTTGTGGAGGAAAAACACGCCAATTATCTGTTTTTAATGCTTTAAACTATATAAATAACTGCTTACATTCTGAATATGTTTTAATTCATGATGCTGCAAGGCCAGGACTCAGCCAAAAAATTATTAATGAAAATATTGAAGGTTTAAAAATATTTGATGCAACAACTACTATATTAAAAATTCATGACAGCATCGCAGGTTTTAACGATTTAGAAAAATTTATCTATCTAGATAGAAATAAAACTTTCTTAATTCAAACTCCACAATGTTTTAAATTTGAAATAATTTTTAATCAACATATCAAGGCTTATAATAACAATAAATTTGACTATTCAGATGATATTCAAATCTTTAATGATTATCCAAATGTAAAATTTATTGAAGGTAATGTATTTAATTTAAAAATCACTACTCTAAATGATTTAGAACTACTAAAATATTATTTGGTAAATAAGGATAACTATGAATTTTGATATTAAATACAAAGAAAAAGATGTTGTTGAAGGGCTAGTGATGGGAATAAAAAATTATGGGGTGTTCCTTAGTTTTGAAGCTGGATATATTGGACTTCTTCATATAAGTGAAATTTCTCATGACTATATTTCAAATATTTATTCTTTGTTTGAAATTGGTGAAAAATTTCCAGTAATTATTCAATCAATCGATCATAAAAATAAATTTTTAAAATTATCAATAAAAGATTTACCTGAAAGTTTAAAAATAATTAAAAACGAAAGTTCATCTAGAAAAATTATTTCTTATATTAATGATATTGATTTTTCAAAATTAAAAATTAAACTACCACAGATGATTAAAAAAGAATTAGAGAGGATTAATATATGAGTATAAAAGTAAGTTTTGATTACATTCAACCAGAAATGAAGGTTAATTTTGATGATTTTGTCGATAAAGTAAAAGATATCGATAAAATGATTAATGACCGTTCAGGTCTTGGTTCTTATTATCTTGGTTGGCTTGATTATGCTAATAAAATTAGTAAAGATGAAATCGATCAAATAATCAATAAAGCCAACGAATTTAGAAAAAATTATGACACTCTTGTTCTTTGTGGAATTGGTGGATCATATTTAGGAGCTAAAGCGGCAGTTGATGCTTTAAGAGGATTTAAAAATAAAGATAAAATGGAAATTATTTATTTTGGAAATATCCTTGATCCTAATTATATCTATGAAGTTTATGAATATTTAAAAACTAGAAATTATTGTATTTGTGTCGTTTCAAAATCTGGAAGTACTACTGAAACTTCTGTTTGTTTTAGATTAATTCGAGATTTATTAGAGAAAAAGGTTGGTAAAGAAAAAGCAGCAAAAGCAATTGTCTCAATAACAGATAAAACTAAAGGTTCATTAAGAAAATTATCTGATTTAAATAAATATTCAACATTTGATTTACCTGATAATATCGGTGGACGTTTCTCTGTCATTACTCCTGTTGGCTTATTCCCTCTTGCTTGTTGTGGGATTGATATAAAAGAATTACTTAATGGTATAAAAGCAGGAATGAAAGAATATTCTTCTAATAACATTTATGAAAACCAAGCTTATCAATATGCTTTAGAAAGAATTTATCTTTATAACAAAGGATATAAAGTTGAAATGCTTGCAACATATGAAAATAGACTTAATTATTTTAAAGAATGGTGGAAGCAACTTTATGATGAATCTGAAGGAAAAGATGGAAAAGCTGTTTTAACTACATCTGCTACTTTTACTACTGATTTACATTCATTAGGACAATTTATTCAAGAAGGGAATAAAATGTTCTATGAAACAATTTTATATATTGAAGAACCTACTCATGATATGGTTGTCCCTCACGATAATGAAGATTATGATGGCTTAAATTATCTTGAAGGTAAGAAAATTTCTTGGATTAATGAAAAAGCATATCTTGGAACTTTGATGGCTCACTATCAAATAGCAAACAACCCAAATATAACAATCACAGTTTCTAAATTAGATACTTTTGAATTAGGAAGATTATTCTTCTTCTTTATGAAAGCTTGTGCAATGAGCGGATACTTACTTGGAGTTAATCCATTTAATCAACCAGGTGTCGAAGTTTATAAAAAGAACATGTTCAAATTACTTGGAAAGCCTGGATATTAATATCACTTTTTAAAAAAACATTGACTTAAATCTTTATTCTTTGATATATTATTTAGGCACGCTAAACGTGTGAGTTAATCTTGGATGTTTAGCTCAGTTGGGAGAGCATCGCCTTTACACGGCGGAGGTCAGAGGTTCGAGCCCTCTAACATCCACCAAGTATAGTGAGATGGAGGGGTAGCGAAGTGGCTAAACGCGGTAGACTGTAAATCTATTCCTTCGGGTTCGGCAGTTCGAATCTGCCCCCCTCCACCATTGCCTTTCATTGGGATGTAGCCAAGTGGCAAGGCAACAGACTTTGACTCTGTCACGCGCTGGTTCGAATCCAGCCATCCCAGCCAACATTTGATCCACTAGCTCAGTCGGTAGAGCACTTGACTTTTAATCAAGGGGTCTGGAGTTCGAATCTCCAGTGGATCACCACTTATCTTGCTCGAGTGGCGGAACAGGTAGACGCGAAGGACTTAAAATCCTTTGGTAGCAATACCGTACCGGTTCGATTCCGATCTCGAGCACCATAAAGAAAGCATAGGTTTGATACGCTAGAAATGGCTAATCAAACCTTTTTTTGAACCAAAATTATAAAAATTTAGCAGTTATTTAACATAAATTGAGCATAAGCGACTTACCATCTGTTCTCTAACAATGAAGTTTTAGCTTGTGATTTTGAACTAAAAACTTTTTATAGCATAATAAATTTTTTGTCGCACAAAAAACTTTTTTTCTTTTTTGAGAAAAAATCTTGCAATTAAGAGGGTTTCAATCAAAAATAATTTTTTATTGATAAATTTCAATTTATTCATCAACCATCATTGTTTTATATTATGTAATATAATTTAATGTAACATTTCACTTGTTTTATTGTAACAAAAATGTTATGATAAAGTTACAAAAAAGAGATATATTATGGTTGAAAAACGTGAAAATGAAAAACTCGAATTTAAGAAATCCACTAGTGAATTAAAACAAGCTATTATATCATTATCTTCAATGTTAAATAAAAATAATTACGGTTTATTATACTTTGGAGTAAATAATGAAGGCGAAATTGTAGGACAACAAATCGGAAAAGATACGACCAAAGATATTTCTGTACAAATAAAAAATAACATTAGACCTGTTATAAATCCTTCTATTAATATTATCGAAGTTGGAAGTAAACAAATTATAAAAGTAGAAGTATATGGAGATGATACTCCTTATTCAGCATATGGACGATATTATATAAGATCTGACGATGAAGATTTATTAATGAGTAATTCTCAATTAGAAAACTTCTTTATAAACAAAAATATTGATTATTCAAAATGGGAAAATGAATTAACTCCTTATGGTATAGAAGTCATTGATGAAGATTTATTGATTAATTACATAAATAAAGGTAATGAAGTAGGAAGAATTTCTTTTATCTATAAGGATACAAAAGATACCCTAATAAAATTAGGATTATTAAAAAATGATAAACTTAATAATGCTGGATTATATTTGTTTTCTAATTTGAAACCTTGGACATTAAAGTTAGCAATCTATCCAACCGATGAGAGAATATCATTTATTGACAATCAAATATTTAAAGGTAATATTTTAGAATGTATTGAAAAAGCATACAGATATATAATCGAAAATACACGATGGCAGGCAGAAATTAGAGGTTTGGAAAGAGTTGAAAAACCAGAAATACCTTTAGAAGCTATAAGAGAAATTATAGTTAATAGCTTTGCACATATGAGAGTTAATAACAGTTCTTTTAGCGAAATTTATATTACACCTACTAAGATTCATGTGTACAATCCTGGATTTTTAGTAAAAGGAAAAACTCCAGAAGATTTTGCAGATGGTTCAAATGGGCCAATCGCAAGAAATCCACTAATAAATACTGTTTTGTATCTTAATAAGACTATTGATTCTTTTGGAACTGGTTTTGGT